>CAZTTY010000014.1:0-2065 GCA_964616815.1 uncultured Gemmatimonadaceae bacterium | reverse complement strand
GCGCCAGCGGGGCCCCGCCGCGGGGGGGGGCCCCGCCCCCCCCCCCGGGGGGGGGGCCCCCCCCAGGGCCCCCCCCCCCTCCGCGTTGGAGGTCCGGCCCGGTCGCTTTGCGGACGACGAGGGGAAAAGCGGAGTACGTGCGTCATCAGGGCATGGGACGAGCGCGCGATGACCACGACGTGCCCGAGTCGGTTCGACTGGCACTGCGGCGACTGATCGAAGATGGAGTGACGCCGGGCGACCCGCACGCTCCCGACGTGGCGGCGGAGTTCTTCGGACGCGCCGACGCGCTCGATCTCATCCAGGAAGCGATAGTCGAGGGACGGCTCGCCCGGGCGCTGGATGCCGATGTCGGCGGTGAGTCGCGCCGCGGGGGCCAACGTGTGGCGCGTGAACGGCCGCGGGAGCGGCCAGTGTTCGAGCTGTACCCCGGCGCGTCGCGACGGGCAGCCGCCAGGCCGCGACGCAGCCTGGCCCTGGCCGCGGCGGCGCTCATCGCGGTCGGGCTCTCGTCGAGCGCTGTCGCGTTCCACATGCTCCGCAACGGCGCTGGCGGCGGTGGCGTGCAGGAGTATCTCGAGGCCTCCACCGGCATCGCGCAGCTCGACACGCTGGAGCTGCCCGATGGGAGTAGCGCCATCATGGCTCCCAACACGAGCGTGCGGTATGCGATCGATGCCGAGCGTGGACCACGAGTGGTAGTGTTGGAGGGCGAGGCGTACTTCGATGTTCGCCATGACGAGGAGAGGCCGTTTCGCGTACGGACCCGCAGCGCGACCGTCACGGATCTCGGTACGTCGTTCGTGGTGAGAGAGTACGCCGCCGATACCAGCGCGCTCGTCGCCGTGCGCACAGGTGCCGCGTCCGTGGTGGCTACGGCGTCCGCGCAGGATGCGCCGGAAACCATGCGGCCCGGCGACGGTGCACGTGTAGGCTCGCGCGGGAAGATCTCGCGCTTCACGGGAGATCCGGAGAGCTACGGCGCGTGGACGGGCGGGAGACTGGCGTTCGACGGCGCGCCGCTTCCGGAAGTTCTCGAGAGGCTGTCGCGCTGGTACGGCGTCGAATTCCGCATGACCGATCCCACACTCGAGAGACAGTACTTCACAGGTTCATTCGATGCAGCATCCCTCCCCCAAGCACTCGATATCCTGGGCCCGCTGGTGCACGCCAGGTTCGAGCAGCAGGCGAGGTTGGTAGTCGTGACTCCACGGTCGGGCGGTCACTGAATCCCGGCAAAAAGCGCTGACAACTGAAACCTCAGATCGGGGGTCGGGAGACCCTCTGCCGGAGGCACATCCATGAGAACGAGATGGAGGGCAGTGGTGTGCGCGCTGAGTCTGGGAGCTTCCTGTGCCCCGTGCATCGGGAGCGGCGGAGCCCAGGCACAGGGCGCGGTCGCCCGACTCGGCGTCGGAGCGTTGCCGCAGAACGACGCGGTGCGCGATTCCACGCGGCGGTCCGACTCGGTGCGTGCGGCGGAGCGGCGTATCGACGTCGACCTGCGCGACGTACCGCTGAAGGATGCGTTGAAGACGATCGCCCGGGACGGGGGTGTGGTGCTCTTCTACAACGATAGAGACATCCCGGCGAGGAAGCGCGTGACCATCGCGCTGAAGAACGCGGCCGTGAGCGACGCGGTGCGGGACGTACTGCGCGGTACGGGGATGACCGTGCGCGCGACGGAGAGGGGAATCGTGATAGAGAAGGGAAGGGAGAGCGTGCCAGCGGCCGAGCGGGCGGACACGGTCGGCGGCATTACCGGGAGTGTGGTGGACTCCACGACGGGGGAGGGAGTGGCGGGTGCAGGCGTGACGCTCGTCGGTACGACCCGTGGTGCGAGTACGGATGCGAATGGTGATTTCCGAATCACGGGAGTCACGGCGGGGCGGCATACCATCGTAGCGCGACGACTGGGCTATCGCCCGATATCGCTGGATGTCGTGGTACGGGCCGACAGCGACGTGACGGTGCGACTCTCGATGGTGCCGGCCCCGAAGCGGCTCGACCAGATAGTGACCACGGCCACAGGCGATCAGGCGCGAAAGGAAGTGGGGAATCTGGT
>CAZTTY010000013.1:0-69267 GCA_964616815.1 uncultured Gemmatimonadaceae bacterium | reverse complement strand
ACGGGGTCGGGTCTTTGTCGTAGAGGTTCCAGCAGGAACGCCGCTGGAACCTCTACGACAAAGACCCGACCCCGTCGTTCGACCGCCTCAGAACATGACCTTGTAAACCAGCGCGAGGTTGCGGCCAGGTTGCAGGGCGAAGCTCTTGATGCGACTCGTGGCGTCCACGTACTGCTCATCGGTGACGTTGTCGGCGCGCAGCGTGATCGTATGCATGCGTGCACCCGCCACGAACGTGAAACCGGCGCTCAGGTCGAGAACGTCGTACGAATCGCTCGCTATCGCCGACGGATCGTCCTCGACCGCGGCGGGCGGAACGCGACGCTGAGCGAAGCCGTGCCGCAGCTCGCCTCCGAGCGAGAGTCGCCTTCCTTCCCAACGAACGGACCCTCCGAGCCGCGCCGCCGGCATGAACGGGAGCGGCGTGCCGTCGGCGAGCTCGCCTCGCACCATGTCGCCCATCGCGCCCAGCACGAGGCTCGGAAGCACCGTCACTTCCACGCGCCCCTCGAGTCCCTTCAATGTCGCGTCGCCCTGCGCGAAGCGGTTGAGAGGAACCGTCGTGCCCTCGACGATGGTATCTCCCGTGATGTCCACGGTGACGTAGTCGTCGATCCGGTTGTAGAACGCAGCGAGCTGTGCATCGACCCTGGCGGAGCGCATCCGCAGTACGCCGTCGAGACCGCGACTCGTTTCCGCCGAAAGATCCGGGTTCCCCTTGTCGAACGTGCCGGCCGCCGCGTGAAACGCGTTCGAGAAGAGCTCCTCGACCGTCGGCGCGCGAAACGCGCGCGCCGCGCTCACGCCTATCGACATCATGTCGCCGATCGGCACCGTGGCGCCGATCGAACCCGACCAGCTATCGAAGGCGAGGTCGCGCGGGGCCCCGAACTTCGGGTCGCCCGCTTTCGAGGCGATGCGATAGATGTCGTAGCGTCCGCCGACCTGCAGCTTCGGCACCCGCGCGTCGGGATCGGACGAGCGCACGAGCGGCAGCTCCTGGTACAGAAAAATCCCGCCGGCGTTGCTGTTGGCCGCCGGAGTGAGCGCCTCCTCTCCGGTGGATGTGTAGCGCTTGAACAGGCCGGAAAGGCCCACGGCTCCGCTGAGCCGGCCGAGGCTGGTCCTGCCGGTGAGGTCGAGCGTGCGGGTGTCGAGGCGAAAGCTGGTTCCGATCTCGCCCGACGCCTCGATCTCGTCGTGCGAGTACCACTGGGCCGTTCCGTCGAAGTCGAGCACGCCGAGCGCGTTGCCCGGAAGCATCAGACTCGACTTCATCGCGATCTCCTGCCGGTGGCCATCTATGTGCACGCCGGCCTCCTCATCGCCGGGCGCGGAAGGCAGCCCGTAGTCGAAGTCGTAGCCGCGGTACACGGCGCCGGCCTTCACGTCGCCGCGGGAGAATCCGAGCCCGCCCACGCCGTAGTAGCTGCGGCTGTACGTGTTGTCGAGCCGAACTCCGCCGCCCTGGCGCACGTCGGTGGCGTCGCGCCAGCCGCCCCGCGCCGTGAGCGCGAAACTCTCGCCCACCGGAAGTGTGAGGGCGCCCGATAGCGCGCCGCCGGGTGTCACCGATTCGGCCTGGCCGGCGAAGTATCCTTCCACATGTGTGGGCACGCTCGTGGGAATGTCGTTCGATATCACGTTCACCACTCCGCCGAGCGCGTTGTTGCCGTACAGCAGCGACGCGGGCCCGCGAACCACCTCGATCCGCTCGGCCGCGAGAGGATCGATCGACACCGCGTGATCCGGCGCCGCCGATGAGAGGTCGCCGGTGCGCTGGCCGTCCTGGAGGACGAGTATGCGGTCGCCCTGCAGCCCGCGGATCACCGGCGCCGAAGCGGCCGGTCCGTTGTAGCGAACGGAGATCCCGGGCTCGCTCTCGAGCGTACCGGCCACCGATGAGCCGAGCCGGCGCGAGAGCGCGGCTCCGGAGAGCTCAGTGGTCGCCTGCGGTACGTCGAGCGGGTTCGCGGCCGTGGGCGTCGCCGTCACGAGTACCGCGCTGAGCGTGAGTGCCGTCTCGTGCATCGTGATGGTGACGTTCACCGGGCTCCCGTCCGCGCCGACCACGACGTCCCGATGCGCAGGTGCGTATCCGATGAGTTGTACGACGAGGTGGTAGCGTCCGGGCCGGAGCGACCCGAGTGTGAAACGGCCGCCGCCATCGGTCGTGGTCGTGATGTCGAGCGCGGCGACGCTCACCCTGGCGTTGGCGAGCGGCGCGCCGGCGCTGTCGCGCACGATGCCCGCCACGGGCGCCGCCACAGCGGCGCTGTCGAGATGAACGGTGTCGGCGCGTGCCGTGGACGCACCGAGCGCGAGTGCCGCGAGCACGCCCGAGGCGCGCCGCGCGAACGAAAAAGACATGCCTGACTCCTGAGTACACGTGGGGCATGCGCCGGCCGCCCCATACGGAGCAGCAGTCGCCATGCTGAGAGCGTTCGTGTGTGGACCCGCGGAAGTGCGCGCGGGGGAGTCAGACTACCGGAGGCGCTCGGACGGGAGGGAGAAGCGCAGCCGCGCCGGATACGACATGTGGTGTACGCTCCGCGGCCGGCGCGACGTGCAGCGCCGCGAGCAGCACCACCGCGACCGCGGGGGCGCTCGTGAAGGTGGCCGAGAGGTAGCTGCAGAGTCCACAGTCGGTGCCGTGCTCCGGCGGGATGTGGTTGGATCCCTTCGACTCGAAGTGGACGTAGTGCTCCCACGGCCCGCTCGCTGCGCTTACGCGCGCGTCGGCGACGCCGGCAGCGCCGCGCAGCACGAGCTGCAGCGCGACGAACGCGATCGCGAATATCCGGAAGCCGATGTTGCGACGGAGCATTCAGGGAGAATAGCGCGTGCCACCGCTTTCGCAAAGGCGGACGCGACGGAGGGGGCCGGGCATCGCGCCACGCGGGCCCGGAAGGACGTCACACCAGCAGCGCGACCATGGTGTTGACCGCGTTGGCCACCGTCTCCGTCTGATCGAGCCAGAGCGCCGGCGAAGGCGGGATTTCCCCATCGCCGGCCGCCGTCGGCGCACACTGGCCGGCGACGGTCCGCAGCGCTTCGTGACTCTCAAGGAGATCCGGCAGCGATTCGAGAGCCGCGCGCTGGCCGCGAAGCGCGCTGGCCAGCGCGATCAGCGTCAGCTCCACATCGCGCGCGAACGCCGTCAGCTCCGCCTCCGGGAGCGACACTTCGTCCTTCGACTGTAATCCCGCTTCGAGCACCATCGTCGCGCGCGCGAATCGGCGTGACGCGGCCAGCAGACGGGTTGCACCGCTTCGCTCTCCACGCGTCCCGCGCGGCTCCGCGAAGAGACGGTCCACCGATGCATCGGCGTTGGACCGCGCCAGCCGCGCACGCCGCCGCACGGCGGCGAGCCGCGACTCCGGCGTCGCCTCCGGCGAGATCAGCGCCGTCATGACCATGTCGAAGTACTCGCGATAGCAGTCGAGCATGCTCGCGAGCACCAGAGGAGCGAGCGAGCGCTCCCAGGTGGGCCATACCACGTATGCGGCGAGCGCCAGTGCACCGCCCACGAGCGTCGCCATGCCACGCGCTTCCATCGAGGGAAGCGCCGGCGCGCCTCCCAATGCGAGGAGCACCACGATGAGCCCCGTGACCGCGAAAACCAGGATCGCGTAGTTGGAGCGGCCCACGCCGCGCACGGCAAAAGTGGACACTCCCACGAGCACGATGTACCACCACGCGGTGGCCGGAACCACGTGCAGCACGAGCGACATGACGAGAAGTCCGGCGAGCGTGCCGGCGAGACGCGCCATCCCTCGCGTGAACGTGGCCGTGAAGTCCGGCTTGAGCACGATCGCCACCGTCATCGGTATCCAGTACGTGTGCGGCATGGCCAGCACCACCGCCAGTCCCTTCGCGAGCATGATGCAGATCACCAGGCGTGCGGCGTGACGAAACGCCGCCGAGCGCAGTGTGAGATTGGCGCGCAGCCGCCGCCATGCACCGTAGGGGCGGAGCCGCCGCGGCAGATCGACGTCCACGCGGAAGCTCTCGACGGAGGCGCCGCTCCGCGCGCGCGCGCCCATCTCGAGCCCGGCGCGAAGCTGCGCGCGAAAGAGCAGCGCGCGCGCGAGCGCGCTTTGGAGCAGCCAACGGGAGCTTCGCCGCCCCGATTCCGCGGCTTCATGCAGCGACCGGAGCGCCAGCTCGAGCTCCGCGAGCGACTCGCGGGCCCCCGGCCGCGGTACGTCGTCCGCCAGCATGTCCGCGAGCGTCGAGAGGCCGCTCGACGCCGCGCGCATGACGCCTCGCACGGCGGTCGCACCCGGCGCATCGAGCTCGGCGTCCTCCAGTCGAGTGGCCATCTCATCCAGCGCGACGAGGGCGAGTCGCATCCGCTCGAGCTGGTTCAGTACGCTCACCAGCGCTTCGGCGAGCGGCCCGTGATCGCTCCGCGTCGTGGTCAGCACATCGCCCGCCGCCGAGAGCTCCGCGGATCCAGGGAACGCCAGATCGTCGTGCGATGCCGCCCTCGCCCACTCCGCCACCGCACGTACCGCGCGTTGTAGCGCCCGGCGCTCGGGCGCGAACCCGCGGGCCGGCCACGCCGAGATCGCGAGCACGGTCTGCAGCAGGCCGCCGGCGCACACGAGGCCGGCGGTGGCGGCCGCCTCGCGCACGGTCATCGGCTCGGTGCCGAAGACGATCACGAGGATCAGCGTCGTCACGCCGAGCTGCGCCGGGGTCGACCCGAAGAGCACCAGCATCCCCACCGCGAAGCTCCAGAGGGCCGCCAGAGCGATCGCGAGCGCGCCGATGCCGGCCACCGAAGCGGCGGCGAATACCGACACGGCGCTGAGCAGCGTCGCCGCGAGCAGGCGGGCGGCACGCGTGCGGTACGCGTCGGTACCGTCCGAGAACGCGACGTTGAGGGCGCCGACGGCCATGGTGAGGCCCGCGAGGAGATGCCCCGCCGCGGCTCCAACGGCGAGAGGCAGCACCACCCCCAGCGCGTTGCGCAGCGCGATGGACGACGAAACGATCGAGCGATCGATGCGCACCGCCTCGCTCACCAGCCGCCCGAGAACCGACCGCCGGGCCGGGGACGTCGCCGTCACGGCCGCCGTCCTCGCGCGCGGGTCGGGAGCGACGCCGCGCCAGGCACCGCACCACGGTACGGGGCGCTGGACGGGGCCGGGCCGCTGCCGCACCTCCGCGGTTGCGGCAGGTGCATCACGCGAGGCGCAACCAGTCGGCGAGGCGCCGCGAAGAGCGCCCGTGCGTGCGCCGTCAAACTCCACTCCCACAACGAGATCCCCGCGCCGAACGCGGGTGCTGCCAAACGAGCTCCGCGGGCATGGATGCTGCCCTCACGGCGGGCTCGACCTCGCCGGGAGATCTCATACGATGCCTCGACTTCGCCTGCTGCTCGCCTGCATCCTCGTCCCCTTCGCCGCGCCGAACGCGCAGGCGCCCATCGTCCATCCGGTGCCCGCCGAAGATGCTCCGGTCGCGGCGACCCGGGTGCTCACTCACAGGGAGCAGAACGCCCGCATCCGCGAACGCCAGGAACATCGCTTCGAGCGCGTTCTCCCCGACCTCATGCGCCGTACCGGGATCGACATGTGGCTGGTGATCTCGCGCGAATACGACGACGACCCCGTATTCCGCTCGCTGGCCCCCTTCACCACGTACTCGTCGCGGCGCCGCACCATCCTCGTCTTTCACGACCGCGGTGCGGAACGCGGCGTGGAGCGGATCTCCATCGGCCGCTTCGACTACGACGGACTCTACTCGGTGTACCGCACGCACAACGACAGTCAGTGGGTCGCACTCCGCAAGCTCGTGGAGGAGCGGAAGCCCGCCGCGATCGGCGTGAACGTGTCCGAGACATGGAGCCATGCGGACGGCCTCTCCGCCAACGAACGCGACAACCTGCTCCGCGCCCTCGGGCCGGAGTGGTCCAAGCGCGTACGCTCGGCGGAGAAGCTCGCCGTCGGCTGGCTCGAGACCAAGCTGCCGGAGGAGGCGTCGGACTACCGCCACGTGATGCGCTTCGCTCACCAGATCATAGCGGAGGCGTTCTCCAATCAGGTAATCGTGCCCGGTGTCACCACGACGGAAGATGTAGTGTGGTGGATGAGGCAGCGAGTGGCGGACTACGGCTTCGGACAGTGGTTCCAGCCATCCGTGACGATCTGGAGGCGCAGCGGGGTGGTGGGCGGCGGCGTTCCGCCCGAGGAGCGGGTGATCCAGCGCGGCGACATGCTGCACTGCGATTTCGGTCTCGTGTACCTGAACCTCTTCACCGATACGCAGCACCTGGCGTACGTGCTCCTCCCCGGCGAGAACGAAGCGCCGGCCGGGCTCCGCGCCGGCCTCGCGGCCGCGAACAGGCTGCAGGACATCGCGATGAGCGAGGCGAAAGTCGGCGTCACCGGAAACGCGGCGCTCGCCGCGGCCCGCAGCCGCGCGATCGAGGAGGGCCTGACGCCGTCTATCTACACGCACCCGATCGGCTACCATGGCCACGGCGCCGGCACCATGCTCGGCATGACCGACTATCAGCAAGGATTGCCGGGCTCGGGCGACTACCCCTTCCACGCGAACACCTGGTACTCGATCGAGCTCAACGCCACTCACCGCGTACCGGAGTGGGGAAACGCTCCCGTGCGGTTCGCACTCGAGGAGGATGCCATGCTCGGTGACGACGGGTGGGAGTGGGTGCTCGGCAGACAGGGGAGCTTCTACCTGATTCGATAGGGAGCGCGCACTAGCGGCCCCGACCACTCGCGGATGACGTCGGGGCCGCCATGGCCATTGCGCGCACGCGACAAAAAGTGAAGAGTAGTGCGTCGGCTACGGCCGGCCGCGTGGAGCACGGAAGAGAGCGGCGCGCATGCAGGGCGCGTGCGACGCATCGTCCCTCGGTAGCTTCGCGAAAGGACGCGTGGCATGTCCTTGCGCACCGCAACTCTCACTCCCTCACCGCCGACGATTCTCGCGGCGCTGGTACTGGCGGCGTGCGTCGCCTGCTCTTCGCGCGACGCGCCGGTGACGGGTACGCAGGGCGCGCGGCCGCCCGGCGCGGGCAGCCACTTCGCATCCGCCGGCGGCTCCGCGACCGCAACTGGCGCGAGCGACGACCCGTGGGATCTCGCCACCGCGCTGCGTGGCGCTGACGGCCGGGTGCTGCCCGGCGATACGATCTGGTTGCGCGGCGGCACGTACCGCGGCACGTTCACCAGCACGCTCGCGGGCACGCCCGACGCCCCCATAGTGGTGCGCCAGTTTCCCGGCGAGCGAGCCACGGTGGACGGCAACCTCGTGATTCTTGGCCGCCAGAGTTGGTACTGGGATTTCGAGGTGGCCAACACCGATGTCCGCAAGCACGACGTCATGGGGGTGGACTCCCGCTGCCCGGGCTGCCGCTTCATCGATCTGGTCATCCACGATCACTCCGGCAACGGACTCGGCATGTGGAGCGAAGGGCCCGATCAGGAGGCCTACGGAAACATCATCTACGACAACGGCTTCCACGGCCAGAACGCCGAGCACAACGCGCACGGCATCTACGGGCAGAACCGCACCGGATCGCAGCGCATACTGAACAACATCATCTTCGATCAGTTCGGCTACGGAGTGCACGTGTATGGCTCGGCCGCCGCCGCTCTAGACAACTATGTGATCGAGGGCAACACCGCGTTCGACAACGGTATCGGCGGCCGGTTCGGGATGTCGGGGGGGATGGACTACCAAGTCGGCGGCGAGACGCCGCTGCGCAACCTCGTGTTCACCCACAACAACAGCTATCGCAACCCGGCGCTCCGCGAAGACTACACCGCCCGGCTCGGCTACGACTGGGGGCCGCTCAACGACGGCGCCCTGTTCACAGACAACTATTTCGTGGGCAGGCTGCTGGTGGTGCAGTGGAGCAGCCTCGACTCGGCGCGCAACGTGGTGGTCGACACGGCCACACCCGACCGGTCGCGCGTGCTGGTGCAGCCGAGCGTCTACGAGCGCGGGCGCGGCAATGTCATCGTCTACAACTGGGCGCACGCGTCGAACGTCGAGGTGGACCTCTCCGGCGTGCTCCGGTCGGGCGAAGCGTACGAAGTACGCAGGGCGCAGGATTTCTACGGACCGCCCGTCGCGAGCGGAGTTTACGGCGGCGGCACCGTGGAGCTGCCGCTCGGCCAGGCGGTGAGCGCACGCTCCATCACTGGTAAAGCCGTGCCGAGCGCCGGGAACGAGTTCGCGGCGTTCGTGGTCGTTCCGAGATAGCGCCGTGGCCCGGCTCGCGAAAGAGCTCCCCCGCCGGATGGCGGGGGAGCTCTTTCGCGACTTCACGGATCGCGCCGCGGCGATGCCGCGCGGCGGCCGAGTGGGCCTGAGTGGAGTTGAACCACTGACCTCACGCTTATCAGGCGTGCGCTCTAACCAACTGAGCTACAGGCCCTTCCACTTCCAAGCCATGCAATTTACCGAAGCGCTTTTTCGGAGTCAACGCCGCGACGGCGTCAGGCCGTGATCGCGGCGAAATCGTGAGCTGCGCTGCCGGCCTTCCGCCTTGCGGGCACGGCCGGCTCGTTTGACCCAGCGGTCGCGGAGGGCCAGTTTATCCCAACCGCCGGGTCTCCGGTACGGCGTTCCCTCCTCGAGCCTCTTCGAGCATGCATCGAACTTCGTCTACACCCATGTCCCGTTTCATCTCCCTGTCCCTACCCCGCCCCGCACTCGGACGCCGGCCGTGGCGCGGCCATGCGAGCGCGAGAGCCATGGCCGCCGTCGGCGCTGCGCTCCTCATCGCCGGCACCAGCCACGCGCAGCAGGCCACCGCTGGCGACCGGCGGCCACTCACCCAGGCCGACTTCGATGGTTGGCGTTCCATCCGTGACGTGACCCTGTCGAACGATGGGCGCTGGTCCGCCTGGTCGCTCGTACCGCAGGTCGGCGACGGAGAGGTCGTGCTCCGCGATCTCCGCTCCGGCCGCGAGGTACGACACACGCGCGGCTTCATCGGCAGGCCGCAGATGAAGCCGGGCGCGGGGCGCGATGATGCGATCCGGTTTCCCGCGCCGCGCTTCACTCCGGATGGAGATTATCTCGTCTTCACCATCGAGCCGCAACGCGCCGAATACGAGAAGGCGCGCCACGCGAAGCGCGGAAAGAAATCCCGGAGTCCGAGACCGTCGCTCGGCATAATGCGCACGTCCGACGGGCATGTGGACGAGGTGGCCGGGATCAAGTCGTTCAGGATCGCGCACGGCTCGTCGCGCTGGCTCGCCTACCTCCTCGCTCCGCTCGACTCGGCCGCATCCGATTCCACCGCTCCCGATTCCACCACGCCGAGCGCTGCGGCCGCCCCGGGCGGCGCGGCCAGGCCGGTGGGCAGCGACACGGCCGGCAAGGGCGACAGAAAAGTGTATGGCACCACCCTCTTTCTCCGTGACCTCGGCAGTGGGGAGGAGCGCCGCGTGGAAGACGTGACCGCGTATTCCTTCGACGACGCCGGCCGCTGGCTCGCTTACACGGTGTCGTCGCGCGACGAGAGCACGAACGGAGTCTACGCGCGCTCGCTCGACGACGGGCGGACGCTCGCGCTGCTCACCGGACCGGGCACTTACCAGTCGCTCGCGATCGACTCCGCCGGGACCGCCGTTGCGTTCGTGTCCGACCAGGCCGAACAAGGCAGCGATCACCCCCGCTACGCGCTGTATGCGGGGTCGCTGGATGGACGGACGGCCGCGGCGCTGGTCACCCCCGCCATGCTCGGCGACACACTGCTGGTCTCGACCAACGCCAAGCTCGACTTCTCGGTCGACGGCACGGCGCTAAGCTTCGGCGTGGCGCCGCTGATTCCGGACTCCATACCGGCCGACTCGCTGGCGGACAAGGCGGTATTCAACCTCTGGCACTACAAGGACGGCCGTCTGCAGCCGGAGCAGCGCATCGAGGCGTCGAGGGATCGCAAGCGCTCCTTCACATCGGTGTACGATCTCGGCGCGCGAACCTTCCGCGTTCTGGGCAGCGATTCCCTTCCCGAGATCCGGCTCTCGCCCGACTTCCGCGTCGCACTGGGCGAGAGCGAGGTGCCGTATCGCATCGAGGCCATGTGGGGCGAGGGCGGCCGCGATCTCTACGCGATCGACGTCGCGAGCGGAACGCGAACCCGGATCGCCAGCCGCGTACCGTTCCGCGCATCGCTGTCGCCGGACGGCGGCTACGTCCTCTGGTTCGGTGAGAACGGGCACTGGTACGCATATTCCACGTCCACCGGGCGGAGCGCGGACATCACCGGCGGCATAGCGGGAGTCCGCTTCGACCAGGAAACGTGGGACACGCCGAGCACCGCGGCGCCGTGGGGAATCGCGGGCTGGACCGCAGGTGAGAAATCGGTGCTCCTGTACGACCGCTACGATGTGTGGGAGGTCGACCCGGACGGCAGCGATGCAGCGCGCGTCGTGACCGACTCGCTCGGCAGACGCGAGCACATCATCTTCCGGCTGGCGGAAGTGGACACGAGTTCGCGATACGTGAGCACCGGAGATCCGGTGATGCTCGAAGCGACCGACGACTCCACGAAGGCGAGCGGCTACTGGAGCGACCGGGTGGGAGTCGCGCAGCCCCCGAAGCAGCTCATCATGGAGTCGCGTAGACTGGCCGACCTCAGCAAGGCACGAGACGCGGACGTGTACCTCTTCACCCGGTCCACGTTCCGCGAATTCCCCGATCTGTGGCTCACGAACTCCACGTTCGGCACGCCCACCCGCATCTCCGAAGCGAATCCGCAGCAGTCGCGATTCAAGTGGGGCACGGCGCAGCTCGTCCACTGGCTGAGCGACGACGGAGTACCGCTCGCCGGCATCCTGTACAAGCCCGACGACTTCGACGCATCCAGGAAGTATCCGATGCTGGTGTACTTCTACGAGCAGCTCTCGGACAACCTGCACCACTATGTGCCGCCCGCCGGACGCAACGTCATCAACCCCACGATGTACGTCTCCAACGGCTACCTGGTATTCGAGCCCGACATCACTTACGAGATCGGCTATCCGGGCGAGAGTGCCGTGAAGTCCGTGGTTCCCGGCGTCCAGATGCTCATCGATTCCGGCTTCGTGGACCGGCATGCGGTTGGGCTGCAGGGCCAGTCGTGGGGTGGATACCAGGTGGCGTACATCATCACGCAGACGAGCATGTTCCGCGCGGCGATGGCCGGTGCTCCCGTAGCGAACATGACGAGTGCCTACGGCGGGATCCGCTGGGCCAGCGGCCTCGCGCGCGCGTTCCAGTACGAGCGTACACAGAGCCGGATCGGCGGCAGCATCTGGGAGCAGCCGCTGCGCTACCTGCGCAACTCGCCGCTCTTCTGGGCCGACCGCATCCGGACGCCGCTTTTCATCATGCACAACGACGGCGACGGTGCCGTGCCCTGGTATCAGGGCGTGGAGCTGTTCGTGGCGCTGCGGCGCCTCGGCAAGGAGGTGTACCTCATCGACTACAACGACGAGGCGCACAACCCCACCAAGCGCGCGAACCAGCTCGACATCGCGATGCGCATGCGCCAGTTCTTCGATCACCACCTGCGCGGCGCGCCCGCGCCCGACTGGATGCAGCACGGGATCCCGTTCCTCGACAAGGGACGCGATCAGCTCCACCCTGTGGTGGCCGGCGAGCCGGTGAGCGGCGAGACGGGATCGAAGGAGAGCGGCGCGGGCGCGAGCCCGGGTGGAGTGCAGCGGCCCTGAACAGTCATTCCCGCGGAAGCGGGAATCCATGTCATCGCATCGAACATGGATTCCCGCTTCCGCGGGAATGACTGCCGAGTGGGGATGACGCTACGGGTTCGTCTGCACTCCCTCGTGCTTCACCCACGTGTCCAGCCAGTTCACCATCTCCCACAACGTGTGGCCCACCGATTCGCGCGCGCGATATCCGTGCGCCTCCGCGGGAAGCTGCACGTAGCGCACAGTGGCGCCGTTCCCCTTGAGCGCGGCGTAGAAGCGCTCGGACTGGACCGGGAACGTTCCCGAGTTGTCGTCGGCCATGCCGTGGATGAGGAGGATCGGCGCCTTCACGCTGTCGGCGTAGGTGAACGGCGACATCCGCGTGTACACGTCGAGCGCCTTCCAGTAGGTGCGTTCCTCCTGCTGGAACCCGAACGGCGTGAGCGACCTGTTGTACGCGCCGCTGCGCGCGATCCCCGCCGCGAACAGGCGTGAGTGCGCCAGCAGGTTCGCCGTCATGAACGCCCCGTACGAATGCCCGCCGATCGCGATGCGATTGCGATCCGCGACGCCGAGGCGCACGACCTCATCCACCGCGGCCGCGGCGCTCGAGACGAGCTGCTCCACGTAATGATCGTTTGGGTGGGCGCTCCCTTCCCCGATGATCGGCATTGTCGGCCCATCCAGCACACCGTAGCCCTGCGTGAGCAGGAAGAGGTGCGACATTCCCGACGGCCGCGTGAAGCGATACGGCGAACCCACGGTCTGCGACGCGGCCCGCGCGCTCCTGAACTCGCGAGGATACGCCCAGAAGAGGAACGGGAGCGGCCCCTGCGACTTGTCGTAGCCGGCGGGCAGGTACAGCGTGGCAGAGAGGTCCACGCCGTCGGCGCGCTTGTAGCGTATCAGCCGAGAAGTGACGCCCGCGAACTGCGGCGCGGGATCCGCGAAGTGCGTGAGCTGCGACGGATTCCCCTTTCGTGAAAGGTCGCGCAGAAAATAGTTGGGCACGTCCTTTACCGATTCGCGACGCGTGACCACGCGGCGCCCGTCGGCGTCGAGCAGCTCCACTACCTGCTCGTAGTAGGGAGCCTCGGAGCGCCACAGTCGCGTGGTCTCTCCGGTGGCGAGGTCGATCCGGTCGAGGAAGGGACGGTCCCCCTCGGGCGATGCACCGAGTCCGGTGAGATAAGCGCTCTTCCCGCCGCGCGCCGTTAGCAGCACCTCCGTGCCGCGCGGGCCGCGCGCGGTCACGAAGCGCCCCGGATCGCCGTAGCGATCTTCCGTGGAGCGGTCGAACAGGATGCGTGCCTTCCCCGGCGACGACGGGTTCACGGCCCACGTGCGAGTGTGGCGATCCTTCCACCAGTACTCGTCCACGAGCGCGAGCGCGTCGTTGGCCCACGTCACGCCGCGGATGCGGCTCTCCACTTCCAGCAGCGTGGTGGGCGCGGCGCTGAACGGAGCGGCGAGCGCCACGAAGCGGTCACGCTTCGCGGCCTCCCTGCGCGGATCGCCGCCGTCGAGCGCCTCCGTCCAGGTGAGCGTTGCGGCGGCATCGCTGCGCCATGCGACTCTGCGCGGACCCACGGGCACCGCATCGAAGCCGAGCGCTATCGCCTCCTGCGACGGCCGGTCGGCGACCTTTCTCACCACCGCGCCGTTCGTGTCCCAGATCTCCATGCGGACCGGGAAGCGCGACATCGGCACCAGGTACGAATACGGCCGGTGCACCGTCTCGACGTACAGGAAGCGGCCGTCCGGCGAGGGGTCGGCAGCCGAATGTACGCCCGGCTCGCCTACCGGCGTCACGCGTCCGTCGAGCGACACGAGCGCCACCTGGCTTCCGAAGTAGTAGTCGAAGAGCGCCTCGTCGTGCGGGCTCTCGAGCAGATCCTCGTACGTCCGGTTCGGGGCGGCGCGGCCCTGCGATTCCTGGACGATCGGACCGGTCGGCACCGTGGGCTCGGCCGGCGGCGCCCCGCGATCGGCCACCACCAGCCTGCACGCGAAGCTCGATGCGTCGCGCCACTGGCACGGCGCTCCGGTCGTGCCGTTGAGCACGGGCTTCGTGACCTGCCGCGACTTGCCGGTGCGCGCGTCCGCGACCCAGAGCGAGACGCCGCTGTCGCTGGTTACCGTGAAGGCGATGCGCGCGCCATCGGACGACCAGCTCACATCGCCGATCCGTCCACCCGAGGGAGTCTCGATCGGGCGCTCCGTGCCGCCGTCGATGCTCTTCAGGCGCAGAGCATCTATTCCGCGCTCTCTGGTGCGGTCGTTGGTTCGCGGGCTGATGCGCTCGCCCGCGAGTCTGAGCTCCGGCCCGGCCACCTCGGAGATCGGCGGCAGGTCCTTGCGTTCCATGAGCAGGAGCCAGGCGTGGTCCGGGCTGACGCTCACCGCCGGCGTCGGCTCGGCGTCGAGAATCTGCGCGATCGGAGCCGGCGGCTGGCGGTAGCCGTCCTGCGCTTCCACGGTCGCGGACCACGACGCCAGCATGGTCGCGACGCAGAGCGCCGCCAGCGGCACCGTGGGAGTGGGGCGCGATGACCTCATGAATCTCTCCATGGGAAGTTGAGGAAGTCCGTCACCCTTGTAAGGGTGGCGAACGAGACGGCCGCCCGCCAGCGTTCGACGCTGACGGGCGGCCGGTTCTGCTTCAGGCGTTCGGGTTTCCGATCGTCTCGTTGTCGGGGAGCGGGAAGCACTGCAGCGTGCCGTAGTTGCCCCACTCCGCGTTCGGATGCGGCCCACTCGGGAACTCATCGACCGAGTACAGCTTGATGTAGCGGCGCAGGTCGCCGAGCCTGTGGCCGTCGAGGTAGAAGTCTCTGCTGCGCTGGTCGCGCAGCTCGGCCATCACATCATCGGCGAGCGTGATGTCGGACGCTGCCGGATCGCCCACCTTCCTGCGCTCGTTGATGAAGTCCACCGTCTCCTGCGTGGCGCCTTCCGACTCCGCCACTATGTAGCGCGCCTCGAGCCCGGAGGAGAACCGAATCGGCGTGGTCTTCTCGAATCCCACCGAATCGTCGGGCGTCCACTCGCCGAACGACTCCGGCTGATACGGAGTCCACAGGAGGGTGAGCCCGTTGTGGCCGGTGCGCGAGTTGGTGGTGTGCCGAATCCGCCGGTCGTGCAGCTCGCGAAACGCCGCGTCCACTCCGAGGTTGCGGTTGTTGCCGGTGGTCGCGCCGTAGAACGGATTCTCCATGTAGTCCTTCTCAGTGCTGTGCGGAACCACGAACTGGAACTCCGCCGGCACGCCGGAAGCGTAGCTGATGGCTTCCGGGAAGCGCCCGAGGTTCAGCGATGCGCGCGCGGCACCCACGCTGGCCAGATAGATGATCGAATCGGCCGCGGCGGACGCGCCGCCATCCTTGAACGCGATCGCCGTGCTGATCCCCTCGTCGTAGCGCTCGAGCGCGCGCTCCATGAGCTCATCCCAGCCGAGCGATGCCGACTCCGGATCCACGGGCGCCTCGCACATGAACTCGCCGAGGAGCATGTTGGAGTAGCCCGCGTACGCGAGCGCGCGCGCCATTCCGAGACTGTGCGACGTGCTGTCGCCGTAGATCGCGCGCAGCCGGCCCGTGAGACTGTCGCCGGCGAAGCGGGCGCGCTGGAGCGGCGTGTAGATATCGCTGTTCAGCGTGTTGTTGTTCGGCCGCGCGATCCGGAGATCCATCTCCTTGATGGTCTCGTAGTTGTGACCCGTCACGGCTTCGTCGGTGATCACTGCGCTGTAGTACGCGAGGTCGCCGTACATCCGCTGGAAGTCGCTGACCACCGACTGCACGATGGTTTCTCCCAGCACCGGGTCGTTGAGCTGACCGTCCTGAATCGCGCCGGGATTCTCGACGCTGAGCAGCTCGTTGCACGCGCCCAGCGGAATTACGAGACCGAGCGCGAATATCGACGCCGCGCGTCGAATCCGGGCCGCGGCGCGCTGGCGCTCGCGGCCGTTGTGTATCGAAACAGGCATCTCGGGCCTCAGAAGGTAATGTTGATGGTACCCACGAACCGGCGCATCATGGGAACGGACATGTAGTCGCTGCGCGTGAACGTGTCCGCGCCGTTGAAGTTCAGCTCCGGATCCGCGCCACTGTACTTCGTCCAGATCGCGAGGTTGCGGCCCGCGGCCGTCAGACTCACGCGGCTCATCCCCAGCCGCGACGCGAGCGACCCTGGAAGCGTGTACGTGAGCGAGATCTCGCGCAGCTTGGTGAAGTCCGCCTTCGTGAGGAACGGCATCGTCGTGCCCGACTGCCGATAAAGCACGTCCTGCGCGTCAGCGTCGGGGTTCACCACCGCCCACGCATTCTGGTCGTTCTTGTTGCGGATGTAGTCCCCAGCGTTCCACATGTAATTGCCACCTCTGTGGTCGAGGAAGACGTACACGCGCCAGTTCCTGAACAGCGTGAACGTGTTGGCGAGGCCGAACTCGCGCGTGGGCGTCGAGGGACCCAGGTAGCGGAGCGTGTCCTCGAGCACCACCCGCCCGACCTCGTCGAGCATCAGCGAGCCGTCGGAGTTGCGCTTCGCCTCGTGACCCCAGTAGCCCGCGAGCGGATAGCCCTCGCGGTGCATCTGAACATCGTCGAAGTTCCCGAAGATGATCGGCTCGCTCCGGCTGCCGAACGAGAGGAGCTCGTTGTGATTCGTGGATGCGGCCAGGCTCACGTCCCAGATCAGATTCTCGCCCACGATCGGCGTAGCCGACACGTTGAGCTCGAAGCCGCTGTTGCCGATCGTGCCGACGTTCTGTAGCTGGTTGCCGCCGAAACCGCTCGACGGCGGAACGGGCACCGATATCAGCGCGTCGTTCGTCCGCTTGTTGTAATACGTGAGTCCGAGGCCGAGCCGATCGCCGTACAGCGACGCGTCGAGTCCCACCTCGATCTCCCTTCCCGTCTCCGCCTTCAGGTCGGCGTTGCCGTACGCGTCGGAGCGGAGCGCCGGTATCACGGTGCCATCCTGCTGCAGCACCGCGACCGCCTCGTACGTGCGATCGGCCGAGAAAGGCGCGGGCGAGTTGCCCGCCTGGCCGTACGCGGCGCGCAGTCGGAGCTGATCTACTTTCGGTATGTGGAAGAAGGGCTCCTCCGATATCACCCACGAGCCGGACACTTTCGGGTATACCACCACCGAGAAGTCGCTGCCGAAGGCGGAGTTGTCATCCACGCGCACGGCGCCCGTGATGAAGCGGCGGTTCTTCCAGCCGATCTGCTCCTGCACGTAGAAGCCCGCCGAGTTCTGCTCCTCGAACTGCTCGTACCCCTTCGTCACCGCGGCGGAGCTCACCAGTCGCACGTTGTCCGATAGAAGCCCCTCGCCGTTCGCCTGCACCGAATGGAAGCGGTAGGCGTTCACCTGCAGTCCGGCCGAGAAGCTCGACACGAAGTCGTCGCCGATGTCCTTGGTGAGCGTGCCGGCGTAGTCGAGCGTCCAGTTGTGCGTTTCCGGACGGTACTGGCCGATGAAGCCCGTGGCATTGGTCGCGCCGTACGGTGCCTTCCCCGTCGTGTCGATCGGGTAGAACAGCGTCGCGTAGCGTGTGTTCAGGTCGAGGCCGATGGTGAGTCTGTTGTTGAACCAGCTCCACGGCTGAAAGTTCGTGGTGAGACCCAGCACGAAGCGCTCGGCCGCGGTTCGGTTGTCGTACATGTTCACCTCGGCCGGGGAGAGCCCCCTCCACCCCACCGCGAAGGGACCCTGCAGCCCCGGCGTACCACGCATCGCGTTTCGCAGCAGTCCGTTCGACGCGTTGTCGTTCAGCGGCAGACGCGTGTCGCTCTTCGTGTAGCCGAAGGTGAGCGTCATGTCGAGGTTGTCGCGCGGAGTCACCGCGAAGTTTCCGCGGCCCGCGGTCCGCTTGAAGAAGTTGTTGAAGAAGACTCCTTCCTGCTCGTCGCGCTGAGCCGAGAGGAAGAAGGAGTACTTGTCACCTCCGCCGCGCGCCGAGAGGTTGTAGCTGGCATCGGTGCCGTCGCGCAGCGCCCTGGGATCGTCGCGCAGGGGGTTCTGACTTATCACCCGGGCGCTGGCGGGAGCGGCCGGGTCCATCCCCGCGCAGCCCACCCATTTGTCATCGGCGATGCGCTCCGGCGTGCAGAGCGCGTAGTTGGTGGGGATGTCGAGCGCCCAGTCGGAGCGGCCGCGTTCCACTTTCGCGGTCCACTGGAGCGACTGCTCGCCACGCTTCCCCTTCTTCGTGATGATCTGAATGACACCGGCCGCTGCATCGGCTCCGTAGAGCGTGGCGGCGGCCGGACCCTTTATGACCTCGATGGATTCAATGTCCTCCGGGTTGATGGCATCGAGCGCCGAAGTGGACTGGCCGTTCACGCTGAAGCCGCCCTGCGTGCCCGATGTGATGCGAACGCCGTCGATGTAGAAAACCGGCCTGTTGCCGGCGTTCAGAGAGCCGGCGCCGCGGATCCTGATGTTGGCCGCCGTGCCGGCGGTACCCGCGCCGGGCATGAGCGTGAGGCCCGGGACGCGCCCCTGCAGCATCTCGTCGACGTCCGCGATGGGCGCCTTCTCGGCGAGCTGCTCGGCGCTCACGCTCGACACCGCGTTGCCGATGGCGCGCTGCTGCGTGGCGCCGGGCGTTCCGGTGACGACGATCTCGTCCAGTTGCAGCGCGGTCGCGTCGAGAGCGATGCGGACGTCGGCCGCGCCCACCGCCACACGAACGTCGGCGGCCTTGTAGCCGATGAGCTTCGCGCGGAGAGTGACGGAGTCGCCCTGCAGGTTGTCGATGCGGAATCGCCCGCTTTCGTCGGTGATCGTCCCGCGCGGGAGACCGACGACGCCCACCTGGACGCCGTTGAGTGGAGTGCCGCTCGCGGCCCGCACCACCGTTCCGCTGACGCTTCCCGCCTGGCCCTGCTGCTGTGGGGGTGGTGGCGGTGCCAAGCGGTTCGGCTCCAGTGCGAACGCATCGCCGGCGGATGCCAGCGCCAGGAGCAGTCCGGCCCCGCACCCAAGTAACCGTGACATGTTTCCCTCCTCGAAGGGCGCGAAGGTCCCCGAATCGAGACCTCGCAGAGTGGGACGCCGATGCGCACGACCAATCCCCGGACGGTTGGATCCGCCAGCGCCATTCGGCATCATGGGAGAAGTAGCCAGCCCCCGTGGGGGTGGCCGGCGACCCCCGGCTGGACAGGCCGGGGGGAGAGGTCGGGGCGGGAAATCCGAAGACGGGCAGCGTCGCCCAGTGGACCCCGGTCCGCCGACGAGAGCCAGTGTATAATCATCTGGCGGTCCCGGCAACCCATTTGGGGAAACAAATAGTCTCGCCGCTCCTTCCCGAGCGGTGAGGTGGGGAGGAGATCAGGTGGATGGCAAAAGGGGCTCGTGAGCGTTGTCTGCTCACGAGCCCCCTTCGTAATTCACCTACATCGTCCCTTACCGACCCCTGCCGTCACTCCTCGAATCTGTGATGCCCGGGGCGCGGCCGCTGCACCGGCTCGTCGTCGTACTCGTCGTCGAGGTCTACCATATCCTCGTCTTCGTAGCCGTCGAGCTCGTCGTCTTCGTCGTCATCATCCTCGTCGTCTTCGTCGTAATCGTCTTCGTCGTCCTCGTCGTCGTCCTCATCGTCCTCGTCGTAATCGTCTTCGTCCTCATCGTACTCGTCGAGGTCGTCGTCGTCGAGGTCGTCGTCGAGGTCATCGTCCTCGTCGAGGTCATCGTCGTCGTAACCGTCCCCGTCCAGCTCGTCCTCGTCGAGGTCGTCGTCATCGCGCCGCGGCAGACGCGCCAGTTCCAACGACTCGAGCTCGTACAACATGACCTGAATCTCCTTGAGGGTTGTTTACAGGGAAGCCTTTTCCCGTTTCGCTTCCCGCGACAGCTTCTTCCGGTCATTGGCGCTGAGGAACCGCTTGCGCAAGCGGATCGAGGACGGCGTCACCTCGATGAGCTCATCGCCCTCGATGTACTCGAGGGCGCTCTCCAGTGTCAACCCCCGGGGCGGCTCGAGCTGGATGTTCTCGTCGCTGGCCGTCGTGCGCATGTTCGTCAGCTTCTTCTCCTTCGTGGGGTTCACGTCCATGTCGCCGGGACGCGCGTTCTCCCCGATGATCATTCCCTCGTATACCTCCGTACCCGGCTCGATGAAGAGCGTGGAGCGCTCCTGAAGGTTGAACAATCCGAACGCCACCGCAACTCCCTTTTCCATCGACACGAGCGTCCCGCGCTTCCGTCCGGAGAGCGGGCCGGCCCACGGCCCGTACTCCAGGAACCTGTGGTGCATGATCCCGGTTCCCCGCGTATCGGTCAGGAACTCCGAGCGATACCCGAAGAGGCCTCGGGCCGGAATGCGGTACAACAATCGCACCAGACCCTGGCCCGGGTTCCGCATCTCGATCATCTCGGCCTTCCTCGGCCCGAGCTTCTCGATCACCGCACCCAGGTGATCTTCAGGCACGTCGATCGCCAACTCCTCGTACGGCTCGAGGCGCTCGCCGTCGGGGCCGCGGCGAGTGATCACGCGCGGACGCGATACCTGGAACTCGTAACCCTCGCGCCGCATGGTCTCCATCAGGATCGAGAGGTGCAGCTCGCCACGACCCGACACAGTCCACGTGTCGGTCGCCTCGGTGTCTTCCACCCGCAACGCGACGTTCCGCTCCAGCTCCCGGTAGAGACGCTCGCGCACCTGCCGCGACGTGACGTACTTTCCTTCCTTGCCCGCGAACGGCGAGTTGTTGACGATGAAGTCCACAGAGATCGTCGGCTCCTCCACCGCGATCCCCGCCAGACGCTCGGGGTGCTCGACGTCCGTGAGCGTGAGCCCGATCTCGACACCTTCGAGGCCGGCGAGAGCGACGATCTCCCCCGACGAGGCCTCGGCCACCTCCGTACGCTCGAGCCCCTCGAAACTGTAGAGCCTGGTCACCTTCGACCGCTCGCCCGGGAGCGAGGCGTCGAGCGGCAGGAGCGCCACGGGATCTCCTACGTGAACCGTGCCACGTTCGATTCGCCCGATCCCCAGACGGCCGAGGTATGGAGAGTGGTCGATCGTCGAGACGAGCATCTGGAAGGGCGCGTCGGAGTTCCCGCCGGCCGCGGGCACGTGCTCGACGATGGCCTCGAAGAGCGGCACGAGATCGGTGCCCGGATCATCGAGATCCATGGTGGCCGTACCGTTGCGCGCGGAAGCGTACACCACCGGCGCGTCGAGCTGCGCGTCGTCGGCTTCGAGCTCGATGAAGAGGTCGAGCACTTCGTCGTGCACGCGAAGTGGATCCGCCCCGGGACGATCGATCTTGTTGATCACCACGATCGGAACGCGTCCGAGTGCCAGCGCCTTGCGGAGGACGAAGCGAGTCTGCGGCATCGGCCCGTCGAAGGCATCCACCACGAGCAGCACGCCGTCGACCATGCGCAGAATACGCTCCACCTCGCCGCCGAAATCGGCGTGTCCCGGCGTATCCACGATGTTGATCTTGACACCGTGCCATCTCACTGCTGTATTCTTGGCGAGGATGGTGATCCCGCGCTCGCGCTCCAGCGGGTTCGAGTCCATCACTCGTTCGGCGACCACCTGATTATCTCTGAACGCCCCGCCCTGCCGAAGCATCTTGTCGACGAGCGTGGTCTTCCCGTGATCGACGTGGGCGATAATGGCGATGTTGCGAATTTCCATAGCCCGGGAATATAACCAGGTAGGGGGCGGGAAGCAGGAAGCAGATGCCTGCCGCGGGTCATAGGGTCAGTTATCCGCGTGCCGTTGCTGCTGTCTGCTTCCTGCCTCCCCCCTGGCACGCAGGGTGCGGCGCTGAACTCGTCTACGACTCATCCACGGAGGGAGCCATCATGGAGGAGTACGGCGAAACGAAGGACAAGGAGTATCCCCGCGGGCGTGGTTACGGGAACGACTACATGCGGGGCGGCGAGGTCTTCGGAGGCTATGGCTACAGCCAGCGTGCCGATTATGACCGCCCGCGGGGCGATGGACGATCCGATGACAATGGCCAGCGGGAGATGGCCGGGGACGACGAGGAGGCCGATCCTCCCTCCCCCCCCTCACACTCGGCGGACCGCCCGGCTGGGGGGGATGAGAACGGCGCAGGGCGCGACGCTGCCGAGGACGTCGAGCGCTTTCCGCAGGATGAGCGCGCGGGCGGTTGGGACATTCCCCACGACATCCCGGCCGACGGCGATGATGCCAGCGCCGGACCCGCCATGGGTGCCGGGGTCCTCGACCCGACCGTCGAACGGCCCACCTTCGGCGATACGGGCGGCAGCCTCACCCATTCGCGCAGCTACTACGTGACGCAGGCGCAGCTCCAGAGTCGAAGACCGACCGAAACGCGGGGGTGAGGTATTCTACGCAGAGTGGGCGCCGCCAATAGCGGCGCCCACTCTGCGTAGAATACCTCGCGCCGCCTTCACCTCGCTCCCACCTTCGCCCCCTTCATGGCCGCATCGGTACGGGGATGGGAGGCGGCCGAATCGGTGCCATCCAGGAAGCTGGTGTCGTGCTGGCGCTGCTTCAGCATCACCAGCATGCCCGCCTTGTCGCTCGCCTTCTGATACGCCTCCGAGGGCGCCACCTCGCCGGAGTCGACCAGCGCGATCAGCGCGTCGTTGAGCATGATCATGCCGATCCGCTTGGAGGTCTGCATGATCGAGGGGATCTGGAAGGTCTTACCCTCGCGGATGAGATTCGAGATCGCCGGGATGCTGAGCAGAACCTCGCGCGCCGCCACGCGGCCGCCACCCGCTTTCTTGCACAGCACCTGCGAGATGACTCCCTTGAGCGACTCGGAGAGCATCACGCGAATCTGCGCCTGGCGGTCCGCCGGGAACTGGTCGATGAGTCTATCCACCGTGCTCACGGCGCTCGTGGTGTGCAGCGTGCCGAACACCAGGTGGCCCGTCTCGGCGGTTTCGATCGCGATCGACACTGTCTCCAGGTCGCGGAGCTCGCCCACGAGGATGATGTCCGGGTCCTCGCGCAACGCGGCGCGCAGCGCGTGCTTGAACGATCCCGTATGCACTCCCACCTGACGCTGCGTTATCAGGCACCCCTTGTTCTGGTGCACGAACTCGATCGGGTCCTCGATGGTGATCACGTGGTCGCGCCGCGTGCGATTCACGAGGTCGATGAGCGAGCAGAGCGTGGTGGACTTGCCCGAGCCCGTCGGGCCGGTGACGAGTACCAGCCCGCGCGGCAGTTGCGCGAGTCGCTGAACTTCCTCGGAGATGCCGAGGTCGTCCACCGTCACCACGTCGGCCGGGATCACGCGAAATACCGCCGCCACCCCCTTCCGGTCGCGCAGCGCGTTGCAGCGGAAGCGGGCCACCCCCGCGATCTCGTGCGCGAAGTCGGTGTCGTTCGTGTCGCGGAACTCGCGCTTGTTGCGGTCGGGCATGATGGAGTTGAGCAGCGGCGCCAGCGACTCGTTCTCCATCTTCGGGAAGCCATCTATGCGCTGCATCTCGCCGTGGAGGCGCAGGATCGGCGGCTCGTCCACGCGCAGGTGCAGATCCGAAGCGCCGCGCTCCACGAGCTGCCTGAGCAGCACCTCGATCTCCGCGCGCCGTGCCGGGTCCGAGGGGATGAGCTCCGCCTCCTCGACGCGAACGCCCACGCGCGGCGCCGCGCCGGCCACCGCCGGTGCCCGCGCCGCGGCGGACGCCTCGGGCGACGCCTGGGGTCCGGAGGACGATTGCGCCTCGGCCAACGGCTGCGCCCCGGGCGCGCCCGCTTCCGCCCGCTCCTCCTCGCCGGCCGCTCCGCCGCCGTCCGCGGTAGCGACGCGGATCTCCGCGCTGGAACGGCCGCCCTCGCCATCCCCGGCCGGCGTGTAACTCACTTCGTAGTTCACGTCGTCGCACCGGTAGATGAACTTCGCGGCCGCGCGCCGATCTACCTGGGCGCGAACAGCATCACCGGCGATCTCCTTCACGAGCGCGGCGAGTTGTGTCGCGGTCAGGAGCTGCCTGGTGAGCGGCTGGGCCGCGCCCCCGTGCTCGAGCTGCGCAGCCTCGTTCTCGACGAGGCGAAGTACACTCGTCTCGCGGCTTCCGAGGCGTGCGATGAGCTTGTCTAGTTGGGCCATGTCAATCGAGGGGCCGTACTCGTTCGATTAGCTTCGTGTTCATCAGCCGCACACCGTTGTCGCTGTACAGCATCAGGAAGCGCTGGTTGATGTCGTTGAGGTAGTCGAGCAGCCGCGGCCTGTCGGCGCGCACCTCGAGGCGCATGGAGCCCAGCCTGGTGAGCCCGCCCGCCATCGTCACTTCCACCAGCGCCATCGGCGAGCTCGCCCTCACCAGATCGTCTTCGTCGGCTAGCGGAAGGCCGGAGATGTCGGTGACGCGGGCCTTCGAGAGGAGCGTGACGTCGCCGTTGTCGAGCTCCAGCGGAAAGAAGAGCTCCCGGTCGTTGAAGAGAGCCACCGGCTCGAAATGGCTGGAGTATCCGTACACCCGCGGCTGCAGGAAGATGTAGCCATGCAGCTCCACGCCGCCCACCAGCGTCACCGTTACCGCGAGCCGCTCCTTCTCGATCCTGTACGCATCGACCGACACCGACCCGGCACCCGAATTCATTCGCCCGCCACGCTGTAGAAGTCGATGTCTTGACGCATCAGCGCGGGAGGGGGTCACGCGTGCAGATGCTTCTCCCGTTCGTACATCTCGCGACTCTCGAGCTGGATGGTCACGTGTTCGATCCCGAAGAGCCGCATCACGTCGTGCACGTGCTCCAGCACGTGCTGCTGCCGTTCCGGTTCGCGAACTATCGCGTGCGCGCTCATCGCGACCACGCCGGACGTCACCGTCCAAACGTGGAGATCGTGTACCGACTCCACTCCGGGGATGGCCTCGAGTTGCGCGCGCACTCCCCCGAGCGAGATGTGCGCCGGAGTGGATTCCAGCATCACGTCCACCGCCTCGTGCACCAGCCGCCACGCCCCCCGGACGATGAGCAGCGTCACGAAGACCGAGACGATCGGATCGGCCGCGAGCCAGCCCGTGAAGCGGATGACCAGCGCGGCCACCACCGTCCCCACCGAGCCGAGGAGGTCGCCGAGCACGTGCAGGTAGGCGCCGCGCACGTTGAGGCTGGCGTCGCTCGCTCCGTGGAGCGTGACGGCGGCCGCGACGTTGGCCAGCAGGCCCACGACCGCGATCACGAGCATGAGCCCGCCGCCCACCGGCTGCGGCTCGCGCAGGCGCCCCAGCGCCTCCCACGCGATGAACGCCGAGATGACGAGGAGCGTGGCGCCGTTCACGAACGCGGCGAGGATCTCGAGTCTGACGTACCCGTACGTGCGCCGCGGCGTCTCCGGCCGCATGCTGAACCACGAGACGAACAGCGAGAGTGCCAGCGCCGCGACGTCCGTGAGCATGTGGCCGGCATCGGCCAGCAGCGCCAGGGAGTTGGACAGGAACCCGCCAACGACTTCGGCGACCAGCACGACGAGCGTGACCACGAGCGCCAGACGCAGCCGCCGCACGTGGCCGCGATCGGCGCTCGAAGCGTGCGTGTGGCCCCCGTGCAGCGCACCGTGCTGCGGGCCGTGGTGGTGGCCGGCATGGGAATGTGCCATTAGTATCAGAGCGTGCTGGTGCGCATCGTGGGCATTCTGATCCTCGTGGTTGCGAACGCGTTCTTCGTGGTGGCCGAGTTCGCGGTGCTGCGCGCGCGCCTCCCCCGCCTGGAGGCCATGGCCAGGCGCGGCGACCGCCTCGGACGCGCCGCCTTCCGCGCCGCTTCGAATCCGGCGCGCACGCTCTCCGCGTGCGCGCTCGGCACGTCTCTGACGACCATGGCCATCGGCTGGATTCTGGCCGCATGGCTCCACGATGTGCTCGGTCCCGCGGGTACGTCGGCCGGCGTCGCGAGTATTATCATAGCCGCGGTGCTCGCCGTCTACCTGCACAGCCTCCTCGGCAAGCTGGTACCGCGCACCGCAGCGCTGGCGCGCCCCGAGCACTTCGCGAGAATCGTGGCATACCCGCTGCTCGGCTTCTCGTGGGCGCTCACGCCGATCACCATCCTGCTCTCCGGACCGTTCCGCAGAATCGGCCGCGAGATCCGCGAGCGGGTTCCGGCCGGCGAAGCCGGCGCGATACACGGGCCCGACGAGCTTCGGCTTCTGGTCGAGCAGAGCGAGGAAGTGGGAGCGCTGGAGCCGCAGGACGCCGATCTGCTGGAAGGCGTCTTCGAGTTCACCGAGAAGACGGCGGACGACGTGATGACCCCGCGCACGGAACTGGTGGCGATCCCCGTGGAGGCCGCCCTCGAGCAGACGCTGGAGATCGTGGCGGAAAGCGGCTTCTCGCGACTGCCGGTCTACGATGGCACGATCGACAACGTCGTCGGCGTGCTTCTCGTGAAGGACCTCATCGCCACGGTGCGGGAATCCCGGAGCGACTTCTCCCTGCGCACGCTCATCCGCTCGGTGCATCTCATACCGGGGACACGCCAGGTGGAGGAGGTGCTGGCCGATTTCAAGCGCCTCAAGGAGCACATGGCCATAGTGCTCGACGAGTACGGCGGCACGGCCGGCGTCGTCACGATGGAAGATCTGCTCGAGGAAATCGTGGGCGAGATCGAAGACGAGTACGACGTGGCCGAGCTGGCCGCGCCGGAACAGCCTTCCGGCGAGCTGGTGGTGGCCGGCGAGACCAACATCGACGACCTCAACGAGGAGTACGGCCTCGCGGTGCCCGATGCCGAACACTCCACGATAGGCGGTTTCGTCTTCGGCGCGCTGGGGCGTCTGCCGCACCCCGGAGACACGGTGGTGGCGGGCGGAGCGACGTTCGTGGTGCGGTCGATGGACAACCGCCGCATCGAGTCGCTGGCGATACGCCCGCGCGGGGAATGAAGGGGAGCCGCTAGCCGGCCGCCGCCCCCCCCCACACGCGCCGCGCGATCCGCGCGCACTCCAGAACGGCAGCGACGAAGCTCGATGGATCGGCGACGCCCTTCCCGGCGATGTCGAGAGCGGTACCGTGGTCGGGCGAGGTGCGCGGAAACGGAAGGCCGAGCGTCACGTTCACGGCGCTCCCGAACGACGCCACCTTGATTGCCGTCATCCCCACGTCGTGGTATGGCGCGAGCACGGCATCGAAGGCGCCGCGCATCGCGCGCACGAATACGGTGTCCGCCGGGAAAGGGCCCTCGATACCCGCCTCGCGCGCGGCGGGCGCGAGGAGCTCGGCGTCCTCGTTGCCGAAGCGGCCCCCGTCGCCCGCGTGTGGGTTCAGCGCGCAGAGCGCGATGCGCGGCTCGGCGATCCCGTACCAGTCGCGCAGCGCGCGCCGCGTGATCCCGGCCGCCCCGGTTATTGCCGCCGCATCGAGGCGCGCCACGACGTCGCGCAGCGCGATGTGCGTGGTGATGAGCACCACGCGGAGCCGGTCCGATGCGAGCATCATGGCCACCGGCACGTCCGCGATGCGCGCCAGCATCTCGGTATGGCCGGGGAAATCGTAGCCTCCGGCCAGGAGCGCGGCCTTGTCGATCGGGGCGGTCACGAGTCCGTCCACCTCGCGCGCCAGTGCCAGCCCGGCCGCGTCTTCGATGGCGGTGCCGGCCAGGCGCCCCGCCAGCGCAGCGCCGCGCTTCCCTTCTGCATCCCATGCGCCGACGCTACGGTCGACGGCCACGCCGGTGCCGTCCGGCCCCACGACCAGCGGTACGCACGCTTCGCGCACACGCGCGTCTGCCAGCGCCGCCGCCGCTATCTCGGGCCCGATTCCGCGCGGATCGCCAAGCGTGATGGCGAGACGCGGCAGCGTCCGTGCGTTCATCTAGCGACCGCGCTCATCGCGCACCACACGGTACAGCTCCGGCGCCCTCGCCCGACTGACGTTGTGACCGATCTCGCCCGTGATCTCGACTTCGAGCGAGCGCTCCGCGTACTCCACGAGGATCCTGTCGCCCACCCCCACTTCGGCGGACGCCTTCGCGCGCTTTCCGTTGATGAACACGGCGCCCACGTCGCACGCTTCCTTCCCCTCGCTCCTGCTCTTGACCAGGAGCAGCCGCTTGAGGGCGAGATCCACCCTCACCGCTCAGTGGCGAACGGAGACGAAGATCTGCTTGCGCAGGCCATCCAGGTAGCGGCGTATCGCCTTCTGCTGCGAAAGCTGGTCACGGATCTGCTGCCGGAAATCCGCCACGGTGGGCTCGCGGGCATCCTTCACGGAAGTGAGCTGCAGAACGAAGTACTTCGGAACACCGCGCGACCTGTCCATGATGGAGAAAGGATCGAGGATGTCGCCCGCCTCGTGCCCCTGGATCGCGGTCTGGTACTCCTGCGGCAGCTCCGCCTGCGGGAACGGCTCCGGCATCATCTTCTCTTCGGCCGGGTCGTGGTACTTCGCCACCAGGGAGTCGTAGTTCGCCCCCGCCCGCCAGAGTGCCGCCACGCTGTCGGCCAGCGCGTGCGCCTGCGCCACCTGCGCCGAATCCACCTCCGGTCGGATGAGAATGTGCCTGCCCTTCACCTCGGAAGGCTGCACCCGATCGACCTTGATGATGTGGTAGCCGAACGTGGTCTTGATGACGGGGCTCACCTGACCGGGGCGCAACGCGAAGTACACGCGGTCGAACACCGGAACGAACTCGCCGCGGCGGTGCCATCCCAGATCTCCACCGAGCTCCTTGCTCCCGGGATCCATCGACTCCCGCTTGGCGATCTGCGCGAAGTCGGCGCCGTTGCGGATCTGTACGAGGAGCGAATCGGCCTTGGCGAGCGCCGCCGAATCCGCCGCCGCGCTGGGCTTGGGCGTGATGACTATCTGGCGATAGGTCACCGTGGCGGGAAGCCGGCGCATCTGATCCTTCGACGCCTGGAAGAAGGAATCGACTTCCGCTTCGCTCACCGGAGCCGCGGCCAGCTTCTGCTCCTGACGCAACTGCTGGAAGAGCTTTTGCTGGAGCTCCTGGCGCCGGGCCTGGTCGAGCAGCCAGCGCCGGTATTCGTCCGGGGTACCGAAGCCGGCGCTCCGCAACTGGTCGCGGAACTCGGTGTCGTTGGAGAAGCGGCCGCGGATCTTCGTGAGCTGCTGGTCCACCTGGCCGGAGATCTCCGTCTCCGACACCTCGATCTTCTGGGCTTTCGCCTCGTGGATGAGGAGCTCTTCGTCGATGATCGTGCCGAGCACCTGGTTCTCGAGCGCCGCGCGCCCCGCCGAATCGGTGGGGAGCTTCTGCCCGGAGGCAGCGAGCGCGCCGATCTGCTCCTCGACCTGCGTGCGAAGGACGGCCTGGTCGCCCACCACGGCGGCTACGCCGTCGATCGGGACCACGGTATCCGCCGGCGACATTGCCGCACCCGCCGTGGCGCCGACATTCTGCGCCGGCGCCGCTGCCGCGATCAGCAGCGGCGCCAGATAGTAGATGATCCTGTGCATGCGCGTTCTACCCGTAGAGCGAGGAGCGGGTCCCACGTCAATCCTGGCTGGGTGGAGCGCCGGCGCTGTCCGTGCCGCTCGTCGCCTTGCTGCCGATCGGCACTTCCGACGCCGGACGGTTCTGCTCCTTCGCCGAGTCCGCGGCGGCCTTCGCGCTGGTGGCGCTCTGGATCGCGCGCTCGAGCCCGGCGTTGTTCACTTTCCAGTCGTACTTGTCTCTCAGCACGCTCGCCACCGGCTGCGGCACCTCCACGAAGCGCGCCTCCTGCGCCATCAGCTTGTCCAGGTACGAGTCGACATGGCCAGCCGCCACGCGCTCGCGCGCCGCAGCGGTGGACCCGCTGTCGTCGAGCACGGAGGGGCTCACGCCGAGCTGGTCCCAGGTCTGGGCCACGACCTGCGCGAAGCGCGAGTGCAGCTCCGCCAGCTCCGTGGAATCGAGCTCCACCTTGGCGCTGTCCGCCTGGTGCAGCACCAGGTCGTTGCGCACGACGATCTTGAGGAACTGCGTGACCTGGCTGTCCGGCGCCTGCTGGAAGCCAGCCTCGATCTGGGGCTTCTGCGGATACGCGTTCACCCAGCTCACCAGCCTGCCGAGCGTGAACCTGCCGCCGTTGTACGTGGCGAGAACCGCGTCGTCCTTCGCGTGCGCATCCAGATCCTTCGCTGCCGCGCGGATCGTGCTCACGGCGTTGTCCTTGATGGCGAGCCCCGACGACTCCTCGAGCTGCGTGAGGTAGGTGCTGTCGGCCGCGCGAAGCGCGTCCTGGTTGATCGCCTTGATGAACTCGCCCCTCACCTCGGGGAACGTGGAGCGGCGGATGATGTGGTAGCCGAACTGAGTCTGGATCACCGGCGATATCTCTCCGGGCTTCAGCGCCTCCACTGCATTCTGAAACTCCTGGACCATGGTCCCCTTGGGAAAGAGGCCCAGATCGCCGCCGCGCGAGGCCGAGCCGGGATCCTGGCTGTTCTTCTTCGCCAGGTCGGCGAAGTTCGCCGAGGTCGCCTGCGCGCGAATCGCTTCGGCGCGCCGGTGGATCGAGTCGCGCTGCGCCGCGGTCGCGTTCTGCGGAACGGTGAAGAGTATGTGCTGCGCCGCGAGAATCTCACCCTCGTCGTACTTCGCCTCGGCGTTGGTGGTGTCCACGCCGGGGAACGAGCTCGCCACCCGCTCGTGCCACTTGGCCATGCGCTCCTGCGCGATGATCGGCCAGAGCGCCTGATCCACGAGCTTCGGGTCGTTCAGCGAGTCGCCGCTGGCCGCGGCCTGGCCGAGAAGCTGGTAGTTCACCCAGAGGTCGGTGATGGCGTGCGCGATGTCGTTGTTGATCGGTGCGCTGGACTTTCCGAGCAGCGCCGCGAGGCGGTCCACGGAGAGCTCCTGCGAACCGGCCTTCGCCGCCACATCCACGTGCGCGGTCATTGCTTCCTTGAAACCCTCGCACGCACCGAGCGTGGCGATGATGGCGAAGAGGGCGATTGACGAACGTCTCATTATCGGTGGACCTGGTTGCGTGATGGTGGCGTTGTCCGGGGTAGCCTGGCGCGGCTGGCCGAAGAAATGCGCCACGGAGTGGGCGTCAGCGCCCTACCGGCTGCTCCAGCAGGCTTCCGAGCGCGCGTACGAGGCCGTCCAGCAGGGCGGCACCGCCGAGGCGCGTCAGCTTGAGAGAGAGTGGATTCGTGCGCCGGACTTCGGCCTGGAATTGTACCTCCTGAAACGCCGCGGTCAGCCCCCTGAGGCGGGGCGCCGCAGCCTCACGAAAAGTAACACGGGCCTCGTTGCCACGCACGAGTATTCCCTCCACGCCCAGCCGGCCGCCGATGATCCTCAGCAGCGCCACCGCCAGAAATGCATCGGCGGGAGGCGGGAGCGGGCCGAAGCGGTCGCGCAGCTCGGCGCGCAGCTCCTCGACTTCCACTCGCTCCGTCATGCGCGACAGACGGCGATAGATGTCCAGCTTGGCCTCCTGGATGGGCACGTAGTCGTCCGGGAGGTAGCTCGGGGCGTCGAGCGAGACCTCCGCGGGAATCATCCTGGGAGCGCCGTCGCCGTTCTGAAGGTGCCGCACGGCCTCGTCGAGCATCTTGAGATACAGCTCGAAACCGACGGTCTGCACGAACCCCGACTGCTCGGGGCCCAGAAGATTGCCCGCACCGCGCAGCTCCAGATCCTTCAACGCGATCCGGTAGCCCGCGCCCAGCTCGGTGTGATGCTCCAGAACGCTGAGGCGGCGCTTCGCATCCAGATCCAGAACTTCGGGCACCAGCAGATAGCAGTAGGCCCGTCGGTGCGAGCGTCCCACGCGCCCGCGGAGCTGGTAGAGCTGCGCGAGGCCGAGATGGTCCGCGCGGTTCACGAACATGGTATTCGCGTTCGGGACGTCGAGCCCCGATTCCACGATCATGGTCGAGACCAGGACATCCACCTCGCCGGCGACGAAGCGCCGCATCACTTCCTCGAGATCGCGCTCGCGCATCTGGCCGTGTGCCACCTCTATGCTCGCGCGGGGGGCGATGCGGCGCAGGTGGTCGGCCACGCCGGTGATGGTCTCGATCCGATTGTGCACGAAGAAGACCTGGCCGCCGCGATCGAGCTCGCGCGCGATTCCCTCCTGTATCAGCCCATCGTCCCACGGCTCCACGAAGGTGAGCACGGGCGACCGGTCGCGCGGCGCCGTCTGGATGAGCGACGCGTCGCGCAACCCCGCCAGCGACTGATGCAGCGTGCGCGGGATGGGAGTGGCCGTGAGCGTGAGCACGTCGGTCTCGAGCTTGAGCTCCTTGAGGCGCTCCTTGTGGCGTACGCCGAAGCGATGCTCCTCATCCACGATCACGAGGCCGAGGTCCGCGAACTTCACATCGGGGCTCAACAGGCGGTGGGTGCCGATGATGACGTCGAGCTTGCCGCTGGCCAGATCGGCGAGGATGGCGGCCTGCTCCTTCGACGTCTGGAAGCGGCTCAGCGTCGCGACGCGTACCGGGAAATCGGCCAGGCGTTCGGTGAAGGTGCGTCCGTGCTGCTCCGCGAGGATGGTGGTGGGCACGAGCACCGCCGCCTGCCGCCCCGACTGCACCGCCTTGAACGCGGCGCGCACGGCCACCTCGGTCTTCCCGTATCCCACGTCGCCCACCAGCAGCCGGTCCATCGGCCGCTCGCTCTCCATGTCGCGTTTCACCTGGTCGGTGGCGGTGCGCTGGTCGGGCGTGTCCTCGAAGAGGAACGACGACTCGAGCTGGCGCTGCCAGGTACCGTCGGGGAGCGCGCGCGGCTTGGTGGCCATGCGGCGCCTGGCGTACAGCTCGAGCAGCTCCTCGGTCATCGCCTGCAGCGACGCCCGCGTGCGTTCGCGCTGCTGCGCCCAGCGCTTCCCTCCCAGCTTGTGAAGCCGCGGCGGCGGCGAATCGGCGCTCACGTCGCCGGCGGAGCGGTAGCGCTCGATCTGGTCCACGCGGTAGAGCGGGACGTTCAACCTGTCGCCACCCTCGTACTCGATGACGGCAGCCTCGATGGTGCTCTCGCCCACGAAGATCCGTTCGATGCCGCGATAGATCCCCACTCCATGCTCCAGATGCACCACGAAGTCGCCGGTGGCGAGACCCGTGATGCTGTCGAGCGGCGTGCCGCTGGAGTAGCGCCGCCTGCGCCTGATGCGCCGCTCGCGCCGGAAGATCTCGTGATCGGTGAGCACCCGGAGTCCCTGCGATGCGTCGCCCGACGGGATGACGAAGCCGCCATCGATGACGCCCACCGCGAGCGCGGCGTTCGGCGCACGTACGCCTTCGTCCGCGAGGAGCTCGTCCAGCCGCTCGGCCTGACCCGCGTTGTCGCACAGGATGATGGTGGGCATCGCGCCGCTCACGATGTGCCGCAGCCGCTTGATGTCCCTGTCCACCGGCTCCGGCGGCAGCACCGGGAAAGCCACGGAGGGCGAGGATCCCGCGGTTTCATCCGCGACGTCGGCGCGCAGCGCCAGTGTCCCGAACCTCTCCAGCGAAGCGCTCGCGGCGGCCGGGTCGCGGAAGAGCTCTTCGCGCGGCGGCGCGTCCTCGCCGCGCCGCCGTGCCAGCTCCACGTGGTGCCTGGCATCTTCCCACGTACGCGACATCTCCGCCTGCACGTGCGCGTGCTCGGGGATCACTATCAACGTATCCGGCGGGAACAGGTCCGTGAGCGCGCCCCGCGCCGCGCCCTCCGCCTCGGCGCCCGCTCGGCCATCGACCGGAAGGATGAGCGCCACGTCCGCCTCGCGAGTGGAGCGCTGGCTGCCGATGTCGAAGTGGCGCATCGAAGAGATCTCGTCGCCCCAGAACTCCAGGCGTACGGGGTTGGCCATCCCGAAGCCGTAGACATCGACTATTCCGCCGCGCACGCTGAACTGCGCCACATCCTCCACCAGGCTCACGCGCTCGAAGCCGACGGCCTCGAGGTGCGCGACCAGATCGCCCGGCCTGCGCGTGTCGCCCACCCGCAGCTCCATCCGCGTGGCGCGCACGGCATCGCTGAGCCTGGTCCGCTCCTGGATGGCGCGCGCCGTGGTCACCAGAATCCCCACTTCGCCCCGCGCCACGCGCTCCAGCGTCTCGACTCGCTCGCCGGCCACTTCCACGTGCGGCTCGACCTCGCCGAACCCCTCGCGCGGCGGATACAGCGCTATCCGCTCCTGTTCGGCGAGCGCGTTGAGATCCGCCAGCCAGCGCTCGGCGTCGGGAAGCGTCTCGGCCGCGATCACGATGAAGCGGTTCGGACCCAGCTCGCCGCCCAGCGCGGCGACCAGCGCCGCATCGGCGGAGCCGCGCAGTCCGCGCACGTCCAGCCGGGACCCCGGAGCGGGAACCCGGCGAAGGAGACGCGAGAACGCCGGGAGGGCGGCCATCGCGTCGAGTATCGTCGGTAGTGCCATCTATCTGGATGCCCTGCGCCAGCCGCCGCCGGCGACCATGGATTCCGTCAGCAGCGCAGCAAGTGCGAGTACGAGTAGCGGGAGTACGAGCGGGCGACGCGGAGCCGAGGCGAATACGCTCGACTCCAGCTCCGCGGCGCTGTCGAAAACGCGCACGTCATCGGCGCGCAGGCGCGACGCGAGCGCCGCGAGGTCGAGCCGGCGCAACTGCGATTCGGCCGGCCGCGAATTGACCACCAGCGCGCCGGCGCGATCGCCGCCGCGCATGAAAAAGTAAACGCCCGAGCGCTCCGGTGCCGCCAGCGAGTCGTCGTGCAGCGGAAGCATGGATGCTCCGGCGCTGTCGCCGCTCGCGGTCAGCTCGAGTGCCGTCACGTCCGGCGGCCGCGCCACCACGCCGCCCGGTTCCGCGTACGCCACCGTGCCCGGGTCCGCGCCGAGCCGCTGCGAAAGGACGCCCCCCAGCCAGGGCACGAATGCAGCCCGCACGGGAAAGTTCGTGGCGGCAGGGTCGATCGGCGATGCGATGAGCACGTAGCCGGGGCCGCTCACTATCCACGGCTCGCCGGAGGAAGCGGCGAGAATCTCCGACGGCGGGCCGGCAGTGCGTTCGAGTGTGTAGCGCATGGTCACGCTCACATCGCCGATCGAATCCACCCCCGCACCCCCCTCCGAAGCCGTCCGGAATCGCACGGAGCTCTCGCCGCGGCGCGGGGCGCCCAGCCGCCAGGGGACGTCCAGGCGCTCGAGCGCGCGGTTCGCGGCCCCCACGCGCACGGGGTCGGCCGGCGCGAGGAGCAGCGCGGGGAGCGCGGTCGCATCGTCCGCGGGCACCACGGCAACGCCACTCCCGGGGGCCACGCGCTCCGCCCCCGCCAGAGCATCCACGGCGCTGGCGACGAACACGCCGGCCGAGCCGGCCACGCGCACCCTCGGCGCCGCACCGATCCAGACGGCGAAGTAGCGCTCGTCGTCGCCGCGCAGCTCGTCGGGCTCCAGCTCCACGCTCCCCGCGGTCCACCCGCGCTCCTGCGGTGCCGCGCGGAGCAGCACTTCCTCGTTGGCGGCCACGGTGCCGCGCGCCAGCGTACGCCCCTCGAGCGCCACCCGGTAAGTGGCCGAGTCGGGCGTCAGCACACGCGCCTGGACGGCGCCGCGGGGCGTCCAGCGCAGGGGCGCGGCCTTGGCCTCCGTGACCGCGCGATTTACCGGTGGGTCGCCCGGCACACGATAGATCCGCACTCGCACCCGACCCGGCGAGATCGCCTCCACCCAACTGGTCGCCTGGCCATCCGTGAACACCGCCAGCTCACGCTCGCGGAGCGGCGCCTCGCCGGCGATCGCCGCCGCACGTGCGACGGCGCCGCGAAGATCGCCGGCTCCGGCCAGCGGTTCGACGCGCGCTATCGCGTCCAGAACGGCGGCGCGCGCTCCGCCGTGTACCGCGCCGTCGGCCGTGACCAGCCAGATTCTGTCGTCGGGCGAGGACTTCTCCACGGCCCGCAACGCCTGAGCGCGAAGCTCCTCGAGTACCGGCCGGCCGGCCGCTATGGCCGAGGTGCTGAGCGAGTTGTCGAGGACCACCGCGAGCGCGGTAGGTGCGTGCCCCCCGCCGCCCACGCGGAGCACCGGCCGCGCGGCCGCGGCAGCCACCAGCAGCACCAGCGCCATGCGCAGCAGCATGAGCAGCAGGTTCCGCAGACGGAGCTTGCGGCTGTGCTCCCGCTCCGCGCGGGCGAGGTATCGCACGGCGGGGAAATCCACCCGCGCACCCGTCCGGCGGCGCAGGAGGTGGATGAAGAGAGGAATCGCCGCCGCGCCCGCGGCCAGCAGCCACAGCGGCGAGAGAAAGGCGATCACGGGAGCCGCTGTCGGGCGGCAAAAGCGCGCCGCAGGGGCACGCCGAACGGCGCGTCGGTGGTCACTACCTCGTACGAGGCACCCAGCGAAGTGAACGACTCGCGCCACTCGCGCAGCGCACCCTCCACCGTGGCACGGTAGGCATCGCGCACTTCCGACATGGTGGCGGGCAGCTCCAGGCCGCTCTCCGGGTCCACCAGAAGCGCCTCGTTGGCACCCCCGACGGTCGTGGGCAGCTCCCGCTCCGACGGATCGAGGACGTGCAACACCACCACATGGTGGCCCGCGTGCCGCAGCGACCGCGCGTGGCGCACCACGTCTTCCGGATCCATGAGCAGATCGGAAACGAGCACGATCATCCCGCGCCGCGGGATGAGTCGCGCCGCCTCCTCCAGCGCTTCGCTGGCGCGCGATTCACGACCCGCACCGGGATCCTCGAGGGCTGCGACTATCCGGCGCCACTGCCCGGAGCGCGCGCGCGGCGGGAGCGCCGAGCGGAGACGGTCGTCGAAGCGGATGAGACCGACCGCGTCGCGCTGCCGCAGGAAGAGGAGAGCGAGCGCGGCCACCACGCGCTCCGCGTAGGCCAGCTTGGTGAGCCGCGACGGGTCGCCGCTCCAGTCCATGGAGCGCGACACGTCCAGCACGATGGTGGCACGGAGGTTGGTCTCCTCCTCGTACTGCTTGATCACCCAGCGCTCGGCGCGCGCCGCGATCTTCCAGTCTATGTGGCGCAGCTCGTCGCCCGGCTGGTAGGGGCGATGCTCGGCGAACTCCACCGAAAACCCCTTGCGCGGGGATCGGTGAAGTCCGGTGAGAAACCCATCCACCACCCACCTCGCCACGATCTCGATTCGCCCGAGCGACGCGATCGTGGCGGGGTCTACGAGGTCCGCGCGCCTGCCTCCAGCTACTGTGCTCATTGGCTCCGTGCAAGCTAGACGCGGACGCCATGGGGGGGAAGGAAGCCGGCGCTATCTCCCGTCGGCCACCGCGCCGCTGCTCGCCGGCCCGTAATAGATGGCGTTGAAGAGGAATGGAAACGTGCCGTGCGGCTGGGCGCGGAAGGTGATCTCCGGTCCGAAGATGAAGAGCTTGCCCTTCCCGACCTGCGCCTCCGCGATGGCCACCGTCTGGTCCAGATACTTCTGGCCCCACGCCCAGCCGCTGCGCAGCGGCGTGGGCGACGCGTACCACGCCACCCGCTTCACCGCGGCCGCCGCGTCGCCGGAGTCGGCCAGGATGCGGAACGACGGGCTGTGGTCGTACAGCACCGCCACGCTGTCCGGCATGCCGTAGGCCACCGGCAGATCGTTGTCGACGCTCACCTCGAGCACCGATCCCGGTATGAAGAACTGCTCTCTCGAGAGCGCGGAGTCGGTGCCGGGTTTCACCATGGCATCGGTGATGGGCAGGCCGAGATGCTTCGCCAGCACGGTGGAGCTTCCGATAGTGAGCACCGTGCCCCCGTCCTGCAGGAAGTCGCGCAGGTTGGGAACCGTCTTCGCCACGGTCACGTGTCCGAGGCGGTCGCGGAACTCGGCGGGTATGTCGCTGGCGTCCGGCTGCCGGCCGAAGCGACCCGACGACGAGGCATCGCTCTCGGGGATCGCGCCGTCCACGAACACCAGCACGTCGAAGGCGTCGTGCAGATTTCCGGCGTCGAGATCCTTCGGGTAGACCACGCGGTAGGGAATCTCGTACTGGTCGAAGATCCAGCGTACCCACCCGGACGGGATCGATCCGCCATACTCGTCCCACAGACCCACACGTACCGGCTTCAGCTCCAGGAGCGCATCCGAAGGCACGGCGTCGACGCCGGTGAACGAAAGGCCCAGCTCGCCGGCCGCGCCGCGAACGATGGGCACCGCCGACGATGTGGATGGGATGTAGATCGTGCCCCTGGGGAAGCTCTGCCCGTTCGCGCTGAAGTCGCGCGTGAGCCAGTACACCTGGTTACCGGCAGCGAGCAGCCGGTTCACCGCGATGATCCCGTTGTTCACGGCATGGCTGAGAAGGTATCCGCGAGCGCCCGCCGACTCGATCACCTTGCCCGGCGGAGGAGTCACGGTATCGGTGACGGGCACGAACGGCCCGTCGAAGCCATCCAGGATCCGGTCGAACTCCACTCCCATGGTGAGCGCGGGCGTCCATCCGGTGATGTCGTACGGCGGCTTGGGCGGGCCGCCGGGGTACGCGAAGTCGTTGGGGTGGTCCTGCGGCTCGAACATGTCGAGGACGTGCGGGCGGAAGGCCTGCGAAGCGAGCACGACGTACGATCCCGCCGGGTAGCGCCTGCCGTTCACCGTGAACTCGGCGGTGGCGCGCTGCACCCGCACCCCACCCTTGATGAGCACGTTCACGAACTTCGTGGCCCGCGGGAAGTCCACCTGGCTGGACGGGATCACGTAGCCGCGGGCATCGCGCTTCTCGGGCTTGCGCAGCAGCCCGAAGTACGAGCTGTCCACGCCCCGCCGAAAGCGAGTCGATGCGGTGCCCGACCCGGCGGCCGCCTGCGCTTCGCGGTCGCGCTCGATCGCCGCCTTGAGAGAGTCTATCTCGTGGGGCGTTACGGTCCAGCTATCGCGGTTTCCGCGCTCGATGGAGTTCATCCCCATCCGGTAGATGTTGTAGAGCAGATGCTCGCGATAGCGCGACGCGAAGTCGAGCACCGCGCGGTTGGCGGTCAGCTCGTACGCCATGGACTGGCGGAAGTGCCACTTCTCGCGCGGTACGATCGGATAGGGCAGATCGCCGTGCGGAAGCTGGTTGTCGGGTACGAGCGGGATGTCGATCGGCGTGGGGTTGCCGATGGCCTCGGTGAGCAGGCCGATCATGTTGTGGAAGTACGGCATGGTACGCAGACCGCCGTTCCACCACGTGGAGTAGTTGGCACCGGAGCGCGTGGTGACGCCGGGCATGTCGTTGGCCACGAACCTGGTGTGCATCGCCGCACCCACCATGTCGAGCTCCGTGGGCACGAGCGGATCGAAGTTGTAGTTGAAGGGATCGCGGAATGGCGGCGAGAACATCACCGTGCCGGCGGGGCCGGTCTGGTGGTGGTTGTAGACTATCTGCGGGAACCACTCGCGGAACATGATCCGGTTCATGTTCTGCGTCTCGACCTGGTTCGCCATGAAGAAGTCACGGTTGTTGTCGTGCCCCGTGTACTTCTGGTAGAGGCGCGGGATTCCCGACGTGGAGCGCTCCAGCGTATCCGCCTTGCGGTTGTACCAGTCGGAGACGAGCTCCATCCCGTCCGGGTTCACGAGGATGCAGAGGACGATGTCGTCGTCGAGGATCCGCATGGTCTCCGGGTCGGTGCGGCTCACCAGCTCGTACACGGTCTGGATGAGCTGCTGCGCTCCCAGCACCTCCGTGGCATGGAGGCCGCCGTCGATCCACACCACCGCCTTCCCCTCGCGCGCCAGCGCCCTCGCTTCCGCGTCCGTGAGTCCCTCGGCGAGCGCGAGCCGGCGCGAAATATCCTTGTACCGGTTCAGGTTCGCCTGGTTCTCGGGCGAGGTTATGATCGCCATGTACATCTCGCGTCCTTCCGCCGTGCCGCCCACGCTCACGAGCTTCATCCGGTCGGACTCCGTCGCGAGCTTCTTCCAGTACGCCACGAGCTGCGTGTAGTTGGCCAGCCGGTAGTCATCGCCTATGTCGAAGCCGAATTCCTGCTTCGGAGTCGTGATCCTGGGCGCCGGCCGCGGAGAGGCGTTCGCGGCTCCCTGTGCGGAGCTCCGTACCGGCTCTGGCGCCGGAGTGGGCGCGCCGGTGGCGCAGGCGGCGGCGAACGCGAGGGCGGCGACGGCCGCCGAAGAGCGCAGACGTGGAAGAGTCTTCAATTGGAAACCCGGGGTTCTGGTGGGAGGAGACGGACGCGCTGTGCTGCGGCGTCATCGCTGCCATCGAATTACGCAGGTGAAAGCCGCGGTGCTGTGGCTCGCCGGTACGCCGGCGGCTCCCAATACTAGCCCCGCATACCCTCGATCGGCCATACCCGCACCGCGTCCGGCTCGAGCAGCCAACTGCGCACCAACGCCACTCTCGCGCGGAGCGCCAGCGTTCCCGCGACGCCGGGCGCGGGCTCGAAGTCGTGCAGCAGCCACTCCTCTGGATCGTCGCTTCCGTCCGCGAACGCCGTAACGCGCGGCGGCGCCTCGCGGCTCACGCTCACCGATATCGAATGCATGGGCTCCCGCAACCCCACCCCGCGCGCCTTGAGCACCGCTTCCTTGCGCGTCCAGATCGAGTAGACGGCCGGGCCGCGCTCCGACTCCGGGAGCCGCGCGAAGTCCGCGCGCTCACCGGTGGCCAGGACGATTTCGGCGAGCTGTCCCGACGCGTGCCGCGGCGGGATCACCTCCACATCCACTCCCACCGGCTGCAGCGCCACTGCCGCCGCGAACCAGTCGCCCGAGTGAGACGTGTTGAAGTGCACGCCCGATTCCGTGGCCCAGCCATCGATGTATGGCTTCCCATGCGCCCCGGCGCCGATGCTCACCTCCTGCGGCGCACAGCCCAGATAGCCGCCCAGCAGCGCCCGCAGGAGCCCATGCGCCACCACGAACCGGCGCCTGTCGGCGTCGAAGCGGTACCGCGCCACGCGCTCCCGTTCGGCGGGCGAGAGCGGCAGTTCGAGACGGGCCAGCGAGGCATCCGGGAAGTCCGTGCGCGCGAGCCAGAGATGCACCTCGCCCGCCTCGAGGCGGAGCGACGCGGAGTGCGGGCGATGCGCGCTCATCACGGCGCCAGCACTACCCGGAGTGCGCGGCCGATGGCCACGGGCACCACCGATGCGTGATCTTCGCCCGCGATCACGTCGTGCCGCGCCCGGATCCGGCTCTCCGGCACGGCCATCAGACGGCGCACCAGCTCTTCCGTGTCATCCAGCATCCGCCGCTCGGAGCGCCGGCGGCGGAGCGCCGAGAGCTCCGCGGGGTCGCCGCGCATCTGCCACGGGGCGGGGGCCATCTCGTACTCACCCACGCTCAGCAGCACGCGCGCGCAGACACCGCTGCGAGCTACCGCGTCGGCGCCGGCAAGGAGGCGCTCCCGGTCCCACCACACCGAGGGGCTCACGGCCACGTACGAGGCGAACGCGCCGGGTTCGGCGAAGAGCGTCTGCAGCACGAAAAGCCCGCCCAGCGAATGGCCGAACAGCGCGCGGCGCGCCGGGTCGATAGGGAAATCGCGCTCGATCGCGGGGAGGAGCGAGTCACGGAGAAATGCACGTAGCCGCGCCGCGCCCCCGGTGCGGCGGAACGACGCCGCATCGCCGGGCCGGCCGCCTTCGCCGCATGTGCTCGACGACTCTGCGCCTGAATCCGCGTGCGCCTCCGGCACGGCGACGGGCCGCGCTCTCCCGTGCGGCCGCGAAAAAGCGCGCGCCGGAGGAGCTGGAGGCCCTTCGGTGAGGTCGTAGGAGCGCCGCTCGCGGTCCGGGGGTGCGTCCAGGGGATACCCTACCCCCACCACCACCGCGGGCGCCACACCGGTGGAGGCCGGGCGATGTGCGCGCGCGCGGATCGATTCGACCAGGGTGACGAAGCTCGCGTTCGCGTCCACCAGGCATAGCACCGGATACCCGGCCGGCGGCGCCGGCTCCCCGGGCCAGGCCACGAACACCGACCACTCCTCGCCGCCCGCGGCCTCCATGGAGCGAACCTCGCTGCGCGGCAGTGTGACCGGCGGGAACCCGCGCACGCTCATCGCGCGTCGCCGCGCACGCTCATCGCGCGTCGCCGCGCACGCCGCGCGGCGCGCCGAGGCCGTCCACCATCACCTGCAGCGTACCTCGCGAGCAGCGCTCCACCCGACCGGCCACGCCATACACATCCCCCAGCATCTCCGACGTGAGCGCGACCTCGGGCCTGCCCGCCGCGTGCACGCGGCCGCCGTCGATCACGACCACGGTGTCGGCCCAACGCGCCGCGAGCCGGAGATCGTGCGTGACCACCAGAGCGATGCGTCCCTCGGCGGCGAGGCCGCGCACCAGCTCCAGCACGATCACCTGATGCCGCAGGTCGAGCGCGCTGGTGGGCTCGTCCAGGAGCAGAAGCTTCGGCTCGCGAGCCATGGACTGGGCGAGGCTCGCGAGCTGCCGCTGGCCCCCCGAAAGCCGATCCAGCGGCTCGAGCGCGATGTCGGCTATACCGATTCTCTCGAGCACTGCCGCGGCGTGGCGCCGCACCTCCGCGGGCCGCCGCGTGACGCTCGTGGGCGTCGCGCGCAGCGACCCTATCACCCCCTCGAGCACAGTGAGCGTGACCCGTCCGGGGAGCGCCTGCGGCATGAACGCCACCCGTGCGGCCCGCTCGCGGAGCGACGCGCCGATGAGCTCCAGCTCCCCCAGCCGTGCCGACCCCGCGGCGGGAAGGAGCCCCGCCAGCGTACGCAGCAGGGTCGACTTGCCGGCGCCGTTGGGCCCCACGAGCATCGCCACTTCGCCCGAAGCGAGGGGTGGGAGCGTCAGCCCGCGGAGCACCGGCCGGCGCCCGTAGCCGGCGTGGATTTCCTCCACCCGCAGATCGGTGAGCGTGGCCGCCGCGGTCACGGTTCCCTTCCCCAGCGGAAGATGAGCCAGAAGAAGAACGGCACGCCGATGAGCGCGGTGACGAGGCCGATCGGGATGAGCGCGCCGGGCACGATGCTCTTGCTGGCGATGCTGGCCAGCGATACGATGGCCGCGCCCGTGAGCGCGCTCGCCGGAAGCAGGAAACGGTGATCCTCGCCCGTGAGCAGCCGCGCGATGTGCGGACCCGCGAGCCCCACGAACGCGATCGTCCCCACGAATGCCACCGCGGCGGCAGTGAGGATGCTCACCCTCAGAAGCGAAGCGAGGCGGAGGCGGTCCACGTTCACGCCGGCGCTGCGCGCGCGCTCTTCGCCCAGACGCAGCACCGTGAGGCGCCACGACGCGGCGAACGAGAAGGGCGCCACCGCCGCGATGACTACGGCCAGCAGCTCCACCCGCGGCCAGGTGGCGCGGGCCAGGCTGCCCATGGTCCAGAAGACGAGCTGCTGCAACGCCTGCTCGCTCGCGACGAACTGCAGGATCGCAACCAGCGCGTTGAACGTGAAGAAGAGCGCGATGCCCAGGAGCACCAGTGTCTCCACGTCGGAGCCGCGAGCCCGCGCCAGCGCTCGCAGGAGCAGCACCGAGCCGAAGGCGAACACGAACGCGCTCACCGGCACGGCCCACTCCGGCGGGATCCCCGGTATGCTCACGCCCAGCACGATGGTCAGAGCCGCCCCCAGTATCGCGGCCGACGATATCCCCAGGGTGAACGGGCTCGCCAACGGGTTGTCGAGCGCCGTCTGCATCTCCGCTCCCGCCAGCGACAGCGCGGCTCCCACGAGGAGCGCCATGAGCGCCTGCGGGAGACGTACGCCGCGCACGATCACCGCCGTGGAGCGCGCGACGCCCTCGGGATCGAGGAGCGCACCCAGCACGTCGCCCGCCGAGAGGCGCGCCGGCCCGGTGGCCACGTCGACACAGAGAGCCGCCGCGATGATGATCAGCAGCGCGACTATGACCGCCGCCCTGCGGCGCACCATCCGCGCGTACCCGGCGAGCGCCGCGGCCGACCCCGATCGCGCCTCCGCCCCGCCCACTGCCGTCATCACGCGCGCAGCGTGGCGCCGCCGTCCACGTACAGCTCGGCCATCGTGATGTGCGACGAGCGGTCGGAGGCGAGGAAAACCACCGCCTCGGCGACGTCCTCGGGCTCGCCCAGCTTCCCCAGCGGGATCCCGGTACGGAAAGTCCGCAGCGAGCCGGCCAGGACCGCCTCCTCGCCCGACCCATCGCGCCTCAGCGAGTCCTGCATGCGGGTCCGGGTGGAGCCGGGCGCCACTATGTTGCAGCGCACACCGCTGCCCGCGAGCTCGAGGCCCAAGCAGCGCGTGAACATGGTGGCGGCCGCCTTGGACGCCGCGTACGCGGCCATCGCGTGGCGCGGCACGCCGGCGGCGTTGGAGCTCACCGTGACGATGCTCCCGCGCCCGCGCGCGGCCATGCGCCGCGCGAGCGCGCGCGACACGTGAAAAACGCCATCGGCGTTCACCGCGAACAGTGCACGCCAATCGGCACCGCTGGTCTCGACCACCGTCGCCACGTGCACCACGCCCGCGACGTTCACGCCCACGTCGATGGCGCCCCATTCGGCCTCCACGCGCTCGACCACCGCGTCCACCGCGGCGGCGTCGCTCACGTCCACCACCTCGCCCCGGAGCGGCGGGAGATCGCTCGCGCTCGACCGCGCGGATCGAGCCGCTTCACCACGCCGAGGTCGGGCCACCGGCGCAGGGCCGTGCGATGCCACGCCGTGCGACGATCCGCCGTGCGCCGCCAGGAACCCGGCGAGCTCCGCGCCGTCCACATCCAGGGCGGCCACGCGCATCCCCTCCGCGCGCAGCGCGAGCGCCACCGCCGCCCCGATGCCGCGCGCGGCGCCCGTCACCAGCGCCGTCTTCCCCGACAGGCCCGCAGGCTTCATCCGCTACCTGCCCCGGGTCGCGTGGCGGGCGACGGACGATCCCCGGCATGCGCGGCCCGCCGTCGCGGCGGCCGCCGCTTCCGCCGCGACGCGGGAGCGGATGCCCAGCGCCTCGCCGAGCACGCTCGCGATGCTGCCAGAAGCCGCGACCCCGGTCATGTGCGCGTGCAGAGCGGGCACCTCGTGCACCTCCACGCGAGCCGCGTACTGCTCCCACTGCCGCGGGAAGAGCGAATCGCCCGAGTGGTCGAGCGCGGCGCGGAAGTGGTGCAGCGTTCCGGGGAAGCGCTCGTGGCGGTGTTCGCGCACCAGTCGGTTGTTGCTCTCGACCACGCGAATCAGCCCCTCCAGGAGGTCGTCCGAGAGCGCGCCGAGCGGATGTCCCACCCGCCGCAGAAACTCCACCACGAGCGGCCGTGTGAGAGGCCCGCGGGAGACCGCCGACGTCTCGTGACCGGCGATGTGCAGCAACGCCTTCAACGCTGCTCCTTCGTCGGGCTCCGGCGAGTCGCGCCAGAGGTCGCTCGGATACGCGTCCAGCAGCGCCACCACCCCCACATCCTCGCCCGCCGCCGCGAGCCGTACCGCCATCGCCTGTGCCACGATCCCTCCCAGCGACCAGCCGGCGAGGTGGTACGGTCCGGTACTCTTCACGGCGCGCATGCGGAGGAGATAGTTCGCCGCCATCTCATCGAGCGTAGCGGGGAGCGGCGCGCGCAGATCCAGCCCCCGCGCCTGCAGGCCGTAGACGGCCACGTCGGGTCCCAGCGCCCTCGCCAGCGTAGCGTAGCACCACGAGAGTCCGCCCGCGGGGTGGACGCAGAAGAGCGCCGTGCCCGCCCGCGTTCCACCGGGCGCATCGCGGCCGTCGCCCAGGCGGATGACGGGCTGCATCCCCGGCGCGTTCCCCTCGCCGTCGGCGACGCCCTCCCTCGCATCCAGCCACGCCGCGAGCCGCGCCGCCGTGGGATTCGCGAAGAGACTCGCGAGCTCCACCCCCGGCGTGCCGTCTTCGCGCAGACGTGCCACCACCCGCGCCGCGAGGAGCGAATGTCCTCCCAGCTCGAAGAAATCGTCGTCGGCACACACGGCTCCATTGGAGAGACCGAGCTCCGCGGCGAAGTGCGCCGCCACCCGCCGCTCCGTGAGCGTGCCCGGCGCGCGGCCGCGCGACGCGGCCGAAGGCCCTTCCTCGGGTGCCGGCAGCGCACCGCGATCCACCTTGCCACTGGAAGTCGCGGGGAGCGCCTCGAGCACCACCAGCGCCGACGGGAGCATGTAGTCGGGGAGCGAGCGGGCCAGCCGGGTACGCAGGGACGCCACATCCGGAGCTGCGGCCGCCCCGCCGCGCCGCGGCACCAGGTACGCCGCCACCCTCTGATCGCCCGGGCGATCCTCGCGAACGGTCACGGCGGCCTGCGCCGCCACCCCGCACGCGGCGATGGCGGCCTCGATCTCCTCGAGCTCCACGCGCTGACCGCGGATCTTCACCTGCCCGTCCGCCCGGCCCAGGAACTCGATGGCGCCGTCCTCGCGCCTCCGCGCCCGATCGCCCGTGCGGTAGACGCGGGCCTCGCCTTCCACGAGGCCCGCCTCACGGAGCTCCGCCGGTGCGGGGACGAAGCGCTCCGCGGTGAGGTCCGCGCGGCCGGCGTAGCCGTGGGCGAGCTGCGCGCCGGCTATGCACAACTCTCCCTCCACGCCGGGCGGTACGAGCCTCAGCCGGTCGTCGAGGATGCACAGCGTGGTGTTCCACACGGGCCATCCGATGGGAACCGGCGCGGAGGCGTCGTCGCGCGTCGCCTCCCAATGGCTCACGTCCACGGCGGCTTCGGTGGGGCCGTACAGGTTGTGCAACTCGGAGCGGAGCACCCCGTGGAAGCGGTCGCGCAGCGCGGGCGTGAGGGCCTCGCCGCTGCAGAAGACGCGCCGCGGCGCGAGGCCGCGGGCACCCGGCTCCTCCAGAAAGAGCGCGAGCATCGACGGCACGAAGTGCAGAGTGGTGATCCCCTCCGCGCGCACCAGCTCGGCCAGCCGGGCCGGATCCTTCTCCGCGCCGGGAGGCGCGAGCACCATGGTGGCGCCGGATATGAGCGGAAGGAAGAGCTCCCACACCGAGACGTCGAAGGTGAATGGAGTCTTGTGGAGAATCCGATCGTCCGCGCCGATACCGTAATGCTCCCGCATCCACGAGAGGCGGTTGACGATCGCACGGTGTCCCACCACCACTCCCTTCGGAGCGCCGGTGGAGCCCGATGTGAAGATGACGTACGCCGCGTCATCCGGGTCGACAGCAACGTCCCGCGCGATTCCGTGTGCCGGGGCCGGCGTCGGGGCGTCTTCCAGCTCGAGAACGAACGCGTCGCCCGGGATCGCGGAGCGCGCATCGCGCGCGGCCACCACCGCCCTCGGCGGCGACGACTCGAACATCGACGCAACGCGCGAGGGCGGGTGGCCGGGGTCCACGGGTAGATACGCGGCACCGAGGCGGATGACCGCTACCAGTGCCGACACGAGCTCGACCGAGCGCGCGCCGGCCACCGCCACCACGTCCCCGCGTCGCACTCCGGCGTGCGCCAGCCGTGCCGCATGCGCGACACTCAGCGCATCCAGCTCCGCGTAGCTCACCTCCCGCCCGTCGGCGATCAGCGCGATCGAATCGGGCGAGCGGCGCATCGCCAGCTCCACGAGCGCGGCGAGCGTGGAATCCTCCACCACGTGCGCGGTGGAGTTCACGGCGTGCACCCTGCGCCTCTCAGCTTCGGTGATCGTGGCCACGGCGGCGAGCGACTCCGCGGCGGCCGCGCGCGAGAGGAACGCGGCCAGTCGCGCCGTGTGGCTCTCCAGTTCGCGTATCCCGTACAGCTCCGGATTGGCGTCCAGCACCAGCCGCAGCGAGCCGGCGTCCGCTCCGCCCAGGACGTTGATCGTGAGATCGTCCACCGGCCCGGTCCCCAACGTATGCAACCGCACGGCGACCCCCGGCAGAACGAGCTCGGCGTCGAAGGGTAGGACGTTGACCAGCGGCCCGTGCAGCCTGCGCAGGTCGCCCAGCAGGCCCAGCTCGCGGCGCAACTGCTCGCCGCGGAAGCGGCCGTGCTTCCGCGCCTCCCGCATGCGCGCGCTCACACGCCGTACCAGCTCATGCGTGGGGAGGTCTTCGTCCACCGAAACGCGTACCGGGAGCACGTTCATCACCATCGCGGGCACCCGCGCGGCCGGCGATCCGAGGCGGTTCATCAGTGGCGCTCCCAGCACGGAGTCGCCGCCGCCGGTGTGCCGGCACAGATACGCGGCCACCAGCGTGAGCAGCGCATCGGGCCACGCCGCGCCGGCGCGCGCCGCCAGGTCGCTCATCGCGTCCGACGTCGCGGCGGGAAGCGCGGCGCGGCGGCGGCGAAAGGTGGTGCCGCTCGACGCCACTCCGCGCGACAGGCTGGCCGGGGCCGGACGTCCTTCGAACTCCGACAGCCAGTACTCGCGATCGACCGCGCGGCGCCCGGAGCGCAGATACTCGGCCTCCGCGTCCAGCACGTTGGCGAAGGGCGCGAAGGGAGCGCCCGCCGGCGCGGACGACAGCCGCGACGCGTACAGCGCGCCGACCCGCGCGTTCAGCAGCGCGGTGCCGTAGCCATCCACCACCAGATGATGGATGCGCTGGTACCAGAAGTGGCGCTCCCGCCCGAGAATGAAGAGCTGCTGCGCCACGGCGGACTCGCGCGCGAGGTCGCGGGCCGTGCGCATGTCGTCGCGCATGCGTCCGCGCGCGGCGCGGGCGGGGTCGGGCTCGCCGCGCAAGTCGAACACCTCCAGGCGCGCCACGAGGCCGGGGGCGCGCCGCAGTCGCGGACCATCCGGCGAGTCCTCCACGCGCACGGCCAGCGCATCGGCCTCGCGCATCGCTTCGTCCACCGCGAAGCGAAAGGCCTCCACGTCGAGCGGGCCGGCCAGCTCCGCATACTGCCCCGTGTTGAAAATCGGGTTCGCCGGCGCCAGACGCTGAGCGTACCAGATGCCCGACTGCGACTCGGGAAGCGGGATGTCGCCTCCCGCCTCCCAGGCCTCGCTCGCGGCGAACGGGGAGATCGCGGCCCGCGCGGACGCCCGCGCCATCAGATCTTCAACCATCGGCGCCATCGCCCGCGTCCGACCCGGCCATGAGCGAGTGCCACGCGCGCAACGTCGGCCTCTCCGCGAGCGATGCGAAGTCCACGCGCGCGCCTTCACCGCTCCAGGAGCGAGCCAGCAGCATCGCGCGGATGGAGTCGAGTCCGAGATCCGGCAGATGGTCGTCCAACCCGACCTCCTCCACGCTCACGCCCAGCGACTTCGCCACCTCGGAACGCATCCGCTCGAGCGTCGGCGCCATGCTCACAGCGACTCCAGCAGCGACGCCACGGTCACCGGAACGGCGCAGCACCCGGCCGCGTAGCAGAGGGCGCGGTCGTGCAGCTCGCGCGAGAAATCCGCCAGCGCGTCGGCCACGAGGAACGGTTCCACGTCGAGCATGAAGGCCTCGGCCGCGGTGAGAAGACAGCCGATGTGGGCGAACACGCCCGTGATCAAAAGCTGGTCGCGGCCGCGCGCGCGCAACACGGCTTCCAGCTCCGAGCGCTGGAAAGCGCTGTAGCGTCGCTTTTCCAGGAGCAGGTCGCCAGGGGCCGGCGCGAGCTCGGCCACTATGGCGCGCTCGTCCGAGGCGGTGGTCATCCCCGCGCCCCAGAAGTGGCGCTGCAGCCCGCGCTCCTCGGGCGGCTGCCGTCCCGGCTGCGCCGTGTACACGATGGGAATCCCCAGGCGAGCACAGTGATCGCGCAGCGTGGCGATGTTGGCGATGGCCGGCGCGATAGGCGTCTCGCCCCGGGGAAACGCACCCACGAAATAGCCCTGCATATCGTGGATGAGCAGCGCCGCGCGGTCTCGCGCCGCGCGCCAGGACACCCGCGCCGCGGGAAGATCACGCGCCGTGGGGAGCTCGTAGGGCCGGATGGCGGGAAGCGCCACGTGTCAGCTCCTCCCGTCCGCCAGCGCCGCACGCAGCGCGGCACGCAGCTCCCTGCGGCTCGTCTTCCCCACGCCGGTCACCGGGAACTCGCGCACGAACACGATCTGGTCGGGCACCTTGAACTCGGCGAGGCCGCGCCCGCGGATCCACGCGCGCAGCTCCACCCCGCGCGGCGCCTCGCCGCGCGGGATCACGTACGCGCACGTCCGCTCGCCCATGTACGCGTCGGTGGTGCCGATGACGGCCGCGTCGTGCACGCGCGGGTGCGCGAGCAGATGATCCTCGATCTCCTCGGCCGAGATCTTCTCGCCTCCTCGATTTATCCGGTCGGTGGCGCGCCCCTCCACTATCAGGTAGCCGCCGGACACGCGCCGGACCACATCGCCCGTGCGGTAGAAACCGTCGGCGGTGAATGCGCGCGCGTTGGCTTCCGGCTCGTCGTGGTACGCGCGGATCGTGTACGGCCCGCGTGTCAGCAGATGGCCGGCCACGCCGTCGGGCAGCGGCGTGTCGTGATCGTCGACCACCAGCAGCTCATCATCCGGACACATCGGGCGCCCCTGCGTTTCGATCACGACTTCTTCGGGATCGTCCAGTCGCGTGTAGTTGACCAGGCCCTCCGCCATGCCGAACACCTGCTGCAGCCGCGCACCCAGCGCCGGCCGCACACGACGCGCCACTTCGGGTGTGAGCTTCGCCCCGCCCACCTGGAGCACCTCGAGACTCGAGAGGTCGCGGCGCGTCGCGGGAGCGGCCTCCAGCCACAGGATGGCGAGCGGGGGAACGAGCGCCGTGATGGTGACGCGCTCGGCCTCTATCAGCGCGAACGCGGTGTCGGGATCGGGGCTCGGCGCGAGTACGATCGTCCCGCCGGCCTCGATCACACCGAGTATCCCCGGAGAGCTCATCGGAAAGTTGTGAGCTATGGGGAGCGCGCCCATGTAGACGGTGGCGGCATCCAGCCGGCAGATCTCCGCGCTGCGTCGCACGCTGTACAGGTAGTCGTCGTGCGTTCGCGGTATGAGCTTGGGGAGTCCCGTGCTACCGCCGGAGAGCTGCACGAGCGCAACGTCGGAGGAGCGCGGGCCGGCGCCGATGCGCGATGCCGAACGCGCGCGCACGGCCCTACCGAGCGACTCCAGCTCCGCGAGCGCCGTATTTGTCGTGGCACCCGCCGTCCCCGCGGAGGGGCCAGACTCCAGGGGAGCGGCTCCCGCGGCGGACACGGGGCCGGCCACGATCACGTGTGCGATGGAGGGCACGGCGCGCGCCACGTCGGCGGCCAGCGCACGGTAGTCGAAGCCGCCACCGCCGGCCGCGATGACGTAGCCCCGGGCGCCCGACTTCGCCGCTATGTGCGTCACCTCCGCGCACCGGTGGGCCGGCAGCGCGAACACAGGTATGATGCCCGATCGAAACATCCCGAATGCGACGCTCAGCAGCTCGGCGATGTTCGGGAGCTGCACCACCACCCGGTCGCCCGGCGCGAAGCCGAGCTCCAGCAAGCCCTCCGCGGTGGCGTCGGCACGCGCGTCGAGCTCGCGATAGCTCCAACGCGCCGCTCCCGCCACCACCGCGGTTCTATCCGGCGCCGCCACGGCCCTGGCGTGCAGAAGCGCGCCGAAAGTCTCGCCGCTCCAGTAGCCCGCCTCACGATAGCGCTCCGCGAACTCCGTCGGCCAGCGCTGCGCCATAGCGCTCATGGATCCCGCCACGTCGCCCCCGCCCCCGCCCCCGCCCCCGTGGCTTCGCCCGCTCCGAGTGCGCGCAGCATCGTCGCGAACTTGGCCGCGGTCTCGGCCGCTTCCGCGCCGGGCTCCGAACCGGCCACGATCCCCGCGCCCGCGTACAGGCGGGCGCTCGCCCCGTCCACCTCCGCGCAGCGTATCGCCACCATCCAGCGGCCGTCGCCGCGCTCGTCGCACCAGCCCACGGCCCCGGCGAAATACCCCCGGTCGAACGGCTCCAGCTCGTGTATCGCGGCCATCGCCAGATCGCGTGGAAGGCCGCAGACGGCGGGCGTGGGGTGCAGCTCGGCGGCCAGATCGAGCGCGGTCACATCCGCGTCGCGCAGCGTACCCTCCACAGTAGTGCCGAGATGCCACATGGTGGACGTGGACGTGAGCTCCGGCGCACGCGGCACGCGCAGTTCGCTGCAGTGCGGTGCCAGCGTGTCGGCCACGTGCTCGACCACCAGCGCATGCTCCAGCCGGTCCTTTGCCGAGCGCGCGAGCGCGCCGCCGGCGGCCCGGTCGGCTCGCGCATCGGAGCGGCGTCTGGTGGAGCCGGCGAGGGGACGCGACACGACCCGTGTGCCCCGCCTGTCGAGCAGAAGCTCCGGAGTCGCGCCCACCAGAAACGGCGCCGCACCCGGCGACTCCGGCGCGGCCGCCGCGACGGCCGATTCTCCGGATGAGCGCAGCGCGGTACGCGAGTCTCCGAGCGGCACGCAGAAAGTGGTCGCGCTCCGGTCCTCGTACAGGCGGGACAGGAGGGCGCGCACGTCCACCCGATCGGAGAGACACACTTCCAGCGTGCGCGAGAGCACCACCTTTCGCAGCGTGCCGCGCGAGCCGTTGCCGAGTCGCGCCAGCGTCTCGGCAACCAGCTCCTCGTACATGCTGCGCTCCGGCTCCGCCGCCACGCGCAGCACGGAGCCCGCTTGGCGGGCGTCGCCCGGCGCGTCGCGCTCCCCCAGCTCGCGCGCCAGCGCGGCGGGAGCGAGCCGCCGCACGCTCCGCGGCTGGAAGAGGCGCGCCGGCCGCGCCTCCGCGAAGGGGAGCGCACCCACTACGAGAGCCGCGCAGGTCCCGTCGCGCGCCCCGTCGAGCAGCGCCGCCGCGGCGGCGCCAACCGAAGCGCGCGACACCGCGGGCAGCACTCGCCGCACGCCGCGTGCAACCAGCGCGCCGTCGCCGTCGGCCATGACGAACGGCTCGCCGGCGGCGCCGGTAGCATGCCGATCGTTCGTCACGAGCTCCGACGACTCCGCGCGCGCTTCCTCCAGGCCGACCATCACTTGATTCGCGTCACCGTGTCGCCCTCGGGATCGACCATCGGCGGCTGCCCGCGGCCGGCGCTCTTCACCTTGTTCGTCACGTACGCCACGCCGTTGCTCGCGTCCACGGCTACCGTGTTGGGCCGGCTCCCACTGTTCACGTTCGCGATGACTTCGTACGACGTGGCATCGATCACCGTGACCGTCCCCGCCTGCCGGTTGGCCACGTACAGCCGGTCCGTGCCGGGATCGAAGCCGATGCCGAGCGCGCCTTCGCCGGTGGCCACCTTGCGCAGCAGCTTGCCGCTGCGCGCGTCGAGCACGCTCACGTCCCCGGTCCCCTGGTTGGTGACGAAGAGCCGCCCGGTCTTCTGGTCGAACGCGAGCTGCGTGGGCCTCTCGCCGCCCGCCGGGAACCGGCCGCTCACCTTCAGGCCGTCGAGGTCGATGGTGATGATCTCGTTGCTGCCGAGGCTCGTGACGTAGAGCTTGCGCGCCGAGCGGTCGAGCGCGATGCTCGTGGCCGTCTCGCCTACGCCATCGATCACCTTCCTGAGCTCGTTCTTCGCTCCGTCTATTACCCACACCTTCCCCGGCTTGGCGGCCACCGCGGCGTACACGGTGTTCGTCTCCTCGTCAACCATGATGCGGAAGAGATGGGCGCTGGAGTCATCCGCCGGGCGGATCGTCGCGAGTATCCTGCCGCTGACGGCGTCGACCGCGGTCACCGCGCCGTGGCGCGTGTTGGTGGTGTAGAGAGTGCGCGTGCGCTCGTTCATGGCGAGCCCGTAGGGCGGCGCTCCGGAGAGATCGAAAGTGTCACGCGCCACCAGCGTCTCCGGATCGAGAGCCACGATCGCGCCGCCCGGCCGGGCGCGCGAGCCGGCGCTCGCCACATACACTGTGTTCAGCGCCTCGCTGGCGACGATCTCGTACAACCCCGGCGCGATCGGCTGCGAGCTTCGCGCGGCCAGCGGCGCGGACTGCACCGCGGATCTGGGAGCCTGCGCCGCGAGCGGCGCGGCGGATGCCGGAAGAGCGGCGGCCAGCGCGGCGAACGTGGCGAGCAGCGCGCGCAGCGTGGTCCGCGACGCTCCGGCTCGCGATAGGCTTCGGCTGCAGTTGCGGAGGCGCATCGGGGGTCTCCTGTCCATAGTGTGATCGCGCGTCAGCGCAGGTCTATCCAGTACGTTCCCCCGAGGGGAACGGCCAGAAACTTCGAGTCGATCGTCGCCAGCGTGCGCGACGGGTCCAGGTCGTGGAAGAGCCGCGGGTGGATCCACTTCGCCAGCGCCTCCACGGCCAGTATGTCGAGCGGCGAATTGAGGAGCTGGTGCGAGAGGCCGTGCACGTCGCCGCGCGAGACGGCCGAGAGGAGCTCGATACCGGGGCGGCGCGCAGCGGCGGCGAGCGACGTCCGCGCCGTGGCGGAGGAGTAGCCGCGACCCAGCACCAGTCCGCCGCTCTTCTCGAGGTGCGGGCCGCCGGTCGCTATGTAGATCGCGGGATCGCGCGCGATCACGTATTCGATGTTCACGCGCCCCGAGGCGCCGGGAAGCACGTCGGCCCCGATGTTGTGGCCGCCCACCAGCGATACGTAGTCGCCGATATTGCCCTTCCCGGGCGAGTTGCAGCAGTCCTGCGACATGCCGGCGTGCGCTTCGATGAACACGTCCGGCCTCCCGGCCCCGGGGTTCGCCTCGAGGCGTCGGGTTATGACATCGATGTGCGCCTGGCGGAACGCGATGAACTCCGCCGCGCGCGACTCGTTCCCGGTGAGCCGACCGAGAATTCGCAGGCTCCGCTCCATGTTGCGCAGCGGGTGCGAGAAGAAGTCGATGAAGACCACCGGCACGCCGGCCGCATCGAGCTGGGCGAGCTGTTCCGGCGTGGGTCCGCGCCCCAGACTCAGCACCGCCACGTCGGGGCGGACCGCCAGTGCCTGCTCCACCGAGAACGCGCCCGCGGAGCTGGGCGTGCGCGGGAGCGAGTCGAGCCGCGGGAAGCGCGTACGGTAGGCCGCCCAGGTGCGCGCGCCGATGCGTTGAACGTCGTGCGGCCAGCCGGCCAGCAGACGCGCGGGATCGGGGCTGATCAGCGAGAGCGCGACCAGATAGCGGCCGTCATCGATCAGGATGCGCTCCGGGCTGCGCGGCACCGTGACCACACGCCCGCTCACGTCCGTGATCCGGATACCCTGGGCACGGCTGGCGCTCGAAGTCAGCGCCGCGGCGAGCAGGGCGGCCGGCACGAGCCCCGCCGCGCCGGCGGCTCCGAAGCGGCGGCGCCGGCGCGGCGGGGAGTGGGCGAGATCGAGGAGTGTGGAGCGGGAACGCACGACGGAATCGGGGTCAGCGCTCGAACGCGCGTTCGAACAGGCAGTTCAGGGCAGTTGTACGGCTCATCGGCTCCCCGGATTGAGACTGAATTTCAACTAGGAACGATTCTCAACCGAGCCGAATGTATAGTATGGTCCAATATCCGACAAGTCCTGTCGGGATTGGGCGCGGCTGCGCGGCGCCGGCCTCCGCAAGTTTATATTTGATGGCTAACTGCGACCCTTCAGCCACCCGGTTCCCCGCTTGAAGATCGACCACATTCGCAACTTCTGCATAGTCGCCCACATCGACCACGGGAAGTCCACCCTGGCCGATCGCCTCATCGAGAGCACGGGGATGCTCGAAAAGCGCTCCATGAAGGCGCAGGTCCTCGATACGCTCGACCTCGAACGCGAGCGCGGCATCACCATCAAGCTCAACGCCGTGCGCATGTCGTACCGCGCGCGCGACAGCCGCGATTACGAGTTCAACCTGATCGACACGCCGGGCCACGTGGATTTCACCTACGAGGTCTCCCGCTCCCTGGCCGCGTGCGAGGGCGCCATTCTCGTGGTCGACGCTTCGCAGGGCATCCAGGCGCAGACTCTCTCGAACCTGTTCCTGGCACTCGACGCCGGGCTCGACATCATCCCCGTGCTCAACAAGATCGACCTCCCAGGCGCCGAGCCCGAGCGGCGCCGTCAGGAGCTCATCGACCTCCTCGGCTCCACGCCCGAGGAGATCCTCGCCGTGAGCGCGAAGGAGGGCACCGGCATCCCCGAGCTGCTCGAGGCCGTGGTCACGCGCATCCGGCCGCCCGAGGGCGACCCCGACGCGCCTCTCCGCGCGCTCATCTTCGACTCGTACTACGACCGCTACCGCGGAGCCATCCCCTCGGTGCGCGTGGTGGATGGCGTGATCCGCCCTGAGATGCAGATCACCTTCGGCGCGAGCGACAACGTGTACGAGGTGAGCGAGGTGGGCTACCGCGAGCTGCGCGAGGTGAAGGCAGCGTCGCTCGGCCCCGGCGAGGTGGGGTACGTGGTGGCCAATGTGCGCCACGTGCAGGAAACCCGCGTGGGCGATACCGTGTTCGACGCCGACGCGCCGGCCTCCGATCCGCTCCCCGGCTATCAGGACATCCACCCGATGGTGTTCGCCGGGATCTACCCCACCGACCCCAACCGCTACCCCGACCTGCGCGACGCGCTCGAGCGGCTCCGCCTCAACGACGCCTCGCTGCAGTACGAGCCCGAGACTTCCACCGCGCTCGGATTCGGCTTCCGGTGCGGCTTCCTGGGACTCCTGCACATGGAGATCGTGCAGGAGCGGCTCGAGCGCGAATTCGACCTCGACCTCGTCACCACCGTCCCGAACGTGAAGTACCACGTGTACCTCACCGACGGAACACGCGACCTGATCGAGAACCCGTCGCACATGCCGCACGGCTCGGTGACGGATCACGTGGAAGAGCCGTTCGTGAGGGCGCGCATCGTGGCGCCCGCGGAATACATCGGCGCCATCATGACGCTCGGCACGGAGCGGCGCGGCGTCTACAAGGACATGAGCTACGTGGACACCAGTCGCGTCGAGTTCGACTGGGAATTCCCGCTCGCCGAGATCATCCTCGACTTCTACGACCGGCTCAAAACCGTGAGCCGCGGCTACGCGAGCCTCGACTACGAGATGCTCGACTACCGCGCGAGCGCGCTCGTGAAGCTGGACATGCTCATAAACGGCGAGCCCGTGGACGCCTTCTCCGTGATCATCCACCGTGACAAGGCGTACGAGTGGGGCCGCAAGGTGGCCGACAAACTCAAGGAGCTCATCCCCCGCCAGCTCTTCGAGGTCGTCATCCAGGCCGCGATCGGCACCAAGATCATCGCCCGTACCACCGTGAAGGCGCTCCGCAAGAACGTGCTGGCCAAGTGCTACGGCGGCGACATCACGCGCAAACGCAAGCTCCTCGAGAAGCAGAAGGAGGGGAAGAAGCGGATGAAGCAGGTGGGGTCCGTGGAGATACCGCAGGAGGCTTTTCTGGCGGTGCTCCAGGTCGAATGATCGAGCACTCGCTGGTCGTCCAGACTTCCTTCATCGGCGATACCGTACTCACCACGCCGCTTATCGCCGAGCTGGCGGAGCGCGGGCCGGTGGATGTGGTGGCGACGCCCGCCAGCGCGCCGCTCCTAGCCAACGACCCGCGCATTCGCGGGCTATACATCTACGACAAGCGCGGCCGCGACTCCGGCGTGGCAGCATTGCGGCGCCTTGCGGGCAGCGTGGCGCGTGAAGATCGCGCCGCCGCGCGCGAGTGGAGACACGCGGGCCGCACCGCCTATCTCGCACAGGGTTCCGTTCGCAGCGCCGCGCTCGCGCTGCTGGCGGGATACCGCAGGCGCGTGGGCTTCGACAGCTCGACGGCGCGTTTCCTCTACACCGACAGAGTCCCTTACGACCGGAGCGCGCACCACGCCGCGCGCCTCTGGTCCCTCGCGTACGCAGGCAGAGCTCCCGACGCCGCGAGAATGCCGCCGCCGCGCCTCTATCCGGGCCCGGCCGAGCGGGCGGCCGTGGACGAGCTCCTCGCCGACGGCCCCGAGGGCTGCCCCGAGGGCCGCCGCCGCGGCCGTCCGCTCATCGTTCTGGCGCCGGGAAGCGTGTGGGGAACCAAGCGCTGGCCGTACTATCCGGAGCTGGCCGCGCGCATCGCGGAGCGCTCCCGGATAGCGATCGTGGGGAGTGCGGACGACTCCGGCGCGGCTGCCGACATAGCTCGCTCCGCCGGCGCGCAAGGGGTGGTTGACGCCACGGGTAAGTTATCGTTGCTTGCCTCTGCGGAGCTGATCGGCCGCGCCGACCTGCTCGTCACGAACGACTCGTCGCCGCAGCACCTCGCTTCGGCGATGTCCACCCCCACGATCACCATATTCGGCCCGACAGTCCCCGCATTCGGCTTCGGTCCCCTCGCACCACACTCGACGACCCTCGGCCACCCGACCCTCCCCTGCCGCCCATGTCATCACCACGGCCCCCCCACCTGCCCACTCGGTCACTGGAAGTGCATGCGCGAACTGTCCGTGGATGTGGTCCTGGAGGCGGTGTGGGAGGTGGTCATGGGAGGGGAGCAGGGAGCACGAAGTACGTAATCGGCGTCGACCTCGGCGGAACCAACATCGTGGTAGGTGCCGTCCCGGACGACGGCGGGGAAGACGTAGGGTTGCGCCAGGAAGACACGCCCACGGCGGCCGGAGCCGATGCGGTAGTGGAGCGTATCGTGGGCATGATCGAAGGCGTGATCTCCGAAGCGATCACGAGTCGGGGCGCGCGCCGCGAGGACTTCATAGGTGTCGGCATCGGGGCGCCGGGTCCACTCGACCGGGCGAAGGGGATAGTCATCGTCGCGCCGAATCTCGGGTGGCGCGACTTCCCGCTGCGCGATGCGGTCGAGGAGCGCGTTCACATCCCCGCCACGCTCGACAACGATGCGAACTGCGCGACCATGGGCGAGTGGTGGCGGGGCGCGGCGCAGGGAACGAGGAACGTGGTCGGCCTCACGATCGGCACCGGCATCGGCGGCGGGATCGTGCTCGATGGGAAGCTGTACCACGGCGCCTCCGACGTCGCCGGAGAGATCGGGCACACCACCATCGACTCCACGGGCCGCTACTGCCGCTGCGGCAACTACGGGTGTCTGGAAGCTTACGCGTCGGGTCCGGCGATCGCGCTCCGCGCTCGCGAGGCGCTGGAGCGCGATGAGGCATCCGCGCTGCACCGCATGGTGGACGATGACTTTGATCTCCTGACCGCGGCGACCGTGTACGATGCGGCCAACCACGGCGACGCGCTCGCGCTCGAGGTGGTACGCGACACCGCCAAATTCCTGGGCACCGGCGTCGCCAACCTGCTCAACCTGCTCAATCCCGATGTCGTCGTGGTCACCGGCGGAGTCACGCGCGCCGGCGACCGGCTCTTCGAGCCGTTGCGTGCGGAAGTGAAGCGGCGCGCCTTCCGCCCCGCCGTGCAGGCGTGTCGCATCGTGCCCGGAATGCTGGCCGGCACCGCGGGAATGGTGGGCGCGGTGGCCACCTTCAGACTGCAGAAGCTGGGCGCCCTGTGAGCGAACGGAGCGCGTCCGCTCCAGCCACGCCCGCCACGGCGCGGAAGAAGCGGCTGGGAGTGATCGGCACCTTCGTGTGGGACACGATCCATGGCCGCGAGCCGCACGTCGAACCGGTGCAGGAATGGGGCGGCATAGCGTACGCTCTCTCCGGCCTCGACGCGGCACTCCCCGACGACTGGGAGATCGTACCGCTGATCAAAGTGGGAGACGACCTGGCCGACCGCGCCCGCGAGTTCGTCGCCACGCTGGTGCGCATGGCGGACGATGCGGCGCTGATCGAGGTTCCCCACCCGAACGCCCGTGTCGAGCTTCGCTACGAGACCAGCGAGCGGCGCACCGAACGCGTCTCGGGCGGCGTACCCGGCTGGAGCTGGCTCGGCCTCAAGCCGCTGCTCCACGAGATGGATGCCCTGTACGTGAATTTCATCAGCGGCTGGGAGCTCGACCTCGAAACGGCGCGCCTGCTCCGGCAGCACTTCCGCGGCCCCGTCTACTGCGACCTGCACATGATGGTGACGACCGTTCGACCCGGCGGCTGGCGCGAGATAGAGCCGCTCGCGCACGTGGCCGAGTGGTGCTCGTGCTTCGACTTCCTGCAGGTGAACGAGGACGAGGCGAACGCCATGGCGAGCGAGCCCATGGCGCTCGCCGCGACGGCGCTCGGGGCCGGAGTGCGCGTGCTGCTGGTGACGCTCGGCGGGCGGGGCGTGGTGTACTTCGCGGCGCCCGGGTTCGAGCGGCTGGACGACGTCTCCCGGCCGTCACCGCTCGGCGCCGTCACGGGTCCGGTACGCACGGAGCTCGTGCCGCAGGGCACCGCGGTCGCGGATGGCGACCCCACGGGGTGCGGCGACGTGTGGGGCGCCACGAATTTCTCCAGACTGCTCGCGGGTGATAAGTTAGAGGACGCTTTGCGCGCGGCGCATCGCGCGGCCGCGCGCAACGTCGGGCACCGTGGAGCCACGGGGCTCGCCAGGCATCTCCGAGGAGAGCTCATCACTCGATGACGACCGTAATCAAGGTTCCTCCTTCACTCGATGACAGAACCTTCGAGCTGGTTCTCGAGCAGCTCGCGCAGGTTCCCCAGGAGGAGAAGATTCTCCTCGACGCACGCCACACACGCTGGGCGTCGCCGTACGGCCTCACCGCGCTCCTCACGCTGGCCCAGTCGCGGGCCGAGCGTCCGGGCTTCTACGCGCCCGAGTCGGACGAGACCTGCTCGTACTGGTCGCGCACCGGCTTCTTCACCCACGCGTCGGAGCTCTTCGAGCTCCACGGAGCGCCGCACCAGTCGCGCGCGTCCGGGGATTCCGACGTGCTTCTCGAGATCACGCCCGTGGCGCGCAGCGAGGACGTGCACGAAGTGGTCGGACGCATCCAGCAGAAATCGCAGAGCATACTCACGAAGGAGTTGAACATAGATGCAAAGGCCACCATGGGTTTCGCCATGACGCTGAGCGAGGCGTGCCAGAACATCGTCGAGCACGCGGGTCGCGGCGGCTGGGTGGCGGTTCAGACCTATCGCTGGCAGAAGCGACTCGGACGCAGGGTGGTGGTGATCGCCGTCTGCGACGCCGGGGTGGGATTCCGTCAGTCGCTGGAAAGCTCGCCCAATCATCGCGAGAGCGACCGCTGGGACGACGGTATGGCGCTGGAGGAGGCGGTCATCCGCGGCGTGAGCCGCTTCCGCGACCCTGGTCGTGGCCAGGGTCTTGCCGGCGTACGGAGGTACATCGGTCGCTGGGATGGCAAGCTCTCGGTGCGCTCGGGCACGGCGCGGATAGCGATAGTCCCCAGCTGGGACGAGGACGTCCCGCTGGAGGAACATCTACCAGCGTTCCCCGGAGCGCAGATGCAGATCACTATCCCGGAACGGGTTGCCGATAAGTGATCAACCACATCGACCTCAGCTCCGTGCTGCGTCGCACGGTCTGCGATCTCTATTCCGATCTGGTCACCCGTCCCACCGGCAAGGCGGTGCGCGACGGGATAGAGAAGCAGCTCGCCGAGATCGGCGACCGCACCCTCACCGTGATCGACTTCTCCCACGTGGGGCTGCTCGACTACTCGTGCGCCGACGAGATAGTGGCCAAGCTGCTGATGCGCTACTGCGCGCCCGTACCGTCCGACCCGCGGCCGCGCGAAGCGTATTTCCTCTTCCGGGGCGTGAGCGACTCGCACGTGGATGCGATCGAGGCGGTGCTCGAGCGGCACGGTCTCGCCATCGTGGCGCAGGACGCGGAGGGTACCGTGATGATCATCGGCAGCGTGGGTGAGAGCGAGCGGCGCGCCTGGGAGGTGATGTGCCGCATAGGCCGAGCGGCGCCGCTCGAGCTCGCGCGCGAGCTGGGCGTCGATCGCGAGCAGATCGATGCGGCGCTCGCGGCGCTCTGCAGGCATCGGCTCGCGATGCGCTTCGACGAAGCCTACGTGGCCGTGGGAGCCGCGTCGTGAACGAGCCGTCGAACCCGGAGAGCCGAGCCCCGGAGGGCTACAACCCGCCGCTCCGCGTGATCCGCCTGATCGCCACGCGCGCCGGCGACGCCGAGCGCGGATCCGCGATCTGGATGCGCGGAGATGACGCCGCGCACCGGCTGCTCGTCGATGGAGAGCTGGTATGGGTTTACGGACCGCGCCGCCACGAGCTCGCCACCCTGCGCGTCGACGACTCGCTCCCCAGGGGCGACGTGGTGCTGCGCGACATCGCCGGCGCATCGCCTTCGGAGGTGGTCCGCGTGGTGAAGCCCGACCTCGATACGCGCCGGCGCGGCACGCTCGCCTGAGAACATCCACGAAACTACGATGACTGCGAAGAATCGACGGCAGGGACTCTCCACCATCGCCATCCATGGCGGACACGGCGAACGCGCACCCCAGGACCCGGTGGTCCGACCGATCTGTCAGTCGGTGAACTTCGTCCAGGAAGTCGGCAGCGAGAGCGGCATGCGCTACGGCCGCTATGGTAACAATCCGAACGCCGAAGCGCTGCAGAAGCGGCTCGCTCTCCTCGAGGGGGCCGAAGCGGCCCTGGTGCTGGCCAGCGGGATGGGAGCCACCACGTGCGCCATGCTCGCCCTGCTCCGGCCGGGCGACCACCTCCTCGCCAGCGAATGGATCTACGGCGGCACGCACCGGCTCTTCACACAGGAGCTCGCGACGCTCGGCATCGAGGTCACTCTGGTGAACCCCGACGAGCCGCGCGCGTGGCGCCGGAAGCTCCGCAAGCACACTCGGGCCGTCTTCGTCGAGTCTCCGGTGAACCCCTCGTGCCGGATCCTCGACCTCAAGCCGATCTCGTATCTCACCCGCGAATCGGGGCTCGCCCTGGTGGTCGACTCCACCTTCGCATCGCCCGTGAACTTCCGGCCGCTGGAGCACGGCGCCGACGTGGTGATACACTCGGCGACGAAGTACCTCAACGGGCATCACGACGTGTTGGCGGGAGTCGTGATGGGAACCGCGCCGTACGTCGAGGAGGTCAGGCAGAAGATGATCGTCTGGGGCCAGGCCCCGGACCCGTTCGCCTGCTGGCTGCTCGAGCGCGGGCTCAAGACGCTGGACGTCCGGCTGCGCCGGCAGAACGAGAACGCGCTCCGCCTGGCGGAGTGGTGCTCCGAACGCTCCGAGTTCGCGCGCGTGCACTATCCCGGCCTTCCCTCGCACCCCGACCACGAGCTGGCCAGCGAGACGATGGATGGATTCGGCGGGATGCTGGCCGTGGAGCTCGCCGGCGGCGGGGACGCAGCGCAGCGCTTCATCTCGGGCCTCGAGCTCGCCGCGCACGCGGCCAGTCTCGGCGGCGTCGACACGCTGGTTTCCGAACCGCGCTACACCTCGCATGCCCATCTCACGCCCGCGGAGCGCGCCGCGGTGGGAATCCCCGACGGGTTCGTGCGCGTGAGCGTGGGAATCGAGAGCGCCGAAGACCTGATAGCCGACTTCGCCCAGGCGCTCCGCTGAACTGCCTCCGGCGCGCCCGGGCGCGCCGGACTATCCACAGCCCGCGTCGGTCGTCATACTTGGAGGGAACACCGCACGCCCCTCCGCAGTAACCATCGTCCGTAGCCAGCGGCCAGGCCGGATCCTCCCGCCGACGCGCCGCGCCACGGATCCATTCGCCACATGATTCGATTCTCCCACGTCATCAAGGAATACCCGCGCACCGGGCGCGCGCTCAACGACGTCTCCTTCCACCTGGGCAAGGGCGAGTTCGCTTTTCTCACGGGTCCCAGCGGCGCGGGAAAATCCACCATCCTGAAGCTCGTGTTCATGGAGGAGCGCCCCACCAACGGCGACGTCCGCGTGAGCGGACTGGCCGCGAGCAAGGTGGCGCGCAGAGAGATCCCGGAGCTGCGCCGACGACTCGGCATCGTATTCCAGGACTTCCGCCTCCTCGACGACCGCTGCGCGGCCGACAACGTCGCCTTCGCCCTCGAAGTGACCGGCGCCCCGCGCGACAGCATACCGGCGAAGGTGAGCCGCCTGCTCACGCAGGTGGGACTCGCCTCGAAGGGCACGAGCTTCCCTCGCGAGCTCTCCGGCGGCGAGCAGCAGCGCGTCGCGATCGCCCGCGCGCTCGTCAACGATCCCATGGTCCTGGTGGCGGATGAGCCCACGGGGAACCTGGACGATCGCGCCACGCGCGGCATCTTTCAGCTTCTGCGCGACATCAACGCGGCCGGTACCGCCGTACTCATGGCGACGCACAATCTCGAGCTCGTACGGCGCTCGCCATACCGTGTGATCGAGATCAACCGCGGGCAGATCGTCTACGACTCCTCCGACTCCCCGGACTCCGCCGCGCACGAGTCCCCGCCGGAGCTCTTCGACTGATGCAGCTCACCATGAGAGAAGTCGCGCTCGGACTGCGGCGTGCACCGCTCCTGAGCGCGCTCAGCATCGTCACCATAGCGTTCAGTCTCTTCGCCTTCGGTCTCTTCGGGCTTGTGGCGCTCAACGTGAGCCGCGCGCTTCAGGATGTGGAAGAGCGCGTCGAGATCCGCGCCTTCATCGCCGACGGCACCCCGGTCGAAGCGATTTCCGCAGCGGCCGGCGACATCGCCGCCTTCCCGGAAGTGGCGCAGGTGGACATCCTCTCGCCCGAGCAGGCGCTCGAGCGCGCCCGCAAGGAGCTCTCCGAGTTCAAGGACGTCTTCGAAGCGGACTTCCTCCCGGCATCGCTCGAGATCCGGCTGAAACCGGGCTTCCGCGATCCGGAGACCGTGGGCGCCGTGGCACAGCGACTCCAGAGCTACCGGTTCGTGGACGATGTGCGCTACGGCGAGGACTGGGTGCAGAAGCTGTACAGCATCCGCAACGTGGCCGGCGCCGCGGGCCTCATTCTGGGGATCGCGTTCGCCGCCGTGGCCGTGATCATCATCGGTTCGACCATCAGGATGGCCGTGCTGGCGCGCGAGCGCGAGATCTCGATCATGCGTCTCGTCGGCGCCACCGACGGCTTCGTCCGCCGCCCCTTCCTCATCGACGGATTCCTCAAGGGAATCGTGGGCGGTCTGATAGCGCTCCTCCTCGCGTGGCTCGCCCACGCGGCCGTGGACCGCTACCTGATCGAGACCTCCTTCTTCGCCCCATCCCTCGCGCTTCTCGGCATCGCCGCCGGCGGCCTGATCGGCCTCCTCGGCAGTGCGGTCTCGGTGGGGAGGCATCTGCGGTGACGAGGACAGAGAGCAGGAAGCAGGAAGCGGAAACCGCACACCTGCGGCCGTCATCCGCCTTCGCCGGGATGACGTGGACTCCCGCTCTTGCGCGGATGACGCGCGCGTGCACGATCTTCCTGCTGGCTGCTTGCTGCTGCCTGCTCGCTCCCCCCCTCCTCTCCGCGCAGCAGGGCACCGAGAGCGCGGACGCCAAGCTGCGGGCCGAGCGGGAGCGGCTCCAGAAGCTGCGCAGCGAACGGGAAGCGCTCGAGCGGCGGCGGACGAATCTCGCGAACACGGTTCACGACCTCTCCGAGGAAGTCGCGAACATCAAACGCGAGGCGGAGATGACCGCGAGCGTCGTGCGCTCGCTCGACAGCCAGCTCGAGACGATCAACGGCGAGGTGGCAACCACCACGTCCGATCTCGTGGCGGCCCAGGACGAGCTCACCGTGAAACGCGTCGCGCTCCGCCAGCGGCTCGTCGACATCTACAAGCGCGGCCCGCTCTTCACCGTGCAGGTGCTCCTCTCCGCCACCAGCTTCGGCGACCTCGTGGCGCGCTACAAATATCTGCACCTCCTCACGCTGCGCGACCGCGCGCTGGTGGAGAGAGTGGAGTCGCTCCGCAACGAGATCGACAGACAACGTGCCAACCTGGTTCGCTTTCAGAGCGACATCGAGTTGAACCTGCAGGAGAAGGCGGCCGAGGAGCACAGGCTGCGCAGCCTTCAGGACGAGCAGGCACGCAGTCTCACGCGCGCCAGACGGAGCGCGCGGGACACCGAACAGCGGCTCGCACAGATCAGCCGTGACGAGAAGCGACTCACCGACGTCATCGCCTCGCTCGAGGCCGCACGCAAGCGCGCGGAAGCCGGCACTCCCGCCGCCGAGCGCTCCCGCAGCGCCTTCGCCGGCGTCCGCCTCGACTGGCCCGTGGACGGCGACCTGATCTACAACTTCGGTCGCGTCGTGAACCCGAACAACACCACCGTCCGCTGGAACGGCATCGGCATCAAGGCGGCGGCGGGCACACCCGTGCATGCCGTGGCGAGCGGGAAGGTGCTCGTGGCCGAGCCGTTCGGCACCTACGGCCTCACCGTGATCATCCAGCACCTCGGCGGCGACTATTCGGTTTACGGCTCGCTCAGCCGGCTCGCGGCGTCCAAGGGCGACGTGGTGAGCAAGGGTCAGGTGATCGGCTACGTGGGCGCCTCCGACCCGGAGCTCGGTCCCCATCTCCACTTCGAGCTCCGCCCCGCCGGTCGAGCGGCGGACCCGCTCGGCTACCTCGGTCCGCAACCATGAGCCACTCGCGATGAACGACCTGCTCGGTGCACACGTCTCCACCGCCGGCGGAGTCCGCGCCGCCCCGCCGCGCGCCGGCGCCATCGCCGCCACCGCGATGCAGATCTTCACGAAGCAGCCCAACCGCTGGGCGGAGCCCACGCTGGCCGAGGAGGAGTGCGCGGCGTACGCGTCGGCGCTGGCGGAGACATCGGCGGCGGCCACCGTGTCGCACGACTCGTATCTGATCAACCTCGCCAGCCCCGACCCCGTCCTGCGCAAACGCTCCATCGCCTCGTTCGAGGCCGAGCTCGCGCGCTGCGAAGCGCTCCGGATCGGCTCCCTCGTGTCGCATCCCGGGAACTACATGGACGAGCGGGCCAGCGGCATCGCGCGCAACGCGGATGCGATCGCCGAAGCGCTCGAGCGCGTGCCCGGCGATACGATCCTCTGTCTGGAGGCCACGGCCGGCACGGGCACCGTACTCGGCTCATCGTTCGAGGAGCTGGCGGAGATCATCCAGCGCATCCCGGCTCCTCTGCGCACGCGAGTCGGGGTATGCGTGGACACCTGCCACATCTACTCGGCCGGCTACGATCTGGTGAACGAGTACGAGGACGTCTGGAAGCGATTCGACGACGCGCTCGGTCTCGACTCGCTCCGGGTGCTCCATCTGAACGATTCGAAGACTCCCTTCGGATCGAGAAGAGACCGGCACGAGCTGATCGCCGAAGGGAGTCTGGGCGAGGCGCCGTTCCGCAGGATCATGACGGACGAGCGCTTTCACGCGGTCCCCAAGGTGATCGAGACGCCGAAGGGCGACGATCCCACGGCCACCGATTCGCGCATGCTGGCGCTCCTGCGCGGCTATCGGGACGGCGTGACGCAACAATCCGCCTGAGTTCGGCGTACAACACGGTATGCAAGTCCACACCACCCAACGATCCGGCTACGTCGGGTTCGCGGCGATACTGCTGCTCGTCGCGCAGTTCGTGGTGGTGGGTCTCGCTCCGCTGGCCGAGGGACGGTCCTTCGAGGATTTCCCCACGCACATCGAGGAGACCGGCGCTCCGCCGCATGCCGGCCACCACGCCGGCATCTGCTCCTTCTGCGTGCTGCGCCACTTCAGTCCACTTCCGGCGCGGCCCAGCGGCGTGGCGCGCCACGTGGCGCCCCATCAATCGATTCGCCCGGAGCCGCGTCTCGCGCTCGTAGTCGTCGGGCACGATCGCCACGACCCCGCCCGAGCTCCGCCCTCGCTCTCCCTCTCCCTGCCCTACGGCATCCAGTAGAGCGCGCGGCCTTCCGGGCCGCGCCCCTGTCCACGCGGGCGTCGCGCGGCACGCACTGTCACCTGGTGTGTGTCGAGCTCGCGGAACGCAGTCCCCCGTGCGGACGGAGCCTTGACGCACCACGTCGACTCCAGAGGGAGCAATGCATCCATACACCACCGCCGTGGCGTTCCTTGCGTTCGCCGCAGCGGCGCTACCCGCCCAGCAGATGGGCGACACCACCCGCACCGACAGCACCGCCCGCGCTGATTCCCTCGCGCGCGCCGATTCCATGCGCATCGTCCGCGAGCTGGAGGCGATGAGTGCCGCCGCTCCCGGCGACCCGGCGGAGCGTCCGGCGCCGCGCGCCGGCGGCGGGTCGGGCCCCATCAACCCGCGCCTCCTCCCCGACATAAGCGCCGTGGGCGACTTCGTGGGCGACTTCACTCCGCGCGGCAGCACGCAGGAGGATGGAAGCCGGTTCGGGATCCGCGAGATAGAGGTGGCACTGCAGGCCGCGGTCGACCCCTACTTTCGCGGCGACATTTTCATCGGCGTCAACGATGTCGAGAAGATCGCGATCGAACAGGCGTATCTGACCGCCACCGCGCTTCCCGCGGGCCTCGAGGTGCGCGGCGGCCGCTTCCTCATGCCGGTCGGAAAACAGAACACCACGCACAGGCACGACCTCCACACGGTGGAGTATCCGTGGGTAATCCGGAGTTTCCTGGGTGAAGAAGGGCTCACCGGCACGGGAATCTGGGCGAGCCGCATATTCGCTCCGTTCGGTTTCTACCAGGAGCTGCAGGCCACCGTGGTGGACCGCTTCGGTGAAGGTGCCGAGGACGTGGTCACGGCCGAGCCGGTGAACAAGGAGCTCTCGGGACTGGGCTACTCCGCTCGGCTGCGCAACTACTGGGACCTCTCGGAGGCATCGAACATCGAGCTCTCGTTCTCGGCGATCACGGGAAAGAGAGCGCAGCCGCTCGTGTGCGGCGTCGCGGGCGAGCCGTGCGCGGGAGAAGAGGACGAGCAGATGGGCGTGGCGGCGCGGCAGACCGTGGTCGGCGCCGACTTCACCTACCGTTGGCGCCCGCTGCGGCAGGGGCTGTACAAGTCCTTCATCCTGCAGGCCGAGTGGCTCCGCCAGAACAACGAGGGCGATCCTCGCATCCCCACCGAGCTGGCCGAGGCCGGTGCGCGCTACGCGGGCGCGCGCGGATCGCGCGACGGATTCTACACCTTCGCGCGGTACCAGCTCACGCGCCGGCTCTACCTCGGCGCCCGCGTCGATCACGTGGGCTCTTCCTCCCGAGAGGATGGAACCGGCGGCTCGCTCGATGCGCAGTCGGCCTACCTCGAGTTCTTCCCGAGCGAGTTCTCGAAGCTGATGGCGATGTTCGAGCACACCAGCCAGAGCGGCGCCCTGCTCGCCTTCCCTGATCTGGGTCCGAAGCGGAACGCCAACAGGATTCTCCTGCAGGCCACCTTCGCGATCGGCCCTCACAAGCCGCATCCATTCTGAGCAGACGGAGCAGCGAGATGAAACACGATGCAACGAACCGGAGAACGAGAGTGACGGCGAGGCGGCGGCGGAAGGGCGGCGCGATGCTGCTGGCCATTGCCGCGCTCGCGCTCGCACCGCTCGCCGCAAACGCGCAGTTGAAAGTCGTGACGAGCACCACGGATCTCTACGACATCGCGAAGGCGGTGGGTGGCGATCGCGTGGAGGCGGCGCACATAGGCGAGGGATATCAGGACCCCCATTTCGTGGAGGCGAAGCCGAGTTTCGTGCTCAAGCTTCGCGACGCCGACGTCTGGGCTTTCGTGGGGCTCGACCTCGAGATAGGCTGGATGCCGCTACTCATAAACGGGGCGCGCAACGAGCGCGTTCGTCCGGGCGGGAGCGGCTACATCGATGTATCGAGCGCCATACCGCTGCTGGACGTGCCGCAGGGGAAGGTGGACAGAAGCCAGGGTGACGTTCACCCGCTCGGCAATCCGCACTACTGGCTCGACCCCGACAACGGCAAGCGCATCGCGCACCTCTTCCGCACGCGGTTCTCGCAGCTCGATCCCGCGGGCGCGGCGGTGTACGCCGCGAACGAAAAGGCGTTCGTGGACCGCCTCGATGCGGCCGCGCGGGAGTGGGCCGGCGCGCTGGCGTCCATCCGCGGCAAACCGGTGGTGGCGTGGCACACGAGCTGGCGCTACTTCGCCGAGTACACGGGGATGAACATCGTCGGCTTCATGG
>CAZTTY010000012.1:0-69944 GCA_964616815.1 uncultured Gemmatimonadaceae bacterium | reverse complement strand
TCGCGCCCGCCTACCGTTTGGGCTGCGCACTCGGGCCCGCCCCTCTGGCACCGACCCCGATTCGCATGCCGACGCGTATGCCGGGAACCGCGGCGCGCCCGAATCGCATAGTAGATTCAGGCAGGCAGGTGGGGGCGCCGCTCGAACGAGATGCGGGGTAGGCGCGACGCGTGCCCGGAAACGTCAACCAGCGAAACAACCATGGCACTCAGAATCGAATACGCCAGGGTCGCGCCGGCGGCCCTTCACGCCATGCTCGGCCTCGAGCACTTCACCCACGAGAGCGGCCTGGAAGCTTCGCTCCTCGAGCTCGTCAAGATGCGTGCGTCCCAGATCAATGCCTGCGCCTACTGTCTCGACATGCACAGCAAGGACGCCCGCGCGGCCGGGGAGACCGAGCAGCGCCTGTACGCGCTCAGCGCCTGGCGCGAGGCCCCCTTCTACTCGGATCGCGAGCGTGCGGCGCTCGCCTGGACCGAAGCCATCACGCGAATCGCTGACGACGGAGCGCCCGACGATCTCTACGAGGCCACTCGCGAGCACTTCTCGGAGAGCGAGATGGTGGCGTTGACGATGGCGATCGTCGCGATCAATGGATGGAACCGGCTCGCCATCGGCCTCCATGGCCAGGAAGTGGGAAGCTATCAGCCGAGAGCGAAGACGGCTCCCGCGAACGAGCGGCGGGCCGCCGCCGGAGCGGGACGCGCCGCGGACGCTTCGTGACGCTCCACCACTGAACACGGCCTCTCGAACAATGCTCTTCGTGGACAACGGCGGCATCACCGACGCCCACTACAACCTCGCGCTCGAGGAATACGTTCTCCGCAACAAACTGGGCGAGGAAGACGCGCTGCTCTTCTACGTGAACGAGCCGGCGATCATCATAGGCCGGAACCAGAACACCATCGAGGAGATCGATCCCGACATGGTGGCGTCGCGCGGCATCCGCGTCGTGCGCCGCGTTTCCGGCGGCGGTGCCGTATATCACGACCTGGGCAATCTCAACTTCAGCTTCATGACGCGCGACGTGAGCGGACGCTTCAACCGGTACGACAAGTTCAACGGCCCGGTCGTGGACGTGCTCCGCTCCCTCGGAGTTCCGGCGGAGATCAGCGGCCGCAACGACATCCTCGTGGAAGGACGCAAGATATCGGGGAACGCGCAGTTCGCCACGAGTGACAGGATGTTCAGCCACGGCACGCTTCTGCTGGACTCCGACCTCGACCACATCACGGCGGCACTGCGGCCGCGGCCGGGGAAGGTCGAATCCAAGGGGATGAAGTCCATCCGCAGCAGAGTGGCCAACATCAGCGAGTTTCTGAAGACTCCCATCGACGTGAACGAGCTGCGCGAGCTGATACTCGAGGGAATCTTCGGCACGCGCGATCGCGCGAAGATCCCCGCCATTCCGCTCGACGCCGCCGACCGGGCCGCGATAGCGCGGCTGCTGGAGACGAAGTACGGGACGTGGGAGTGGAACTATGGTCAGAATCCGCCGGCCAACGTGGAACGCTCCCACCGCTTCAGCGCGGGCGAGATCGACGTGCGCCTCTTCATCGAGGATGGTCGCATACGCTCCATACGCATCTTCGGCGACTTCATGGGCCGGCGCGACGTGCACGACATCGAGGAACTGCTCATCGGCATCCCCTACGACGCCGATGCCATCACTTCCGCGCTGGCCGATCTCGACCTCTCGCTCTACTTCGGTGCCATCCCGCCGGAGGAGGCGATGCGGCTGGTGAAGCCGTGAGCGGCTGTTACCCGCCGCGCGCCAGGAGCACGGCCGCGATCACCACCAGCACTCCAAGCAGCGCGTTCAGGCGCGCGAGGAGCGCGGCGCGTGTTCGATAGGCGATCGCGGCGTGAGAACCAGGGGCGGCGCGGCTGGCGCGAGGGCCGAGCACGAAGTCGTGCAGCGAGCTCACTACCAGCATGGCGGCCACCGATGTCAGCTTGAGCGCGAGCGCGCGCCCCGCGGCGGTGGCCCAGAACGATGCCGAGCTCAGAACCTCCCAGCTCAGCCAGCCGCGAAAATGCAGATTCACCGTGCCCGACACCAGCAGGATGCCGATGGCCCACCAGCCGGCGCTGCGGAATCGGACACCGAGCTGGTGGAAGATGCGCTGCCGCGTCGCGGCCGGTTCCACCCCGCGAAGGGCCGGCGCGCCGACTATGCCCAGAAAGAACATCCCGCCCAGCCAGAACATGGCGGCGAGTACGTGCACCGTCACATTGGCGAGGTAGAGCACGCGCACTGGCTAGGCCACCGCTCCCGGTCGCGGCGTGATCGTGGCCGCGATCACCAGTTGCTGGTCGGTGGCGCGCATGCCGTGCAGCTCGTGTGGTTCGTACACCACCAGTTCACCGGCACGCACGGCCCGCTCACCCTCGGCGCCGAGCACTATTCCCCGCCCCGCGACCACCGAAAGGATCACCGTGGAACTGCTGGTATGGGGCGCCACCTGCTGCCCCGGCTCGATGCGGAATACGACGAGGCGCGCGCCGGGCGCATCGTGCATCAGCGCGGTCGCGGGCCGTGGAACGGGCGGTGCGACCGCGGACTTCGCGAGCGCACCGGGATCGTAGCTCTTCATATCGTCGGTTCAACCCCAGGCGTTGGGAGCGATCATGCCGGAGTGCCACGCGGGATCCCACACCAGGCGGGTCTCCACTCCGCTGACCCCCTCGACCAGCATCGCGGCGCCACGTATGCCATCGGTGATGATTCGCTCCATCGGACACCCCGGTGTCGTGAGCGTGTGAGTGACCACCGCCACGTCATCGCGAATCTCCACGCCGTAGACCAGACCGAGCGTGACGATGTCCAGACCTATCTCCGGATCGATGACGGTGGCGAGCACGTTCCAGAGCGCTTCCATCCTGCTATCGTTTTCCGTCACTCGGGCACCTCGATGTGCGGGACGCAGTCCATCTGCGCGCCACTCTCTCGCCGCGCGCAGTCCGCTGGCGAACTCTCTTCGCACGGCACGGTGCGCGGCGTGACGATTGTCACACCGGGCACCGCGCCGCCGCCACAACGGACACGCCGCCAGACTATGGCTCTACCACGAGATACCCGATCGCGCCCTTCTGACCGTGGCCGAATGCGTGATTCACGAACGGGAACTCGCCGGGAATGTCGCACACGAGTTCGAAGCACATCCCTCCACCCGCCGGCACCGAGAAGGTCTGCACGCCCTCGATCGCGCTCCCTGGAGGAGAACCCAGATAAACCTTCTCGAACTGCTCACCCACGATGTGAAAGGCCGAGCCCAGAGTCGGGCCGGCCGAGACTACCCAGAATCGCACCCGATCGCCCACCTTCACGTGGATCGGCTCCCTGCTGTACTGGTCCGGGCGTCCGTTGAACGCCACGAAGTCCGGCTCTCCCGCCAGCATCTTGCGGTAGTCGAACGGCCGGACGCCGTCCTTCTCCTCACCCAGGTAGAACTCGCTCTGCACCAGCACGAACTCGCGCGCCCTGGGAAGCGGCCGTCTGGGCGACACGACGATCGCGCCGAACATTCCCGATCCGATGTGCATGAGCACCGGCGCGGTTCCACAGTGGTACAGGAAGGCGCCCGCGTAGCGCGGCTCGAACGTGAACGATATCGACTGCCCCTTCGGTACCGACCGGAATGCCACCTTGGGGTCGAGCTGGGCGGCGTGGAAGTCCATCGAGTGCGGGATGGCGACGTCGTTGGTTAGCGTGAACTCGACGGTGTCGCCAACCCTGCAATGCACGATAGGTCCCGGGATTTCGTGCTCGAAGGTCCATCCAGCCACCACAGTGCTGTCGGATATACGGATTGGCGTTTCCTGCGAATGCCAGTCCAGGCGGATGGTGCGTTCTTCGCTCAGCGGCGGGAGCTCGGGATCGAAGCGCCTGTAAGTGGCCGATGCCGCCGTTCCGGGCGCCACCTCGGTGGTCGCCGGGTGTTCGCCCGGGCGGTGGAGCGCCGTATCGAGCTTGCTGTCCGGATTTCGCAGAGCGTGGCTCGCTGCCGTGGTGTCGGCGGCACCCATGCCGGCCGTGTCTCCGCCGGGTGAACCATCCTGCGGAGCGCACGACACGAGCGCGGCACCCATCCCCGGAATCGCCAGCGAGAGGGCCGAAGCCCTGCGCAGGAACTCGCGTCGGGAGCTCTGCAAATTCACGCCGCCGTCGCGGGCCACGACCGTCGAAAGCTCCTCCACCGAGCGGTGCGGTATCTCGTCCGACAATGCCTTCCCTCCTGTTCGGATGTGATTGTGGCGCACGACGCCAATCTACACGCCGTACGCCACTCTACCCGCACTGGTGTGCCGCGCGGGTGGGCGGAGGCGCGCCGCAAGCGGCCGCCCGCGGAACCCGTCCTGCCGCCGCCTAGCTCCCTATCGAGAAATCCCTGCTCCCTACGGACGACCCGTCGAGGAAGAACTCCACCTTGTACTGCCCGGCGGGCCACGGACTCGCCTTCGAGATGTGGAACTCGGTGACGGACGTACTGCCGCCCGCCCCCGCCGGCGCCACCGCCTGCGACGTGCTGTCGACCACCTGCCCATCCTGGAACGTCCACTTCGCGATGAGCGTGGAGCCCGCGGCGGCGTTCTCGGTCGTGACGGATGCGTAGATGGTGTCGCGCGCCCCGAAGCTGGTGGTCGGGTTCGCGATCGCGTTGTCCGCTGTGACGGCCTTCCCCAACGCGATGTCGGAGACCGTCGCGGCGGCGGCCGGGGCGGCCGCCATGGTGGCCGAGTCGGCCGGCGTCGCCCCTTCGTTCTTCTTGCACGCCGCCATCACGGCGACGATGGTGAGCGCGGCGGCCGCGCCGCGCAGCGTCGAGAATCGGCTCATGTAGATGCGCTCCGGATCAGGCGGACGGTATCTCGAGCACCTGACCCGGATAGATGAGGTCAGGATTCTTTATCTGGTCGGCGTTGGCCTCGTAGATCTGCTTCCACTTCGAGGCGTCACCATAGATGCGCTTCGATATTTTCGAGAGCGAATCGCCGCTCACGACCGTGTAGGTCTGCGCCGGCTGGCGTGCGGCCGATGCGTCCGGCACGTTCTGCGACGAGCTTCCGCCGCTCACGTCCGAGAAGTCGGCCCTGGAATCGTCTGCTGTCATCTCAGCTCTCTCGATATGGGCCGCCCGACCGGGGCGGCCGCATGGAATGAGTCCCCGACCCCGCGAGGGGCCGGGCGGCCGGTCAGTCCTTGAGAACGAAGGTCACCTTGAGGCCCACGCGGTAGCGCGAGACCTTCCCGTCCTGCACGTCCACTTTCATGTACTTCACCCAGGCGCCTTCCACGTTCTCGAGCGTCTTGCTGGCGCGGGCGACTCCGGTCTGAATCGCGTCCTCGAAGCCCTTCGTCGATGTCGCGGTGATCTCGGTGATCTTGGCTACTGACATTCGTCATCTCCTCCCGGTTCGTTGGTGAAGCCGTGACTCGTGGGAGCCACGGCGGTGCGCGCCGTCCTCTACTGCGCGCCCTTCCCGAAGAACTTCCCCAGCATCCCCGCGGCTTCGTCCATTACCGACCCGCTGTCGTTGCGATCGAGCATGCCGAGGAGCGCGCCGAGTCCGCCCGGGATACGCGAACCCGCCTGCTCCGCCTCAGCGCCGAGCATCGACGCCATACCCGAAGCGTCGAGGCCGTTCTGCCGCTTCGCCTTTCCCAGCGCACCCAGTACCACCGGTGCGAGCATCGCGAGAAGCGCGCCGGTCTTGTCAGGCGAGAGTCCGCTGGTCTTCGACACTCCCTGCACCACGGGCTGCTGCGAGCCTCCGAACACGTGCCCCAGGATCGCCGCCCCGTCGCGCATGGTATCGTCGCCGAGCGCGGAACCGAGGTTGTCGAGAATGCTTCCGTCGTGCGCGTCGAGCGCCTTGTTCAGCGATGCGGCTCCCTCGTTGCTCGATGCGTTCCGCGCGAGCGCTCCCACGAGGACGGGAAGCGCGGCCGAGATGGCGCTCCCGGTCGTGCCTGGATCGGCACCGAGTTGCGTGCTGAGTTGCTGGAGAGTACTGCCACTCACGTATTGCTGCAGGTTGTCGAGAAGCGATGCCATTTCGATCTCCGGCTCCATGGTGGGCTACGATTGTTCACACGCTCGGACGGCTGAGCGCGTCATCGACCAGCAAGGCGCGCGCCAGAGCACCGGCGCCGGCGCCCCGCGGAATTCCACAGCTCGCCTGGTCAGCGCCCGGCCTCTAGTGCCGTGCCGCCGAGATGCGCGTCGTACCACGCCACGTACCGTTCCAGCCGATCGACCTGAAATGTCGGACGCCGGATCGCGTGGTGCTGGCCCGGATAGACCACGAGTTGCGTCTCCACGCCGCTGCTGCGCAGCGCCTGGTACATCTGTTCGCTTCCCACCAGGGGCACGTTGAAGTCCTTGTCGCCGCCCATGAAAAGCGTGGGTGTGGTGATCCGGTCGGCATGGAAAAAGGGATACGACACTTTCAACCACGCCTGCTGGTTCTTCCACGGCTGCCCGAGCTCCGCGTCGTACTGCGGAACGTATTCGTCCACCCCGTACATGCCGAGCTGCATCGAGCTCCCCGCTCCGCTCACCGCCGCACGGAAGCGCCGGTCGCTCGCGATGGTGTAGTTCGTGAGGATGGCGCCATAGCTCCAGCCGCCGATCCCCAGGCGATTCCCATCGGCCACGCCCATCGCCACCACCTGGTCGGTCATGGCGAGCAGGTCGCGCACTTCCTTGTTTCCCCAGTCGGCGAAGATGCTCTTGCTGTAGGCGTCGCCGCGTCCGGTGCTCCCTCGATAATTCGCCGTGAACACGACGTAGCCGCGCGCGGCGAAGATTTCTCGCTCGATGCGAAATTCGTACTGGTCCTGGGAGTTGGGACCGCCGTGGATCCAGAGGACCGCCGGATAGCGAGTGCCTTCGCGATAGCCCGCGGGCTTCACGAGGAGACCGTTCACCACGTTGCCATCCTTGCCGCGGGCGGTGATCCCCTCGGTCGTTCCCAGGCGCACGCTCGCGAGCCACCCGTCGTTCTGGCGCGAGAGCCGCCGCAGCGTGTCGCCGTCCACCGCGAACACTTCCTGTGGATGTGCGGGGGTGCTCGAGAGCAGCGCGATCCGCCCGTTCGCGCTCTCCGTCGGCGACGACACCGCACGCTTTCCCTCGATCACCCGCACCACCTGGCCGCCGGAGGCGGGAATGCGCGCGAGGTAGCGTACGCGGTCGTCGGCCACCACGAAGTAGATCGCCGAGCCATCGGCGCTCCACAGGGGCGAGCTGATCGAGCGATCCAGGTCGCCGCTCAGTACGCGCGGCTCGCCGCCGCCGGAGGGGACCACGGCCAGATGCCGCATGTTGTACGCCGAGTACTTCGGCTCGCTCCCCTGGATGTAGGCGATCAGCCTCCCGTCCGGGCTCCAACTCAGGTCTCCATTGTCGGGCCCTTCGAAAGTCGTCAGGCGCAGCGGCTCCGCGCCGGGGCGCGCGTCGACGACGAAGACGTCGCTGTTCCCCGTACGGTCGGGATCGGGACCGCGCGCGCTGACGAACGCGATCCGCGCTCCGTCGGGCGACCACACCGGCCCCTCATCATCGTACGGCCCCGAAGTGAGCTGCTCCAGCTTCCGCGCCTCCAGGTCGTAGAGGTAGAGATGATCGCGGCGGTCGGTGAGGTAGCCGCTGTAGTCGTCCTTGAAGAGATACCGATCGATGACGATGGGCTTGGGGGCATCGGTGGAGTCGCTGGCGGAGTCCGGGTCGGTCACCACGAACACGAGCCGCTTCCCATCCGGCGACCATTCGTACTCGGAGATCCCGCCCTTCACATCCGAGACCCGCTCCGCTTCGCCGCCCATCCGGTTCATGATCCAGAGCTGCGAGCCGTCCGCTCCACCGCGCGAAGAGAGGAACGAGAGGTACCTGCCGTCCGGGCTCCAGCGCGGCGAGCTCTCGCTCTCTCCGCTCGCGGTGGCCTGGATCGTGTGCGCGCCATCCCAGCTAGTCATCCATACGTGCGACACGTTGCGGTCCTTCGCGGAGTCCACGGAGCTCACCGTGTAGGCCACCCACTCGCCATCCGGCGAGAGACGCGGGCCGCTCACCGTCCGGAGATTGTAGATGTCCGAGGGAGCGATGGCCCTGCGCTCCGGCGTCTGGGCCGCGAGCGGAGTCGCGAGCGAAAGCGCGAACGCGACACCCAGCATCGCGCCGCGCGCCAACGCCGACCTGCCATGAATTGCGGACAATATGCAGCTCCTCCTGGTTGGGCCTCGGCAGGCCGGTGCCTCCACACCGCGCTCGCGATGGCGCGAAGGAAGGTGCGCACCGGCACGCCCGCTGTCCATGCGACCGCCCGTCAGGCGAAACGAAGCATCTCTCTCGACTCCAGGACGCGCCGCCCGTCGGCATCCTCGCGCGCCATGCGCACCAGCGCGCTCGCCACGGCGTGAGCGGGTATCGGCTTGTACCTGGCCGGCACCAGAAAGGCGAGCCGCTGAGCGACCTGTTCGCCACGGCGGGGCTGCGCCCGCCTGCCGACCAGCACCGAAGGACGTACTATGCTCACGCTCCTGTAGGGGAGCGCGAGCACGGCATCCTCCAGCTCACCCTTCACCCTGTTGTAGAAGATCAGCGAGCGCGAGCTGGCGCCCAGCGCGCTCACCAGCAGAAAGTGCTTCGCGCCCTCCTCCAGACCCAGCCGCGCGATGGTGAGCGGATAGCCGAAATCGACTTCACGAAAGCGCTGCCGCGAGCCGGCCTGTTCGATGGTCGTGCCCAGCGCGCAGATTATCGTGTCGGCTCGCATCGCCGGCGCGTTGTCGGCGAGATGATCGAAGTCCACCACGCGCTCTTCCAGCCGGCGCTCGTGGCCGGACGGACGCATCTCGGGCGGCAGCGCGCGACGCGTGAGAGTCGCGACCGTTTCGAAGTGCGGATCGGCGAGGAGCATCGGGAGGCACTCTCTTCCCACCAATCCGGTAGCACCGCAGAGTAGAACCGTACGTGTCATTACCTGGCATCCGAAGACGCGGCCAGCGAGTGGCTCGAGCGATTCGAGCCCGTCGCGCGCAACGCGCACGCGGCGCGAGCACACGGCATTCCGTACATTATGGTCGCGCGGGCACCGGAGTGCCAACACGCAGCGGCACCCTCCCGAACCGCGAGCGCTGCCGTGTACGCTTCCCGCCGCGGATCAGAGATGGTCGCGCGCCCAGAGAATGAGCCCCACGAGCATCTTCCGCCCCGATGGCTCGACTATGCCGTTGCGCATCGGGAGATCCACATCCGCCGCCGGGAGATACTCGTCCAGACGCTCCATGTCCACCAGTCCCTCGAGCCTGCCGCGATGCGGCTCGGCGAGCCTGCGGATCGCGCGCCAGCCTGGGCCGTTGAAGTCGTACAACCTGTAATAGAAACGCCGTTCGGGCCCCTTCCCCCCTCCACCCGGCCGTGCCACCGCCCGCGCGAGCGGCTCGATCCGGTCGCGCGCCCAGCGCCGCACGAGATAGCGTACGCGCGGCGACAACGGTTCCGTATCGTAGCTGTTCCGGTCCAGCGGGAGCTCGGCGAGATGCGGGTAGAAGCGAGTGAGTACGGCGTCCTGCGCGCGGCGCTCGGCGAGCGCCGCCAGCGACATGCCCCCTGCCACCTCGAGCACACGCCGGTCCACCGCGGGCTGCACCGGCCAGGTGGCGAACGAGAAAAACCAAGGGACGTTGCCCACGTGCAGCCGCTGACGGTGATGTATGTCGAAACACCAGGCCCGGCGCGAGCCAACATCCGAGTACGAGCAGTAGATGCGAGCGATGGTGGCCTTCACCGACTCCACCAGTTCGCCAGCCCGCTCGCCTGGCAGCAGCGTGCGCAGGGTGTCCTCCGCGATTCCGCGCGCGTTGATGCGAGAGTAGAAGGAGTCGAACGACATGCGGCGATCGGCGCGGTCCCACGCCCAGGCGATGTGGGTTCCGCCGATGGCGGAGTCCATCACGTAGCCGGTAGCTATGCGCGGCGGCAGGCTCATCATTTTCGGCGGCGAGCCCCAGTTCGCCAACGACCCGAAGCCGGTCGTGCAGTGAAACCAGGTCGCCTGCAGCTCTCCGCACCTTCCCCGGGGATCCACCTCGAGCGGCAGCACTCGATGTTCGAAGCCCGTAGCGCGCGCCACCGCAGTGGCGCAGCGCATCTCCATGTCGCGCGCGTCGCCGAAGGTCATCGCGCTCACCCGGGTTCCCTGCCGCTCGAGCAGGCCCGCCACGAGGCGCGAATCACGCCCCCCGGAGAGGGCGAGCGCGTGAGGGGCGTCATGCCGTGCATGTCGACGCGTGGCGTCCACCAGCGTCTCGTGCAGCAGCTCCACCTGCGCCGAGAACGGCATGTCGTGGTACCGCTCCGAAACCGGCAGACGGTAGCTCTCCACCTCGCGCACCTTCCCCTCGACGTCTATATGAAGGAAGTGGCCGGGCGTCAGACGTCTCACTCCTTGCAGCAGCGTTCGGCCATCCACCGAGTGCATGGTGAGGAGGATGCCCACCAGCCCCTCGACGTCCACGCGCGCCTCGAAGCAGGGGTGCAGACGGAAGAGCTCCGGACTGGAGCCCGCCAGCGCGACTCCGCCGGCCGCCCACCAGTAGATGGGGAACATGCCGATGATATCCGATCCCGCGGCCAGCCCGGCCAGCGCGTCGCAAGCGACCCATGCATGGTAGCCGTCGAAGGACGGCGGCGTGACATCCGCCGCCGTCCAGGCCGCGCGAATGCCGGCGGCATCGACACGATTTCCATCGTCGTCCAGCGCATCGCCCCATAGCACCGCGGCGCCGCGCTCGTCGCTGTCGATCGCGACCGGCGCGCGCTCGCCCGCCGCCCAGATCACGGCCACGTCGCCGGCGGCGCAGCTCCCGTCGCGCAGACCAGCCAGCGGCGCGATGCGTTCCGACGCCGCCCGGAGGAACGCATCGCGCCGCTCCGCGTCGCGGTCCTGAACCGCCAGAAAGCTCGTCACAACCGGGCGAGTACGTGCTTCGCCACGACTATGTCCTGCACCGCCACTCCCGTCATGTCGCAGATCGTGATCTGATCGTCGCGAGCGCGGCCGAGCGAGGGTTCGCGAAGAAGCTCGCCCAGCTCGTGGACCGAGTCCGCGGCGAGCACGCCCGCCTCGAACGCATGAGCCAGCTCGCCGTGCCGCGCAGTCTGCGCGCGGCTGTCCACCACCACCAGATCCGCCTTCCGGAAGAGCTCGGGATCGAGCTCCTGCTTGCCGGGGGAGTCCGCGCCGAAGGCGGAGATGTGCGTGCCCGGCCGCACCGATCCGGCCCTGAAGAGCGGAGCGCGCGCGGGAGTGGCGGTGACTATCACATCGCACTCGCCGGCGAGCGCGTCGGCGTCGGGCGCGATCGTGACATCGAACCCGTGTATCGCCATGTCATCGGCGTAGCGTTCAGCACGGCGAGCGTCACGGCTGAAGGCGCTCACTCGCCGACACGAGAGCACGCGCCCCAGGAGCTCGAGCTGCAGCCGCCCCTGCACCCCCGTTCCGATAATGCCTATCCGCTCCACCTCACGCGGCGCCAGAGCCCGCGCGGCGACCGCGCCCGCCGCCGCGGTTCGCAGATCGGTGAGCCAGGCGTGGTCCAGGAGAACGGCCAGCGACATGCCCGTGCGCCGGTCGAAGACCAGCAGCATCCCGTCGCCGGGCGGGAGTCCGAGAGCGGCGTTCGCGTCGAAGCCGTCGGCGATCTTGATCACGAAAACATCGTCGTCCTGGATGTAGCCATACTTGATGTGCACGTCGCCGCGCGGCTCGTCGAAACCCAGGTGCGCCACGGGTGGTACCACCACGCTCCCCGACGAATAGGCCACGAAGCCCTCGGCGATCTCGTCGATGAGCCGCGGCACGTCGACCGCGCGCCTGATCTCTTCGAGGCCTACGACGCGCGGCTCGGCGCGCCGAGCCGGTGCCGGCTCACCGGGCACTGGCCATCGCCGGCTCGCCGGCGCGGAGCGCGTCCATACCGATCCCGACTCGGCGAAGCCCCTCGCGCAGGAACTCGGGTTTACCGCCGGTCCATATCCGCACGTGGCCCTCCAGCCCCAGGTGGCTTCCGGGAACGATTAGCGTGCTCTCCCTCGCGCGCAGCCACTCCGCCACGGCCTCGCTCGGCGCATCGCTCGCGTAACGCACGAAAGCCATCGCCGCGGCCGCGGGGGGAATGCAGGAGAGAAAGCCGCCGTACGAGGCGATCCACTCATCCACCACGGGTCGATTCTCCTCCAGGATCGTTCGCGTGCGTCCGAAGAGATGCCGGCGCGCCTCGGGAGCCACGGCGACGCGCGCGATGGCATCGGAGATCTTGTTGGGGCCGATCGTGAGATAATCGTGCTGCGTCCAGCACTGCGCCACCACCGCCGGCGGCCCCACGATCCATCCGATGCGCACGCCGGGAATTCCGTACGCTTTCGAGAGGCCGCTGGTGACTATCACCCGCTCGCTCATACCCCAGAAGCTCGGCGAGATCGGCCCCGACAGTTCCGCGCCCTGATAAACCTCGTCGGCCATCAGGTAAGCGCCCACCGACTCGCACCTGCTCACTATCCGGCGCATGTCCTCCGCGCCGAGCACCGAGCCCGTTGGGTTGTTGGGGTTGGTGACGTACACCAGCTTCGTGCCCGGCTGCACGGCGCGCTCGAACTCATCCCAGTCGACCTCCCAGGAGCGTTGGCCGCGCGGCCGGAGATGAAACACATCCACCCCGGCTCCGACGCTGCGCGGCACACCCCAGAGCTGCATGTAGTTGGGAAGCTGCAGCGCGAAGCGGTCGCCGGCGTGAAGCAGACTCAGAGCCAGCAGATAGTTCGCCTCCGAAGTTCCGTTGGTCACCTCCACGTGATCCACCGTCGCCCCGGGATACAGTGCCGCGAGCCGCTCCCTCAGCGCGATCGTCCCGTTCGACTGGCTGTAGCCGAGTGGAGTGTCGAGCATCGCCTCGAGGTCGAAGCCGAGCTCCATCATCTCGCGCAGAGTAACGGCGCGTATTCCCGACTCGCTCATGTCGTAGTCGACGATGTTCTCCCACGTCGACTGCATGCGCTCCATGCGAAAGAGTTCAATGCTCATGGTTCATCGTGAGGAAGTCTGGTGGAGGTGGCGCGGCGGGAAGGGTCGGCAGCCGGAAGATACAGTGAGACGGCGTGCCGCGCACCGCACGGCTCTGCGCATGGTGGCCGGTCGTGTGCAGTGACGTTTGCGAGAGGCGGACGCGATCGCGGGCCTCACGTCGTGAGTCTGTGCGCGACGGAGCGCATGCCGGTCTGGCCGGCGGCGCCACCGCCGCGGGGAGATACATCCATGGCAGGTGATAGAGGAAGCCCCCATCCGGGGAGTTCGGACGGCGCCGTCGGCTCGGCCGGCGCACGCCGAGAGGCGGCCGTCGCGGAGCGAACCGTGAGCATCCCGGCGGGCCAGGCCGTACTGGACGGATCGCTCACGACTCCGCGAGAGGCGTCGGGAGTCGTATTGTTCGCGCACGGCAGCGGGTCGAGCAGGCACAGCCCGCGCAACCGTCACGTGGCAGCGACGCTGGGCGAAGCCGGACTCGCCACACTTCTCCTCGATCTTCTCACACCGGAGGAGGAAGCGGCGGATCTGCGTACCGGCCGCCTGCGATTCGACATCGACCTGCTGGCGCAGCGGCTGGCCGGCGCCACCGACTGGCTGCTGCGCAGCCACGACACGCGGCATCTTCCCATCGGCTACTTCGGCGCCAGCACCGGCGCCGCCGCCGCGCTGGTAGCGGCAGCGGGACGACCCGATGCAGTGCGCGCCGTGGTTTCGCGGGGCGGGCGTCCGGACCTGGCGGCCGGCGCGCTGCCGCTCGTCGTCGCTCCCACGCTTCTCATCGTGGGAGGGAGCGACGTTCCCGTCGTCGGGATGAACGAGCGAGCCATGGCGATGATGAACGGCGTAGTTCGCCTGGAGATCGTACCGGGCGCAACGCACCTCTTCGAGGAGCCCGGTGCGCTCGACGTGGTTGCCCGTCTCGCCCGGGGCTGGTTCGACCGGTACCTCACCGACACCGCCGTATCGCGCTGAACCGCTCTTCCGGCCGCGGAGCCGCGCGCGGCCGTATGCGGCAGCGCGCCCGGTGCACCTGTCGATTCGCGCGCCATCCCGCCGCTCGGTACCGCTATTGCGGTCGCATCTGCCACGGCCGCGGCGCGAAAGACGCCGGAGATGACGGCGCACCATCGTCGTGGCGGTGCGCGCGCGCGAGCGACGTGCCTGGTTGCGCCCGGTTCGCCCGCCGCGCCATGCAATCGCGAATCAAAAGGAGGTACAAGGTGGCAACGACCATCGCCAGCAAGCTGGTGGAGCGGCTAATCGCATGGGACGTGGACACCATCTTCGGTCTGCCCGGCGATGGGATCAACGGAATCTTCGAAGCGCTGCGCACCAACCAGAAGAAGCTGAGATTCATCCAGGTGCGGCACGAGGAAGCTGCCGCGTTCGCCGCGTGCGGATATGCGAAGTACACGGGGCGTCTGGGCGTGTGTCTCGCCACCTCGGGTCCCGGGGGCATCCATCTGCTCAACGGTCTGTACGACGCCAAGTGCGACGGACAGCCGGTTCTCGCGATCACCGGCCACACGTACCACGATCTCATCGGCACGCACTATCAGCAGGATGTCGACCTCGACAAGCTGTTCATGGACGTGGCAGCGTACAACCAGCGGGTCATGGGCGCGGCGCACGTCGACAACGTCGTCGACGAGGCGATCCGGACCGCGTTGGGACGGCGCACAGTCGCCCACATCACCATCCCCAAAGACATCCAGGAATGGCCGAGCTCGAACGGCAGGCGTTCGGATGCCAACATTCCGAAGCACAGCTCCGACTGGTTCGCCGCGCCTCGCCCGCTTCCCGCGAGCGAGCTCCTGGAGGAGGCCGCGAAGGTGCTCAACCGTGGCTCGCGAGTGGCCATACTGGCTGGCAGAGGCTGTCTCGATGCGCGTCGAGAGGTGCTGGCGGCGGCGAAGAAGCTCGGAGCGCCGATCATCAAGCCGCTCCTGGGCAAGGCGGTCGTCCCGGACGACAGCCCCTACACCACGGGCGGCGTCGGTCTGCTCGGCACGGCGCCGTCGCAGGACGCGCTCGAGGAGTGCGACACGCTCCTCATCGCCGGCAGCAGCTTCCCGTACATCGAGTTCTATCCGAAGCCGGGCCAGGCCAGGACGGTACAGATCGACATCGACCCCACCAGAATAGGCCTTCGCCACCCGGTGGATGTGGGAGTGGCGGGCGACTGCCGCACGGTCCTTCGCGGCCTTCTCCCTCTGCTCAAGGAGCGGCGAAAAAAGGGCTTCCTCGAGAAGTCGCAGCAGCGAATGAAGGAATGGCGCAAGCTCATGAAGGAACGCGGCACACGATCAGACATGCCGATGAAGCCGCAGGTGGTGCCCTATCACCTGAACGCGCTGCTCGACGACGACGCGATAGTCTCCGCCGACAGCGGAACGATCGCCACCTGGGCCGCGCGCTACGTCGACGTTCGCGACGAGATGCAGTTCTCGCTCTCCGGCACGCTGGCCACCATGGCCAACGGCCTTCCGTACAGCATCGGTGCGTCTGTCGCGTTCCCGGGCCGCCAGGTGGTGTGCATCGTGGGCGATGGCGGCCTCTCGATGCTCATGGCGGAGATCGCGACGCTGGTGAAGTACAAGCTCCCGGTCAAGGTCATCGTAATCAAGAACGACGTTCTCGGGATGATCAAATGGGAGCAGATGGTGCTCGACGCGAATCCGGAGTTCGGCGTGGAGCTGCAGCCCATAGACTTCGCCGCGTTCGCCCGCGCCTGCGGCGCCGAGGGCTACACCATCGAGCGTCCGGAAGAGGCGCCCGGCGTCCTGAAGGAAGCGCTGCGCCGCCGTGGACCTGCCGTCATCCAGGCGGTGGTGGACGCGAACGAGCCGCCGATGCCCGGAAAGATCACCACCAAGCAGGCGCTGCACTTCGCGCAGGCGCTCGCCAGGGGCCAGCGCGATCGGTGGGACATCGTCAAGACGGTGGCCGAGGACAAAGTGCGCGAAGTGGTGTGAGCCGCGCGGCTCGCCGCTCGGGGGTTGACTCTCCACCGTGCTATAGCTGCGATAGTTCCCATGCTCCGGCGCGCGGCCGGCGACGGCGCGCGACCGAAGCGGGAGGAACTTCGATGGGTATCTACGGAAGCCGGCTCCTGCGGCGAGCGATGGTCGCGCACGAGACGCTCGAGTGCGTCGTGGAGCGCCCCGACGGCTTCGCTTTCCGTCCCGGGCAGTATATAGACGTGACGCTGCCGGACCCGCCAGGCGATGATCTGCTCGGCCCCACGCGCAGCTTCTCGATAGCCAGCGCGCCGGGCGAACGCGACTTGCTGCTCCTGATGCGGCTCCGGAGCACCATGTTCAAGCGCGCGGTGGCGGAGATGCCGCTCGGCGCGCCGCTGATCCTGGACGGCCCGGCGGACGATCTTTCACTCACGCTCGACGACGGGCGCCCCGCCGTCTTTCTGGCCGGCGGCGTGGGAATAGCGCCATTCCTGGGAGTGCTGCGACACGCAGCCACGAATGGCGGCCGCATCGCGGCTACGCTGTTCTACTCCAACCGCCGGCCGGAGGACGCGGCGTACCACGACGAGATCGCCGCGTACGCCGCGCGATTCGATGGGTTTCGTTACGTTCCCACCATGACGCGCATGGCGGGCTCCGAACGGCCGTGGTCGGGCGAAAGCTGTCGCATCGATGCGAGATTGCTGGAGCGCCACCTGCACGAGGTCGCGGGCCCGCGCTATTACCTCTCCGGTTCCACGCTGTTCATCAGCGGGGTGCGACAGGAGCTCGTGCGCGCCGGAGTCCCCGGGAGCGACGTGCGCATCGAGATGTACACCGGCTACTGACGGGCGCCATGCCGGGGCGCGGGAGCCCGAACATCGACCACACGTGAAACGAACACCCCGCCGGCCTGGCGCCGCCACGGCCGTCGCTCCATCGCTCGTCCGCACCGAGCACGTCATCGACGTGCTTCCACCCTTCCGGCTCGACCTCACCGTCGGCGCGCTGCGCCGGCTCCCTACCAATCAGGTAGACGTGATCGCGCGCGATGGCAGCTACCTGCACGCCGTCGCCGCCCCACACGCTCCGGCCATCGTGAGGGTCCGCCAGACGGACCCGGAGCGGCTGGCCGTGACCATCGATTCCGACCCGCGCGATGCGAGCCGGCTGCAGGAGATCCTCGCGCTCACCGCCCGCTCGCTCGGCGCTGGCCGCGAGCTCGGGAGCTTCTATCGTGCTTCCGCCGCCCTCCCCTGGCTCGCCCCGCTCGCCGCGCGGCTGCGCGGCCTCAAACCTCCGCGCTACCGTAGCCTCTGGGAAGCGTTCGTCAACGCGGTAGTCTACCAGCAGGTGAGCCTGCACGCGGCCAGCGCGGTGGTGCAAAGGATGGTCGCCACCTACGGTACGCGACTCTCGAGCGATGGCTCGAGCGTCACGCTCTTCCCTGACGGCAATCGGGTGCTCGCCGCCAGTGACGACGCGCTCCGCGGACTCGGGCTCAGCGCCGGCAAGCTGGCTACGCTGCGCCGCGCGCACGAGGCGATCGAAACGGGCGCGCTCACGGAGACCGGCCTGGAGCCGCTCCCCAGCTCCGATATCGCGCGGCTGCTTCAGAGCATGAAGGGGATCGGGCCGTGGACGTCCGCCGTGATCCTGCTGCGCGGGCTCGGCCGGATCGACGTCTTCCCGATGAACGACTCCGGAGTCGCGCGCAACCTGGCGCTGGCCAGCGGCGGCGCGACGACGCGCGTGGAAGAGGTGACGGACGCGCTCGGCGACCAGCGCGGGATGCTGTACTATCACCTGCTCCTCGCGAGGCTCGAGGCAAAGGGCGAGACGGACACGCCCACGCTGCAACCCGTCTGAGCGGAGCCGTGCCGACGTTGTGCCCGGCCTCGCCACTGCATAACGTAGGAGCATCCCGAGCGGCAGGGCACGTTCCAGGAGCTCGGCGCAGTTCCGATCGCGGCGGTATCTCCACATCGATCACGAGGAGAGCACAGTGATGAACCGTACGACAAGCCGTTCCGCTGCTCTTGCATTGTCCCTGCTGGCGCTCGCCCTCGCTGCGTGCAAGTCCACGGGCACCAGCACTCCAAACCTCGAGTCGAGCGCCGCGCCCTCCGAGCTCGACATCCGTGGCGGCCTGGAAGGCGCCTCCGTGTTCTATCGTGTGAACAGGAGCGACGGTTCCATCAGCGCCAACGTGAAGGCCACCCCCGCGGAAGTATGGAAGACGGTGGTGGTGACCTACAACGACCTGAAACTCCCCATAACCACGATCGATGAGCAGAGGCACCGCATCTCGAGCACCGACGCGCGGGCTCCTCGAAAGATCAACGGGAAAGCGCTCCGCGAATATTTCGATTGTGGCAGCGGCATCACGGGCCCACGCGTGGACAGCTACGACGTGGCCTACACGATCGTCACCGCGGTGACGGCCGCCGAAGGCGACAGCACCACGGTGAGCAGCACGATGGTCGGATCCGCCAGGGACCCATCCGGATCGAGTACCGCTCCGATAAACTGTGGCACAACCGGTCGCCTCGAGGAGCTGATCGCCGAGAGCGTGGCGTCGAAGCTCGGAACATGAAGGCAGTTCGCTACCACGGCCCCGGAGTCCCCTTCCGTCTCGACGAAGTTCCACTTCCCGAACCCGGGCCCGGCGAGGTGCGGATACGCGTGGAGGCCGCGGGTGTATGTCATACCGAGCTGCACTTCGAGTCGGGACTGCTCGATCTCGGACTTGCGCCGGTCACCATGGGCCACGAAATCGCCGGCTCGGTCGACGCGGTGGGAAGCGGCGTGACCGATCGCCGCCCGGGCGACCGCGTCATCCTCTACTACTATTCGGGCTGCGGCGCCTGCGAATGGTGCGCGCGTGGTGAGGAGAACCTCTGCCCCAACCCGCGCGCGGAGCTCGGCTTCATCAGCGACGGTGGCTACGCGGAGTACGTGGTGGTGCCGGCCCGGAACGCGGTGCCCATCCCGGACTCGCTCTCCTTCGCCGACGCCGCTCCCATAGGATGTGGCGTGACCACCGCTCTCCACGCCTGCGCGCTCGCTGACGTCGCCGCCGGCGACAGCGTGGCGGTGTACGGGATGGGAGGCGTGGGCTACGGACTCGTGCAGATTGCACGGCTGCGCGGCGCGCGCGTGATCGGAATCGGCCGCTCGCCGGAGAAGCTCGCCCTCGCCACCGAGCTCGGCGCCGACGCCGTTGTGAACGCCTCACAGGCGGACGATGTGGCGGCGGAAGTCCGCCGGCTCACCGACGGCCGCGGTGCCGATGTGGTGTTCGAGCTGGTCGCCACGGCGGAGACGATGGCCGCCTCCACCGCCATGCTCGCGCGGCGCGGCAGACTCGTCTTCGTGGGCTACTCGCCCGACGCCCTCACCGTACACCCCATCCAGCTCGTGATCCTGGAAGCACGGGTGCTCGGCTCGGTCGGCAACACGCTCGCTGAGCTGGAGGAAGCCGTTCGCCTCGTGGCCGGGGGAAAGGTACGCACGGTAGTCGACCGGGTGGTGCCGCTCGAGTCGTACGCCTCCGCGCTCGATGCGCTCCGGGAGGGTCGCGTCACCGGGCGCGTGGTCCTCGCGCCCGGCGCGTCCGCGTAGCGCTTCGCACTCGCGCTGCGCCCGCCCGCTTCAGCGACCCTCGGCCTCGATGGCTCCGCATGCGATCGGCAGCGTCACCTGCGCCGGGATCGTGCCGAGCGATGCCGCGGTCGATGGTAGCTGGGTGCCGGAGGGAACGCCGTGGATGTACACCACGCGCTTCGTCAGGTCGAGCCGCTGCCCGGCGAACTTGCTGGAGAACGCCTTCTCCAGCGCGGCCAGCGAGACCGTCTTCGAATAGTGGTAGGAGCCGCCGGGGTTGGTCCGTGGGTACGTATCGGTGACGATCTCCATGCTCACCGGGTCCGCCGTGAACGGCACCATGGTCGTGCCGGAAGTAGCTTCGGTCTCGATCAGGTCCACCACGCCGTCGCCATTGGCATCCGCGGCGGGTGAGGCGCAGGCCGCATCGCGCCCGTCCGTGAAGCCGTGAAAGTGCTGCAGATGCTCCATGTCGGGCGGCGCGTTGCGTACGTCCACGCTGATCGTGAGCGAATCGCCGTCGATCGTGAAGCGTGCGATGCCGGTGGTGCTCGACCCCGCGGCCCCGGCGTTGAGCGAGTGCAGATGCGCTACGTAACCTCGCGGCGCGGAATCGCCGGTACCATCCCGCACCGCGTCGCTCTGCGCCGCCGCGCCGGCCGCGGTCGCGCCGATCACTCCGGCCGCGATGATCGCGCCGGCGAACGTTGCTTTCATGGCAGACCTCCCTGAATTGTGCTCCAATCGGTGCCTACACTGGCAAGGTCCCTCTGCCCGAAAGGCGCACAGGTGACGGAAGTCACAGCTCCGGCAGAGCCCGCGGGCCCCGGATTCGAGCGCGAAATCCGGCAACGGGCCTTAGTTTACCTGGTCACCCCGGCACGGCGGCGCCATGCCGCCGTGCCGCGCACGTTCTCCCCAACATCGCCCGCGCCGGGATCGCGTCCATGCGCTCTAAACGCAAGCTCGTAATCGGTATCGCCGTTGCCATCGGCGTCGTCGTCCTCCTCCTCGCGGTACTTCCCTATCTGTTCCGCGACCGCATCGCGGCGCGCGTGCGCGCGGAGATAGCGAAGTCGGTGAACGCGGACGTGAGCTGGAGCAGTGTCGGGATAGGCCTCCTGCGCAACTTTCCGAACGTCACGTTCCGGCTGAACGACCTGGCCGTGATCAACCAGGAGCCGTTCGCGGGCGACACGCTCCTCGCCATGCGGGAATTCCGGGTGGTGCTGGACCTGGCGAGCGTGCTGCGCAACTTGACCGGCGGCGGCGCGATCGTCGTGCGCGAGGTGGGACTGCGGGAGCCGCTGGCCCGCCTGCGCGTTCTCGAGGACGGCACCGCGAACTGGGACATCATGAAGGAGAAGGCGCCGGCCGAGTCCGATACTTCGGGCGCGCTGGCAGTGTCGCTCCGGCACCTCGCGGTGAACGATGCCGACATCTCCTTCGACAGCAGGGAGTCGGACCTCGCAGCGGCGCTCGCCGGTCTCGATGTCGAGCTGAAGGGCGACTTCACTCAGGACAGCATCGACCTCGGTACGAGAGTACAGGCGGACGACGTCACCGTGCGCTTCGCCGGAATGACCTATCTCGACCACGTCGCCGTGGGCCTCGATACCGACATCGGCGCCAACATGCGCGCGAAGCGCTTCACGTTCGACGAGGACAGGCTGCGGCTCAACGCCCTCGAGCTGGCCTTCGACGGCACGGTGGCGGTGGGTGAGACGAATACGGCATTGAACCTGACATTCGCCACGCCCAGCACCGACTTCGGCGAAATTCTCTCCCTCGTTCCTGCCGTATATGCCAGCGACTTCGCGAACGTGCAGACGTCCGGCACCATGTCGGTCGAGGGAAAAGTTCAGGGCGAGTATGGACCGTCCGCCTTCCCCGCCCTCGCGATCCGCGCAAAGGTCGCCGACGGCAGCTTCCGCTACCCCGACCTGCCGCTTCCCGCACGCGACATCGCGCTGGACCTCGCGGTCGACAACCCGGGCGGCGACGTGGACGGGACGGTCGTGAAACTCGAGCGCTTCCACGTGGTGATCGGACAGCGCCCCATCGACGCCCGCCTCGTCCTGAGCACCCCCGTCAGCGATCCGGAGGTGGATCTGACTCTGAAAGGCGGCGTGGACCTGGGCGACGTACGCCGGACGGTGAAGCTCGACCAGGTGAACGAGCTCGCGGGGCTGGTGAGCGCGGACTTCTCCGTGCACACGAAGAAGTCGTGGGTGGATGACGCGCAGTACGACCGCATCGCTGCCTCCGGCACGATCGTGGCTTCGCGCGTCGCGGCCAACGGTGACGCGCTCCCCCACCCGGTGACGGTGGATACCGCGCAGCTTCGCTTCACGCCGCGTCGCGCGGAGCTGCCGACCTTCGTCGCCAAGATCGGGAACAGCGACGTGCGCGCCAGCGGATCGCTCCAGAACGTGATCGGCTTCGCGCTGCACGATGAAGTGCTCCGTGGCCAGGCTACGGTGGCGAGCCAGCATTTCGACCTGAATGAATGGCGCTCGGAGGACGAGTCCGAGATCATCCCGGTCCCGGCGAACGTGGACTTCACCCTCGGGTTTTCCGCGAAGCAGGTAGCGTATGGAAAGCTCGACATAGCCGACGCCCGCGGCCGGGTGCTGGTCAGGGACCAGCGTGTGACGCTGGACGGCTTCCGCATGAACATGCTCGGCGGCGAGGTGGTGGCGAACGGATACTACGAGACCACCACGCCGGCGAAGCCTACCTTCGCCTTCGACGTGGACGTGGACTCGGTGGACATCCCCACCGCCTTCGCGTCGCTCGCCACCGTGCAGCAGCTCGTACCGATCGCGAAGTATGCGCGCGGGAAGTTCTCCTCGAAGCTCTCGCTCGACGGACCGCTGGCCGAGAACATGATGCCCGTATTCGACGTGCTCAGCGGGAAGGGCGACTTCCAGACGGCCGGCATCGCGATTGAGGGCTTTCCGCCGCTCGAGAAGCTGGCCGACGTGATCCACGTGGATCAGCTCCGCGACCCGACGATGCGTGCGTTGAAGGCCGCGTTCACCATCGACAAGGGCCGGCTCTTCGTGAAGCCGTTCGATCTGAACATCGGCAACGTCGCGATGACCGTCTCGGGCTCGAACGGAATCGACCAGTCGCTCGACTACGACCTGGCGCTCGCCGTACCGACATCGCTGCTCGGCTCGAGCGCGAGCCAGGCGATCAGCAACCTCGCTTCGAGTGCGGGGCGCGCCGGTATCGATCTGGGTGCCGCCGAAGCCGTATCGGTCGGAGTGAAGGTGACGGGCACCGTGACCAACCCGACGGTAAGGCCCTCCTTCACCGGAACGGCGGGCTCGCTGAAGGAGGGCATCCAGCAGGCGGTCCAGACGCAGGTGGAGGACCGAGTCGCCGAGGGGAGAGAGAGAGTGGATTCGGCCGCGCTGGAAGCGCGTCGCCGCGCCAGCGCCGAAGCGCAGAAGCTCGTGGACGAAGCGGAGACGCGCGCCGCGCAGATACGCGCCGCGGCCGACAGCGCGGCAGCGCGCGTGCGGAGCGAGGCCGATGAGCAGGGGAAGGCGCTCGTGGAGAAGGCCGGCAATCCTGCGCTGCGCATCGCCGCGCAGGCCGGCGCCGACAAGCTGCGGCGCGAAGCGGATGAGCAGGCCAACGGCATCATCCGCGCGGCCGGCTCGCGGGCCGATTCGCTCGTGGCCGACGCCCGCCGCCGCGCCGCGGCTCTCGCCCCACCCGACTCCGCCGGACCGTAAGCGCCGGAGTCACCTTCGTCACCAGCGCCTTCGACTCCGCGTTTGTGCTACGGAGGCAGAGCTTGACGCGCGCGTACAATAAGTCAATATATTATTTGACAAATTGCACTATTTTGCTCCTAGAGCTATATTCGGCGGAGTCCACCACGAGGAATCGATGCTCCTGACCCGTTGGAGCCAGAAGTTTTATCAAACGACACGCGGTCGGATCGTGGCCCTGCTCCGTCGGGCCACCCTTACCGTGGACCAGATCGCCACCGCGCTGGGTCTCACCGACAACGCGGTGCGCTCGCACCTCACCAGTCTGGAGCGCGATGGCGTAGTGGAGCAGCGCGTAGCCAGACGAGGCGGCGTGGGGAAGCCGGCCTTCGAGTATCGCGTCGCGGCCGCCGCCGACCCGCTTTTCTCGCAGGCGTACGCGCCCGTCCTCGCGCAGCTCCTCGACGTGCTGCGCGATCGGCTGCCGGGCGCGGAGCTGGACGGCGTCATGCGCGAGGTGGGCATGCGCATGGCCGCTGGCACGAACGTCCCGCCGGGCGAGCTCGAGGCGCGCGTACGAGGGGCGGCCGCGCTGCTCGATGCGCTTGGAGGGGTGACGGAAGTAGAGCGTCGGGACGACGGAGCGCTCGCGATCCGCGGCTTCGCCTGTCCCCTCGGCGCGGCAGTCCAGGGACATCCCGGGATGTGCGCCGCCGTCGAAACCATGCTGTCCGACGTGATAGGTACCCCGGTGCACGAGTGCTGCGAGCGCGAAGGGCGGCCGCGCTGCTGCTTCGCGGTGGAAGAAGCCGGGGAGTGACGGCGGGCGGCCGCACCCGCCGCGGATCGCCGGCCTCCGTCTACAGCACCTCGTCGAGCGAGAAGGCGGCTCGCACATCGCGAAGCACGGCGTGCGTGATCTCGTCACCGCGCGCGGTGCCTTCGCGGAGCACGTCGCGCACGTACGCGCGGTCGCGCTCGAGCTCGGCCCGCCGCCGGCGCATGGGCGCGACCACCTCTTCCAGCACACCCACCAGACGCCGCTTCAACACCATGTCGCCGAGCCCGCCGCGACTGTAATGCTCCTTGAGCTCCCGGACAGCATCGACATCGGGATCGAACGCATCGAGGTGCGCGAAGACCACGTTCCCTTCGACGCGCCCCGGATCGGAGGCGCGAACGTGCCCCGGGTCGGTGTACATCGCGTGCACCAGACGCGCGAGCTCCTCGCTCGTGGCAGTGAGGGGAATCGCGTTGCCCAGCGACTTGCTCGCCTTTCTCCCGTCGACCCCCGGCAGCCGCGGCGTGCGTGACAGCAGCGCTCGACACTCGGCAAGAATTTCCCTCTCCGCCAGCCGATTAACCCGTCGGACGATCTCGTTGGTCTGCTCGATCATGGGAAGTTGGTCGTCGCCCACTGGTACCAGCGTGGCCCGAAAGCCCGTGATGTCGGCGGCCTGGCTCACCGGATAACAGAGGAATCCGGCTGGGATGTCGCGGGCGAAGCCGCGCAGTTCCACTTCGGCCTTCACCGTGGGATTCCGCTCGAGCCGAGCCACGGTCACCAGATCCAGGTACAGCACCGTGAGCTCCGCCAGCGCCGGGAGGCGCGACTGCACGGCGATGTCGGTGAGCGCGGGGTCGATGCCCGCGGCTAGATAGTCGAGCGCCACCTCCATGACGTGGTGGGCCACGTGAGAGGCGCGCCCCGAGGAGTCGGTGAGCGCCTGCAGATCGGCGATGAGCAGCGTCTGCGAGCACCTTCCCTGCACCGCCACCCGCGTACGAAGCGAGCCCGCGTAGTGGCCGAGGTGGAGAGTTCCCGTGGGCCGGTCGCCGGTGAGGATGCGGTCGGCCGCCGTCACATCGGGCTCGGCCGGCGTGCTTCGTGAGGGCGGTGCTGGTTCGTTCATGGCTGATGGCTGGAGAACGAATTCGTGCTGCATCGGGCGAGCTCCTCCGAAGAGTTGGAGAGTCCACTCGACAGCGAGCTTCCTTCGTGCCGTGGCGCAGCTAGAAGCTGCCGGAAATGACACGGGGTCGCTCGATGTCGAGCGACCCCGGTGTTCCGCGTGAAATGACCGACGCGTGCTAGCGGGCCGCTCGCAAAGAGAGCCGCCACCAGTCCCTGCACACCATCGCGTCGGGATGCGTCATGGCGGGAATGATAGCCGACGGCGGACTCCGCCGGAAGCGGCGCGCACGCGCCGGATTCTTGCATCCGCTCTCAGTTGGAAACTGCACGAGGTATCGAGATGGCAATTTCGGGAACTCACGGCGACGTGACCGAGCTCGTGGCCGGCGCCGAAGATGCGCACTCCCACGAGGTGCTCCGGGCGGGAGCGCTGGGAGCCGCGGTGGTCTGGCTCTGGATCCTTCTGATAGGTGCGTTGAACGGTACCCCGCTGCGGCTGGCGACGTTGATCGGCGACGGCTTGATGAGCGTGGTTGGCGCTGGCTCCGCACCCGAGTGGGTGGCCGTGGTCGTATTCACGGTGTTTCACTTCGTGGTGTGGCTCGGTCTCGCCGGCGTGGTGGCGGTGGTGCTGCGCGTGGCCGCCGGCACGCCCGCGGTCCTCCTGCTCGCCGCCGTGGTGGCGATCCTGCTTTTGCTCGCGCTCGTCGGAGTGACGATGATCTTCGCTAGCGAGGGACTCGGGGACGTCTTCGCCTGGTCCGCGATCTACGCCGGGAGCATCATCGGCCTCGCCACCACGGCGTGGTACATCCTTCATCACCATCCCGAGGTACGAAGCGAGCTCGCGCACGTGGACGACGACTGAGGGCCGGGAGGATCCACGGCGTAGCTGCCGACGAGCGACGGGCAGGCGCAACCGCCTGCCGCTTGACGGTCGCGGTGGCCAGATTTTACTTTACATTTCAAAGTACTCCCCGCCTGTACCAGCCAGACGACTGCAGCAGCCGAGCGTAGAGGACCGAAATGAAGAGATGGTTGCGACGGATTCGTGGCGCGATCGGCATGGGACTCACGTGGGCCGCGGCCTGGTTCGCCGCCGGGATGGTCCTGCTGGTCATCGTGGGCCCCCACGCGGCCGACGTCCCCTTCCCGCTCTTCTTCGGCCTGCTCGGCTTTCTCGCCGGTGCCACCTTCTCGGCGATCGTCGGAATCGCCGAACGCCGGCGCCGCTTCGAGCAGATGTCGCTCCCGCGCTTCGCCGGGTGGGGCGCCGCCGGCGGGCTTCTGCTATGCACCCTCTTTTCGCTCGCGGCGGGCCTCGGCGGCGAGGTTCTCATCCTCGGTCCCATCTTCGCACTCGCCGGCGCCGCCTCCGCCGCCGGCACGCTCGCGCTCGCGAGGCGGGCGGATGGCGGAGAACTCCCCGGAACCGAGACCCGCAGCCTGCCACACGAGGAGTCGCGCGCCTCGAAGAAGGCCTTCCCGTGACGCGTTACTGCGCACGCCTGTCGAACTTCGGCGCCTCCATCAGCATCCACGTGTTCGGATCCAGCACCACGTCCGACGGCGCCCCGTCCGCATCGATCTCGAACCGCTGACTCGCCCGCGTCACGTCGATCTTCTCGATCCGCGGCACCGGGTCGCCGTCGGTGAAGATGCCGACTTCCAACGGCAGCCGGTACGGCTCCCCCTTCTGCGTCTGCTCGAGCTGTATCACTACTCTTCTGCGCGCCGCGTCCCACCACCACGAGCCTTCCAGCGCCGGAGTCGAGGTTCCGTGCAGCCACTGCGCGAAGAACCAGCCGAGCTCCTGGCCGGAGGTTTCTTCGAAAGCGCGCCGCAGATCCTCACTCGAAGCGAGACCGTCCCGGTGCCGGCGATAGTACTCGCGTATCGCCGTCCAGAACGCCTCCGTGCCTACCTGGCCCCGCAGCACGTGCAGCACCGAGCCGCCCTTCTGGTAGACGAGCTGCGGGATCACGTTGCGCAGGTCCGAGATGTTCTCGTGGACCAGCGGCTTCCCCGTCGCATCCTGCGCGGCCCGCGCACGCGCGAACATCCCCTGTACGCCTCTGACGAACGCGTCCCGGCCCACATAGTGTTCGTCGTACAGGAGCGTGAAGTACGTCGCGAAACCTTCGCTGAGCCAGGCGTCGTCCCAGTCGCTCTCCGTGACGGAGTTGCCGAACCACTGGTGCGCTATCTCGTGGGCGATCGTTCCTCCGCTTCCCGGAACCCGCGCGGCGCGCCGAGAGGCTCCGGCGCGGCGCGCGCGCGCCGGCGCAGTCCGCGGGGCGGCGCCGGCGCGCGTACCGCCATCCCCGTAGAAGATCACCGACGCGTGCTCGGTCGCGCCACCGTTGAATGGCGCGGTGACGTTGGCCAGCTTCTCGTAGCTGTAAGGACCGATGCGATCGCTGTAGAGCTCCAGTGCGCGCCGTGCGGTCGTCTCGAAGCGCGCGATCCCGGAGTCCAGCTCCTGGTGCGCGGCCCACGTCTGCAGCTCGACGCCTCTCACGAGGCCCGCGTGATGGACGCCGAACTGCTGGACGCCGATCGCATTCAGCCACGAGGCTATCGGCACGCTCTGCTTCCAGTGCGTCCGCCTGCGACCGTCGCCGAGCGACACCTCGCTCTGCAGCAGGCCGTTCGCCACCACCGCGTACTTCTCGGGCGCGGTGACGATGAACTCGCTTGTCGCCTTGTCCGATGGATGGTCTATCATCGGCAGCCACTCGCGCGCCTTGTCGGGCCAGTTCCACGAGAAGAAGCAGCGCTCGCCGTATTTGTTGACTCCCACGCGAAGTCCGTCGGCGGGCCTGCCATGGTACCGAATGGTGAACCGCCGCAGCTCCGCGGCCCGGCTCGCCCGTGGCAGCGTGATCGTGAGCCGGTTCGCCGTGTGCACGTGGCGAACAGCCACGCTGTCGGAGAGAACGCCGGTAACGGTCATCCCGCTGCCGTTCGACGGCGATGCCAGATCCAGGAAGAAGCTCGTGAGTCCATCCTCCGTGAAGCGGATCGTCACGGTGGCTTCGCCGCGGATGGCGTCGGTCGAGTCGCTGATCTCGAGCGCGAAAGCGTAGTGCTCCACGTTCACACCCGGCTGGCGCGGATAGGTATCCAGCGTGCCCCACGACGGGGCAGCGTCCGTCCCCGGCGACACGGCGCCACCGACCCACGGTGTCGGGGTGGCGGAGGCGTCCGGCGGCGGCACGGCGATCGCCGCCGGTGAGGGAACTGTCAGCGCCAGAGAGGCGAGCAGGGCGGCAGGTATATGCATGGTAATTCGGCTGGAGGGAGCTACTCTCTGGTGACGTTCACGTAATAGAGATCCGTCGCCACCCGGAAGGCGTCCTTCTTCAGCGGCGTTCGCAGCGTCTTCCACTCGCTGGTCGTCGGCTGGATCACCTGCCGGTCTCCGGCGCGCCCCACGCGGATGGGCATGGCGAACGCCGGCTCATCCGCCTGCCAGCGGTATGCGACGGTGCCGGCCGCATCGTCGAAGCGGAGCTCGAGCGTCGGCAGCGAAGTATGACGCAGATACTGATCGAAGATCGGGGTCATATCCCGGCCCATCTGCCGGTTGAAGAACCCGACCAACTGCTCGGTAGTGATGTTCCTGTACTTGAAGTGCTGGTACGTGTCGCGGATGAGCTCGAACCAGCGCGCGTCGTCGTTCACGACGCTGCGCAGCGTGTTCAGCATGAGCGCGCCCTTGAAGTACATGTCCTGCGGAGGCGTACGCATCATCCCGCCGGGCGGGATGATCGGCTGGCGGTTCCGCACGCGCATCTTGTAGCCGTTGATGTACTTCAGCGCGTCGGCATGACCGTACGTGTACTCGACGTACAAGCCCTCCAGGTACGTCGTCCAGCCCTCGTGGATCCACATGTCGGAGCGGTCCGCCGCCGAGACGGCGTTGCCGAACCATTCGTGTCCGCTCTCGTGGATGATGATGAAGTCGAAGCGCGGGCTGATCCCGACGCCGGTCCAGTCCCGGCCGCCGTAGCCGTTCTCGAAGCCGTTGCCATAGGTGACCGCGCTCTGGTGCTCCATACCCGCGTTGCTGGCCTCGACGAGCTTGTAGCCGTCCTTCCGGAAAGGTACTCGCCGAAGTAGTGCTCGAACGCCGCCAGCATCCCCTTTGCCTGAGTGAATTGTGTTTTCGCTCTCGCGAGGTTGTACGACAGGACGTAATAGTTCAGCGTCATGTCCTCGTACGTATCGGTGAAGTGGACGTAATCGCCGACGTTCATCGAGATGTTGTACGAGTTGATCGGGTAGTGTACCGCCCAGTCCCAGCGCGTGTAGCCGTCTCCGAGATCCGTGCTGCCCGCGAAGACGCCATTCGACACGTTCATCAATCCGTTCGGGACCGCGACGCTGATGTCGGCGCTCTCGACTTCGTCGCGCCACTGGTCCTTGCTCGGCCACCACGTGCTCGACCCGGTCCCCTCGCAAACGGTGTTTATGAAGGGCTTGCCGTTCGCGTCGGTCCGGAAGCGCACGCCACCACCACCTCCGGCACCTCGTCGACCGCTCTCCGCCGGGATACCCGAATACCAGAAGTCGATGGAAATCGTCTTTCCCTTCTCGAGTGTCTCGGGAAAGTCGATGAACACCGCGCGCTCATCCCGCGTGTATTTCAGCGGCGTGTGACCAAGGAGAATGCTATCGACGTTCAGCGCCTGGTGAAGATCGATCTGGATGCGGTCGTCGTCCGCCAGCATGCGGAATCGGATGCCGTTCCTGCCGCTGAGGTATCTCCTGTCGGGGTCGAGCCGGATGTCGAGGTGGTAGTACAGCAGGTCGTTGTTGGCGCGGTAGCGTCCGTATTCGCCGAGGAGAACCTCGGCCCGCGTGAGGGGCCGTGCTTCGGTCGCTGGCCGCGCCACCGGAGCCGGCGCCACCGACGCCGGGCCACTGGACGAGGCACAGGCGACGACGCCGGTCACGAGTGCGAGAATCGCAGCGGCGCGCTTGTATGCGTGCGCATTAGCCATGGTCGCCTTCATGGCGTGAATGACAGCGCGGGGCAGCGCGCTGTCAAGGTCGAGCTCGCTCGACACCGTACGTCACGGGTTCTTTGCCTTTCCCAGCGAGCGATAGTATTCCTCCACGAGCGCCCTGAAGCGCTCCGGAACCCGCGCCTCGGCGCCGAGCGCGGGACGCATCGCTTCGTCGCTCTGCAGCGCCCGCCGCAGCGCGAATTCGAACGCCTTCGCCCCTTCGGTCACCGCGGACTGCAGGCGGTTCACCTCGCCCCGGTCCTCGTACGTGCTTTCCACGCCGAGCGCGCGCATGCGTCCGATGGCGCGATCGAGCTCGCCGGTGTCCAACCCCCGGCCGCGCAGCGCACGGCGAAGCGCCTCGGCATCCCGCTGGCGCTCGCGGTATTCGCGCGCGAGTTGGCGGGCGTCGCCGCTGCCGATGCCGCTGCCACCACCGCTACCCCCGCCATTTGCCCTCCCCCCGCCCCCTTCCGCGCCGCCGTCGGCGGCGCCCGTACTCCGCGATTGCTCGCCCGCCTGGCCGGTGCGCTCCTGCAACGACTCGAGACCGCGTACCAGATCGCGCGCTTCTTCGAGTGCGCGACCGGCCCGCTGCTGCTCGCGCCCCTCGCTGCGCAGCGCCGCCGCGGCGCGGCTCACGCGCTGTGCGAGTGAATCGGTTTGCCGGGTGAGCTGCTCCGTGAACGCGCTCGCGTACTCGGACGACGGGTCGCGCGCGAGCCCTTTCGAGTAGCGCACCTGATCCGACAGGCGCCGCTGGCGGATGCCATCGGCCGTGCTCCGTAACTGCCGCGCCGCCGCCGGCCGATCGCGCATCGACTCGCGCGAGAGCCTGCCGAGACGCGACTCCAGCGTGTCGATCGCATTCGCCAGCGAGTCCTGACGCTCCATCACGCGCCGCATCGCTTCGCCGTCGCGCCCGGCCGATCCCGACGGCGTGCCTTCCGCGCCTCCCGTACCGCTCGCACCGAGCCGGCGCATCTCATCCGCAATCGCGCGCTGCTCGCGTGCGATCCGCTCGCCCCTCTGTTCCACATCGCTCGCATCGCGGGCGCCGCGCCCTTCCCTGTTCTGATCGAGCAGGCGCCTCGCGTCTTCGAGCCGCCGCAGCGCCGACGCCGACTGTCCCACGCCTCCGTCGCTCGCGCCGGTCGCGGCGCGACGCATCGCCTTCGCCGCCTCCTCCAGCCGGCGCGCGCTCTCCTGCAGTTCGCGATTGCCCGGCTGTTCGCGCGCCAGTCGTTCGAGCTGACGCGCCGCCTGCTCGGTCTCCTCGGCGAGCTGGCGCTGCGTGCTCCCGCCGCTCGGGGCCCCCGCCCCGCCAGCGGCTCCGAGCCGGTTGTGCAGCCGCTCATTCTCCTGCTGCTGGCGCGCGGCGAGCTGTTTCAGCTTTTCGGCCGTCTCGTCCACTATGTCGTCCGCCGACCGTGTAGAAGCCCGCTGCTCGGTCTCGTACTGGTTCCGCAACTGATCCCGTTGCAGCTCGAAGAGGTCCGCGAGGTCTTCGGCGCGGGGATCGTCGGCGCTCCCCCCTCCCCCGCCGCCGCCACCTCCGGAGCTTCCGAACTGGACCTGGATCTCGCGGAATGCCGCCTCCGCGCGCTGCAGGTGCTGGAGCGCGCGCTGCTCGGGCCCGAGCGCCTCGCCTGCGCGGCGCACGCCGAGTCGTTCCTCGGCCGCACGCATCTCCGCACCTGCCCGGGGCAGCTCATCGGCGATGATCCGGAACGTCGAATCGCGACTGACGATGCCACGGCCGACGAGTCGCTGCACCAGCGTGTCGACCTGCGCGCGCAGCCGGCTCTGCGACAGCAGCAGCGTGGCGAAGTTGGCAGCGAGGTCGTCCGGCGGCATCCGCGCGCTGTCGCGGTCGACTTTGAACGTGGCGGCGACGATCTCGCGCTGGCGCTGCGACAGCTCGCCCGGGCTCGCCCCCTGACCCTCACCCTGACCCCGCTGCCGCGCCTCCTGCGACTGCGTGTAACTCTGGTCGAACGGACGGACGGTCATGAAGTAGATATCGGTCTTCGCCTCGTTGCCGCCGGCACTGTCGTTGTCCGTCGCGCGCCCGTAATACGCCACCAGATCGCCGGGCCGGAGCCCGAGCTCCTCGAGGAAGAACGTGTGGCCGGCCGTGAGAGACGTGCGCCGCGCGCCCTTCGAGTACAGCGGCACGGCACGCTCCTCGCCGCCGTTCACCGAGTAGCGCAGATCCACCGAGCCGAGGCCGTAGTCATCGCTGGCCTCCACCTCGACATACACCTCCTCCACTGAAGTCACGCGCGAATCGTGGCCCGGCGTGGTGAAGGCGATCGTCGGCCCGTTGTCCTCGAGCAGGTCGATCACGTAGTCGAGGGAGCCGCGTACGGTTCTTCCCGTGGTCGTCTCGAGCTCGATCCTGTAGAAGCCCGACTTCGTCACGGTCATCGTACCCGCGAGCGTGCCGTCCGCCCCCAACACCATGGGGACGGGAGGCTCGCCTTCGATCGCGATCCGGCCTCCCTTCACCGGCATGGTGGTAGTCGCGCGCACGGTGACCGACGTCCCTCGAGGCGCCGCGATGTCGCCGCCGTCGTCGACCGTTTCGCCCGGCAGCCCCGTATGGGAAGGGTACCGATACTCGAGGCGGAGATCGCGCACGTAGGGGAGCGCGATCACCTCCAGATGGAATATCGACGAGCGCACACCGTTCGATTCCACGTAATACGCCGTGCGCTCCACGAGATCGAAGAGCCGAATCTCGAACGCTCCGGAGTCGCGCGCGGCCACCAGGGGGATGCGCCTCCAGGCGCTGTCCGCCCCCCGCTGCACCGCGAGCTCCGCCTCACCGGCATCGAAGCCGTGGAGCTGCGCGCGGATGAGCTGTCCGCCTCCGCGCGCCACCTCGGCGTTCCCCGGCTCCACCACGATGTAGTACGGCCGGGCCGTCTCGGCGTCCGTCCACGGCGCGGCGATGAAGCGCGCTCCGGTGCGCAGGAATGCGGGCCCGGCGCCGAGCACGAGTAGGGCGATGATCGCGATTCCCGCGATGGTGGCGAGCGAGATGGCGATGCTCCGTCCCTCGAGCCCGGCCCCCACGCCCCACATCGTCGTGCGCGACACGGCGCGCTGCACCAGCCGCGCTACCAGATGCCGAGATCGCCCGGCGTCCGCCGCGTCCACCGCCGACGTTTCCACCGCGCTGAGCACCATCGCATCCAGGGTATGGTCGCGCTCCTCGAGATACAGCGCGACCTGTGTCTCGCTCGGGCGGCGCAGCAGGGGGAGCACGAGGAAGAGCACGGCGAGGGTACCGAGCACCAGCCAGGTACCGATGCGCACGCCCGCGACCACCGCCGGTTCGAAGCGGTAGCTCTGCATGAGCCACGCTCCGGCGAGAAACGCGAGCAGCGCGGCGCCGAGCACGACCGCGAGCCCGGCCAGGAAACGTCTCAGCCGCCACCTGTTGCGGACGCGGCTCATCGCGGCGGTCAGGCTGCTCCGCGAGATCGACTGATCGAGTGCGCTGGCCATGGGATCCCCCGTGTACGCTGCCGCCGCTCAGCGTGCCTGGCGCGGCATCCGGTTCGACAGAACGGTCTCGGCGGCGAGTATCAGCAGCGCCGCCAAGATCAGATACCACCAGCTCCGCTGCCGGCGTTCCAGCTCGGCCGGCGCGACGTCGCCGACGATCCGCCTCGCGTCGCCAGCGGCGGCGCGTGGCGCGAAGGCCGCGGCGAAGAGCGCGGTATCGAGCCGAGTGAGGTCGGACTCTTCCAGATTCACATTCACCGCGACGATGCGCGCGGAGTCGCCCGCCCCGCCATCCGGGCGGATCTCGTAGAAGCCCCGTTCGGCGAATCTCAACGCGGCGGTCCGGCCCGGCGAACCCAGATGCAGCCGCGCACCCGACGGCGCCACCACGACCGCGGGCGTCGCGTCGGCCGCGATGGTCGTGACATCGCCCACCACCGCCCAGGGTCGCGTCTCGCTGTATCCGGCTGCGTACGCCGCGGCCTCGCGCAGAACGGGCAGAAATACGGGCTGCAGCGGAAAGTCGCTCCACACCCCATCGAGTGCCGCCGTGAGAACGAGCACCCGCCCGCGCCCCACACGTCGTTCGAGCAGGGCCACGTGGCCATCGTCGAAGCGCGCCAGCTCGCGGTCGTCGGTGTCGGGCGTCAAGGCCCAGTAGCGGTAGAAGCGCGCGGCCGAGAAGTCGCCGCTGTGCGGCCCCGAAAAATCGTCGAAGATCGGGTGTGTGCGATCGAGAGAGCCCAGCGTGGCGCCGCGCGTATCGAGCCGGTCGATCGCCTCGGAGGGAGGCGGGAGGAGCCGGTCCGCGAGCGCCGGCCAAACTTCGGGGCGGCTGTGCGCGCCGAGCACGATCACCAGCCCGCCGCCGCCATCCACGTAGTCGACGAGCAGGCGACCGGCCTCGCCCCCGGGCACCGGCGCGTCATCGAGTATCACCAGCCGCGCGGAGCGCAGCGCATCGAGCGAGAGCGTGGAGCCGCGCGCGACGGTGATGCCGAACGAAGGACGATCGCCGATGCCGAGCGCGCGGCGGAGGAACAGCCCGCCTTCCGACGACGTGGCCGAACTCTCGAGCAGGAGCACCGGGAGCGAGGGCGTTCGGGTGAGTGTGAAGTGAAAGACGTCATCCGGCTCCAGCTCATCGGCATCCGCGCGCACGGTCCCGCGTGAAACTCCCTCCGGGAGCGGAAAGGCGTCGAATCGCACCGTGGCCGCTCCGTCCGCCGGGATGGCGGCCACCAGCTTCTGGACCACGCGTCCATTCACCTCGAGTGTCACTCCCCTCTCGGCCACGGGCTCGGTGCTCCGGTTGGCGAGCGAAGCGCTCACGGCGGTGAGCGACCCTCCGGCATCCCGCGACACGTCCACTCTGGTGACCGCTACGTCGGCGGTTGCACTGTCGCCCACGTTCACCTGCACCAGGTCGACCCCGGCGGGTAGCGCGGGAAGCTCCCGCCGGCTCCATCCGGAGCGCTGTGCATCGGAGATGAGCACGACTTCGCGCCGCTCGCGCGCCGTATCACCGAGTATCCCGCTCGCCAGGCGCAGCGCCGCATCGTAGCGCGTACCGCCCGCCGTCGGGGCCGCGGAGTCGATGGCGGCCTGGAGCGCGGCCCTGTCGCTCGTGAGCGCTCCGGTGGCGGCGGCCGCATCGTCGAAGTAAACGATGGCGGCGCGGTCTTCGCCGTCCATTCCATCCACCACTCGCGTAGCCGCGGCACGGGCGCGCTCCCAACGGTCGCCGTACGCCATGCTGTAGGAGCGGTCCAGCAGGACGACCACGTCCCTCGACTCTCCGGCCGCGCCGAGCAGACCCGAGCGGCGCGCGAGAAACGGCCGCGCGAATGCCAGCGCCAGCAGCGCGACCGCGGCGCACCGGAGGGCGAACAGGAGCAGATTGCGGAGCCTCTGGCGCTTCACCGCCTGATACGGGATGCGCTCGAGAAACATGAGCGACGGAAAACGCAGCACCGTCCTCCGCTCCCTGTGGGTGAGGTGTACGAGCACCGGCACCGCGAGAGCCGCCAGCCCGAGCAGGAACCAGGGGGAGAGAAGGCTCGGCATCAGCGCACCCGCGCGAGCCGTTCGCGCCGGCCGAGGAATTCGAAGAGCGCGTAGTCGAGCGGGCGCGACGTGTCGAACATCGAGTAGTCCATCCCGTGCTCCCCCGTTCGCCGGCCCAGCTCGGCGATATGCCCGCGGATCGCCGCGCGATAGCGCTCGCGCAGCCTGTCCGGCAGGAGGGGGATGCGCTCGCCCGTTTCCAGATCCTCGAAAACTCCCGTCGCGTCGAAGGGGAATTCCAGCTCGGCGCTGTCGAGAATGTGCATCACCATCACGTCGTTCCCGCGCTGGCGGAGCTGTTCCAGCGAGTCGACGATCTGATCCGGCTCCGCATAGAGGTCCGAAATGAGAAGGACCATGCTGCGCCGCCTCACGTGCTCGGACACCCTGGCCAGCGGCTCGCGCAGCGACCCTCGACGCTCGGCTCTCGCCCGCGCGAGAGCGTGCAGCACTGCCGGCAGGTGCTTGGCCGAAGGTGGTACGAACTCCACGATCTCCGAGTCGAAGGTGACCAGCCCCACGCGATCGCGCTGGCCGTGAGCGAACCAGGCCAGGCATGCCGCGAGATTTCTGGCGTAGTCGAGCTTCGTCGGCGCGCCGCTTCCGTAGCTCATGGAGGCCGACACATCGAGGAGGATCGAGAAGTCGGTGTTGGTATCGGCTTCGAATTCCTTCACGTAGTATCGATCGGTCCGCGCCCAGAGGCGCCAGTCGATTCGGCGGATGTCGTCGCCGGGCATGTACGCGCGGTGCTCCGCGAAGTCGAGCGACATCCCGAGATGAGGCGAGCGGTGGAGCCCGTTGATGAATCCTTCGACCACGGTACGAGCGAGCAGTTCCAGGTTCCCGATCCGGCCGAGCGTGGCTGGATCGAGAAAAGTCGTGGCGTCCGCGGACGCGGCTCCGCGAACCGGGTCGCCGGAGCGCGCGCCATCCGGGCCGGCGCGGCGCGGATATCCCTTCACATCCCGCTCCTCGGTACGGGAACATGCTCGAGCAGATGCTCCACCACCCGGTCGCTCGACACGCGTTCCGACTGCGCGTGGAAGTTGAGCAGCACGCGGTGCCGCAGTACGGGGTGCGCGAGGGCGCGGATGTCGTCGAAGCTCACGTGATAGCGGCCGCGCATGAGGGCACGCGCCTTCCCGCCGAGCACGAGGTACTGCGCGGCGCGCGTGCTGGCGCCGTACGAAACCCACTTCTTCACGAGCTCGGACGCGCCCGGCGCCGTGGGGCGCGAAGCACGGGCGAGCGCCACCGCGTACTGCGCCACGGTGTCGGAGATCGGCACACGGCGCACCAGCTCCTGAAACGCGACGATGTCACCGCCCGTCACCGCATGCGTGAACTCCGGCCGCTGTACGGAAGTCGTGGCGCGCACCACGTCCACTTCCTGCGCTTCGTCGAGGTAGTCGATGATCACCTGGAACATGAAGCGGTCGAGCTGCGCCTCGGGGAGCGGGTAGGTCCCCTCCAGCTCGATGGGATTCTGCGTGGCGAAAACCGCGAACGGTTCCTCGAGCTCGTAGGTGGTTCCCTGCACCGTGACGCGGTGCTCCTGCATCGCCTCGAGCAGAGCGGCCTGTGTCTTGGGGGGCGTGCGATTTATCTCGTCGGCCAGGACTATGTTGGCGAAGACGGGTCCCGCCGTGAAGGTCATCTTCCGCTGCCCGGTCTCCGGATCCTCCTGGATGATGTCGGTGCCGGTGATGTCGGAGGGCATGAGGTCGGGCGTGAACTGGATGCGCGAGAAGCGGAGGTCCAGGACGCGAGCCATCGTGTGGATGAGGAGCGTCTTGGCCAGACCCGGAACACCCACGATGAGGCAGTTGCCGCCAGCGAAGAGCGCGATGAGCGCCTGATCGATCACATCGTCCTGGCCGATGATGAGTTTCCGCATCTCGCGGACGATCTCCGCGGTACCGTTGCGAAGGCGATCGGCGAGCGCGATGTCGTCGGCCGCCTCGAGCGCGGCATTCTGTCCGGTCACGATTCCCACGGGAAGCCCTCGTCGTCGGGGTGAGTTGACAGCGGTGACAGCGGGGTCGGACCCCGCCGGTGAGCTCCTCAATGCACGAAACCGTACATGATGTAGTTGACACCGATCTTGTAGGCCTCGTTGGTGAGCGGTATGGGGAGGAATCCCTCCGCCGACCACTGCCAGTAGTCGCCGATGTCGTTGTCGTAGTTGGCCACGACCATCAGGCGCCGGGTGGGGTCGTTGTTCTCGTAGACCCCGAAGAACCGGGCCCCGCCGCGATATCCTGACATCTCCAGCGACTCGATCCCGAAGAACGACTGGAAGACCGGGTTCGAGACGTCCAGCGGCACGAGCCGCCCCTCCGGAAGCACTCGGCGCATCTGCTCCACGAAGTTGTACCAGTGTCGGCGATTGAAGTCGTCCACGATCAGGAAGCCGCCCTTCTGCAGATAGGCGCGGAGCGCCGCGACCTCCGCGTCCGACTGCCGCCAGCACCCGGGCTCGGACAGGTAGGCGATCGGGTACTTCATGAGCTCGGGGTCGCTCGCGTCGAGGACGATGCTGCTGTCGACGCGCGCATCCACCGTGGTCAGCTCGGTGACGATCTTCATGAGGTTCCGATCAGCCACCGGGTAGTCGTGGTGCCAGCCGGGCCCCTCGTTGCTCCAGCAGCGGAAGTCCTCGCCGCCGTAGCGGAGACGCACGAACGCGTAGCGGCCGTCGTACGAGGGGTTCGGCTCCACCGCGGCGTCGCCTCGCATGCGGAAGCGCTGGGCACCCGCCGCCGTGGCCGCGAGCATCAGCCCCAGCAGCACGTGACGTGCTCTCACTCTCACGGAACCCTCCCCGCGCCGCCCGGCGCGCGCTGGTGCAGCTCGAGCAGCAGCTTCTGTGCGCGCTCGAAGTTCGGAGCGGTCTCGAGCGACCGCAGAACCGCCCGGCGCGCACCGGCATCGTCGCCGCTCCGGTGCAGGGCGAGCGCGAGCTGATACAGCGCTTCGGCCCGGTCCGCCGGCGCGAGCGCGACTACCGCGCGACGCTCGCGCACCGCCTTCGGCCAGTCGTCGAGCGTGGCGTACATCGCGGCCAGCCGCTCGTGCGCGGCGGCCGTGCCGGGCGAGATGTACATGGCCAGCTCCAGCACGCGGGCCGCACCCGCGATGTCCCGCTTCCGCTCCAGCAGCTCCGCGAGCAGCAGGTGCGCATCGTACTGCGTCTCGTTCGAGTCCACTATCGGTAGCAGCTCGGCGATGGCCGCCGTCGTGTCGCCGCGCTCCAGTGCGAGCCTGGCGAGATGCCAGTACGCGCTCTCGCCGGCAGTGTACTCGGGAAACATGGCCTTCGCCTCCTCGAAGCGCCGGGCCGCCTCGTCCTCGCGCCCCCCCGCGCGCAGCGCGGTCACGCCGGCTCGCATGGCGTCCGCGAACCTGCCTTCGCCCGCGCGCGCGGGAGGGCCGGTGGCGGAACGGTCGCCGCCGAGCCGCAGCGGCTCGACGATCGCCAGACGGCTCCCGAAGCGCTCTCGCATGTACTCGTCGAAGCCGGCGTCGAAGCGCTCCGGGGTGGTACCGAGTACGCTCTGGAAAACCTGTGCCGTACTCATGCCGCTCCCGTAGGCGCGGAGCATCCGCACCAGCGCCTGAATACCGTGGTCTCGCGCTATCAGCTCGCAAACGAGCGACGCTTCGTAGTAGGCGTGACTGATCTGCTGCGGGTATGCAGGGCGCGTGAAGGCGTCGTTGAGCCGGCTCACCGGCGGCAGCGCGCCGCCCTTCAAAGCCGCGAGAAAGTCGGGCGTGACCCGCGCACCCCAGCCGCGCCGCGCGCGGCGTTCCTCGAACACCGACAACCCCTCCGAGAACCAGCGCGGCACGCGGTGATCGCTGGCGCCCAGGGTGAACGCGTGCGCCAGCTCGTGCCAGAACGTGGAGCCCCAGTTGAAGTCGCCCACCCTGCGGCCGAAGGGCGAGTCCATGGCCAATACGGTACCGAAGCTCACGCCGAGCGCACCTATCCCCGGGAGACCCATGGTGCGCACGGAGAAGTCCGCGTGACTGCGGTAGAGCTCCACGCGCACGGGATCCGGAGGATGGTACCCATACCGCGCGGCGAGCGAATCGTACGCCTCGGCCGCGAGCTCGCGCAGATAGAGAGCGAGGAGATCGGCGTCCTTTTTCTCGATCATGAACTCGAAGTGCGGCGCGGACACCTCCGAGTAGTCTCCGAACGTGTCGAGGAGATCGAGCGTGTTCTTGACCTGCACATCGTAGGGATCGCCGGCGAAAGCGCGCTCGAGCTCGCGCCGGCCCTCGGCGAGCTCTCCGGTGCGGAGGAGATTCTGCCCCAGCACGCCGTGCGCCCGCCACGACTTCGGATCGCGCTCCACTCCCTCGCGGGCGAAGGCCGCCGCGCGCGCGTAGAAGCGGTTGCGTGCCATCACCTCGCCGAGCGTCGCGAAGAACTCGCCATCGTGCGGATTGCGAGCCAGCGCGCGCCGTCGGGCATCGGCGAACCCGGCGCTGTCGTCGGCCACGATCCGCGCGGCGGCGAGCACCGCGAGCGCCGGACCGTACGCGGAATCGACGGCCAGCGCGCGGTTGGCCGCCTCCGTGGCGGCAGCCGGATCTTCCGCGTCCAGCCGGATGCGCGCCACGAGAACGTGTGCATCGGCGAGCTGCGGGTCCGCCCGCAGCGCGCGGCCGAGTGCATCCATGGCGCCGGGCTCGCCATCGTTCGCCAGGCGGCGCGCCGATGCCAGCAGCGCGCGCGGCTCCGACGGCGCACGCGCGAGTACGTCCGCGATGGCCGTCTGCGCATCGGCGTTGTTGTACTTGTCGAGGAAGAGCTCCGCTACGAGGATGCGGGGCTCCAGATCGGTGGTGTCGCGCGCGATCGCCTCGTCGAACGCCTTCAGCGCGTCCTTGAAGAGCTCGGGGTCGTCCTCGCCCAGGTAGCGGCAGGCTATCCCCACGGCCGTCAATTCGCGCGATGTGAGACGGGCGCGGCGGTCGTTGTAGACATCTATGAAGTGGTCGAATTCGCGCATGGCCGCCGCGCGCTCTCCGCGCATCCAGCGGATCTCCCCCAGTCTGACACGGGCCGTGAGGCTGTCGCGCGCCGAGCCACGAATCGCGGCGTCGAAGGCACGCTCGGCGTCTCCGAGGCGGCCGCGCGCCATGAGCGACTCGCCGAGCGAAGTCTGTCTCTCGATCGCGGCCCGGTCCTGCGCGTGAAGCGGACTCCATGCGGCGCCCGGCATCTCCAGTGACACGGCGATGCCGCATATCGCGGCCGCGAGGATGCTACACCGCTTCACCGCCCAGGGCGGCCGCACCATCACGGCGTCCCTCCCGTCAACTGCTCGATCTTCTGGTTGGTGCCGGCCAGGTCGAGCAACAGCGCCTCGAGCGCGCGCTCGTACGCCGTGGAGTCCATCGCGGCCTTGCGCCGGCGGAGCGCGTCGATCCTGGCGCCCAGTGAGTCCTTGTGGTGCAGCAGCTCCGCCACGCGCGGATCGCTCGACGCGGCGCCGGCAGCCACCTTCGCCGCGGCAGCTCCCTGGCGAAGGGAGAGGCTCGACGCGAAGGCGCCGTCGCTCGACCGCGGGCCGGGCTCGGCAGTTCCCTTGCCGTCGCCGTCGTCATCGAGCATGGAGTGCTCGCTCTGAAGCTGGTTGCCCGACTCGTACTCGCGCGCCACCTCGCGCCGCGCATAGCCGTACGCCTCGAGCAGCGATGTACGGCCGTCCTTGTCGGCGTCCGCGGCATTTCCGGCGTAGGCGTCGACGAAGTGCCGGGCAAAGCGACTCGCGTTCCGTTCCATCACCGAGCTGGTGGCGGTGATGATCGCACGGTTCTTCGCCGAGAGCGCCGGGATGAACTCCGCGCTCGCGCTGGCGGCGTTTATCACGGCTACGCGCTGCGCGGCGAGAGGCTCGAGAACACGCGCGAAATCGGCGGCGGACATGTCCGGGCCCGAGAGGTTGAAGAACGAATGCCCGTTGCGCGCGCTCCCGTGGCCGATCAGCAGCACGAACACCACGTCGCCGGGGCGGGCGGACTTCGCGATAAGCGCGATCGCGCGCTCGACCTCCTCTCTGGTGGAGCGCCCGGCGATGCGTGCCGGGTCGCGCTCCGGGCGCTCGGTGAGCACGATGATAGCGCTATCCGGCAGGGCGCCCGCGGTTCGCGCCGCGTCGGCCATTCGCATGGCGTTCTCGTGGAACGCCCGCTCGTACTCGGGCGCGCCTCCCACGCCGGCGACTATCAGCACCCGAGTCTGCGCCGGGAGCGCTGGCGACGCCCCCAGCAGTGCGGCGAGCAGCGCGGCGAGCAGCGTGGCCACCCGAGCCGGGCGCATCACGCCAATCCCCGCGCGCGCCGGTACACCCACTCGCCGCCGGCGAGCAGGAGCAGCGCCACGAATACCACGGGCATGTCCCACAGATCCAGCCGCTGCACTACTGTGTTTCCACCCTCGGAATATACCAGATCGTTCGCCACATCCGCCGCCTGCTCGGGTGTGTAGTAGCGTCCGTCCGTCTCCTCGGCTATGCGCTTCAGCAGCGCGGCGTGCTGCTCCGCGCCGAACGACTCGACCGTGGGGTCGATGACGGAGACGAAGGCGGTGTCGCTGACGATGGTATCGGCGGCCGACTGCGCCGTGACCTGGATGCCGTAGACGCCCCGCTCCGTAGGCGTGAGAGTGCCCAGATACTGCCCATCGCGAGTCCCCGACCAGCCGAGTGGAATCTGCTGCCGCGCACCCGAGGGCGCGATCACGGTGGCCGTCGCGCTCACGCCGTTCACGCCGCGATACGCCCCGTCCAGCACCTCGGCGGTCACCGGAAGCGGCTCGTTCACACCGGCACGGTCGGCGGCGGTGGCCACGGTCGAGCGCTCCGGCACCTCGCTCACGAGCCAGCGCAGAGTCTGTCGCCAGAACGTCGCGTACGTCGCATCCTCGACCGGTACGCTCGCGTCCATCCGCCAGAGCCAGGAGTCCTGGATCGGGAAAGCGATCGCCTTCCCGCGTCCGTAGCGCTGGTACGCCATGGCGACCGTGGGATCACCGCCGTCGGGCGCCGAGCCGGTGAGCAGCGTGGTCGCACCGGGCTTTGCGCGAGCGATAGTGTTGACGCTCGTCACGACCGGCATGGTCTTCCACCGCGCGGCGGATGCGCTGTCGCTGGCCGCGATCTGCGTAGCGGGCTGTATCGCTCCCGCTGGCGCGAGTGCCACCTTCACCTCGCGAAATGCCGGCTCTCCCTCCCTACCCGCGGGGAGGGCCACGGGAAGGAGATCGGCCACGGGCGTCCCGGCGTACCCGCCCTCGGCGAACGCCTTGCGCCCGCCGAGCATGAGGAGTCCGCCGCCGCGCTCGCTCACGAAGTCCCCGATCATTCGCAACTGGTCGAGAGTGAAGGCGCTGGCCTCGATGCTCCCCAGCACGATCCCGCGATACGCGAAGAGCTCCTCGCGCGTGCGAGGGAAGCCGGTCACGAGCTCGAGGCTGTCATCCACGCTCATTCGGAAGAAGCGGTCCTTCGCGGTGCGCACGAGGGTCACGAGCTGGAGGTTCGAGTCCGCATCCACCGCCATGTGCAGGAACTTGACCTCGAAGCGCGGCTCCCCCTCCACGTACAGGATCCGGGCCCGGGCGGCGCGGACCGCCACGAGCGCCGTTTGCGAGTTGTTGCCGGCCACCATCTCACCGGATTGCGGAGCGATGCGAACGGTGAAGAGCCGGGCACCGGGCGTGGCGGCCGGAATCCGCACGCGCACGGTAGTCACGTCGCCGTCCGCGGGGAGCGTCACGTTCTGCGTGGCGACTATCCGGCCGCTGTCCTCGACTACGAGCGGAACCGTGCGACCGCCGAAGCCGCGCTGCGCCACATCGACGTTGACGACGAGCGCCGAGCCCTGAAGGACCTCGCGCGGCGCATCCACGCGACTCAGCTCGATGTCTCTGTCGAAGCGCCGCTGCCCCACGCCGATGGTATAGACACTCACCCCGCGCGAGCGCAGCGAACGCAGCGTTTCATCCAGCGTACCGTCCGATCCGTTGTCGGCCCCGTCGCTCAGCAGCACGAGGCCCGCCAGGGGAACGCCCTCGAGCTCCTGGCGCATACCTTCCAGCGCTGGCGCGAGACGAGTCGTGGAGCCGTCGAAAGCCAGGTCGCCGACGTCGGCGACGCGACTCCCAACGCCGCCCGTGCGGAAGACCCGGACGATGAACTTTCCCGAAAGAGCGCGAGCGAGCGGGCCGTCGTCCGGGTCGAGGAGCGACCTCGCGACTTCGGCACGGGTGCGGCCAGCGACATCCGCCACCTGCATGCTGCGCGAATCGTCGATGAGTACGCCGACCACGTTGCGCTGCGGTACGGCGGAGGCGACCAGGAGCGCGGGATCGAGAAGCACGAACAGGAGGAGCGCGAGCACGAGCGCGCGCATGGTCCCGAGGATGATGCGGTCGCGCATAGCGCCGCGGAGCCGAGCACGCGTATAGCTGGCCACGGCGATGATGGCTGCCACTCCGAGTGCGATCGCCACGACACGCGCGGCGCCCGATGCACCGAAGACGAAGTGCCCACGCTCGAACACGACGGGGCGATACTTGAAGAGGAGTTCGATCAGTCCATCCACGTCCGATCCTCATCCCCGCGTTCGAGGCGACGGCGGTGCGGGCATCCGGTGAGCTTGCTGCCGGATATTCAGTATACGCGACGTGAAAGGGAAGCGCTGGTGCGGGCCCGCGGAGCGACCGATCCGCCGGAGCACGCGGATCCAGCCGGAGCCGCGCCCGGTCAGGCCTCCGGCGGAGCGCTCGACTCGGACAGGAGTCGACCGCCGCGAACCGTCGCGCCGACCACGATCGCCGCGCTGATGAGCACGAGGTTCTTGATGATGTACTGCCCTTCGAGCGTGGGCGCATACGGGAAGCGCGTGAACGTCTCGCCCGGAAAGAGTACCAGCGGAGTGAGCGTGCCGAGCATCTGCAGCCAGAGCAGGAGGAGAGTGGATCGCAGGTAGCCGCCGTGCAGCAGTCCGAGCCCGATCAGGCATTCCCACACGGCGAGTATCGGTACGGAAAGCGATGGCCCCACCAGACCGAAGGTGAGGAGCGCGATCGTATCCGCCGCCAGATCCTGCGCGGGGCTCAAACCCGCGAAGAACTTGAGCACGCCGAACCAGAAGAAGACGATGCCCAGACTCAGCCTGAGCAGCGTGATCCCATGGCGTGCCATCCAGGCCGTGATTCGAGCATCCTTCCCGTTGAAGCCGTCGGTGAATCGCGAGGTCATGTGACGCGTTGCGATGGGCAGCGTCGCCAGGTGCGCATGAACGAAGAGTGCGAGGGTACCGTGTCGGCCGCAAGTACCGGCCCGACGATGCAGGCTGCCACATAGCGAAAGACGTTTCGCGCACAGCGCTGGCGATGGGACATTTCGCGACTCGCTCCTGGTTCAGGTCTGCCAACCTCGAGAGCAATTGCCACGTGCATGGCCGCGCGGTACGAAGGCGCCCGAGTGAAGCGCCGTGCAGCTACGCCGCACGGTTCTCCGTCCATGCGACGCTCTCGGATGCTGCAATTCGGGCGAAGACTCGACCCCCTCGCCGCCACTACCTCACGTCCAGGGGAGGCCGCTGCGTCTCGTCCAGTAGTACTGGGGATCCAGCGCCAGCGCACCGAGCCGCTCATCGGAGCGGTCGTCCCACGGGCAGGTAAGGGCGCGAAGGTTGGAGCGCAGTTGGGCCGTGGTGGCGGCACCGCTCAGCACGATGCCCGCCCAGGGCCGGGCCATGGCCGCGGCGAGAGCGAGTGCATCGATCCCGACACCGAGCCGCGTCCCTTCTGCACGCAGCGTATCCAGCCGCGCGTCGATGGCGGGATCGTGGCTGCGCTCCGTGAGTGTACCATTCGCGAGCGCCTCCTTGACGACCACGAGCATTCCCGCCTCGTGCGCCTCGCTCAGAGCCGCGTCCGCCGAGCGCTCGAGGAGATTCCACGTAGCCTGCACGGCCGAGAAGAGGAGTCGACCATCGCGCTCTACATCGAGTGCGCGGCGGATCGTGTCGCCCTGCCGTGCGCCGCTGACGGAGAGCCCTATGCGGATCCCGGACTGGCGCAGGCGCGCTAGTTCGTCCAGTACGGGAGTATTGTCGAGGACGCCGCTCTCGAGCGTGGCGGAGTGTATCTGGTAGAGGTCGAGATGCTCGGCGAGCCGCTCCAGGGACTCTCCCATCTGGCGGCGCAGGGTCGCGAGCGACTGGTCCTTCACCTCGTGCACCTCGGCGTCGATACGCCAGCCGGCCGTGTAGATGTAGCCCCACTTGGAGCCGACGAATACTTCGGCCGGGCGAACATCGCGCAATCGCAGCCACGAGCTCAGAAAATCCTCCGCGCGGCCGTACGAGCGAGCGGCGTCGAAGTAGCGCACGCCGCTGGCCCACGCGACATCCAGGACCTGGTGCGCGTGCGCCTCCATCGACGCCACATCACGACCGGACGGCAGATCGGCGCCGTGCCCGAGGTTGATATATCCGGGTCGGCCGAGGGCGGCCAGGCCGAGACCGAGGCGTCCGATGCCGGGCTCGGCGGCTCGGGAAATAGGCGGTTGCGTCATGGCATGAAGTAAGGAAGTGCTCGCCCCCTGGCCCACTTGACACGTAGACTCGAAGGGCTGGCGATTCACGCTGATCGATCGCGTCTTTTTTTCGAGTACGACATTGCCTAAACACATCCCAGCGTCGATCGGGTTCCGTGGAGCAGTTCGCGATGATCGCGGGAATGAAAGCTGCCGGCGCTCGCGAGGACAGGCACCGACGAGCCGACGTACCGTCGCTTCCGTGCGGCGCTCCTCAGTACTGGGTATCTCGAAGTCGAGGTCGCGCCGGGCTACGTCGCCTTCGTGGAGGGCGGGATGCTGGACAACGTCTTCGGAGTGGTCTACGTGCGACCTGGCTATGCCGCTCCGGTGCCGGGGAGCGAATTCGTCGATGCTACGAAGCTCGTCTCCCTGCGCCATCTGAGTGGGCAGTGGTACTCGTTCGGGACGACGTGACGAAGTCCACTCACTCGGAGGAGCGGCCACTCACCGCCGACGAGCGGTCGCTCGCGCGTTGGATGCTCGAGCACGGCTCGTCTGACGCTCCGACGTTTCCGAGCGGGGGGCTGCGCGCGCTCGGCGACTTCCTTTACGGTCCTGCCGGCAACCTGCGCGGGGCACTCATCTTCGAACAGTCGGGCGTTCTGGCAGGAATCGAGGTGACGTTCTTGCACTCTCATCGGGATTCATGACCCATCCTCCGGCGATCCACGAGCAGTATACGCCAGCCGATGTCACAGCAGAGATAGTGGCCCGCCTACCAACCAACCTGTCGTACGGCCAATCCGCTGGTCGGTCATCATTCGCCCACAGGCCGGCCTCGACGACAACCAACTCTCAGACCTCATCAAGGATGAACTCTCAGTCTCGCCTCCTCGTCTCCTCCGGCAGCCCGCTCGAGCCGGTGATTGGATTTTCCCGGGCTGTTCGCGTCGGACCATTCGTAACCGTTGCGGGAACCGCCCCGATCGCGGTCGACGGCGGCACGGCGTCTCCGGGCGACCCGGCCGGGCAGGCGCACCGGTGCCTCGAGATCATTGGCGCTGCGCTGGCCGAGGCGGGGGCTACGCTCGCGGACGTCGTGCGAACAAGAGTTCTCCTCACGCGGATCGAGGACTGGCCAGCGGTCGCAGCGGTGCACGGGGATGTGTTTGGAGGTGTGCGCCCCGCATGCACGGTGATGCAGGTGGCGCGTTTCATCGATGCCGAGTGGCTCGTCGAGTTTGAAGCGGACGCCATTCGAGAGTTTTAGGAGCGAGGGAGTCGGCGATCGTAGCTGACCGAGCACCGAAAGCCGTCGAGGCGAGGACGTAGAGCGGAGATACCGGCCACGATGGGCACTCGCTGGCCATTGCTCTGCGTGCGGCAGTCGAGTTACGAAGTGCGGACTGCGGACGCAGCGTATCGCGGCTCCGGGGGAGTCGTCCACCGCGAAGCGCTCCGCCCATGCCGATACTCGCTCCGACGACGATGACGATGAGAGCATCGCCGAGCATGTACCGCCGAAGAACCATTCGCCGATCCCTAACCTTCGCTTCGCAACGTGATGACCGGATCGATGCGCGTGATCGACCAGGCCGGCACGGCGCTCGCAAGTGCCGCGACTCCGAGCAGCAGCCCGGCCACGAAAGCCAACGTCACGCCATCCGTCGGGCTCACATCGTAGAGTATCGCCGAGAGCATACGGTTCGCCAGCAGTGCGCCGGCCAACCCCGTCCCCACGCCCGCCGTCGCGATCACGAGTCCGCGCCGTATCACGATGCGCCGCAGATCGCCGGTCGTCGCACCCAGTGCCATCCGCACCCCGAGCTCGCGTGTCCTTTGACGGACCATCGTCGCCATGACGCCAAAGAGCCCGATGGCCGCGAGCGCCACGGCCGCAGTCGCGAACATCGCGAGAAGAAGTGTGTTCAGTCGTGGCTGCGCCAACGGTCTCTCGAGGTACGTCTCGAACGAAGCGGCACTCACCATCGCGACACCGGGTGCGGCCTCGCCGATCACCCGCCTGATCGTCGGCACCAGCTCGGCCGGCGGGCCGCTGGTGCGGATGGCGAGCGTGAGCGGAGCGTACGGGAAGCTCGATTGGCGGAGCGGGATGTAGACGGTAGCACGCGCATCCCGCAGGCTGCGGTAGCGCGTGTCGGGCACGACTCCGACCACTGTGGCGGTCCGTTCGGTCCTGGGTGGCCCCACCTTCAACCGCTTGCCGATCGGGTCGGCGCCCGGCCAGTAATGCCGCGCCGCGGACTCGCTCAGCACGACTACACTGGGCGCACCCTCGCGATCCGCGTTCGTGAAGTCGCGCCCGTGGGTTATCGAGATGCCGAGCGTTCGGAAGTAATCAGGGTCGACGACCTCCACGTTGAGCATCGGATTGGCGGCCGCCTCCTCTGCCGTCTGACCTTCGGCCGAGGGGCTGCTGTCCCAGCCACCGGCTCCCGAGAATGGAGCAGCGACCACGGGCGAGACTCCCTCCACGCCTGGCGTCGCCCGAATATGGGCCAGTAGAGCCTCGAGCATCGCCGTCTGCTTCGTCACGTCGTCGTACTGTCCGAAGCGGATGGCCAGCTCTCCGACCAGCAGGTGCGATGGATCGAGGGAGAGCCTGGCACCCTCGAGCTTCATGAGACTCCTGGCGATGAGCGCCGCAGCCGAGAGAACGAGCAGCGCGAGCGCGACCTGCCCCACCACCATCGCCTCGGTCGCCAGGCGCGAGCGGCGGCCGGTGCTCTGTCGCGTATCCGAGCGCAGGATCTGTTGCACCTCGACGCGCGATGTCATGACTGCCGGCGCAATGGCGAAGAGCAGAGTCGCGAGGCCGGTGATGGCCACGGCTCCGGTCAATGCTGTCGCGTCGAGTCGAATCTCATCCAGTCGCGGGACTCCCGCCGGCGCGAACGCGATGAAGCTGCGTACAGCGACCGCCGCCACAGCAACGCCGAGAATCCCGCCCACGGTCGCGAGGAGCGCGTTCTCGATCAGCAACTGGACCACGACCTTGGCGCGGCCGGCACCGAGCGCGGATCGCACGGCCACTTCCCGTACGCGCGCGATGCCGCGTACGAGCAGCAGGTTGGCGACGTTGATGCACGTGATGAGTAGAAGCAGTCCGGCCGCAGCACCGAACACGAGCAGTGCCGGCCGAACATCGCCGAGTATGAGACGCGGCAACTTGCGGACGACGCCACCGAGGTGATCGCGTGCCCACACCGAAGCCTCGGGGCGCGCGAAGAAGGCGGTCAGCTCGCGCCGCGCATCGGCGGGCGTGGCGCCGTGCCGAAGCCGCCCGAGCACGTCGAGCAGGATGTACGAGCGCTGCTCCGGCGATTGCGGCGCTGCGATGGGTGCCCAGAAGTCGGTGCCGCTCGGGTACTCGAGTCCCTGCGGCATGACGCCGACGATAGTGTACGCCAAGTCATTGCCGAATATCCGGAGCTGGCGTCCGAGAACCCGAGGGTCGCCGCCGAATCGACTCTGCCACGCCGCGTAGCTCAGCACGGCTGCCGGGGCGGCGCCAACGACATCGTCCGAAGAACGGAGCGTGCGACCGATCACGGGACGTGTACCGAGCACGTCGAAGAAGTCGCCCGATACGAGCGCGCGGCGAAGGCGCGTTATCTGGTCGCCGTCTCGCACCGGCTGCTCGAGAGCGCCATAGTAGCTGACGAAGGCCACCTGCTCGAGCGTGCGCGTGCGACTCGCGAACTCGGTGGCGTCGTCGAAGCCGAGCGGGTAGTGCACGAAACCCCGGCCACCCTGATCGCCCTGGCCGCGATCCTCGCCCCAGAGGACGACGAGGCGGCTCTGGTCGTGGACGGGCAGCGGGCGCAGGAGCAGTGCATTGGCCACGGTGAATACAGCCGTCGAAAGCCCGATCCCCAGCGCGAGAGTGAGGATCGCGACGAGCGCGAAGGCGGGTGTGCGACGGAGGGCGCGCAGGCCGATGCGCGTATCACGAAGCACGGTGTCGAGCATTCCGAGGCTCCACATGTCGTGCGCCCGCTCCGCGAGCGCCGTTCGATTGCCGAACCTGCGCAGCGCCGCGGCGCGCGCAGCGTCCGGGCTCGCGCCGCCGGCGATGCCGTCGCGGGTCGCCATCTCTACGTGGAACGAGATCTCGTCGGAAAGATCGCGCGCTCGCCCTCCGCGATGCGCGCGCGCGAGAAGACGCCGCAGGAGCATGCCCAGGCGAAGCACTACGGCCCGCATCGCCCGTCTCACCCGGCGTCCGTCTGCATGACGCGCCCGATCGCCTCCACCAGCCGCTCGAACGCCGATGCCTCGAGGCCGAGCTGCCTGCGTCCCGCAGCCGTGAGAGTGTAATAGCGCGCCCTTCGTTTGGTGGGCGTGAGCTTCCATCGCGAGCGTACCCACCCCTTCAGCGTCATGCGCTGGAGGGCCGGATAGAGCGAGCCTTCCTCCACCCGCAACGCCTCGCCGGACAGCCGCTGGATGTTCTGGGCGATTCCGTAGCCGTGCAGCGAGCCCATGCTCAAGGTCTTGAGGACGAGCATCTCGAGGGTCCCTGGCAGGAGCTGGTCGTTTCGAGGCGGATCCGGCATTCTCTATCTCCTTCTATACATAGACACGACTACCATAGGCGCTCTATATATATACGCGATGGGCGCGCCGTCAAGAACGAGACAGGCGGTACGGTTCCCGGGTGCCTGAGGAATGCTCGCGGCCTGCGGTGCTCCAGATGGCACGAAGGCCGGCCCCTTCTGTCGGCCGACGGTTCGACGCGCATCGGGGACACCGAGTTTTCGAAGGCACACCCGCGACTGGATAAGCGACGGAGATCTGACGGCAATTTCCTATCGAGTGTTGGTGTGACCCAATGTGACCCAGGCGCTCGCTGTGTCCGGCGCCATGATGCAGGCACGATGCGAGGTCCAGTCGATCCGTACGGCTCGCCCGTCTGCTCTCTTCGGTTGCTGACACCTCGACCAATCGTATCTCTCATGGGCCATATGCGTAGCCGCCCGGCCCGGCCCAAGCTGGCTTACCCCCTCCCCTGGCATCCAGCCTCATGTCCGAGCTCGGAAGCGAGATTCGCTACGCCTACCGCTCACTCCTGAAGTCGCCTGGCTACCTGATCACGATGCTGCTCTCCCTCACCCTGGGGGTCGGAACATCGGTACTCGTCTTCGCGATTGTCGACGCATCAGCGCTCCGCGCGCCACCGTACGCCAGACCGCACGAACTAGTGCAGATCACGGCGACTGACGGGGATGGGTGCGACACGACATGCATGGACCTCTTTACGGCCGAGCAGCTAAGCAGCGTCCGGACGCAGGCACGCTCGTTCAGCGCGATCGCTGCGTATACGTGGAGCGATGCACTCCTGCAGGGTGCATCGTCCGGAGTACGCGTACGTCGCGCCGCCGTGGGTGGTGAGTTCTTTGCGCTCCTCGGCGTCCCGGCGCTGAGGGGGCGCGCCCTGGACGACGATGACGCCGATGCGGGTGCCGCACCGGTGGTGGTGTTGAGCTATTCTCTCTGGCGACAGCGATTCGGCAGCGACAACCGCGTCGTAGGTCGCACGATTCGGCTCGACGGCATGGTGTCCACCATAGTCGGCGTGATGCCGGCAGAGTTTCGATATCCGACTGGCGCGGAGCTCTGGACGATTCTGCCATCGGCGCCGGTGGATCGAGCCACCGGCGATCAGTTCTACATGGCCGTCGGACGCCTGCGCCCGGGAATGACAGTCTCACGCGCGCGTGCGGAGCTTCGCCTTATCATGCGTCGGCAGGAGCTCCAAGATCCCGTGGCAAACGGCGGCCATGGCGCAACGGCAGTGTCACTTGTGGGTCTGCAGCACACGATGCCTCGATCCGCCCTGCAGTTGCTGGTGGGCGCCGTCGGCGCGATGGTGCTCATCGTTATGGCCAATCTCCAGGCGCTGGCCGTCGTGCGCACGCTCCGGCGCAGCGGTGCCATGGCCGTGCGAGCGGCGCTCGGCGCGAGTCGCTGGAGGCTCGCGCGCCAGCTCCTGGTGGAGAGCCTTCTGCTTTCGACAGTCGGCGGTGCACTTGGCTTGCTGCTCGCGGCCTGGGGAACCGACTTCGCCTCGGCCTTCGTGCAGCGTTGGTTCAACCTGCCTCTGGTGCTCCGCCTCGATGCTCCGGTACTCGGCATGACTGGCGCGATAATCATCGCGGCGGGCGGCGTCGTTGCCATCGCTCCCATTCTGCAGCTATTCAGTGTCGACATTCGCAACGGGCTCAACGACGGAGGAATCAACGCGAGCGGCGGCAGACGTCAGCGCCGGCTACGCCATACGGCGGTCGGAATCCAGATCGCACTGACGCTCATCCTGCTCGGTGCGGCCGGCATACTGGCAAAGTCATTCCTCTACCTGCAACGAGCGGACGTGGGATACGACGCTGATCACATCCTCGTTGCCACGCTCGATTTTCATGGGACACGGTACGCCGACCCCGATCAGGCCCGGGAGCTGGCCCGACGGCTTCTCGAGCGTTTCAGCGCGCTCGCCGGTGGTCGCGACATCGCAATCTGGCGAACGCTTGCACCGAGCGGGATGGTGAGTCCGGGCGAAGACTACGCCACAATCGAGGGGAAACCCGAGGGTTTTTCACGCGTCTGCCGACGAATCGGTGCGTGCCGGATTCCGGTGAGCACGCAGGATGTGAGCCCCAGCTTCTTCCACGCAACAAGGCTTCGGATCATACGTGGCCGTCCGTTCACGACCGCCGATGGTCCGGGTGCACCACCGGTCGCCATCGTTACCGAAACCGCAGCGAAGAGCTGGTGGCCCGGCGAAGATCCAATCGGGAAGCGGTTCAAGATAGGTGGTGTGACGTCGCCGTATCCGTGGATGACCGTCGTCGGCATGACATCGGACGCACAGGATGTGAACGAGTGGGGGCTCACTGGCGCGGGAGCGCGGAACGAGCTCCACCAACACTGGCCTGGGTTCTTCCGCCCACTCGCGCAGACGGATCTCATCTCGCGTGGCCGACCAGTCTGGACCTCGTCGCTCCTGCTTGGAATCCACACGTCGGGCGATCCGCAGGAGTTGGTCGCGAATGTTCGGCGCGAGCTCGACGTACTCGCACCCGGCCTGCCGATCGGCACCGTCGGCAGTCTTCGGGAGATAATGCTGGACAGCGGCACCAATGGACGCCTGCAACTGAACGCGCGCGTCATGATCGGTGTCTCCACCGTCGCGCTCCTGCTCGCGGTCGTCGGCCTGTATGGTGTGGTTGCCGACGCGGTCCGCAGTCGCACCAGGGAAATCGCCATCCGCATTGCGCTTGGCGCACGCTCGGCACACGTTATAACGAGCATTACGCGTGCCGGGATCGCGACCGGATGCGCTGGCGTCCTGGTTGGATGTACGGTCTACAGCGTCTTCCAAGATGCGCTCGCGCGGGCGTTCTTCGGAGCCTCGTCGCACTTCAAGCAGGGCTACCTCGTCGGCACCAGTCCAGGCGATCCGCTCGTCATCGCAGGCGCCGCGGTCGTGCTACTCTCTGTTGTGGTGGTAGCCAGTTGCCTCACTGCACGTCGCGCCACGCAAGTGGACCCGGCGGTGGTGCTGCGGGCAGAGTGATCCTCCGAAGGTAGGGCCAGGCGGTCGCTCCCTCGACGCCGAGATGGGTCGGAGATCGGCCCTGGGCGGAAATTCGGCTGATAAAGCAGGATCACCTCCTCGCCCAATCCACCGCCGCCAGCGCCTCGGCGACCAGCTCCTCCGGGTACTCCATTAGCCGCAATAGCGTGATCGCGTTCCGGGTGGACGATGCACCCGAATGAATGCGGTAGTCGAACGTCAGGACGTCGTCATCCACCTGCTCGCTGAAGTGGTAGGCGTCGAAGCCGCCGCCGAGCAGATCGAGCACTTCGATGTCGTGAGTGGCGACGAAGACCAGGTCGCTGCCCCGGTTCAGGTAGGAGAGCACCGCCGATGCGGCCGATCGAGGTGCGCCCCCGGAGCATCGGGGCACGCCAGACTGCCGCGCATATCGACTTTCGTGCATCGGTGAACTGAGGATTGCTCCATGAAGGGAGCGAGCGGCGCCAGGCGGCAATGGACTGTGCAGCCTCCAGGTACCCGATCGCCTCGAACATCTCGCGGAGGTGCTCCCGCTCGGCGCGTAGCGACTCAATGGTGAACACGAACTCATTGACGTCGAGTAGAAAGAAGAGGTTCACATATTCGTAGAGGCTCGCCGCTACGCGCGGCGATTTCCCTGCTAGTGGCGATCTCCCGCACCGTGAGCTCGAGCCTCTCCAGAGAGGCGCTGTCAGACCGCGGGGTCCGAAGCAGGTGATAGAGATACTGACGTCCCGGCGCGCTCGGCCGGAAGTGAACTGCCCCGGCGCTTCAGGCCGCCCGAATTGCTGGCCGAGATGACCGGGCGAGTCGATGCGGCCAGGCCTTGATCCAGGTTTGCTCGGATCGTGGCTTGATTATTGGCAAGCTATTGGCAATACTATCGGCAATAATGCTCGCTCTGCTTACGGCAACCAAACGGCAACAGTAACGGCAGCCCTCCGCACGCGGGCGCCAGGATTCACCCGTGGACCTGACTCGCTATCAACCGATTCTCACTCCCGCGCAGGTCACCGAGCTCCTCCGCCTGCTCGGCGAGATCGATGAGTTCAAGGGTCATTGGCGAAAGCTCAGGGAGATTCGCGCAGAGCGCCTCGGCGAGCTTCGCCACGTGACAACTATCGAGTCGGCCGGCAGTTCGACGCGCATCGAAGGCGCCGAACTTTCGGACCACGAGGTCGCACGAGTCCTCAGCGGCCTCTCCGTTGACAGCTTCCGTGCGCGCGACGCATCGGAAGTCCGTGGATATGGCGAGTTGCTGGAAATCATCTTCAGCCACTTCACGGACATTCCACTCGAAGAGCGATACATCAAGCAACTCCACGGCATCCTCCTCCAGTACAGTGAGCGAGACGCGTGGCACCGAGGCGAGTACAAGAAGAACGACAATCACGTGGAGGCTCGTCACGCGGATGGTAGGGTCGAAGTGATCTTTCGAACGGCTACCCCGTTCGACACGCCGCACCTCATGACGGACCTGGTCGAGCACACGCGACTCGCGTTGCTTGCCCGTGATGTGCACCCCCTGGTCGTCATCGCTCGTTTCCTAGTCGTATTCCTCGCAATCCACCCGTTCCAGGATGGGAACGGGCGCCTCTCGCGTGCGCTTACCTCTCTGCTCCTCCTTGGCGCCGGCTACGATTACGTCCCATACGCATCCCTCGAGCGAGTCATAGAGGAGAACAAGGGCGCGTACTACGTCGCGTTGCGCGGCTCGCAACACGCGATGCGAGAAGGCACACCCGGTTTCGGTGAGTGGCTCCTGTTCTTCCTGCGAGCACTCCGAGCGCAGCAACGGAACCTGATCGCCAAGCTCGATATCGAACGCACGATGGTGCATCTCTCGGATGTTCAGGAGCGCATACTGGCGATCGTCGACCAGCACGGTCGCGTCACTTCGTCTCTCGTCGCGCGCACGTTGAAGCTCCCTGGACGCACGGTGCGATATCACCTGGATGTGCTGATCCAGCACGGGCTGCTCGAGCCACTCGGAGAGAAGCGCGGGCGCACGTACCGGCGCTCGAGTGAGAAGCCGAGCGCGGTTGTCGCAGCAGACTCGCGGAACGCGGCAATCCTTGCCGAAATCCTCGAGCAGGGGGGCCGCATCGAAGCCGCCGCGCTTCGGAAGCTCGTGGTGCGCCATGGATCGGACGCGCGCATGGTAGGCACCCTGCACGGTCGCCGCCTCGCACATCTCCGACGTGATCGGCGGACCGGCGAAAGTGTGCTCACGGCGCGCGGCCGGGAGATCGCCGAGCAGTACATCTTCACGCGACGACTGGCGCGTCTCCCCTCCCACGACGCACCCGCGACGGGATGAGCGACACCAGCATCATGGCGAATGTCTCCTATCTCCAGAACGCACGAATGCCGGCTCCCAACAGGGAGCCGGCATTCGCAACTTCTTACAATCGCACCATCCATTATCAAGAGCGGGCGACCGGACTCGAACCGGCGACGTCCAGCTTGGGAAGAAGGACGAAGCGAACGACTGACTCGGTTAAGCGCCAATTTCCCACTGCGAACGTGCTGTCTACGGCACTCGGCGCTAACACATTAGCGCCCGAATTAAGGGCGTGCGGCCCCCTGCGGCCCCCGCCGCAATGAGGACTCCCTTCCCCTCTACCGCACTGGCCGAGCGCTGACCACCCGGACGCATCGCGCGTGCACGGCTGTCAGTGATCCCAACAGAGGTGCTGTCCATTTACCAGGGCGAGGTATCGTCAATAGTTGTGGATCGGGATGATCAGGCGGCGTTCTCCTCGCGTGCTTCTTCGCTCGTCTCCTCGTCCCGCTCCCGCCTCACTCCGTCGATGAACGGTACTCCAGCTCGCACGAGCGGCAGGAGCTCGTGAGCGTTCAGTCGCCTCCATCTCGCCTGCGCCATCTCCAGCAGCTTGAACGCCATCGCCAACCCCCTCCGTCTCGAACCCGCCCCCTTCGTCACTCGCTGACGTAGCCGCACCGTGGAGAACGCCGACTCGATCGGGTTGCTCGTACGAATGTGAATCCAGTGCTCCGTCGGGAAATCGAAATACGTCAAGAGCTTCTCCTTCCCTTTGCACAACGCCGCCACCGCCTTCGGGTACTTCGCCTCGTACTCCACGCGGAACCGCTCCATCTCCTTCTCGCACGCCTCCCTCGACTCGGCGCGCATCATCTCCCGCAACAGAGCCTTCGCCTTCGGCTGCAACCGCTTGGGCAGCTTGTCCAACACGTTGCCTATCCGGTGCACCCAGTCTCTCTGCTCCCTCGTCTCCGGCCACACGTCCCTCACCGCCGACCAGAAGCCGAGAGCACCGTCCCCGATCGCGAGCTCAGGAGCCACGCATACCGCGCCGCTTCAGGCCTCTCAACACGCTCGCCCAGCTCTCCTCCGACTCACGGTAGCCGTCCTCCACGGCGATCAACTCCTTCGTCCCGTCGGGCCTCGCTCCGAGGATGACCAGCGTGCAGAGCCGGTCCTCCTCCAGGCGGAGGCCCGTCCGGATGTTGAAGTGAACGCCATCGGCCCAGATGTAGGTGCTTGTAGACGTAGTCACGATCCGAGAGGGTCCGCTTCTGGAACCTCGTGTACTCCTCCTCCCATACCGAGAGCAGACGCGTGATGTTGGCAGGGGAGAGACCCGCTGCCTCCTCACCGAGAAGGGCGGACAAGGCCTCGCGAAAGTCACCCGTGGAGAGCCCCCGGAGGTAGAGGATGGAGAGCACCTCGGCCACCTTGGGAGATCTCCTCATGTAGGGCGGCAGGATCGCGCTCGTGAAGCGCTCGCGATTGCCATCGCTGTCCACCCGCCGGTCATTCACTCTCGGTGCCTGGATCTCGATCGTCCCCGATCTCGATCGTCCCCGATCCCACGGTCACCTGGCGCGGCCGCGCCTTGCCGTTACGCACGATCATCGCGTGGCCTTCCTCGTCTCGTACGCCCCTGAGGCGCTCGATGTAGGCAGCCGTCTCGGCCTCCAGAGCCGCGGCCAGCATGCGGCGCGCTCCTTCGCGGGCGAGATCGTCGAGGCCGAGCTGGAATTCGTCTCCTTGCTCGTCGGTGCGGTCCTTCACTACTTTCAACACGGGTGGCATCTCCTTCCCCGGCGCCAACCGGGGGTGCGTGGTTACTTGGAACTCACGCGGAAGGATATGCCGCCTTTTTCATCCCCTCAACTCTCCATCCACAACTTTCGATAATAGCTCGGAGAACTGCTCTCGATGTGGTGCTACGCTCATTCCTCACCTCCTGAACCGCCCCAGAGATGTTGCGTCGAGGTTCGAGGCCATCAGCGAGAACGGCAGCCGAACCTACTCCAGTAGCGGCATGTCGCTGAGAGCAGGAATCAGCATCGCTACTGATGCTCCTGTCGCGATGGCGTCGAGCATTTCGCGTGTCAGATCAAAGCTCTTGAGTATCTCCGCGTGCGACCCCGGCTGAAGCTGACCAACGAACACGGCAAAGCTCTGTCCTGCGCCTGTTGCCGACGCCCATCGAATCGCCTCCGCTCCAAGTCGTGCGGCGACGCCAGCAACCTCTTGGCATCGCTCCATATCGTCACTCACCAGATCCCCCGCGGTGAGTCCCCACGCTTCCAACTGCTCTGGTAAAGTGAGGTCAACGACATCATGGAGCAGCAGGTCAAGCACGAAGATCGATCGCGGATGCATATCCGCGAGTGACACACCATCACGGGACGCACGACGCCGAAGCTCTTCGATCGCGGTCTCGGGCTCACGCGAAACGTAAACAGCACCGACTTCCGGTGTGTTGAACCGCCCTGGGTGGACGCGGCTCATCGCCGCTGTCTTGTGCAAATCCGAGTAACGCGGGGACGTTGCGCGGAACGCGAGGCCGACAAGCCGCGTCTGCGTCAAAGGCATCCCGGCGTCTCGCCGAAGCCCCAAACACTACAGCGACACACCGGCATTAAGCGCGTAGAGCACACCCGTTACACGGTCGACGTGACCATCGAGGATCATCGCGCGCGGAGTGCGGTTCTTCAGAACGCTAAGCGACTTGTCGAGCCAAGCGGCGGCTGTACGCTGACTCGCAAAGAGTTCGTCGAGCTCCTCGAGAAACGTCTCGAATGCCTCCAACCGCTTGAGATAGACCGGCGTCGGCTCGCCGCCCGTTCCGCGACGCCAACGGTGCAACGTCGGCTCGCTGGTATTTAGCGCCCTGGCAAGCTGCGCGTAGCTGAAGCCGTACTCACTGTGGAGCCGCTCGAGCGCTTCGAGCTCTCGGACCATTGTCGCCATTGTGCCCTCCTCAACAGGTAGCCTAAGCTAGCATATGACACTTACATATGCAAGTACCAGGCGAAGACAACAAAGTTCCTGACGCACCGTAGCGATGTCTACGAAGTCGAGCGCGCCTGGCAGCCAGAACAGCTCCGCGCGAATGCCGATCGACGAGTCCTGCTCGGAGATCCTACGACAAACCGAGGACCGGAGGTAGCGACACAGCCGATCACGACTGACTGGCGACGTCCAGCCTGGTCTTGACGACGGGCTCAATCGATATAACCGGCACAACAGCAGTCGCGGCATTCGCAACTCGTTGCCTCGGCTCGCAATACAGTGACGATCACACTTCACCAACAACAACGGCACCCACGCAATCGCTGCGCGGGGGCCGCTCCGGGGCCGTTGGACAACGAAAAATCGGCTGCCAATCCCGGCAGCCGAATTTCGCAAACTATTATCTCATAATGACATCGAGAGCGGGCGACCGGACTCGAACCGGCGACGTCCAGCTTGGGAAGAAGGACGAAGCGAACGACTGACTCGGTTAAGCGCCAATTTCCCACTGCCAACGTGCTGCTTACTGCGCTCGGCGCTAACGCATCAGCGGTCGAAAAAGGCGCGTGCGGCCCCCTGCGGCCCCCGCTGTCCTAGCGGGGACGGCCGTCCGCACGGAGGTCATCCGGCATGCGAGGCCCGACGCGATTCGGCGATACGATCCCGATCGTCACCGCCGAAGTGCACGCCGCCCGGACGGTCGACGATGTTGCGTCCGCGGTGCGCACCTCATATCCGATAAGCCTCATCAACGTTCGATCGGCCGGCGAAACGCACGGATGTGAAACGCACGGACGTTGGGACTACGAGCGGTTGACGCAGGCAATCACCAGCCTCGTGAGCAACGCTGTGCACCATCGTACCGACGGCGCGCCGATCGAGATCGAAGCCTATGGGTCGACCGAGGAGCTCGTGATTTCGGTGCGAGATCAGGGTCCTGCGATCGCGACGGATCAGATCGACCGGATCTTCGACGGAATGAAGGCGCTCGGCGCCCCGTCGGGCGAAGCGACCGGCGACACTTGGGTCTCGGCCTCTACATTGTCGACAATATCATTCGCGTGCATCGCGTCGATCACGGTCCAGACATCGACCGAGCACGGCACGATGTTCAGGGTTCATCTGCCTCGGGGCGTGTCCGAAGCGCCGCCTCGGCGATCGCCTTCTTGGCGACGAGCTCGCGACAGACATACGCGATCACATAATCAGGGGCCGTGTTAATGGCGATTTCCCCAGTGGTCGTGAGGTCTGCAAGGATCGCTTGGACAGTGGACCAAAGCACCGAGTCTCGATACTCGCTCGCGGGTTGTCTCATTTCCGCTCTTGGTGAACAATCGTCGATGGCTCCCACCGAGCTTTGCCGCATCGCGAAAGGGTACTTGTCAGACGCTCGCGCCAATCGAGGTACGTCGTTTCGCACGGCAGCGCGTTGGTCGTCGAGAGGAACGGCGGCCGTTCGTCCGCCAGCTTCGCGGGGGTCGCGAACGGGGCACGACCAAACGGCCGATGATTTCCTTTCAGACGATCTGTAAGAGCCGTTGTGGCCGCGGGGTGAGCGACGCTGCGCGACCTCGAGGTAGTCGGCTGTGGCCGAGCCATCGTGCCTCCAGATTACTGGACGGGCTGTGAGCAACACGGCTCGGGGATCCATTCGCCTCGCTGGCGACGTGGAGGCCAACCGGAGCAGCGAGTACGCCGCTCGCCGGATGTCTTAATCTAGTCGGTGCGCGCCGCGTGTGCTCAGTGTGGCATCCCTGCACGAACACGACCGGGTGGCGAGACGCGACATCGCGCAGAATGCTAGCGTCCTTCTCGGGCGGATCCACGGCGTGGTCAACGTACCGGCGATAGTGCGGGCCCTCAAGGATCCCGAGCGACTGGTGCGCGAGCACGCCGACGGGAGGGGGTGGGGGTCGCCCGGCCATTGGTTACCCCCCGGTGTGCGATGTCCTCCGAGCCCACACGCCTCCCTGATGCACCGCGCAGCCGCGAGCCCAGCGATCATCCGTCAGCGACCCTCCCGCAGCCGGAGCCCATCGAGGCGGCTCTGGATGCGGCGTGCGACCGGGGTGTCGAGGTCCGTGCCAATGCGGATGCGTTGCAGCTCGGCGTGCTCGAGCTCGAGCAGGCGCCCGAGCAGGCGGTCCGCCCCCTCGCGAAGCTGCGCCTCGAGCGCCTGCTCCGCGGCGTCCGACAGCCGCAGCTCGCGGCGCCGCTCCAGCCGCTTGATGCGCTCCGCGTAAAAGCCGCGGACACGTTCGACGACGTCCGGCGGCGCCCGCGTCTCGCCGCCGATGGCGTCGAGGTGGTTGAGCGCCGCGCGGGCCATACGCAGCTCCGCCGAGAGCTCCTGGTCCTCCGCCCTGCCGGCAACCGTGCCGACACCGAGCCGGCGGATCACGGCCGGCAGCGTCAAACCCTGTCCGACGAGAGTCAGCAAGACTACCACGAAGGTGACGAACACGATCAGGTCCCGCCCCGGAAACGGTCGCCCGCTGGCGGTCACGTGCGGCAGCGAGAGCGCCAGGGCGAGCGAGACGACACCGCGCATACCCGCCCAGCCCAGCACGGCGAGGGCCGGCACCCGCGGTCTCGGCGACGGCACGGCCTCCGAGAGCGCGCGCTGGACGCTGTGCGACAGCCAGGCCGTCCCGAACACCCAAGCCGGGCGGACGAGGACCACCGTCAGACACACCGCGGCGGCGGTGAGCACGCCAGCTGGTCGATTCGACAGCCCTTGCACGGCGGGTCGCAGTTGCAACCCCACGAGCACGAACGACAGCCCGGTGAGGAGGAAGTTGATCATCTCCCAGAGGACCCGCCCCTGTAGCCGACTCGCCGCCGCGGGGCCCAGCACGCTGAACCGGCTGAGATAGAGCGCTAGCGCCAGCACGGCGAGCACGCCGGACGCGTGCACCTGCTCGGCGGGAAGGAACGCGGCGAAAGGGAGCAGCAGCGTCACGGTGTTCTCCACGGCGGCGTCGCCCACACGGCTCAACACGTGGTGCCCGATCCAGCCGACGCCCACGCCGATCGCGACACCCGTCGCAGCCGCGTACCCGAGCCGGAGTGCCGCCGACGCCGGTGCGAACGCGCCCCCGGCGATCGCTAGCCCACTCGCCACCTGGAACGCGCCGAGCGCCGTCGCGTCGTTGACTAGCCCCTCGCCCTCCAGGATCGCGACGAGCCGCCGTGGAAGGTGAAGCGTGTCGGCGATCGCCTTGGCCGCAACGGCGTCGGGCGGGGCGACGATGGCGCCCAGCGTGAACGCCGCAGCCCACGAGAGCCCGGGCGCAAGCGCGTGGGCGACCACCGCCACGGCAACCATGGTGACGAGCACCAGCCCCACCGCGAGCACCAGGATCGGGCGTGCGTCCTGGCGGAGCTCGGCCCACGACGTGTCCTGCGCAGCGGCGAAGATCAGCGGCGGGAGGAAGACAACGAGCACGAGCGCCGGCGGGAGCGCGATGCGCGGGATGCCGGGCACGAGGGCGAGCGCTAGACCACCGAGCGCGAAGACGATCGGGTCGGGCAGCCCGGCGCGCCCGCCGGCGGCGGCGAGAATCGCGATCGCGGCGACGAGCCCGAGCGCGAGTCCGAGATCAGGCATCCGGTCGCTCCGCCCCCGTCTCCGCACCACGCGAAGCACCGGCGCCTGGACGTCGGACGCCAATCCACACTCGGGCGCAGCTCCGGAGCGTGCACCATGGTAGATTGACTATACGCAGGCGGGGAGCAGCAATGGTTACCATGCGGAATGAGTTCGCGTTCGAGGACGGCGGCCGGTGTTACGCGTGCCGCATCGAGGAGCGGCGGGTGGGGCGGCCGGAATCGTGGTGGTGGTTCGGCGTGTCGAATGACGCGACCCGGCACGCGCCCTTCCGGCCCGTCGAGGCCGACACCGAGGATTCGGTGCGTGCCCGCGTCGTCGCGTACTACACGCGCAGCTTAGCCCACCGCCCTTGGAGCCGGCAGCGCTGGGAGAGCGCCCTCTGGCGGCAGCGCTGGGAGAGGGAGCTCTCGCGCAGCTGACAGCGCGGCCCTTCACTCGGCTCGGGCGGGGCGCCCCGGCGCTATTCACGTCGGCGTGCGGCGACGGTGACGCGTCCGCATGCGGAGACGTCGACACCCCGAGCGGAAGCGGAGATCTCGGCATCTGTCACCATCCCGCGCGTCCCAGGCACCACGAGCTCGGCCCGCGAGAGGCGCTTCGACTCGCGGTGCGGCAGGTGAGCCGCGACGTCGATGTCGTCGAGACAACGCTCGACGCCGGCCAGCCCGACCCGATCGCGGCGCACTCGCCTTGTCCGCGACGGCAAGCACGACCGCGCGGTCGCCGCGAAGCAGCATGGAAGCAGAAGCGACGGTCCCGGTGGCCCAGGGCTGAGCTCCCGCTCGACCTTAGCCGAATTGCAGCGCATCGCCAAGCGAATCGTGGACGGGGCAGCCGAGCAGTAGCAGTATCTTTTGGCACCGCAGAACCATCACGGGCGCACCATCGCCGGCTCGATCGGCCGAGGCGTTGCCGCTCACCGCTTCCGTCGTGGCGCCGCCAGCGAGGCGCCGCGGGCCGATGAACGTCTCACTGCAGCGACGGATTTCGGCGGCGCGGCCGACGATCCGGCCCCGCAGCCCGTGATCTCGTCCGCGTGTACGCGAAAGATCGCGGTGCCAATCGGGACGCTCTGGCCCTCGCGCGACATCTCCCGGATCCTCCGACGGGGGGCGGCCGCCGGTGCGGCGCCTGGCTTTCGATCTGCGGCCCGGCATGGGCGCGTGCTCCTCATCGTCGCCTCACGAAAATGAGCTGCGACCAGCGCGTCCACCTTGCTCACTGCCCGCACGGCGAGAGCCGAGTGACATCGTCCGCCCACGGGCCCTTCTCGCGTTCGATGACGGTGAACTCGACGCGCTCACCTCCGGTGAGGGTCGTCAGCCCCCCGTGGCGGAAGTCGAAGCGGTGCACGAAACAGTCCGGCCGGCCGTCATCGCGACCGATGAAGCCGAAGCCGTGGAGCTCGGTGAACCACTTCACGGTCCCGGTCGTGCGCGCGGGGGTAGTCGGCACGCCGCTCATGGAGCCCTCCTGTATTCAGTCGGCGATCGGTGGACGATCCTAGTACCGGGGCCCGAAGGGCCAGTCGGGGATCAGGCGGCGCTGGCATTCCGAGGGCGGGAGTCCGAACGCCCGCAACTGCCCCGTGCCGCCCGCGCGCTCGAGCGCGCACGATGTCCAGCCGTACGCCTCTGCTACGCGCTGGTTGGCGGCCAGCCGATCCAACACGGCCTCGTGCGCGGCCCAGCAACCCTTCCCCTGCGCGCGCCCTTCGGCGAACGCAGCGAATCGCGCGTAGAGCGTTTCGAGTGGAAGCAAGCGATCCATCATAGCGGTCTCCTCTGGCATGAGCGTGATATTGGACCCGACGCGCCCCTGGTCGCCACCTGTGGGCGACCGCGGTAGAGCAAGAGCTGCTTACAAGGTCGGCGGCGCAATTTTGCCACACGCGACGATCATCTGCGCGTTGGCGGCCGAGGCGCCCACGAGCACGAAGTAGCTGCCGGTCGTCGGTGTCTTCACGGGAATCGTCGCTGTCGCCTCGCCGCGGCCATCGTCGCCGATCTTGATCGGCGTGTACGCCTGGGCGGGGCCGAAGACACCTTCGTCCGCACCGCACTGTCCGCGGTGTACCTCCCACGGGTGGATGCCCACCGGTGTCGCGTTCGCGAGGCTGAGCGACAGCGCAGTCCCCTCACCATTCTTGCCCGGCGGCATCGCGGCCGTGCCGTTGATCTGCACCGCGCCGGCGAGCGTTGCCGGGCTCACGAGGGAGGCGTGCCAGCGGGTGTTCAGATTCGCGTCGCCGCTCACCTCGCTCGCCGGATCATGGTGAAACAAGTTGCAGGCGGCGAGCGCGAGTGGCACGACGGCAAGCGTTAACAATCGGCGATGGTGCATACTCCCTCCGGGAGCAGCGGTGCGGATCCGCTCGTCGGTCGTGCTGCATGCGGCGAGCGACCACGTTCCACCCGTGTATTGACCAGTCGGACAATGAATGATACTATATATTATCCGTTTGGTCAATAGAGAACGCGACTGGGCGGGACCAGGCGCCCAGCATGCACAGGCCAGTCGACGCCTCGCGGGCAACCGGAATACCATCGCGCCAGGAGAGATGCCATGCCGGGACCGAAGGCGCCGGAGGAGACGCGGCGCGAACAGATCGTGACCGCGGCGTATGAGGTCGCACTCCGCACGGGAATCGACGGGGTCACGCTGCGCGCCGTCGCGGCGAAGGCGAAGCTCAGCCACGGCCTCGTCGTCTTCTACTTCAAGAAAAAGGATCACCTCATCGGCGCCCTGCTGGACCGCGTGCTCGCGACCACTGCCATGCTCCATGTGTCCAAGGACGTCGCGCGAATCCCGCACGCGCCCGAGCGATTGGGCGCACTCCTTCGACAGGAGCTCGACCGCCTCTCCCTTGACCCGCGTGGCAGGCGCCTGTTCTTTGAATACTGGGCGCTCGGCGTGCGCCGCGTTTTGATCCGGCGGCGGATTGGCGCCGCACTCGAGCGCTACCGGGCAGCGTTCAGGGCGATCGCCGAAGAGCTTCTCGCGCCGGCCAACGGCACCGATGTGACGCCCGATGCCCTGGCGGCCGTCGCCGTCAGCTTGATCAGCGGGTACGCGCTGCAGGCCATGATCGACCCGGACAACTTCGATACCGGCGCGTACCGCATGGCGGCCCAGTCCCTCATGGAACGCCTCGCTCCCGCCCCAGCCTAGATCCGCAGGAGACTCTGGCACCCAGGCGGGTGTGCCCGCGGCCGGCGTTCTCGCAGACTCACGGATCTCGCGTCGTCGTCGGTGGCGATGCTCCGGAACTCCGCCCGGGCAATCAGGCACCCTGGCGCTATGTTTGCTAGATGACATACCGGGGAGGAGCGACGGCTTGCTCCTCAACAACTCACCGCCGAACAACTGATTGTGCGCCGGCGCCGACGGCCGCCGCCCCCACGACGCACGCAAACCTCATCGACACTCGCCCGAGCGCGAGTGAGGAGGCTACGTGCGTCGACTCCGCGTTACCGTTCTCGATCTCGCGAACGAGCGCCCCACCCGCGCCCTGTACGCGCGGCTAATGAACGCGAACCTCGCCAGCATCATGCCGCAAGTCGTCGCGGTGTGGTGCGAGCAGGCCGGCCACGATGTCCGCTTCGTCTGCTACACGGGCTTCGAGGACCTGGCGCGCGAGGTCCTCGTCGAGAGCGACCTGCTCTTCATCGGCGCCTTCACGCAGGCAGCCCATCTCGCCTACGCGATCAGCAATCTGCACCGCCAGCGGGGCGCGGTGACCGTGCTCGGCGGCCCGCACGCGCGATGCTACCCACACGATGCCGCGCGCTACTTCGACTACGTCCTCGGTTTCACCGACAAGACCCTAATCGATGACGTGCTGCGGGATTGCGCACCACACCGCCCAATCGGCCTTCGCCTCAGTGCGCTGCGCCAGCCGCAGGCGCTGCCCAGCGTGCAGGAGCGCTGGAAGTTCATCGCGCCCACGCTCGCCAAGGCGCCGGTCCTCAAGGTCGTCCCCATGATCGGCAGCCTTGGCTGTCCGTACACGTGCGCGTTCTGCATCGACTCCACGGTCGCCTACCAGCCGCTGGGCTTCGACCAGATCCGCGACGACCTCAGGTTCCTGCTCACGAAAGCGCCGCGCCCGCGCGTCGGGTGGCACGACCCGAACTTCGGCGTGCGCTTTGATGACTACATGGGTGCCATCGAAGAGGCCGTGCCGCCAGGCCGCATCGACTTCTTTGCCGAGAGCAGCCTCTCGCTCCTGTCCGAGCCGCACCTCACGCGTCTCCGCACGAACGGCTTCAAGGTGATCCTCCCTGGCATCGAGTCGTGGTTCGCGCTGGGGAACAAGGCGAGGACCGGGCGCGAGGTCGGACTCGACAAGGTCAAGCGCGTGGCCGAGCACGTCAATCTGATCCTGCGGTACGTTCCGTACGTGCAGACGAACTTCGTGCTCGGGCTCGACAGCGATCAGGGGCCGGAGCCGTTCGAGCTCACCAAGCGGTTTCTCGACCTCGTCCCGGGCGTGTTCCCGGCGTTCTCGCTCCTGTCCGCCTTCGGGCGCGCAGCGCCCTTGAACCTCCAGCTGCAGCGCGCCGGGCGCGTGCTTTCGTTCCCGTTCCACTTCCTCGACGCGAGTCAGGCGATGAACGTCGTGCCCAGGCACTATACGTGGCCGGCATTCTACGATCACCTGCTCAATCTGGAGCGCTACGCCTTCTCAGGATCCCAGATCATGCGACGCCTGCGGGTGAACCGCGGGGCGATTCCCAAGTGGATGAACGTGGCACGCGCGCTCTCATCCGAGCGGTACGGGCGCGTCCGGCACCACGCGCGCGTGCGCGAGCTTCTCCGCACCGACCCGTCGGTTCGACGATTCTTCGATGGTGAGACCACGACTCTGCCGACGTTCTACGGCGATCGCGTGCGGCGCGACCTGGGCTCGCTCTGGGACGCGCTCCCGGCCGGCGGTCTGTACCACGACCAGAACGAGTATCTCCACTGTCAGGACGCGGAAGCACGATCCGCTTCCGGCTCGGTGGCCGGCGAGCCGCCGGTGCGCATCCAGCGCCCGCCGGCGCACGCATGACAGCCGCTCAGGCGGTGCGCCCGTGCCGGGCTGGCCGGCGCGCCACATGATGGAGACGCCGTACTATCGTTCATCATCTCTATGCGGCACGCGGCATCGTGTGCCGGTCATTCATCTCTCGACATCCGGATTCGGCGACGCCGCCTCGTCCTCTGCCGTCAGGTGGGTTTCCCCCATGTGCGACGGTTCGGGAGGCGCATATGCACGGACACGCCGACGATACCCACAGCGAACACAACCGGCTGCTACGCGCGCTCCCACTTACGGATTATCAGCGGCTCCTTCCCGCACTCGAGACCGTCTCGCTCGCCCATGGCCGCGTGTTGTTCGAGCCCCGTGAGCGCATCACCCACGTGTACTTTCCGCAACACGGTATCGTGTCGCTGCCCACGCTCGTAGGCGATGGCCCCGCCGTGGAGGTGGCGATCGTGGGAAACGAAGGGATGGTCGGAGTCGGCATCTTTCTGGGCGCCAGCAGCGCCAGGACCGGGGCCGTCTCCCTAGTCCCGGATGAGAGCCGACGCATGACGGCGGGAGCTTTCAGGCGCGCACTGACCGATGGCGCGGCACTCCGGCAGCTGATGCTGCGCTACACGCAGACCCTGCTTGGTCAGGTCTCGCAATGCGCGGCCTGCAACCAGCATCACACCGTCGAGCAACGCTGCGCGCGCTGGCTACTCATGGCGCACGACCGCGTTGGCGCCGATCAGTTCTTCCTCACGTAGGAGTGCCTCGGCCAAGCGCTCGATGTGCAACGGCCGACGGTGTCGGCGACGGCACGTCGATTACGGGAAGCCGGCGCCATTCGCTACAGCCGCGGGAAGATCAGCGTCACCAGTCGGGCGCGCCTGGAAGGCGCCGCGTGCGTGTGCTACCGCCTCATCCAGGAGGACTACGCGCGGGCGTTCAGTTCGCGACGCCCTTGAGGCCGGGTGCCCCCTCTCGCGACCCGTTGCTGTACTCGTCTGGGTCGCCCGCGAACTCTCTGCCGTTGCTGAAGCTCGGGCCGAACGTACTTCTCATAGGCCACACGTGCTGCCGCGCGTAAACACCGGGCTGGCATATACCATCCTCTCCGATCCCGCCTCATGCGCGAGTTCGGATACGAGATCCGTTACGCCTGCCGTTCACTCCTGAAGTCGCGCGGCTACCTGTTCTCGATGCTCCTCTCCCTGGTCCTTGGGATCGGAGCATCAGCGCTCGTCTTGGCCATCATTGAAGCATCAGCATTTCATCCTGCTCCATATGCCAGATCGCACGAACTGGTGCAGATCATGGCGACTGATGGAGATGCTTGCGACGCGCGATGTCCCGATCTCCTCACCGGCAAGCAACTTCGCGCCGTCCGGACGCAGACACACTCCCTCAGCGGGATCGCTGCCTACAAGTGGAACGGCGCGCTTCTCCAGGGCACCTCCGCTGGGGCACGCGCGTCTCGTACCTCCGTAAGCGGTGAGTTCTTCTAGTTCCTCGGCGTCCCGGCAATGAGGGGACGCTCGCTCGACGAGCGCGACGCCGCGATTGGAGCTGCGCCCGCAGTCGTACTGAGCCGTGCCCTCTGGCGGCAGAGGATTGGAAGCGATGATCGCGTGAATCGCTCGTGGAGCTGGAGCGCAGGATGCCTCGATCCACCCTGCTGCTACTGCTCGCGGGTGCGGTCGGAGCGATGCTGCTCACCCTTCTGGCCAATCTCCAGACCCTGGCCGTCATACGCACGCTCCGACGCAGCGGTACGATGGCTGTGCGAGCGGCGCTAGGTGCGAGTCACTGGAGGCTCGCGCGCCAGGTCCTGGTCGAGAGTCTTCTGCTTTCGGCAGTCGGTGGCACACTTGGGCTGTTGCTCGCCGCGTGGGACCCCTCTCTGCCAATGTTGAGTGAGACACCGATCTATCCGGAGTTTAGTGTACGA
>CAZTTY010000011.1:0-72521 GCA_964616815.1 uncultured Gemmatimonadaceae bacterium | reverse complement strand
CGGGGGGCGCGCGGCCCCCCGCGCCCGCCCGCCCCCCCCCCCCCCCCACGCCTCTACCGCAGCGCCTGCATCGGCGTGGCCGCGAAGACATCCCGGCTGCTCCAGAGGCCGATGGATAGCGTGAGCAGCGTCATGAGCGCCGCGAGCAGAACGAGCGGCGGCGCCAGGGGGGCGAACGGGATGTCGAACACGAAGCGCACCAGCGCCCACGCGCCTGCGAGCGACAGCAGCACCCCGACCGCGCTGCCGAGCAGCCCCAGCACGGCGTACTCCGCGAGCATGATGCCGCGCACCTGTGACCGCGTCGCTCCCAGGGTCTTGAGCAGCACGGCCTCGCGCAGCCGCTGGCGTCGCGTGGCCGCCACGGCGCTGAGCAGCACGAGAGCGCCCGTGGCGATGCTGAAGAGCGCCATGAAGCGAACCGCCACGGAGATCTTTCCCAGGATGTCGGCCACTGTGCGCTGGATCATGGTGAGGTCGATGCTCGATACATTGGGGTAGGCATCGACCGCCGCACGCTGGAGCGACGCGCTGCGCGCGGCTCCGTCGGCGCCTTCCACTCTCGTGAGCAGCACGAAGGTTTGCGGCGCATCGGCCAGCGATGCCGGAGGAAAGAGCACGAAGAAGTTGGGCTCGAAGCGCGCCCAGTTCACTTCGCGAAAGCTTCCCACCACCGTGGGGATGCGCACGCCCTGAACGTCCCACGTCACGGTGTCGCCCAGTGCCAGCCCGAGCTCCTGGGCAACGTCCTGCTCCACGGAGACGGCGGGGAGCCCGGCCCCGGCCCCTCGCGAAGTATGCTCCCAACTGCCCGCGGTCACCCGCTCCGAAGCTATGAGGGTGTCGCGATAACTCGATCGATACTCGCGCCTGAGCGCCCACGACGAGCGCTCACTCGAGAGCTCGGACACGGGGCGACCGTCGATCGACGCGATCCGCATGGGCACGATCGGTACGCGCTGCAGCACCGGGTCTCCCGCGGCACGTATGAGCGAGTCGAGCCCCCGCTCCTGATCGCGCTGCACGTCGAAGAACGCGAGGTTCGCCTGCGTGGAGGAGTCGTCGAAGGCGAGGTGCGCCAGGAGGCTGCGCTGCACCAGGAACAGGGTCCCGATCAGGAACGCGCCGAAGCCGAGCGCCAGCATCACGGCGCGCGTCTGGTTCGAGGGGCGGTACAGGTTGGCCACGCCCTGCCGCACCGTGAAGGGCCAGTGCGAGCGCAGCAGCCGGCGGGCGAGCCACGCGATGGCGAGCGCCGCCAGCCAGAGCGCCACCATGACCGCGCCGATGGCCGCGCTCATCACGGCGCCACGCTCCACGTCGCCCGATCTCCAGATCGCGATGGCCACCACGCTCGCCACGAGGGCCAGCATCGCGAGCCAGCGCGCCGGGTCGCGCCCCGCGCGGCGCGCCGCCGCCGGCGACTCCTCCCTGCGGAGCGCCTGCAGGGGCGTCACGTGCCGCACGCCGAGCAGCGGGATCGACGCGAAGATCACCGCTACCCACACTCCCACGCCGAGCCCCGATAGCACCGCCGTCGGCTCGAGGGCTGGACTGACGTCTACGGGCATGAAATCGCCGAGTACCACGGGGAGCGCGAACTGCGCCGCCACGCCCAGCGCCGCGCCGAGCGCCGCACCCGCGAGGCCGAGCGCCGCGGCCTGGAAAAGGTAGATGGCCAGCACCTGCCACGAGGTGGCGCCCAGGCAGCGCAGCACGGCGATCGGGTCGCTCTTCTCCGCCACGTACGCGCGGATCGCCGCGGCCACACCTATGCCGCCGAGCAGAAGCGCCACGAGCCCCACCACGCCGAGGAAGGAATGCAGTTGATCGACCCCCCGCGTGAGCGAACGCTCGGTGTCGCGCACCGTGCGCGCGCGCACGTGCTCGGCGCGGAGCGTGGCGAGATGCGCGGACTCCCATTCGTCGGCGTCCACGTTGGCCGGAAGCGCGATGCGCGCCTCGTACTCGGCGCGACTGCCGAAGGTGAGCAGCCCGGTCTCCTCGACGTGCTCGCGCGCGATGTAGACGCGCGGGCCGAGCGCGGAGGCGAGCCCCACGTCGCCCGGTACATCCACGAGCGTACCGACGATCTCGAAGCGAGCCTTCCCCAGTACCACCGAGTCGCCCGCGTGCGCGCCGAGTCCCGCGAGGAGCGTCGCGTCCACGAGCGCATTGTGACCCGTCTGCAACGAGCTCCACTTGCCCGGCGGGTCGGACCCCATCGTTCCGTAGAACGGGATGGCCGGCCCCACGGCGTTCACCTGGACCAGCCGCGTCCCCTCGAGGCGCGGTATCACCGCCATGGAGGAGAAGCTCGTCGCGTAGTCCACCCGCGCTCCCGCGGCCCGGAGCGAGTCTATCAGCTCCACGATCGGCTCGCCGAGCGGCTGGCGGGAGGAGAGCGACAGGTCGGCGCCGAGGATGGCGCGCGACTGCTCCGCGACCGAGCGTACGACGTTTGCGGAGTAGGAGTCGATCGCCACGAGCGCTGCCACGCCGATGGAGATGGACGATGTGAAGAGGAGCAGCCGGCGTCGCGCCGGCCGGGCGTCGCGCCACGCGAGCGACGCGAGTCTCCGCCAGCGACTCATGCCGCCCGCTCGCTGTCGCCCACCACCATCCCGTCGCCGAGCCGGATCATGCGCGAGGCGCGCTCGGCCAGACCGGGATCGTGGGTCACCAGCACCACCGTGGTGCCTGCCTCGCGGTTGAGCTCCTCGATGAGAGCGATGATCGGCTCGCCCGTGGCCGAGTCGAGATTTCCGGTGGGCTCATCGGCGAAGAGCACGCGCGGCGAGTTGGCGAAGGCGCGGGCGATCGCAACGCGCTGCTGCTCGCCACCCGAGAGCTGGGTAGGGTAGTGGTGCGCCCGGGCGCCGAGCCCCACCCGCCGAAGGAGCTCGCGCGAGCGCACGCCGGAGTCCGCGTCGCCGCGCAGCTCGAGGGGAACCTGCACGTTCTCGACTGCCGTGAGCGTGGGGATGAGTTGAAAGCTCTGGAAGACGAATCCAACTTTCTCACCGCGCAGGCGCGCGCGCGCGTCCTCCGTGAGAGCGCCGAGATCGGTGCCGTCGAGCGTCACGCTTCCGCCGGTCGGCACGTCCAGACCGGCCAGCAGGCCGAGCAGAGTCGTCTTGCCGCTCCCCGACGGTCCGACGATGGCGACGAACGCACCATCGGGTACGACGAACGAAACATCATGCAGCACCGTGAGGGTGCCGCCACCGCTGGGGTACGATTTGGTGAGATTTCGGGCGACTAGCATGCGCTGGGTAGTGGGCACCGTCATGATGGCGGCGTTGGCCGCCGCGTGTGGGAAAAGCGAGGGGAGCGCGGTCGACTCCACGGGAGTGACGACCTTACCGGCCGGTGGTCCCGATGGTTCCACGCGCGCCCCGGAAAGGACGACCGGAACCGAGCCGGCAGACGACGACAGACCCGCGATCGTCTTCGTGGGGACGAGTCTCACGGCCGGCCTCGGCCTTACCGATCCCGACGAGGCGTATCCCGCTCTGATCCAGCGGAAAGTCGACTCGCTCGGTCTAAACTACCGGGTGGTCAACGCCGGCGTGAGCGGCGAGACATCGGCTGGCGCATTGAAGTCCATCGGCTGGCTGATGCGGTCGCCGGCGAGCGTGGTGGTGATCGAGACCGGCGCGAACGACGGCCTGCGCGGCCTGAGCGTCGCGGCGCTGCGCGAGAACGTGCAGGGGATCATCGACAGTGTGCGGGCCGCGCATCCCGATGCGCGGATCGTACTCGCCGGGATGGAGGCGCCGCCCAATCTGGGTGCGCGCTACACCGCTGCGTTTCGCGAGGTTTTTCCGGATCTGGCGCGGGCCAACCACGCGGCGTTGATCCCCTTCCTGCTCGAGGGCGTGGCGGGCGTGGATTCGCTGAACCAGGCGGATGCCATCCACCCGAACGCGCGCGGCGCACAGCGCGTGGCCGCGAACGTGTGGCAGGTGCTGCTCCCCGTGCTGGAGGAGGGGGAGGCGGGGAGGGAGGGGAGGGCTAGGGGCGGATGAGAGCGGGGCCCGCCGTGCTCCCTTCTGCACAGCGGGCCCCGTTTCTCATGACCGAGCGGCGCGGATGTCGCCAGGTCACCCGTTCAGTGAAGCCTCAACGGCTCCCGGCGATCCGCGCCGTACAATGGTCAGTAGACAATGGATCACCTCCTCGTAGCAGGGTGGAATGAAAGGGTACGGAACACCAGCAAGGTAGACGGCTGCACCGCCGATGTCGAGGGACGCGCGGCGGACCGGGGAGGGCGCGCTCAGGGGGCGTGCACGCGCGCCTTCGTGGCGACGCGCCAGCCATCACCCCGCGGAACCAGCTTGTAGGCCTCCTCCATGAGGAAGCGCGCGTGGCCGCCGCTGCTGCGAGTGTCGTAGCGGTCCACCGCTTCGTGCACGAGCAGCGTGTCCGCGGCGCCCTGGAAGATGGGCGATACGCGCACCGCGTAGCCGGCGTCGGTAGTCGGGCAGGTGGGTGCGCGCGTCGGATCACTGTTCGGCACCGGCACGCACGTCCCCTGGAATGCCCTGGTGCGCAGCATCGCCTGGACCACGTCGGGCGGCAGCGTTCCTCCGTCACCATAGCCCGCATCGCGTGCGAGCATGCTCGAGTCCACCAGCAGTACCAGAGATGGTCCGATGTCGAACGAGCCGCTGGCGGCGGTGGCGTAGATCTCCGCCTGCTGCGCCGCAGTCAGCGGCGCCGGCTCCAGGCCGGCGCCGCGGGCAGCTTTGTCGGAGCCCGGTCCGCATCCACACAGCAGCGCCATCACGGTCGCCGCGGCCATCGTTGCTCTCACTGCTTCCCTCGATCGGTAAAGGTTCCGTGCCGCGCCGGAAGGGGCGGTGCCTCCCGGGGAGGACCGCCCGCGCTCCCGTGTCGTAACGCGACTGTCTCAGTACATCGTGGAATCGGTCTGCGACACCCGGGTCGGGAGCCCGCCGGAGTCGCTGGGCGCCGTGAGCTCCGGCACGCTGTCGCCGTCGTTGGCGGGCGCGATCTGCGACACGCGCTGCTCGCCCCAGCCACTCACGTCGCTCGCGAACGCATCGCCCAGACCCGCTACCGTCACCGGCTCCACGCCAGGCTCGTCGTCGCGACCGTCGACCCGGGCCAGGCTGGACGCGGCCTTGGCGTACCCGCTGTCGGCCGCCAGCGCTGCCCTGTACGCTTCCGCGGCGGCGCCGTAGTGGCCGGTACGCTCGAGCGCGATCCCCAGGTTGTTCTGGAACACCGCCACGCCCTCGCTGAGCTGCACCGCGCGGGCCAGCGGCCGCAGCGCCTCCTCGAAGCGCCCATGCTGGATCAGCACGAGACCCATGTTGTTCATCGACCACGTATCCTCCGGATCGATGGCGAGCGCCGTGCGATACGCTTCCAGCGCAGCTTCCGCGTTCCCCAGGAGCGCCTGGGTACGGCCCATCACGCGGTAGGCGTCGGCCGAGGCCGGATCGAGGTCTATGGCACTGGCCAGGTACTCCTCGGCGTCCGCTGGCGCATCCGACTCCAGCAGCACGCGGCCGGCGTTCACGAGGCTCTTCACGTGGTTGGGGTCGAGCGCCAGCGCGTCATCGAAGGCGGCTTTCGCGCGATCGAGCTGCCCGGAGCGCCAAGCCGACATGCCGAGCATGTAGAATCCCCACGGGTTCTCATCGTGCGACCTGGCATATACGTCGAACATCTCCGTGGCCGTCTGGTAGTCCTTCGTCCTGAAGGTGGACTCCGCGTCCGCGTAGCTGACATTCGCGGGGATCACGGTGCCGCTCTCCGGTTCCGCGATCTCCGCGGCGGGCCGGACCGGTGCGGGTTCCTGTACCGCGGGCGGCGTGGACGCGGCTTCGCTCCCGTTGGGCTTGATCCCCGAGTCGCGGCAGGCGGCGGCGAAGACGAGCAGAGCGGAGGCTGTCAGAGTGCCGCCCGCGATGCGGGCAGCGCGGTGGCTGCGATGGTTGCGCGACATGGTCTACTCCTTCCAATGGCGCGTCCGCCGGAGCGGGCGCTGGTGATTGCCGGGTTGGCGGTACCAGGGAAGGGCAAGGGCGCTACCAGATCGCGAGCCGTCGAGTGCAACGCTCGTAACTTACGTGCCAAATGTGGCTTATCAATCGTGTAATAAATGACTTTATCAGGTGTGGAAAACTGTTTCGTGTTCCTATGGACACGTCGCGAAGGGGTCGATCGTGTCCAGGCGGACACGGTCGGTCACGCCGGGCTCACTCCTCGCGCGAGATGTGGTGCCGGCGCATGATCTTCAGCAGGCTGGCGTGGTCGGCGAGGCCGAGCTCGGCGGCGGTTCGCGTGATGTGCCACTCGTTGCGGTCCAGCGCCGCGAGCACGATCTGCCTCTCTGCCTCGGCCTTGCGCTCGAGGAAAGTACGTGCGCCGGAGTTGCCCGCCGAGCCCGACGGGCGGGCGCCGCGGCCGTCCGTCCCTACCGCCTCGCGGATCTCCGCGGGCACGTGCTCGCTGCCGATCGCGGGCCCGTCGGCCGCGATGATCATCCGCTCCACCACGTTGCGGAGCTCGCGGACGTTGTTCTGCCGCCAGTCGTACGCCATGAGCGTCTCCATCGCGGCGGGCCGCACCTCCTTGCGGCGGATGCCGAAGCGCTCGCTCGTCGCGGTCACCATCCGCTCCACCAGTAGGGGCACGTCGGAGAGCCTGTCGCGCAGCGGGGGCACGCGCAGCACATGCACATTGAGCCGGAAAAAGAGGTCGCGGCGGAAGCGCGACTCCTTCACCTCCTCCTCGAGCTCGCGATTGGTGGCCGCCACGACGCGCGCGGGCACGTTCACCGGCCGGCTGCTTCCGAGCCGGGTGACCTGCCGCTCCTCCAGCACGCGGAGCAGCTTCGCCTGCGCGGCGAGCGGCAGCTCGCCTATCTCGTCCAGGAAAATGGTGCCCTTTCCGGCGGACTCGAACGCCCCCTTGCGCATCGTCGCCGCCCCGGTGAACGCGCCACGCTCGTGCCCGAACAGCTCGCTCTCCACGAGGTTCTCCGGGAGCGCGGCGCTGTTGACCGCCACGAAGGGCTCCCGGGCCACGCCGCTCAGCCTGTGAACGTCGCGCGCCACCAGCTCCTTTCCCGAACCGCTCTCGCCCACGATCAGCACCGGGCTCGGGATGGGCGCCACACGCGCGATCGCGTTCTTGAGGCGCAGCATGGCGGGGCTCTCGCCTAGGAGCGCGCTGTCGTCGGCGGCATACTTGCGGAGCGAGCGAACCTCGTCGAGGATGCGGCGCCGCTCGACCGCATTCTCCACCTCGCGCGCCACCCGCTCCACCGGCTCGTCCTTCTCGATGAAATTGTACGCGCCCTGCTTCATCGCCTGGACGCAGCGATCGTAGCTCGCGGTGCCCGTGTACACGATCACCGGCACCTCGCTCTCGCGCTCGCGCAGCGCCCGAAGCACGGCGAATCCGTCGGTACCCGGCATCTCGAGATCGAGGATGACGCAGTCCACCGGCTCGCTCGCGAGCAGCTCGAGCGCCTCGTCGCCTCCCGACGCCACCAGCACGTCGTAGCCGCCCACGCGCCTGAGGTCGTAGGCATACTGATCAGCCAGGGCAATGTTGTCGTCGACCACCAGAACCGAAGTCACGTCTGCGCTCTCTCCCGTGATGCGTCACGCGGAAGCTGCGCGCCGCCCGGCGTCGAGTCCAGCGTGACGATCGCCGCGGTGCCCTCGCCGGGCTCGGTCTCGATGCGCAGCGAGCCGTGCAGGTCGGCCACCAGTCTGCGGACAGTCGAGAGTCCGAGCCCGGTGCCGCTCTTTTTCGTCGTATGGAAGTCGTCGAAGGCGCGGGCCAGCTCCTCGCGCGTCATCCCGTTCCCGCTATCGCTGACCGTGATGCGCACGCCGCCGCCCGCGGTCTGCGCGGTGGCGACGGTCACGCTGCCGCCCCGGCCGGCGACGGCATCCACCGCGTTGCTCACCAGGTTCTCCAGGATCCTGCGGAGCGCCAGCGGGTCGGCCGCCACTTTGGGAAGACCGGCGTCGAGGCTCGTCCGCAGCTCCACGCCGGGCACAGCGGGCGCGCCGGCCGCGACCTGGCGGGCGATCTCGTTGGCATCGCACGGGCGCGCATCGAGTCGCGGAGTGAGCCGCGCGTAGTTGCGAGCGAGGTTGTCGAGGTATGCCACGCTCGCCTCCAGCGTATGACGCCGTTCGGCGAAGACCGCCGGGAGTCGAGCCGGTTCCTCCTCGGAGAGTTGGCCGAGGTGGCGAAGGACGTTCCGGATGGGAGCGATCCCGTTCTTGATGTCGTGATTCACCTGCCGCGCGAAGTCGCCCATGGTGGCGCGCCGCTCCGCTTCGCGCAGCGCGGCCGTGCTGGAACGGAGGCGCCGCGTCATCGAAGCGAGCGTGCGCGCGAGCGTACCGATCTCGTCGCGGCGGTCCGAAGGAAAGTCGGAGTCGAGGCGGTCGAGGTCGACGCGCCTGGTGCGCGCAGCCAGATCGGCGAGTGGGCGGCTGAGCGCACCGGCGAGCCAGGTGGAGAGGAGGAGCGCCGCGGCTGCCGCCAGCGCCATGGCCACGACGAACCAGCGGTCCATGCCGGCGCGAAGCGCGGCCAGCTCCGCGGTTGGGTGGGTGATGACGATGCGCGCGTCGCTCTCGTGGCGAGTGCCGTCCGCGCCCAGCGCGATGTACGGCACGTCCAGCGTGGTCAGTATCAGCTCCTGCGTGGCCACCAGGGCGCTGTCCGCCTCGAGGAGCGAGTCCGACGAGAGCGGCCGGCCATCCGTCAGAAGCGTGACGGCCAGCTCGTCGCCGCGAGCGATGGAGCGGAGGAAGCCGCGGTCCACGCGTACGCCGCCTACCAGCGATAGCCGCGTACCTCCGAGCGCCACGGAGTCGACCTCCGCCAGCACCAGCACCGGTCCCTCGGGAGTGCGCGCCGCGGCGAGCGCGCTCCCGCCGGCGCGCGCCAGCAGACGTGGGAGCTCCGGCTCCAGGCGGCCGAACTCGTTGCGGAAGTGGCCCGAGCTGAGTATGCGGCCGTCGGCGTCCTGGATCTGCAGCATGGCGAGTCCCGCGGCATCCATGGCGCGCGAGGCGTAGTCGAGAACGTAATCGCGCTCGGATGCGGCGCGGCCCACCACGCCGAGTCGGAAGCGGTTGTCCTCGCGCAGCGCGGCGGCCACCGCGCGGAGCCGGCTCGCGATCGATCCACTCTCGCGCGCGAGGTCTTCGCGCGTCACCGAAGCGAGCCCCTCGACTCGGCGCTCGTACTGCGCGGTGATGCGCGCAGTCATCTCGCGTCGGAGGCCCAGGCCGGCCACGGCCAGCGGGACGATCGCGAGCGCTCCCATCGCGAGTAGCAGGCGTCGACGGAAGCTCACGGCGATGGCCGCCTCGCAGCGGCGTCCGGAGCGCCGAGAACCACACTGCCGTCGTACATGATGGTCATCCGTGGAATACCCCGCGAGCGCCGAAAGATCAGGAACTCGCGCGTGTCCACCAGAGGGAGTAGCGCGTGCGCGGGGCGGCCGGTCGTGGCGAGCCAGGGCGCGGCCTCGAAGAGCCGGGCCCGTGCGACGTCGGGCCATTCCGGATCGCGCGTGATGGCGAAGATGTAGGCCCCCTCGCTCCCGTCGGCGAGCATCCTTGCGAAGGAGGCCGAGTCGATCGCGGCGGAGCGCCAGGCCGTGGATCGGGAGAACGCCGGCGCCGCGCGGCGCAGCGCGTCCGCCGCGGGTTCTTCGCGTCCCGGCGCCGCGAGCGCCACGATCCTCTCGGCGAGCTCGCGCGCCGTCTCGTCGCCGACCTGGTAGACGATGCGTCGCGGCGGACCGCCGGGCGGGGTCGGCCGGGCTGCCTGGCCGCCGTCGGTGTTCCCGTCCCACCAGCACGGCCCGTCGGCGCCACGCGCGTCCACGTGAACCGCCAGAGCCAGAGAGTTGCGGAGCGGCCGCGACGCGTCGGACGCGGAGCAGGGCGAGGGTGCGTCATCGTTCATCGTTTCGGGGAGAGCCAGCACGTAGCTCCTCGTCCACGGGAGAGCCACCGTGGAGAGATCGTCCAGAGTGCGAGCGTACTGGATCGCGGCCGGGGACGCGGTGAGAAGCAGGTCGGCACCGGCATCCAGCGCATCGCGGGCGTCGGCGTGGGGCTCGGTACGGAAGACCAGCGCGCGCTCGCCGGCGCGCCCGCGGAGAGTGATCTCCGCGATCGTGGGCGGGCCTTCGGCGGGGACGGGGCGTGCGTCACGGTTCCGGGCAGGCGGGGAACCGGGGCGGTCGATCGTGGAATCCACATCGTACGACATCGTACCATCCGGCCAGAGCGCTCCTTCCGGCGGTGGGAGCGCCACGACGAACTGCGGCGCTCCCAGCAGGCGGGGGCCGTCGGGCGACTCGGGCAGCGCCACGAGCAGCGTCGAGTCATCGAGCGCCCGGGCGCCCGCGGCGATCGCGGCGATGGCCGTCCCGCCGGGCTCGCGCGCGTGCGCGAGGGCGCTCCTCCGCCAGCTCGCGATGACGTCGTAGGCGGCGACGCGCGCGCCGTTCCCGAAGCTGGCGCCGGCGCGGAGCACGAAGCGCCAGCGCGTGGTGCCGGGTACGGCGTCGCTGTCGTCGCGACGCCACGACGCGGCGAGCGCGCCGACCGGGTGGCCGGTGCAATCCACGCGCAGCAGCGGTTCGTAAAGTTGAGCGAAGAGGAGCCGCTCCCCGGGGGTGCGTGGCCAGGGCGCGTGCGTCGGATCGAGGGGCGTAGTGACAGCGGCGCGTATAGCGCCGGGAGCGAGCGCCGGAGCGCCGCCGTTTGGGACGCCGTTTGGGACGCTGCTCGGGACGCCGCTCTCCACTGCGCGAGCGCCGTCTCCCATACGGGCGTCCATACCGGCGTCCGTACGGGCCTCGTTCGGCTCCACCACGCACGCCGGGTCGGGCGGTGGTGCGAGCGGCCCGCGATTAGTGATCGGCGCGCAGGCGGCGAGCAGGAGAGGAACCGCGCCGAATGCGGCGGTTCGGAGAGGAGTCATCGGTACGCGGCGTAGGCGGAGGGAGCCGTTGACTGTTGCGTCGAAATTGGGTAAACTAAAAGGCTGAAAGAGTTTACGACATATTTCGGGGGTGCCGCCGGGCGGCGTGCAGGCGCTGGCTGCCGCGCGCGGGGCTCGAGCCCACCCCCTCAACGTTCAAATCAGGTCTCGATAATGGCTACACCAGCGACGCAGATCCGCCGTGGTATGGTGATCGTCTTCGACGGCGACCCGTGTCGGGTGGTGGATTTCCGCCACCACACACCGGGCAACCTTCGGGCGATGGTGCAGACGAAGATGCGAAACCTTCGCACGGGGAACAACTTCGAGCACCGCTTCCGCGCCGCTGATTCTATCGAGAAGGCTTCGCTGGAGACGCACGATCTGGAGTTCCTGTATCAGGGTGGGGAGATCTACCACTTCATGAACACCGAGAACTACGATCAGCTCGAGATGGACAACGAGACACTCGGCGACGCGGCGCAGTGGCTGCAGCCGGGGATGAAGATCATGGCGGAGTACTACGAGGGGCGGCCGATCGCGATCGACCTTCCCAACGCGATCGAGCTGGAGATCGTGGAGACCGCTCCGGTGATGAAGTCGGCCACGAAGAGCGCGTCGTTCAAGCCGGCCAAGCTGGAGAATGGGGCGACCGTAACGGTGCCCGAGTTCATCCCGACGGGTGTGCGCGTACGCGTGAATCCCAACACCGGGGAGTACATCGATCGGGCGAAGTGAGGGTGTTGATCCACGGTGGAGACCTGGTTAAGATTCCGGTCTTCATTGGAGCGGCTGTGGGACGGTTGCGCCAGTGAGCATGGTGACCGTAGCTCAATTGGTTAGAGCACCGGACTGTGGCTCCGGGGGTTGTGGGTTCAATTCCCATCGGTCACCCTGGATAGGCTCGTAGCTCAACTGGTAGAGCACCGGTCTCCAAAACCGGCGGTTGGGGGTTCAAGTCCCTCCGGGCCTGTACGGCATATCGCCACCGTCGTTCGCGGCGGGACGAAGTTCGGCGAGCGACGGTGGCGTCACGGGGCCGTCGAGGTCGCGGAAAATCGCGGGTGATGTGCGGCGTAGGCGAAGTACAAAATTGAACTATGGCGGTATCGTCTAGGGGACTAGGACGGAGCCCTCTCAAGGCTCAAACACGGGTTCGAATCCCGTTACCGCTACTGGATGAGGCCCCATCGTCTAACGGTTAGGACGGCACTCTTTCAAGGTGCAGATAGGGGTTCGATTCCCCTTGGGGCTATGGGGGAGTGCGGGTAGCGCGATGGTGAAGGCGAGCAGGGTGGCTGGATAGATGTTGGGGCTGTAGCTCAGCTTGGTTAGAGTGCCGGTCTGTCACACCGGAGGTCGCGGGTTCGAGCCCCGTCAGCCCCGTGACGATACATGCAGGTGCAGGGCCCTGGTGGTGAAATTGGTAGACACGCCATCTTGAGGGGGTGGTGCCGCGAGGCGTAGCGGTTCGAGTCCGCTCCAGGGCATATCGCCAGCGTAGCTCAGTGGTAGAGCACTCGATTCGTAATCGAGCGGTCGTCGGTTCAATCCCGACCGCTGGCTCTAGAGCAGATCGCTCCAGAGACATGTAAAGACGAGGAAGGACCAGTACGGTCCGCCTTTCCACGTGAGGAAAGGCGGACCGTTTCGCGTGCGCGCCATGCAGGGGGCGCAACGTTTCTCGCAGTCGCGCGCCGTGGCTCGGGACATCGTGCAGAACATCGTGCCGCAACGGCCGGCGGCGGGGTGGTGAGGTGAGACAGTTACTTGTACGGCGGGGAGCGGTTTGCTAGCTTTGCACGTCGGGCGGCGAGGCCGCCCTTCGCGGGCGTAATTCAGTTGGTAGAATGCCAGCTTCCCAAGCTGGACGTCGCCGGTTCGAGTCCGGTCGCCCGCTCCTTATAAATCAACGACTTACAACGCCGTCGGAATCAACAATTCCGACGGCGTTGTCGTTGGTGCCCACGTCACTGCCCACGGTGCTCGCAGGACCCAGCCCGAAATGCGCGAGCACCGCGTCGCGGAGCGCCTCGGGGAGGAGCGCCAGGAGCGCCTCGGACGACGCAGAAATGTTCTCGGACCCCATCTTTGCGCCGGCGCGCCAGGCGCGGCGGACGGCGGCCGTTTCCGCGATGAGCAGCCCGTCCTCGCGGTCCTGGTACGTGTCCTCGCGCGTCGTCGAGCCGGCCGTCCAGCCGCCGAGCTTATCGAGCACGCGGCGGTCGCTCGTGTAGTCCGGCGCGGCGTCCGTTGCGACGCGGCGCAGGCCGTACCAGCCGCGACCCTCGACCGGCTTGACGCCGGCTGCCACCTCGAGCGCGTGGAACGCTTTACGTAAGGCATCGCGGGTGAGCGGCGCGTGGCGCGCGCGCTCCACGCTCGCGGCACCCTGCACGAGCCTTCCACCCGGCAGCAGGTAGTGGTCGGTGCGCGGTTCTGCCGGGTCGTATGCCGCCTCCGCCTCGCCGAGCACCGTCTTGAGCGCGTGGTCGACCGCTACGCGCTGCTCCTCGGTAAGTGCGAGCTTCTCGCCGGCCTCATTCCTCTTGCCGAACACTGTGAACGTGCCGTGCGACGCCAGCGGCATCCGACCGCATCCGTACCGGCCGCACTGCAACGGGCTGACAGGCTTCCTTCCCGAGCAGAAGGTGACGGTCGTGCGGAGGCTGGTCGACGCGGGCGACGTAGTGCTCATGGTCGGCGATGGCACCAATGATGCGCCCGCACTGAATAGCGCGACGGTCGGGGTGCTGCTGGCGAGCCACGGAGGCGGGATCACAGCGGAGGCGGCCGATGCCGTGGTATTCGCGGACGACCTGACCCGCGTGCCGGAAGTGATTCGCATCGCCCGTCGCACGATACATATCGCACGGCGGAGCACCTGGGCCGGGCTCGGCCTGAGTGGCATCGCCGTGGCGCTGGCCGCGGCCGGCCAGATCGCTCCCGCAGTCGGAGCGGTGCTGCAGCAGGCGAGCGACGTGGCCGTCCTGATCAACGCGTTGCGGACGAGCCGGTGAGCACGCGTGCAAGCCGACCAGACTCGTGGCGCATGCGCCCGATCTGCCGATGCGCGTGTCGAGTGCGCGTCGCCGGAAAAACACTGAGAACCGGAGACTATACCATGACTAGCATGTCCCCATCCCCAGCGCCCGCGGCGCGGTCGCAGCAGCAGCGCTCTACGGGCCGGCGCCAGAGAAGGACCATGCGGGCTGCCGTATTCGTAGAGAAGGGACGCATCGAGCTTCAGGAGCGGCCGATCCCCGCCGTCGGTCCGACGGACGCGCTGCTTCGCGTCACGACTACTACGATCTGTGGGACCGACGTGCACATCCTTAAAGGTGAGTACTCGGTGGCCCCGGGTCGGATCGTTGGTCATGAGCCGGTGGGAATCATCGAGGAGCTCGGCGCGGCAGTTACGGGCTACGAGGTCGGCCAGCGCGTCATCGCCGGAGCGATCACCCCGTGCGGCCAGTGCCACGCCTGCCTCGATGCGCACTGGTCACAGTGCATGGGCAAGCCAATGGGCGGATGGCGCCTCGGGAATACGATAGACGGCTGCCAGGCGGACTACGTCCTCATCCCCTTTGCGCAGGCGAACCTCGCCCCGGTCCCAGACGGACTCACCGACGAACAGGTGCTCATGTGTCCCGACATCATGAGCACGGGCTTCGGCGGCGCGGAGAGCGGGCGTGTAGATATCGGTGACGTCGTCGCCGTCTTCGCACAGGGGCCAATCGGGCTGTGCGCGACTGCGGGCGCAAAGCTCCGCGGTGCGTCGCTCATCGTAGCGGTCGACCATGTGCCCGAGCGCATGGCGATGGCGAAGGGCTTGGGCGCCGATGTCGTCATCGACTACATGAAACAGGATCCCGTCGTTGCCATCCGGGAGCTCACTGGAGGACGTGGTGTGGACGTGTCGATCGAAGCCTTGGGAACGCAAGGCACTTTCGAGAGCTCCCTGCGTGTGCTCGAGCCTGGCGGGATACTCTCCAGCCTGGGTGTATACTCCGGCAAGCTGACCCTGCCACCCGATGCGTTCGCTGCCGGGCTGGGGGATTACACCGTCGTCACCACACTCTGCCCGGGTGGCAAAGAGCGCATGCGGCGTCTCATGAATGTCGTGGCGTCAGGCCGCGTCGACTTGAAGCCGCTGGTCACACACCGCCTCTCGCTCGACCAGATAGAGGAGGCGTACGAGCTTTTCGCCAACCAGCGCGACGGCGTGCTCAAGGTCGCGGTCACTCCGTGATCGCCCGTAACACCGCCGAATCGCCCAGAGGGAATCCACCGGAGGCCGTGGCGTCCTACAACTGTCAGAGCCGACCGTAACGTGCGCGTGCCGAGGGTGCTGATCGTACCGCTCGTTCCCTCGCTCGTGCGAACAGCTTGGTCGCCTGGCCGACCAGTGCGGGCACCGCTCCCAGCGAGATTACAACCAGCCACTCCTCTACAGGTTCACGAGCATCGAGTCTGGCCCGTTACTACCGAGTATGATCGAGTGGCCAGAGGGGGCGCGGCGCTGCCCCGGCAGAGCCTGCGACAGACTACCGTCCGTTGTCGGCTGTCAACCTCGTCGTCGAGCGCTTCCTCAGCGCTGCGCGTCTCTTCGCTCTCCGGCGACGCGGCGCGCTCCTATCGCGACATATCGAGTAGCTCGCGCTCGGTAGCCTCATCGTTAGGCTACTCGAGAATACTCGTCGGGTGGGATGCCGTTGAGTATACGCGGGAAGCGGAGGGCATAGCCGGGCTCGTGGCTCAGGAAGACAGCAAGAGATCCCGGCAGACCCGGGGGCGCATCATATGCATGGCGACGATCCCCCGGGGGACGCTCCACGGCCTGCGGCCTGCTGGGCTGACGGACTGGAGGCGGTCCTCGTGACGCGTGGCGTGCTCCGGCAGCTCGGAGACGCTGATCGTGCCAGCAGTGATTTGCACTACGTATCATACAGCAGCTGTACCGGCCATGCGTTTGCCCTTCACGACCGACCAGTTCTTCGATGTATTTCGCCGCTACAACGAGGCCGTGTGGCCGGCGCAGTGGGCGCTACTTGGCCTCGCCGGCGCGGCCATCGCGCTCTCACTGCGGGGCTCGAGTCGCGACAGTCGAGCGGTGAGCGGTATTCTCACAGTGCTCTGGCTCTGGATGGCGGGTGCCTATCATCTCGCGTTTTTCAGCACCATCAACCGTGCCGCGATTTTCTTCGCCGCGATTTTCGCAGTGCAGGCGTTGCTGTTCGCCGTCGTCGGCGTCTGGCAGGGTCAACTGGGATTCCATCTCCGAAGGAGCTTGGTCGGGGCAATCGGCGCACTGTTCATCGTCTACGCGATCTTACTATATCCCGGGCTCGGATACATGCTCGGCCACCGGTACCCGGCGGTAGCCACGTTCGGGCTGCCGTGCCCGACGACGATCTTCACCTTCGGTCTCCTCCTGTGGTCGGACCGTGCGGTACCGCTGAGCGTCATCGCGATACCCGCGGCCTGGTCACTGATTGGTGCCGTCGCGGCGCTCCGGCTGACAGTCGTCGAGGACTCAGGGTTGTTCGCTGCTGGGCTGGTCGTCACTTCGCTCATCGTGCTGAGGAACCGGCGGCTTGCTGGGCGGGCTGGCTTGGCGACAGGCGGTGCGCGGCGAGTGTGGAGGACGCACGTTCGAGGGTAGGAGGCTTCATGCGGGAACCCCTCGAGTCGGCGTGGGGCGCTCTCCAGATAGCATGTCACCTTGCTCTCGGCCCCTTCCTGCGTTGCCGGCCGACTCGTGGCGGGTCAGTCGAGATGAAGGCAATGACAGCGCATTACTGCCACTAGGAGGAGGGCACGAACATCGTGAAGTCGAGAAGGCGACTCTTCGCCTACCTCGGAGCTGCCCTGGCTCTGCTCCTCGTACCGTACTGCGTATATGTCGGCGCGACATGGCTGGGATATGGCAGGGCTGGGGGTGAAGCGAGAGATAAGCGCCGCGATCAGCTTCTCGATCGGTTCATGCCGGTGTACGAGGTCGGTGAGCGACACGAGACACGCATCGCGGCCCCCGCCTCTGATGCGTACGCGGCCGCACGTGCGCTCGACCTCCAGCGCTCGGTTATCGTGCGCGCGATCTTCCGCGGCCGCGAGCTGATCATGGGTGGCAAGCACACGGACGAGCAGGCGCCGAGCGCGTTCCTCGAGGAGGCGCAGCGACTCGGCTGGCGCGTCCTGGCGGAGGCCCCGGGTCGCGAGATCGTACTCGGTGCGGCGACTCGGCCATGGGAGGCGAACGTCCGCTTCGAGGGCATCCCACCCGGGGAGTTCGCTCGCTTCGACGCGCCACGATACGTGAAGATCGTGTGGAACCTCGCGGTCGAGCCACTCGGCCCAGAGAAGTCGATCGTGCGCACCGAGACTCGCGTCGCGACGACCGATGCGTACGCGCGGAGGCGATTCAGCCTATACTGGGCCGCGTTGTCTCCCGGCATTCTGCTGATCCGCCGAGAAGCGCTGAGGGTAGTGAAGGCCGATGCGGAGCGCAGCTTTCGAGTCGCCGCGGCGGGACTGCGAAGCGCACGATCCCTGTCCCTTACGGCTGGACTCGCACGCGCACGACATCGCCCACGAGTATCGCGGCCGGATAGGACACCTCTTCCTCGCTCTGCGCGTGGAGCACGAGCTGATCGGCGAGCCGTTCGGTCGCGCTGTTACCCGCCGCGCGTGCCACCTCCCCGAGATGGAGTGTGGCACTCGCGATCGCCTTGTGCTCCTCGAGCATTCTTGGCAGCTCGGCACGCAGGGAATCCGTCATCGGGAGCACCGCGCGCATCTCCGATGTCAGCTCCCCTCGCGCGAGCGCGGGGAGCAGCCCCAGCGGAGGGAGGGCGATCTGCTCCTCGCGCACGAAGTGGGGATGCAGCACCGCCGCCAGCGCACGTGCTGCCCGGCCCACTTCACCGGGTGCTTTCGTCGCACGCACGAGCGCCGCGTCTATCTCCTCGTGTTCGGCTTGGATCGATTCCGGGATGCTGATCGGTGCGGCGCGCGTGGTGCCCTGTGCGGGCGGGTGGCTCTGGGCGCGGGCCGATGGTGCGAGCGCGAGACCGAACACAGGCAGCGCGATCGCGACGAGTACTGTCATGGCATTGGGTGCGGTTGGCATGGATTGTCTCCTCGGTGTCGAGTGGAGTCGCGATGCGCGGTGGGGTCCGCGATGCGGCAGGCTGTGCGCAGTCTACGTACGAGCAGATGGCGCCGCAGTCGGCAGTCGCCTGAGATTTCATGCTGTCTTCCCTTACTCGCCGATGATCGAGCAGCGCGTCGGCGAGAGCCTGATCCAGTATCCTCCTTCCGCCGACAGACTTCGGCCGCACGGCGCACCACATTGTTCTTCATCGGTATCACAATCGCGGCGCCATAGGGCGCCGCGATGTCATGTCCGCGCTCTGAAAACCACACAGATGCATTCCGCGGAGAACCCAATGACTAGGGTTGGAGTGACCCAGGACCGCAGCCGAAGCCTCGCGCAGCCGATGCGAAGCGGGAGCGCCGTACAGCGGGCCCTGCTGGCCTGTGGCCTGCTCTCCTCACTGCTCTACGCCGCGATGCTCGTCTTCATCCCGATGCGATGGAAGGGCTACAGCTCCGCCGCTCATGCGGTGAGCGAGCTGTCCGCGATCGAGTCACCGACGAGATCGCTGTGGGTTCCGCTCGGCGTAGTTTACACCCTGCTCGTCACGGCGTTTGGCTGGGGCGTGCTGATGGCGGCGGGACGGCGCCGCCCTCTGCACCTGTCGGGAATGGTGCTGATGGCCTACGGGATCATCGGTCTCTTCTGGCCTCCGATGCACCTCCGAGGGACCGCGCCTACGCTGACCGACACCCTGCACATCGCGTTCGCGATCGCGACGGTTCTTCTCATGCTGCTCTCCATCGGTTTCGGAGCAGCCGCGCTGGGGAAGTCGTTCCGCCACTATTCCATCGCGACCATCATGACGTTCGCCGTATTCGGAACCTTCTCCTTTCTGGATGCCCCTCGGGTCGCGGCGAATCTGCCCACGCCGTGGCTGGGGATCTGGGAGCGCATCAATATCGGCGCGTTCCTTCTGTGGGTCATCGTGCTGACCATCGTGCTCCTATGTCGCCCGCCGGCGCGCGATCCCTGATCACTCTGCCAATCGGCGTTGGCCGATCAGCCAGACAGTGGAATCGATCGGCACGTTCGCGACCAGTTACACTTTCTGGCCGAGCGGGAATGCGAGCGCCCCGGACGATCAGTGCGCAGCATTGGGTCTGCCCGGCGTCCGCACGCTTGGTTCGTTGCTGTGGGCTGTTCCGCGCGCACCGTCAGGCGACTCGGCCCTCTGCCCGGCCACGAGCACCCAGGCACCAAACGCGACAACCCGGCAATGTCTTGAGAGAGCTCGGAGTAGTACGAACCGGTTGTCCCCTCGATCGAATTGTCGTAGGTCGGAACCTGACATCGAATCCGGCATTCCCCGAATGCGCGGAAGTATGCGGATGGCTAAGGTCCTGAGGCATACAACAGGAGGTTGCCATGTCGCCGCGTCGCATTCTGATAGTTTACGCCAGCCACTACGGACAGACCGCCAGGATCGCCCAGTCCATAGCCGACCGACTGCGTGCGGATGGGGCCACTGTGCTACTTACCAACGTGGGCGACTTCCCCCGCCAGATCGCTCCCGAGTCGTTCGATGGCGTGATCGTCGGCGCGTCCATCAACTTCGGGAAGCACCAGCGTTCCGTCCGCCGCTTCGTTCGCGCCAATCGCGACGAGTTGCAGCGGATCCCCTCGGCCTTCTACTCGGTGAGCGGAGCCGAGTGCAGCCCCGACGAGGCCCCGCGCGCGATGGCGAAGCAGTACATCGCGAATTTCGTGCGGGAGACCGGCTGGCAGCCGGCGCTGACCGAGTCCGTGGCGGGCGCGATGGCGTACACGAAGTACTCGCCCCTCATGCGCTGGATGATCAAACGGATTTCCCGGAAGGAAGGAGGCCCCGCGGACACCACGCGCGACTACGAGTACACCGACTGGGAGCAGGTCCGCCGGTTTGAAGACCGATTCGGGGAGGCGCTGAGGACGCCAGAGGCGTCGGGGGCGGCAACCACGGGCTGAGACGAGATGCTTCACTGGAGCGAGCCGGGTGGCGCGACTCTGGCACACCACACCGCGTGGTCCACCGACACGGAGGAGAAGCAGATGCACGTAGCCGACCTGATGCAGACCGACCTTTCCACCGTACCGCCGGATGCCATGGTGGCGGAGGTGGTGCAGGCCATGGCCGACGGGCACGTCTCCGGCCTGCCGGTCGTCGATCCCGAGGGCCGCGTGCTCGGCGTGGTGTCCGCGACCGATGTGCTGCAGGCCGCCGCCGAGCACGCGGATCGCAAGGGTAGAACTACTCTCTTCGAGCACACCACGGCGCGCGACATCATGACTTCCGGAGCCGTCACCATCGAGCCGGACGCGGACGTACGGGAGGCCGCGCAGCGGATGCTCTACGGCGAGGTTCGGAGACTCTTCGTGGAGGAGAAAGGCCGGTTGGTAGGTGTAGTATCGCAAACCGACATCGCGTACGCGATGGGAAGCGGCCGGCTCTGAGCTCTCAGAGCCGGCGGGCGTAGTGCACCCGCCGGAAGCCCCCGGCTCGTGCTGCTCACGCGAGACACAGAGGCGCCCTGACCGGCGGCGCACAGCACCCCACACTTAGCTGGTTGCCACTGCCTGCAGCACGCGCTCGAGGCGATCGCGGACTTCCTCGGCGACCGGCTTGATGCTTTCGTTACCGGTCAACGCGAGCGCCTCCACGGGATCCATGACGGCCACGGTACTGGTATCGGGCTCATCCCCGGCGTAGACGATGACGTTGCAGGGGAGAAGAAGTCCGATGTCGCGCTCGGCGCTCAACGCCTTGAGTGCCAGCGGCGGGTTGCAGGCACCCAGGATGACGTAGGGTCGGAAATCGACGTCGAGCTTCTTCTTCATCGTGGCGCGCACATCGATTTCGGTGAGCACTCCGAACCCCTCTCTGGCAAGCTCCTCACGTGTCCGCTCGACTGCGCGATCGTATGGCAAGGGGACGGTGGCACCGATTCCGTAGCGGGTGGTCTGGCTGATCATACTGCCTCCTGACGTGATGGCCGTTGCGGCAGGGTGCGCCCTGGCGAGGCGGCACCTGTTGCCGCTGTGGCAGAAACTACTATACTACAATATAGTAATGTAATCTGAATACACCAATGTCACTTGACCATCCAGGCGTCCATGGCTAAGTCGAAGTTGACGACCGAAATGCTGGAGCTCGTCGCCGAGCGCTTCAAGCTCCTCTCCGAACCTGTGCGGCTCGAGCTCCTCAACCATCTGCGCAACGGCGAGATGACGGTGAGCGATCTCGTCGAGGAGAGCGGGCTCGCGCAGGCCAACGTATCCAAGCATCTCAGACTCCTCCACTCAGCGGGCTTCGTCACACGGCGCAAGGACGGCCTCTTCGTCTACTATGCCCTCGCGGACCGCGGCGTCTTCCAGCTCTGCGACATCATGTGCGAGCGGCTCGAAGCCGAAACAAAGACCAGACGGCGCATCCTGGCGTCGTGACGGCTGGCGTCATCATGACGCCAGCCCTGCCGTAGCGGATCATACGCGCCAGCGGATCTCACCCGTCGGAATCGCCCTTCCTCCGACATCCCGCGATCCCGAATCGGCCCAGCACCCGCTCCAGCGGACAGGCGTTCGTGAAGGTCGACTGCAGGAGATTGACGCCCACGAACGCGGTGAACAGGAACCAGCCAGGATGGACCCAGTACCCCAGCGCGAGCGAGAGCAGGATGAAGACGCCGGCGAAGCGGCGGATAATGTAATCGTTGCACATCGGTGTCACCTTTTGGAGTTGGCGTTGAGAATCAGAAGGACGATTCGGCTGGCAGACCGGCGACGTGCAGCCGCTCGCCGGCCGGCAGGTGGCTTGCCTCACCGGAGTACTCGGGTGTCGAGTGCGAGAAGGGGCGGCGGAGCAACTCCCAGTAGAGGAGCGGCACCACCACCATGGTGAGCCCGGTGGCGACGATCGCGCCGCTGATCAGCGCTACCGCGAGCCCCTGGAAGATCGGATCGAGCACCATCACCAGTCCGCCCACGACCACCGCGGCAGCGGTGAGAGCGATGGGGCGGAAGCGTACTGCACCGGCCTCTATCACGGCTTCGCGCAACGTGCGCCCGCGCGCCTCGGCTAACTGGATGAAGTCCACCAGGAGGATCGAGTTGCGTACGATGATCCCCGCGAGCGCTATCATCCCGATCATCGATGTCGCGGTGAAGAACGCGCCGGTCACCGCGTGGCCGGGAAGGATCCCGATCAGCGTGAGCGGGATCGGCGCCATTATCACCAGCGGTATCGTGAACGACTGGAACCAGCCCACTACCAGCACGTAGATCAGCACGAGCACGATCGCGAAGGCGAGCCCGAGGTCGCGGAACACCTCGATGGTCACCTGCCACTCGCCATCCCACTTGATCGCCGTCTCGGAGAGATTATCTGGCTGCACCGCGTTGTAGCGCTCGATCTGTGCGCCGTTCACGCGGACATCGTCGAGCTTCCGGTTCATCTCGAGGATCGCGTAGACCGGTGACTCGATCTCTCCGGCCACATCGCCGGTCACGTAGATGGCCGGCCGGAGATCCTTGCGCACGCGACTCATCTCCTGCGTGGCCGGAAGCACCGTTACGAATCGGGCGAGCGGCTGCGGGCCGGAAGCGGTGGCGATCGGAAGCGCGAGGAGCGCCTCAACCGAGGAGCGCTGCGCGATGGGGAGGCGCGGGACTATGGCCACCGCCTCGCGCGCGGTCGAGGAGCTGGCCGCGCCGGCGGGCGCGCCGGATATCGCCAGATACAGCGTGCCGGTGATCTGGTCCACACTCGCGCCGGCCTCCGCCGCGCGCACGCGGTCCACGCGGAAAATGCGCTTCTGCTGCGGCGCCGTGACGGTCCAGTCCACGTCCACCACTCCGGGCGTGCCCTCGAAGACCTGCTTGACATGCCGCGCCGCCTCGAGCCGCGTGCTGTCGTCGGCAGCATACACCTCGGCCACGAGCGTGGAGAGCACCGGCGGTCCGGGCGGGATCTCGGCCACCTTCGCGGACGCTGCGTAGCGGCGCGCGATCGAGTCGATGCCGGGTCGCACGGCCACGGCGATCGCGTGGCTCTGCCGCGAACGCTCCGACTTCGGAAGGAGATTCACCTGCACGTCCGCGACATCGGGCCCCGAGCGCATGAAGTAGTGCCTCACCAGCCCGTTGAAGTTGAACGGCGCGGCGGTGCCGGCGTACACCTCGGTGCTCCGCACCTCCGGCACACTCGCCAGGAAGCTGGCGATGTCCCGTCCCAGCGCGTTGGTGGTCTCGAGGGTGGTTCCCTCCGGCATGTCGAGCACCACCTGGAACTCGCTCTTGTTGTCGAAGGGGAGCATCTTGACCTTCACTCCCTTCACGAGGATCAGGCCCATCGAGAGGAGCAGAAGGGCCACCACACCGCCGTAGAAGCCGAGGCGGAGGCGTGGTCGATCCATGAGCGGAGTCATCACTTGCCCATAGAATCGCGCGAAGCGCGATTGCTCTCCGTGTGACTGCCCCGAATCATCGCTACCGGCGACGGGGGCAGCTCTACCGGACGCGGTGGCGCCGCCGGGAGCAGCGCCGGCCGAGTCCTCGCGCGTGCGCGGCGCCGAGCCGGTGTGCCCCTTCAGCAGCCGGTAGGCGAGATAAGGCGTGACGATGAAGGCTACCGCGAGCGATGCGAGCATCGCCACCGTGGCGCCCACCGGGATCGGCCGCATGTATGGGCCCATCATTCCCGAGACGAACGCCATCGGCAGGATGGCGGCGATCACCGTGAAGGTGGCGAGGATAGTGGGATTCCCCACCTCGTCCACCGCCTCGACGGCCGCCACCTCCGGTTCCCGGTCGCCCATCTTCAGGTGTCGGTAGATGTTCTCCACCACCACGATGGCGTCATCCACCAGGATGCCGATCGAGAAGATGAGCGCGAAGAGCGTGATGCGATTGAGCGTGTAACCGAGCGCGTAGTAGGCGAAGAGCGTGAGCGCGAGCGTGACCGGCACGGCGACGAGCACCACTGCTGCTTCGCGCCAGCCGAGGAAGAGCCAGATGAGCAGCGTCACCGACACGGTGGCGATGAGGAGGTGCAGGATCAGCTCGTTCGCCTTCTCGCCAGCCGTCTCGCCGTAGTCGCGAGTTACTGTCAGCTGCACGTCAGCGGGAACGAGCCGCCCCTTCGCCGCATCCACGCGCTCCATCACGGCACGGGTGAGTACCGTCGCGTTGGCGCCCTTGCGCTTCGCGACGGCTATGGTGACCGCCGGCTCGGCGGGGCTGGAGCCCTCCGCGTGCGATACATAGTTCGTGGTCTCGCCAAAGCCATCCTCCACCCTCGCCACGTTGCGCAGGTATACCGGCGCGCTGCCGCGCATTCCCACCACCACGCTTCCGACTTCGGCGGGCGTTTCGAGCGGTGCGCCGACATCGACCCGGTACACCTCGCCGCCGCTCACCAGCGAGCCGGCCTGCAGCCTGGCGTTGGCGCCCCGGAGAGCCATGGCGACCTCCCCTGGTGTGACCCCGCTCGCGGCGAGCAGCGCCGCGTCGAGCATGACCCGCATCTGCCGGGGCTCGCCGCCTACCACGAATGTCTCCGAGACATCCGGTACGGTGCGGATCTCATCCTCCAGATGCACTGCGATCTGCCGGAGAACGTTGGCATCGTAGCTCTTCGCATGCAGCGTGAGCGCGAGCACTGGCACGTCGTCCACCGAGTGGGGCTTCACGATCGGTGGCAGCGCTCCCGAAGGCGCTTGGTCCATCGCCGACTCGAGCTTCGACGTTACCCGCGTCACGCTCCGCTCCTGGTCCTCGCCCACCCTGAAGCGAACGGTGACCATGGAGTAGCCCTCGCCGGACATCGTGTACACGTGGTCCACGCCCGGCAGCTCGAGCATGCGCTGCTCTATCGGTCTGCCCAGCAGGTTCTCCGCTTCGCTCGGTGACGCGCCGGGCATCGCAGCGATGACGTCTATCATCGGCACCGAGATCTGAGGCTCCTCCTCGCGCGGTGTGGCGAGAATACCGAGCATCCCCGCGGCGAGCGACGCGACGGCGACGAGTGGCGTGAGCCGGGAGCGCAGGAACGCGCGCGCTATGCGACCCGAGATACCCATCGGTTACTCCTTCACTACGGCTGGGGTCTGTCGCGCGGCCGGGATCACGATCTGGTCGCCGGCGTGGAGCCCGGCGGTCACCTCTGTCATGTCACCGGCAACTTCGCCGAGGCGCACCCACCGCAGCTCGTCGCCTCCGGCGCCGCGGAGCATCACGCCGGTGAGGTCGCCCTGCCGTACGATGGCCGTAGAGGGAACGGCGAGGACTCGATGCTGGCCGAGCGCGATCGAAAGAGTGGCCGCGCTCCCCGCGAGCGAGGTGCGGTCGCTGTTGGGGACGAGCGCGTTCACTGTATAGAGATTCCCGCTGGCCGCGGGGACCACGCCTTCCACCGTCGCTCGCACCGCGCGATCCTCGATGGTGGCATCGAGCGTGTGTCCACGACGGAGCCGCTGAGCGGTCTCGGGGGTCACAGTCGCGGAAATGCGAAGCCGGGAAGCATCTTGTACGGCGACGAGCGGCACTCCCGGCGCGGCGAACGCGCCGGGATCCACCATGCGCGAGGTGACCACTCCGGCAAAGGGAGCGCGGATCACCGAGTAGGAGCTCACCGCCTGCAGCTCCGCTTCGGCCGCGCGCGCGGTAGCCAGGCCGGCGTCGGCCCGAGCTAGCGCGGTCTCGGCGGCGTCGAGCTGTGCTCGGGCAGCAGCGCTGTCGGCGTAGAGCGCGCGAATGCGCTTCGCGTGGGTGGCTGCTTCCTCGCGAACCGCCGACGCCTCGGAAAGCGATGCATCGACGTGTGTGGCGCGGGCCTCGAGATCGCGTGCGTCGATACGAACGAGCGGCTGACCGGCCCGCACCATGTCACCCTCCTGCACGAGCACCTCGGTAACCCTTCCCATGAGCTTCGTGCCGAGCGTGGCCTGGCGCAGCGGCTGGGCGACACCGGCGGCCTGGAAGATGGTGGCCAGGGTGGTGTCGCGCAGAGTGTAGACCGCGCCGGCAACGCGTGTGGGTTCGGCGGCCGCGGTCTCCCGCGGCTCGCCGCCGCAGGCGCTGGCGAGCAGCGCCGACGCAGCGATGGCCAGCGCGGAGAGTCGGAAACGGCCTGGGAGTGAAGTAGTCATCGGAGTCGTGGCGTCATTGGTGAAGCGTCATTGGTAAAGCGTCATTGCCTGTCAGGTGGCGCATGGGCTGCCCCATCGTACGAGTTCAAAGCGGTGGTCGCGTCATCGAGCGTGGCGATAGTTGCCGGGTCGAGGCCGAGCGCCTGCCTGCGTTGGGCGCCGGCGACGATCGCCGCGTAGCGCGCCTGCGAGAGGCCGAGCGAGCTGCCTATGTCAGCGGCCTGCGCGTCGAGCAGGGCGGCGATGGTCGCGAGGCCTCCCTCGTACTGCTTTGCCACGATCCGGTGCGCTTCCGCGCTCTGCGCCACCGCCCGCTCGGCGATCGTGAGCCGCGCGAGCGCCACCTCGAGGGCGGTTCGGCTCTGCTCGGCCTCAAGCCGCGCCTTCGCGGAGGCGGCATCGGCCTGCGCACGCGCGGCCGATTCTCGTCCCGCGGTAGCGCGCACGTCGGAGAGCGTGGCCGCGCCCGCGAAGATGTTCCAGGAGGCCATCACGCCCACCGTCCAGCTCCGGTCGCCCCCGTACGGGTGCAGCGACGAGTTCCAGTCGTAGCGCGCGAAGCCGTTGATGCGCGGGAGGTAGGTGGATCGCGCACGCAGAACATCGGCGCGCGCGGCATCGAGGCCGCTGCGCGCCGCCTGGACATCCGCGCGGTCGCCGGATGGGCGCTGCGCCGTGTCCTCCGCGATGACCTCCACGATGCGAGCGCTGGTCGGGAGCGATTCCGGCAGCACGATGGCGCCCACGGGGTCGCGGCCAAGCACGACTTCCAGCTGGCGTCTCGCCGACTCGGCATCGCCGCGGGCCTCCGCGAGCTGCGCGTCCACATCCCCCGCACGGACGTCGGCAAGCAGCGCATCCGACTTCGTCACCAGGCCATTGCGTACCATCGACTGTGCCTGAGACAGGTGCGAGTGCGCGGCGCGTACGGCGGCCTCGAGAGTCGCGACCCGCTCCGCGGCGAGCACCGCGCCGTAATAAGCGCGGATCACATCGGTGTGCGTGGAGAGGACGGTCCAGCTCTGCTGCGCGACCGTGGCGTCCACCGCCTCGCGGGCCGCACGGCGGCCGAGCCAGGCATCCGCGTTGAAGAGCGGCTGCTCGACCACGAGGCCGGCGCTGTAGTTGCCGATGGCGTTCGGGAAGTTCAGCCGCTGCGGGTCGAAGTCGGCGGCCGTGATGCTGCGCTGCTGGAGCGCGAGCCCGAAGGTATTGAGTGGGTCGGTGGTGCGCAGGTAGCCCGCATCCAGGCGCAGGGAAGGAAGGAGTCCCCGGAGTGGAGCGAGCGCCTCGCCGCGCCGGGCGTCGGTATTACCGGCGGCGATCCGGTTGGGAAACGCCGCCTCGTCGGCGAGGCGGATCGCGTCGCGGAGGGGGAGCTGAGCACTGACGCCGCTGGCCGTGGCAAGCATGGCGGTTGCGGCGATCAGCAGTTGCCAACGTCGGTGCATGTGCGGGCGCTCTTCCATATGGGGGTATTCAATGGTGGCGGTTATCGCGTCCGCCCCTGGTGCCGCGCAAACGGTCGCATTGATCGTCTGTTGCGGATAATACTATATGCGAATGTAAGAATATACAAGAGCTAAGAGCGAGCGGCGGAGTGGGATCGCGGCGGCAGCGCGCGCTTGAGTCCATATCGCACCTGATGTACCCTGATTGTAAGCCAGTAGGCAGAGCAGCTACCGCGACGCCGCCATACGGGAGAATCCATGTCATCCAAGCCGACAGAGCACGCATTCGAGACGAACCCGCATTTTCGCGCCCTCGATGACTCCGAGATCTGGGCCGTCCTCGCGCGCAACCATGTGGGGCGCCTCGCCTACGCATTCCACGATCGCGTGAACATCCTGCCGTTGCACTATGCCTATAGCAGCGGGTGGATCTACGGACGCACTTCGCCGGGCGAGAAGCTGGTGAAGATCGAGCATAACCGGTGGGTGGCATTCGAGGTGGATGAAGTCCAGGGCCCGTACGATTGGCGGAGCGTCGTGGTGCACGGCGGCTTCTATGCCTTGTCGCCGGGTGACGAGGGATGGGACCACGCGCTCCAGCTCCTGCGCACTGCCGTTCCCGAGGCGCTCACCGAAAATGACCCGACGCCCTTCCGCACGGTGCTGTTCCGGATCGCCGTGCAGGAGAGCACGGGGCGCGAGGCGGTGAGCGTGACTAATACGTCGTGATCGATCGAGTCGAGCCACGCCAGAGGAGGTCTGCCGCGGACGGTCAGACTTGGTCTGTTCCCGCCCTTTGCGTCACGAGGCGCAGCGTATGCCGCGCGATCACACTCTCTTCATCTGTGCGCACGACGCGCACGGCCACCGATGACCCGTTTCGCGAGATGAGCGGCGCGCCCGCGGTGTTCGCTTCGGGGTCGAGGTGGATGCCGAAGCAGTCGAGTGAATCACAGATGCGTGCGCGGATCTCCGGCGAGTTCTCGCCGATGCCGCCGGTGAAGACCAGGGTGTCGAGTCCGCAGAGCACCGCGACATATGCACCGAGGAACTTCCGGATCTGGTAGCAGAACACCGCGACCGCATCCGCTGCACGTTCATCGCTTGCCGAGCGTGCGAGTAGATCGCGCATATCCGACACCGTCCCCGATAGACCGAGGAGCCCGCCGTCGCGGCGCACGATCGCATCCACCTCTTCGACGGAGATCTTCCGCTCCTCGAGGAGGTAGAGGAGGACCCCCGGGTCGATGTCGCCCGAGCGCGTGCTCATCACGAAGCCGCCCACCGGCGTGAAGCCCATGCTCGTGTCGATGCTCTTTCCGTTGGAGATCGCCGCCATGCTGGCGCCATTCCCGAGATGCGCAACGATGGTTCGCGCTCCGAGTTGCCCGCGTTCCCGGAGCGCGGTCGTCACGTACTCGTAGGAGAGTCCGTGGAAGCCGTAGCGTACCACGCCCTCGTCCGCGAATCGGCGCGGGATCCCGAAGAGCCGCGCTTCCAGACGGAGGTCCGCATGGAATGCGGTGTCGAAGCAGGCCACCTGGGGGAGGGAAGGGCTGACGCGCCTGATCACGTCGACTGCGGCCAACTCGCCCGGGAGGTGCGCCGGCGCGAGCGGGATGAGCCTCTCGATAGCGTCGCGTACCGCGCGCGTCACGAGCACCGGCTCGCGGTACTCGAGCCCTCCGTGCACGAAGCGGTGCCCCACGGCCGCCACCTCGCTCCAGATGCCCTCGCGATCCAGTTCCGCAACGAGCCAGCGCAGCGCAGCCTCGTGGTCGGGGACGTCCATCTGGATCGTGTGTGCGCCACCGCCATCGCGCGCGACGCGGATGCTGCTCGGCGAACGGCCGATCCCCTGTATGGCGCCGTGATGCAGCCGCTCACAGATCGCCGCGGCACCTTCACCCTCGTCCCTCGGCTGCGCTCCGTAGATGGCGTACTTGAGGCTCGAGGAGCCGGTGTTCAGCGTGAGGATCTGCACTCGTATTCTCTCCCTTGGGGCCACGCGATGTTCCGCAATGTCGGCGCAAGATGCCGGCCGGGCGCGAACGTCCGCACGCCGGGAGTACTACGGTCGCGAGTGCAGGCGAGATCGCGAGTACAGGCGAGCGATATCAGAGGCGAGCGGCCATCTGCGCGGCAGGCAGCGTGAAGCGGAACGTGCTGCCGCGTCCCGCCTCGCTCTCGGCGTCCATGGTCCCGCCATGCGCCTGCACGATCCCTAACGAGATGGCCAGCCCGAGCCCGGTGCCTCGCTGTTTGGCGCCGCGGCGCGCCTGCCAGAAGCGGTCGAACACGCGTGGAAGCTGCTCCGGAGGAATGCCGCATCCGGTGTCGTGGACCGTGAAGCGGACCAGCGCCGGATCGCCCGGAAGTGCTTCCGCTCGTACGGCAATCTCGCCCCCCGAAGGAGTGAACTTGAGGGCGTTAGCCACGAGATTCGCGAGGACCTGCAGGATCCGCTCGCCGTCAGCCATGACGGACGGGGGGGATGGCTCGGAGCTGATAAGCAGGCGCACGCCCGCATCCTTCGCCGGCGCGGAGAACGTCATCTCCAACCGTTCGAGAATGCCCTCCACCCTCTCCGCATGCCGGTCGAGCGAGAGGCGGCCTGTCTCCACGCTCGCGATGTCGAGCAGATCCTGGATGAGGCGGTTCATCCAAGTTGCCGACTCGATGATGGTGCTGACCATGTAACGGAGACTCTCGCCCGCCCTCGGCATCTCCTCTTCGAGGGTGCTCGCGCACATGCTGATCGCGCTCAGGGGGTTTCGCAGATCGTGCGAGACGATGCCGAGTATCTCGTCGCGCGCGCTGGTGGCGCGCTGCGCCTCACCGTAGAGTCTCGCGTTGTCCACCGCCATCGCGGCACGACGTGCCAGTTGCTCGGCGAACGCGAGATCTCTCTGGGTGTAGTCGCGCGACTTGCCGGTCGCGATGAAGGCCATTGCTCCGAGCGTACGGCCGCGCGCCCGGAGCGGCGTGGTCATGTACGAGCGCGGCTTCAGTGCGAGGAGCAGGCGCAGATGATCCCGGTGCTGCGTCACCCGTGCGAGCGCGCTCTCCGTGGCCTCGCGCACCAGCACCGATCTGCCGAAGACGATCGATTCGCGCGTGAGGTATGGCTCATCCGAGCGACGTGGGAACTGGTGAAGGGCCTGTGCGGTACGATTCAATTCCGGGCTGGTAGCGGCCGACGCTACGCGACCGGCGCGGTCGCGCTCGATGACGTCTATGAAGCAGACATCGGCCAACTTCGGGACTACCAGGTCGGCCAGATTCTGCAGAGTCGTTTCGTAGTCGAGCGATGCATCGAGCACTGCGCTCGCATCGGCGAGGAACGCGGACCGGCGTTCCGCTACCTCGGCGGCGTCGCGAGCGGCGCGCTCACGCTCCATCAGCCGCGCCAACTCCGTTTCCGCGCGCTTGCGCTCGGTGATGTCGCGCATGACGGCCGTATAGATGCGGCGTCCCCCCACATCCAGCTTGGAGATCGACGCCTCTGCCGGAAAGAGCTCACCGCTCTTCCGTCTTCCGACGATCTCGCCGCGCTCCCCCATTCGACGTGACCTTTCGGGCGTGCTGCCGAACTCGTCGATCCGCTTCGTATGCAGCTGCCGGTCCCCATCGGGTAGCAGGATTCCCAGCGGCTCACTCAGGACCTCTGAAGCGGCGTAGCCGAAGATCCGTTCGGCGCTCTGATTGAACAGAATGATGTGCTGCGCCTGATCCACGCAGATCACCGCATCGGCCGCGATGGCGATTATTCCCGGGAAGATCTCGTCCGGAAGGCTATGCGTTTCCAGCAGCGTGTCCGCTCCGGGAGTACCCGGAAGATCCCGGTTTCCGGGCGGGGGGGTGGAGTCTGGCAGACGACCCTCACTCGCAAGCGGGGAGTTGGCCGCGCCCGGAGCGTTGTCGAGCGCGGCGTGACTGGTATGCCAAAGATGCCCTGGATCGCGGTCCGCGTCTACCGATGGAGCTCGCTTCGGCGCTCGAGCGCGAAGCTCAATCGACGAAGGTGACTAGTGTGGCGCCGCCATCGCTGGTCACGCGGAGAGCGCGATCGAGGCCATCGGCGTCGGTCAGGATCTCAACTCCCCTTACGTCCGGCACCACGTGACTCAGATACCGGCCCGCCAGACCTGTCGCGCCGAACATGAGCTGGACTTCTTCGCCATGGCGATCGTACGCGGCACCGACGAGCGGTAACGCGTTGCCCTGTAGCTGGACCCCGAGTTGCTGGTCGTCGATTTCGACCGAACACTGTCGTCCGGCGTTCTCCCGTGTGAAGATGGCCAGCGTACGGGGCCACTCGTCGAGCGGTACCAGGCGGGTATGGCCATGGCCGGCACGCTCGTGGGTAGCGGCGCGGGTCGCGGCGGAGCCAGGCACGATCAGAACGGAGCACGGTGCGCCGCGTACGAGTTGCGTCGCCACGCTGCCGAGGACGAGCCGGTTGAAGAATCCGTAGCCGTGGGTTCCCGATACCACGAGATCCGCGTTGGAGCGCGCGGCGAAGTCCACCAGAGCGCGCCCCGGGCTGCCGCTCAGCACGACCGTCTCTACCGGCATGTTCTCAGCGCCGATCTCACGGCGGACGCGATCGAGCTCGGCCTCGAGATGGTCCCCACGCGGTGCGGCGTGGGCGAGGAGGATAGTAGCACCGGGGTCGGCCATCGAGAGCGCTACGCGAGCGGCGTACACGCTGTATGGGCTGAAGTCGGTGGCAATGATGATGCGCTGGGGAAGGCCGGAGATCCCCGACTCGGCGGCGAGAACCGGCACATCGGTGATCTGCAGGAGTCGAAGGACCGTCTCACCCAGCATCATCCGATCGACCAATCCGTGCCTCCCGCGCCCGAGCACCAGCAGTCGTGCATGGCGGTCGTGTGCCTCGCGAGCCAGCACCTGCGCGACGTTTCCGTCGAGCGTGGCTACCTGGGTCTGCGTGTTCGAGGGAAGGAGGCGGCGGAGCTGGTCGTGGACCAGTTCGCGCTGCAGCGCCCGCCGTGGCCCGTAGGCCGTGGGATCGACCGGTACGGTGCCCATCTCGAAGCCGTATACAATGACCGGCTCGACCACGGTTACTAGTCGAACTGGCGCCCGGGTGCGGGCTGCCAGGAGTTGTGCGCCCGTGATCGCGGAGTCCGAGTCCGGAGTACCGTCCGTCGCGACGATGATGGGGCCCGTGGGCAGCGGCAGAGTGCCAGCGTGTAGAGCTCCGAGCGATGTGGTCGACGATGATGTTCCAGCCAGCATGGCAAGACTCCTGGTAGATGAGCCAGCGTCGATTCCATTCAGGTCCCGTGGCCCGCAGGACGCCCGGCGTCGCACTCGCGCTCCGTCCGGGTACGCGGATCAATCTGCCAGTCGCTGGAGCGCCTGTCTGTCAGCCAAACGGCGAAGTGCGCTGAGGAAAAGCCGTACAACCGCGACTACTTCACGCGCTGACGGCTCAGGAGAGTAATCCGAGTCGGAGCGCGAACTTCACGTAGTCAGCACGGTGTTGTAAGCCGACCTTCTCGCTGATCCGCTGCTTGTATGTGTCGACGGTCTTGGGGCTGATGAAGAGCTTCTCTCCGATCTCCGGAGCCGTGTAGCCTTGAGCGACCAGCGTGAGCACGTCTCGTTCGCGCTCGGTGAGCTTCTCGAAGCGCTGCCGCTCGGCGGCGTTCGGGTCCTTCTGGGTGAGCCCGCGAGCGAGAACGCGCGCCGCGGTGGCCTGGACATATACCTCGCCCCTCGCCACCGTCCGTACCGCATCCACGAGATCCCGATCCGCAGCGCTCTTCACGATGTAACCCGCCGCGCCGGCCTGCAGGACCTGCATGAGGTACTCCTCCTCGGCGTGCATCGTGAGCACGAGCACTTTCGTGGCCGAACCCTGCTCCACGAGCTCCCGGGTGGCGGTCATGCCGTCCATCTCGGACATGGTGAGATCCATGATCACGACGTCCGGCTCCAGACGCTTGATGATCGCGATCGCATCCCGTCCGTTCGCCGCCTCGCCGACCACATCGATGTCGCTGGCGCTTCCCAGCACTGCCCGGAGCCCCGAGCGGACCACGGCGTGATCGTCCGCGAGCACGACCCGAATGAGATCTCCGTTCACGGTTGCCTCGATGTTGGTGACGTTTCAGATGCGGCTACAGACATCCCGCGCGCTTGCTGCACGGAATCTCGACCCATCTCGCTCGCGGCGCCACCCGATGTGGATGTTCGAAGGGATTCCACCCTCGCACCGGGCGCGTGTCACCTCTCCAGCAGGTGCGCCTCGAGCGCGAAGCGCACGTAGGCCGCACGGCTGTCGAGCCCGATCTTGGCCTGGATGCGGCTCTTGTAAGTGTTTACCGTCTTCGTGCTGATGCCGAGGCGTGCGGCGATCTCTGGGCCGTTGAGGCCGTCCGCGATGAGACGCAGGACGGCCTGTTCGCGCTCGCTCAGCGAGTCGTACGCCTCCTGCATGCGTTCCCGTCCATGGCTCGCCAGCCTGCCTGGGGCGTTCGAGGAGAGGCCTCGAGCGACGGATGGGCGCACGTACGTGTCGCCCGAGGCGACCACGCGGATCGCGTCGAGGAGGTCGCTCCGCGTGGTGTCCTTGGCCAGGTAGCCGGCGGCGCCGGCGTTCAGGAGCGGAAGGAGCCGGTCCCGCTCCTCGTGCATGGTGAGGATCAGAACACGCGGCGGATTCGTGAGCGCGCGCAGCTCGCGTGTTGCAGCCTCGCCGTCGCCCCCGGGCATCTCGAGATCCATGACCACCACGTTGGGAGCGAGACGGGCGGCGAGGGTCACCGCCTCCGCGCCGCCGGTGGCTTCGCCCACGATCAGAACATCCGGGGCCGCAGACAGCATGGCGCGCAGGCCGGCGCGCACGAGCGCATGATCATCGACGAGCAGGACACGGATGAGCTCAGCGCTGATCGGCGCGCTCCGCTGCGCCCACGGCCGCTTGGCGAGCTCCGTACCGAGAGCGGCGAGTCGGTCGGGCTCCCGCACTTCGTGGAGCTTCGCTGAAGGCGTCTCGCGCTCTGCGTCAGGATGATCAGCCCTTGCCGTCATGATTCTCTCGAGTTGCACGGTGTCCTCCAATGGCAGATTGTACTGCCTGCGCGCCTTCAATCTTGCGATGCTGGCGGAGAGGACAATCGGGGAGACTCCGCGTCCATTGTCAGTGATCTCCGCACATTGCTTCGCCCATTGGCCGACCCTCGCCGGCTCGTCGTCGCCGGATGAGGAGCTCCACCCGCGCCGCCGTCGGCACTTCCCGCGCCCACTTCAGGGAATGGCCGACATTCCGGCCCGCCCGGCCGCCGTACCCTCTATGCAACGAAGTGCATCACGGTATCGGCCCGGTCATTGGAGGAGCAATGCGTGCAAAGAGGGCAGTGGGGCTTCTGGCCCTCACGATCGTGGCGGGAGGGGCGACGGCGCGCGGTGCCGACCGCTCCGCGCTTCCGTTCGCCGTAGGCGAGCGCTTCTCGTATAAGGTGGATGCAAGCGGGATCGGCGGACGCGGAACGATGTCGGTGGACGGTCCCGTGGACGTGCGAGGGACGGAGACCTACCACCTGCGCTTCGATGTCAAGGCGGGCATGGGTCCCATTAAGGGGAAGAACCTTACGGAGTCGTGGCTCGATCCCGATCGCATGGCCGCGCTGCGCTTCCGCGCTTCGGAGCGTCGCCCATTCTCGAAGCACGACGAGCAGGTGGAGCTCTACCCGGAGGAGCGGCGCTGGGAGTCGGAGAAGGGCAAGTCGGGCGAGAGCCCGACCGATGCGCCGCTCGACGAGCTGTCGTTCATCTACTTCGTCCGCTCGCTGCCGCTCGACTCCGACTCCGTCTACACCTTCAACCGCTACTACGACTCGCAGCGGAACCCGACCACGGTTCGCGTGATCTCGCGCGACTCGATCTCCACCGCCGCCGGCGAGTTCCGCACGGTGCTGGTCGAGATGCGCGTCCGCGACCCGCAGCACTACCAGGGTGAGGGGACGCTCCGCTTCTACCTCAGCGATGATGCCTGCCGCATTCCGGTGCGCATCGAGAGCGCGATGCCGAACGTGGGGCTCGTCACCTTCATGCTCGAGTCGTACGCGCACCCATCGGCGTCGTGCACCGCGGATGGCCAGTGAGCCGCGTGCCTGGTCGGAGTATCCCGTACAGCGGAGTCCGCGTGATGACGCATCACGTTCCGTAGTGCGGCCGACAGCAGAGGGAAGTCGGCTCTCCCAGATTCACACCCGGGTCGCGGAAGCCGCGCGGCTCTATCGAGAAACCTCAACGGAGCGCTCTCAGATGCGCATCACAAAGAATCGGACGATCGGCCTCCTCCTGATGCTGAGCCCAACTCTCGCCGCCTTCGCGGGCATGGCGCCCGTGCTCGAGCTGCAGCCGGAGAGCCGCCTCTGGGTCGAAGGGACATCCAATGTTCGACCCTTCGCGTGCGAGGCGAAGGAGATCGAGGTGCAGGTGGAGACCGAGCAGGGCCCGGTGGTCCAGCGCCTGGTCGCGGGCGAGAAGGCGGTGCGCACGGTGGTCGTCACGGTGCCGTCCAAGAGTCTCGACTGCGACAACAACAACAAGAAGATGAACGAGCACATGCTGAAGGCGATCAAGGCGGAGGAGAATCCTTCGATCGAGTTCCGACTCCAGTCGTACGAGCTGAAGCACGAAGGCGACGGCGCGAACGCGGTCCTCGAGGGAACGCTGAAGCTCGGCGGCGTCGACAAGCCGGTCACAATCAACGCGGCAGCCAAGTCGGTCGCCGAAGGGGCGCTCCAGGTGACAGGTACGTACGAGCTGCGCATGACCGATTACGGCCTGAAGCCGCCAAAGCTCATGATGGGTGCATTCAAGGTCGACGATCCCATGAAGGTCAACTTCGAATTGTTGCTGAAGGAATGAGCGCTCTGCCGCACGGCAGAACGGTCCCCGCCGGACGCGAAGGTCCGCGGACGAGCGAACGAACAATCCTCAATCAGAGCGTTCCATGAACACCACCCGCGTACTCGTTGCCCTCGCTTCCACGGCGTTGCTGGGCATCTCGCCCCTCCGGGCGCAGCAGGGCGATGCGACCGACACGGTCAGCAGCAGCGCGCCGAGCAGGACGGCGGATTCGACTGCGACAACCAGGGGGAAGAGCTCCGCCCCACCGAAGGAAGAAGCGGTGAGCAACCTGCCGCCCATCGTCCACCAGCACATCCGCCCGGTGGATCAGCGCGGAATCAACATGTTCGAGACACCCAAGGTGGACACAGTTCCATACACGGGGTTCAAAGTCGGCTGGGGCGCCTCGTTCACGCAGCAGTTCCAGGATCTGCACCACAACAACAGTGCAGCGCCGAGGATGGCGGATACCGTCAACCTGAACCAGCTCGTAGGGATCGGCGGAGGTTTCAACAACGCGGTCGCGAACCTCTACCTCAACGCGCAGATGGCGAAGGGAATCCGCATCGCCGTCACCACGTACATGTCCTCGCGGCACCACGACGAGACCTGGGTCAAGGACGGCTACCTCCTTGTGGACGCGCTCCCCTTCAACAACGACATGCTCGACCTGCTCATGCACTTCGTCACGGTCAAGGCGGGGCACTTCGAGGTGAACTACGGCGACCAGCACTTCCGCCGCAGCGACAACGGGAACACGATCTACAACCCGTTCGTCGGCAACCTGATCATGGATGCTTTCACCACGGAGATCGGCGGTGAGGTCTATCTGCGTAGCGGCGGCGTTCTCATGATGGGTGGTGTGACCGGCGGCGAGGTGCACGGCCAGGTGACGGCCCCCGAGAAGCGCTCGCCCAGCTACATCGCCAAGCTCGGCTATGACCGGCAGGTCAACCCGGATGTGCGCGTGCGCCTCACCGGATCGATGTACTACACGAAGAGGTCGGTGAACAACACGCTCTTCAGCGGCGACCGTGCCGGATCGCGCTACTACAGCGTGATGGAGAACACTCAGTCGAACGAGAGCGCGCAGGCGTGGTCGGGATCGATCCAGCCGAGCTTCCGCAGCAACGTGCGGGCGATGGTGCTCAACCCCTTCGTCAAGGTCCGTGGCCTGGAGCTCTTCGGGAACATCGAGACTGCCCGTGGCGCCGCGGCGAACGAGCCACGCAACCGGACGTGGAACCAGTACGCGGGCGACGTGGTCTATCGCTTCCTCCCCAGGGACCAGATGTACGTCGGGGCGCGGTACAACACCGCCAGCGGGCGGCTCCCGGGAATGGGCAACGATGTGAACGCGAAGCGCATGCAGATCGCGGGTGGCTGGTTCATAATGCCGGGAGTGCTCACCAAGGTCGAATACGTGCGGCAGACGTACGGCGGCTTCCCGACGACCGATATCCGCAACGGCGGCAAGTTCAACGGCGTGATGGTGGAAGGTGCAGTAGGATTCTGAGTGCAGTGCCCGCGCGGACAGACCGGGTGGTACGCATATGGTCCGCGCGGGGAAGTCCGGTGGTCGCTGGGAATGGCGCCGCCGGTGCAGGGGAGGAGGTCCGGGCAGCATCGCACCCGGACCTCCTCGCCATCCGGCGGTAGGGGCGTTTCCCACACTCGGGAAGGGAATTCCCTGACTGCGCGCGGTAGCCTCGGCGCGTAGCATAGGGTGTGACGGCCGCCACTGTCTTGCAACGGGCCGGTTCTGTTACCTGCTGATGGGGGGTACCCCGTGTCGCTCCCGGACGCATCGCCAGCGTGGGTGGCCCGTCCAGCGCTGTCGGAAGTGAACTTCGATCTGGCGCCGTTCATCGTGATCTGGGAGACCACCCAGGCATGTGACCTGGCCTGCCTGCACTGCCGTGCCTCCGCGCGTCCGCTGCGCGACCGCGGTGAGCTGAGCACGGCGGAAGCCACGAGGCTGATGGACAGCGTACGCGCCTTCGGCCGGCCGCTCTTCGTGCTCACCGGCGGCGACCCTCTGAAGCGCGACGACACTGTAGCGCTGGTGGAGTACGGGCGACAGATCGGGCTTCGGGTGGCCATGACTCCTTCCGGCACGCCGCTGATGACGCGCGACGTATTGCAGCGACTGCACGACGCCGGACTCGCACGCCTCGCCGTGAGTCTGGATGGATCATGCGCGGAGATTCATGACCGCTTCCGCGGCGTCGCCGGCTCGTTCGACTGGACGGTGCGCATGCTCCATGCGGCGAAGGGGATCGGGCTCTCCACGCAGATCAACACCACCATCTCACGTCACAACGTGGGCGATCTCGAGCCGCTCATCCACCTCATGGGAACTCTGGGTATTGCGCTCTGGTCGGTGTTCTTCATCGTGCCAACAGGTCGTGCACGTGAGAGCGACCTCACCACGGCAGACGAGTTCGAGCAGGTCTTCAACCGCCTATACGACCTCTCGAAGACGGCGCCCTTCGATATCAAGACGACGGCCGCACCGCACTACCGCCGCCTTGTGCTACAGCGCCAGGTGGCCGAGCGGCGCGAGGGCGAGCGCGACGAGCCGGTGACGCCGCTCACCGCCGGCCTGGGCTTCAGCCTCGCCGATGGCGTGGGGCGCGCCAAGGGAGTGAACGATGGTGACGGCTTCGTCTTCATCAGCCACCGGGGCGACATCTACCCCTCGGGCTTTCTCCCGCTGAGCGCCGGCAACGTGCGCACGCACGACCTCGGGCAGGTCTACCGCAACAGTGATCTGTTCCGCACGCTGAGAGATCGCAGCCGGCTCGAGGGCAAGTGCGGTGTTTGCGAGTACCGCACCGTGTGCGGCGGCTCGCGCGCACGAGCGTACGCGATGACGTGCAACATGTTGGCCGCCGATCCATCGTGCGCCTACATCCCCGCGCGGTGGCGGCACGAGCCGCACGCACGCGGCATGAGGGCAGATCGCGTCGGGCCATGAAACCCGAGAAGCGGCGGGAACCTGCACAGCACGTATACTACGAACCGGAGCACGAATCACCGTGAGATCGACTCCCGAGGTGACTCCATGATCGGTATCACGCGACTCTACGCCGCCCGCAACACGCCCTCAGACGGCCTGCGCTACGGTGTGCAGCGCACCGAGGGCGTGCGGAGCGAGGACATCATCACGACGACTCCGCCGCGCACCGCCGCCGAGCGGCGCCCAGTGGTGGTCTGGAACGTAGGCCGCCGCTGCAATCTGCACTGCGTACACTGCTACTCCGACTCCGAGAATCGCACCTACTCGGGCGAGCTCACCACGGACGAGGGCAGGGCGCTGCTCGATGATCTGGCTGCGTTCGGAATTCCCGTGCTCCTGCTCTCGGGCGGCGAGCCGCTCATGCGTCCGGACCTCTTCGAACTGATCGCCTATGCGCGCGAGCTCGGACTCCGCATCACGCTCTCCACGAACGGCACGCTCATCACGCCTGATATCGCCGCGCGCCTGCGCGCACTGAGTGTGAGCTACGTCGGCATCTCGCTGGATGGAATCGGCGCCACGAACGATCGCTTTCGCGGCCACAAAGGCGCATTCGAGAAGGCGATGGCCGGCTTCCGCAACTGCAAGGCGGTGGGGCAGCGCGTGGGGCTTCGCATGACGCTCACCCGGCGCAACTGCCAGGACCTGGACCAGATCTTCGACTTCATCGAGGCCGAGGAGATCGATCGTGCCTGCTTCTACCATCTGGTGTACAGCGGACGCGGCAACTCCGCCGACGAGCTGCCGCCCGCACTTGCCCGCGCCGCGGTCGACACGATCCTCCGTCGCACACGCGATTTCGCCGAGCGCGGAATCCCGAAGGAGGTCTTCACTGTCGACAACCACGCGGATGCCCCATACCTCTACCTCAAGCTGCTCGAAGAGGAGCCGCAGCGCGCGGAGGAGGTGCTCGCGCTCCTCAAGTGGAACGGCGGCGGCCTTCACAGCTCCGGCGTTGGCGTGGCCGATATCGACTTCCTCGGCAACGTGCACCCCGATCAGTTCTGGATGAGCCACACGCTCGGCAATGTGCGCGAGCGCAGCTTCAGCGAGATCTGGCAGGACATGTCCGATCCGCTGCTTGCCGGCCTGCGCGACCGCGCGCCGAAGCTTACCGGCCGGTGCGGCGCGTGCCAGTGGAAGGACATGTGCGGCGGCAGCTTCCGCGTTCGCGCCATGCAGGTGCACGGCGACCCGTGGGCCGAGGACCCCGGATGCTATCTCACGGACGAGGAGTGCGGACTCGTGCCGGGGAGCCGCATCCGCGAGCCGGCCTGGTAGCGGAACGCACGCACGGTGTCAGCCAACGCCTCACTCTGGCTCTACCGGTTCGCGGTGTTGGCGCATATTGCCGGCGTCGTAGTGTGGATGGGCGCCGTCGCGTACTGCCTGTTCGTCCTGCGTCCCGCCATGAAGATGGCGGGCATTGAGCGCAAGGCGACCTATCCGCTGCTCTCTGCCATCAAGTCGAGGTTGCGACGCGTCGTGGGCGCCTCGATCGTGGTGAGCGTGGTGTCTGGCCTGTACAACGCTCGACTCCGCGGCCTGATCGGATCTGCCGCCGTGGCCAGCGAGGTGCACCGCCGCATCTTCTTCTGGAAGATGATCATCGTCGCGGTGCTCATACTCACCTTCATCTTCGCGCTCCCGATTCTCGCGCACATTCACACCGGCAAGGTCCGCGGCCGCCTGTTCGTCGCCATTCACGTGATCGTCCTCGCCCTCGGCGCGCTCGCCGCCGGGGCAGGCGTTCTGCTGACGCGGTAATAGCATTGTGAGGCGATGGGTCATCTCGACCCATACCACAATCACATCGACAACGCGTGGTTCGAGGTGAATCCCGCCGGCGTCAAGGGCGACCAGTTCGACGGCGATCCGTCATGGGATCCGGTCTGGGAGGCCGCGGCGCACGTGGGCTCGGCCGGCTGGACCGCAGAGATGCGCATCCCGTACAGCCAACTCCGTTTTTCGCGTGCTGCACAGCAGAGCTGGGGGATGCAGATCTGGCGCTACATCGACCACCGGAACGAGCGCGATATGTGGGCGTTCTGGCGCCGCAACGCCTCTGGAGGGCCGGCCTTCTACGGGCAGCTCGGCGGGCTCGAGATCGCAAACCGCCCGCGGCAACTCGAGCTGCTGCCGTACGTCGTCCTGGGGAGTACCTTCTAGCCCGTCGCGTCCGACGACCCGTATCACGATGGACGCGAGATGCGCGTCGACGTCGGCGGCGACCTCAAGTACCTGCTTACCTCCAACCTGACCCTCGATGCAACTTTCAACCCCGACTTCGGTCAGGTGGAAGTCGATCCGGCCTCGCTCAACCTGAGCGCATTCGAGACGTACTACGATGAGAAGCGCCCCTTCTTCATCGCCGGCGCGAGCGCGTTCGACTTCGGCGGCTTTAGCTGTATGTTCTGCAGCAACAGCTCGAGCCTGGACGCCTTCTACTCGCGTCGGATCGGCCGCCCGCCGCAGGTCGCACCGTACGTGAGCAGTGCGGCCGCGTACGCAGATCTGCCGGACAATGCCGCCATTCTCGGCGCGGCGAAGATCACCGGACGCACGCAAGGCGGATACACGGTCGGGATACTCGATGCGGTGACGAACCGGGAGCGCGCCCGCTATGTCAGGGAACCAGGTCAGTGCGGCAACAACATATCGCTAAAGGTAAGCACGCCGCATCGGATGTCGGAGCCGGCCGCTCCCCGGAGCGCCGCGAGATGCGCATCTGTGGAAGCCCGCGCCACCTGGCGGTCTCCGCTCTACCAGCTCCTCCACCGTGCTGGTGCGTCACGCCGTGTGACAACCGTCACCCGGGGACGGCGACCCCCAGAGGACCATTCCTGAACTGGGAAGTCTCGAGCAAGGTACTATGTGACGAGGTCTGCCATGAAACCAAGACTATCAGTTGCCCTCGCGCTGGCCGGCGCCGCATGCATTGTCGCCAGCGACGCCGCCGCGCAAAGTAGTCAGAGCAGGGAGTCCAGGGAGTCCGCGGCGCAGGTCTACGTAGCGCACCTGCACTCCCTGAACAGCGAGGTAACCGGGAAGCAGACGACTGGCACCGCGCGGTTCACCGTACGCGGCGACTCGCTGACGATCGCCATCAACACGCAGAACGCGCCCGCCGGCATCGAGCACCTGCAACACTTTCATGGCTTCACGGACGGCCGCGATGCCAGCTGCGCCGCGCCGAGTGCCGACGTGAATCACGATGGGGTGGTGGATCTGATCGAGACCGAGCCCGCGTCGGGGACGACGATGGTGCCGTTCACCGACGACCCGGTGAGCATGGAGATAGTGACAGATACCTACCCGAAGGCCAACTCGGGCGGCACGTACCATTACAGCAAGACCGTCTCGCTGAGCGCTCTGGAGAAGGCGTTGTCGGAGAAGTTCAGCGGCCAGAAGCTCGACCTCGATCACCGGGTGGTCTACATCCACGGTGTTCCTTCCGACACCAAGCTTCCCTCCACCGTCGCGTCGCTCGGGACGATCCCGGCGCAGGTGACGATTCCCATTGCGTGCGGGAAGATCGAGGCCGCCGGCCGCTGATCAGCCGTAGCTTGCGGGGCGGGGTGGGGAGGGGTTCTTCAGGGGCGGCGGGGCTCGAGAACGACGCGCCCCACCACGCTCCCCGCGCGCAGCGCCTCGAGCGCGGTGGAATACGACTCGAGCGGGAGGACGCGGTCCACGACGGTGCGCACCTTCCCCTGCGCCACGAGCCGAACGGCTTCTTCCAGCTCCGCGAGCGTGTTTCCAACCGAGCCGAGTACCTGGGCCTCGAGGATCACGAGCTGGATGGGGTGTACGGTGAACGTGTCCTCGGAGTAGCCCACGAAGACGAGTCGCCCACGCCGGGCCAGCATGGCGGTGGAGGCAGCCATCGTCGGCGCAGTCGCTACGAGTTCGAACACCACGTCGGCACCTCGCCCCTCGGTGAGTGTGCGCACCTCCGCGGCCACGTCGTCCACTCGCGCCGCATCGACGACGGCGTCGGCGCCAAGGGTGGAGGCGAGGGCGAGCTTCTCTGCGGAGCGGCCGATGCCGATCACGCGCGCCCCACGGAGGCGCGCGACCTGGACGAGCCCGTAGCCGACGCCGCCCATACCGTAGACCACGACCGTGTCGCCAGGGGACACGCGCGCCAGCTCGCAGGCGTGCAGCGCCGTAGTCACTCCGCAGCCGATGGGCGCCGCGTCGGCGAAGGAGAGCGAGTCGGGTATAGGTACCGCGTTTCTCGCCGGCGCAACCACGAACTCCGCGTAGCCGCCGTCGCTCATGAAGCCCAGCTCCGCGCGAAGGTTGGTGCAGAGATTCTCCTCGCCTCGCTTGCACCACTCGCACGTGCCGCAGCCTGCGTAGTAGCAGACGATCACACGATCGCCCGGCTTCCGTATGGTGACTCCGCTGCCCACGGCGTCCACGGTTCCGGCGATCTCGTGGCCCATCGTGACCGGTGCGATGCCGAGATCGAGCAGGCCGGACTCGAAGTGCAACTCGGTATGACAGACTCCGGCGGCCCCCACCCGCACGCGCACCTCGCCGGGTCCGGGCTCGGGCAGGGGGACGTCCTCGAGCCGGAAGGGCGTGTGAGGTCCGTGGTAGCGTACGGCTTTCATGGGGGCGTCGTCTCCGTGGTGAGTGTGACGCAGGAATCTAAGCGCGCGAGGGGGGCCCGCACTGCACCACGCTACAGGCTACGCGTGCGCATCACGCAGGAGTATGAAGGCATACCTGGTGCATCGCGTCGCGCACAGTGCTTGCGGATATATCGATACGTTGCCGGTGCTCCTCTGGTGAAGAGTGCCGGTCGAGTGGCATCGTGCCGTTGTGGCTCATCGTGAGCATGGGATCCGGCGCGGTTCTTCATACTCACGGAGAGCGGCGTCGTATGACACGTGTTCGAGAGCCGACATCAAATCAGGAGTCATCGATGGAGCAGACGCGGGTAGCGGAGATATGGGAGTGGGCGGAGTACTACTGACCGTGGTGTTACATCGCGGCCGTGCGCCTGCGACAGATGGAAGGGGAATACGAGGGCCGGGTCCGGGTTCGCACGAGAGCGTTCCCACTCGAGCTCTTCGGCCGGCAGGCGGCGCCGCATGCGCTCCTCTCGGAGGAGTGGTGGCTGGCAGCGGTTCAGGAGCCGGCGGCGAAGTTCAGCGCCTTCGAGGGTGATGGCTGGCCCACGACGACGCTCCCGGCCTTCATCGCCGTGAGGGCAGTTGCGGAGACGGACGAACGTCTGGCGCACGAGATGGACATGCGTGTGCGCAGGGCGTTCTTTGCGGAGAGCCGCGATATCGGGAACAACGGGGTGCTGCTCGACATCGTGCGTGACCTGGGTGGCGACGTGACTCATGTCGAGCGCGCGCTCACCGGAGATACTGTGCGCGAAGAGGTGAAACAGGAGTTCGAGCTCGCCCGCAGCCGCTATGGCGTGCGCGGGACTCCCACGCTCATGCTGCACGACGGCACGCGGCTCGATATGCCGATGGCTACGCCGCGAATAGCTGGTGGGCGGATCGTGGGCGTACACCATCAGACTTGTCTGGGCGACACATGCCGCGAGGCTACACGCACCCTCTTCGAGCGGGCGCTGGGTGCGGAGTCGGATGGGGAAGGGGAGGCGCCCAGCGAAGGTGGGGTGAAATGATATCGCATTCGCGATGGCCTGTGCGCTGCGCCCAGCGACACCCAACATGCGGCACGTCCGCCTTATCGTAGCGAGAACATGATCGGTCCGCACGTCGTACTGCTCGTTCTCATTGTACTCGGAGTCGTGTGGACCGCCGGGTGGGCGATAGTGATCGCCCATTCCGGGCATGGCGCGGTGCCCTTCGCGGAACTCGAGCGCCCCGAGCGGCGCCTCAGGCTCTGGCTGTTGGCCGGTATGGTAGCCGTCGCGGTCGTACTCTTCATCCTCACGCTCCGCTGGCTCCCCTTCGAGAGCGCGCGAGCCGCCGAGTTCGGATCGACCGGGGTGACCGTTTCAGTTACCGGAACGCAGTGGAGTTGGGCGCTGTCGCGCAAGCAATTCCAGACGGGCGTGCCGATAGACTTCACGGTCACGTCCCGAGATGTGAATCACGACTTCGCCATCTACGACCCGCAGGGGCGGCTGGTGGCGCAGGTGCAGGGGATGCCAGGCTACACCAATCATCTCCTGTATGAATTTCACGAGCCGGGAACCTACACCATTCGTTGCCTGGAATACTGCGGGCTCGGACATCATACGATGACCGCCCCGATCACGGTGGTGAGGCCGTAAGCCATGGCAAGCGCAACCCTCAGCCCGGTGGCACCGGCCGCCAGCTCGCTGTTCGCGCCGGGTAGAAGCAATGGAGCAGTGTTGCGCGCCGGCCTCGTTTACATGCTCGCGGGCCTGGGCAGCTTCCTCCTCATGGGGCTCCTGGGGCTCGTCATGCGGCTCGATCAGAGCGGCATGGCAGTCATCTCTCCGGTGTGGTTCTATCGGATCATGACTCTGCACGGCGCGGGGATGGTCGGGGCCATTCTGCTCGCTTCCTACGGTGGACTCGCCGCGGCGGTGAGCGCGACAACCCGACTCAGTCCGCGTGCGCTCTGGATCGCGTTCTTCGTCTATATGGCGGGGATGATGATGGCTATCATGGCCACGCTGATAGGCGGTTTCGCGGCCGGATGGACGGTGCTGTATCCACTTCCGACGCACGGCCTCATCTGGACCACCGACGCGGCACTGGCGATGTTCGCGGGCTATTTCTTTGTCGCGGTCGGAATGCTGATCTTCTCCGTCCACATGTTGTACGCCCTGGCCCGAACGTATGGCGGCGTAGGGAAGGTGCTCGCGCTACGGTACCTCTTTTCTCTGGGTCGCGACAAGCGGGATCCGCTGCCACGGCCTGTGGAGCTGATAGCGGCAGTCATCTCGATCGACACCATCGTGGCAGTCACCGCGGGGACGCTCTACCTGGTGCCGGTTGTCATTCACGCGGCCGGGCTGATGCCGGTGAATGCGCTGTATGCCAAGAACACCGTGCTGCTCTTCGGCCATACGATGGCGAATCTCAGCATCTATGTGTCGGCAGGGCTCGTCTATGCGGCACTCCCTGCCTTCGCCGGGCGCGAGTGGCGTACCACCTGGGCGGTCGTGATCGCGTGGGATCTCATCATCATTCTGATGCTGGCCAACTACTCGCACCACCTCTACGCGGATTTCGCGCAGCCGGTCTGGCTCCAACTTCTGGCCGAGAGTGGATCGTACGCAGTCGCGCTCCCGTCGTTCATAGTCACCATCATCGGCGCACTCGCGCTCATCTATCGTTCCGGCATCCGATGGACGGTTGCGCCGATGCTTCTGATCCTCGGCATCTGGGGGTGGGTGTTCGGAGGGCTGGGCGCCCTCCTCGACGCGACCATGCCTGTGAACCAGGTGATGCACAACACCATGTGGGTGCCCGCGCACTTTCACACGTACTATCTACTCGGCGCCGTGGCGTTCGTGTGGGGCTACCTGTTCTACACGATATCGGAGCTGAACGGCCGGCGCGATGCAGGGCCGATTCGACTGGCGCCGTGGCTGTACGGGATCGGCGGCGCGGGGTTCATCTTCATGTTCTTCGTGGCGGGGGCGAACAGCGTGCCGCGTCGCTACGCGGTGCACCCCCCTCAGTGGCAGGAGTATGCGCGTATCGCCGTGCCGTTCGTGATCGTTCTCGCGCTCGGGCTCGCGTGGCTGAGCTGGGATGTAGGCGTTCGCTTGCGTGGGGCGTGGAGGGGGACGTACTCCAGTGTCGGCTAGCGGCAATTCACTCGGCGCATGAGCGCTGACCAGGGCGGCTTCATCTGGGAGTGGGAAGTCGCGACGCCACTGGTCGCGCTGCTCGTGATCGTCGAAGTGGCCTACGTTCTCGAGTGGGCCCGCGCGGGCCCGGAGAGCGAGGGAGGGCGAAGACCGTGGAGGCACCTGGTGCTCTTCACGATCGCGCTCCTCTCCGTCGTCATCGCACTCATGTCGCCGATCGGGACAAATGATGAGCGCCTGCTCTCGATGCACATGCTGGCGCACGACATCCTGATCTGGATCACCACGCCTCTCCTGATCATCGCTGTGCTGCCGCTTCTCGGTGACACGCATCGACTCCCGCGGCTGTTGCGCAGCGTCTTCGCGTTCCTCACGCACCCCGTCGTGGCACTGCTCGTCTCTACCGCGCTCCTCTGGGTATGGCACCTGCCGCCCGCCTACGATCTTGCGCTCACCAACCAGCACGTTCACGACTTCGAGCATCTCTGCTTCGTCGCTGGCTACCTGCTGTATTGGTGGCCGCTCCTCGCGCCTCCGTGGCAGATCGGGGGGCTGCGCAGCGATACCGTGCGGGTGTTCTACCTGATGGCCGGGATGACCCAATCGGCGTTGCTGGGCGCCCTGATCACCTTCCACAGCACGGTGCTCTACCCGGGATACCTGAAGGTACCGGGCGCAACGGCCGCATCCGTGCTCTCCGACCAGCGGCTGGCGGGGATGCTGATGTGGCTTCCGGGGATGGTGGTCTTCATGATACTCGCGGCTCTGGTGATCGGGCGGCGGGAGCCCGAGCCGGCGCGCGGCGCGTGAGCCCCCTGGCGTTGCGCGCTCCGGTCAGCGCGGCGGCGAGGAAGCGCGCCCCACTTCACCCTTCGCTTCCAGCCGCGCGAGGAGGAGGTGAAAGTACAGCATTCCCTTCTGCGCGCTGAGCGTATCGAGAACAGGTGTCACGTCGGCAGCGGCGTTGCCGGTGGCGAGCGAGATGTTGCGCGCGACGCCGGAATCGTTCATCGGGAACACGTCGAGCCGCCCGAACCCACGCAGCAATATGACAGTCGCTGTCCACGGCCCGATTCCCTTGATACTCCGCAGACTCTCTGCCGCCTCGGCGCTCGGCAGTTGCTCGAGCGTGTCGGAAGTGAGCGTCCCCGAGTGGATGGCGTCCGCCGCGCGGCGCAGGGTGGCGAGCTTCCCGGCGCTGAGTCCCAGGCCGCGCAGCGTGTCGTCCGAAGCAGCCAGTACCCGCCGCGTCGGCCGGATCGGCGTCGATGGCCACCTCGAGCTCCGTGGCCGAGGCCTGCCGCACGTGCACTATCGATGGCAAGCGCGAACCGGGCACCGCATGCAGGTAGCGACCATCCGTCGTGAGGACGTCTATCACATTGGTGGGCAGGCGCCTGAGCGCGCTCACGGTGAGGTCGAGACGGAATGGCGGAACGACGGGAAGCATGTAGCTCGAACGCACGAGCCGCGGAATGGATGCGGATTCCGCGCATGAATGGAGCGGGCGTTGCGTCATGCTGTCTCACCACGCGAGGAGGACATCATCTTATGACCGCGAAGCACTTCAAAGTAGGAGACCATGTGAGCTGGAATTCCGAGGCGGGACGCGTCTCGGGCCACATCACGAGAGTCGTCACTGCCCGGATCCAGTTCAAGGGCTACACCGTGCACGCGAGCCCGGCGGAGCCGCAGTACGAGATAAAGAGCGACAAGACGGACCACATTGCCATGCACAAGGGCTCAGCGCTGAGGAAGCTATCCGGCTGATGTCGCGCGCGTGCATTGCGGCGCGGCAGCCACACGCGCGTTCTCGCGAAGCCAGTCCGCCGTGCGCGCGGCTATCGCGGAGATGGTGATCGCCGGATTCGCCGACCCTTGCGTGGGGAGCACGCTCCCGTCGCAGATGAACAGGTTCGGCACATCCCAGCTTCTGCACCATTGATCCACCACCGAGTCGTGCGCCGATGCGCCCATTCTACAGTTTCCCACCAGGTGAGCGAAGCGCTTCACCCAGTGGGTCTCGGTCGCCCCTGCCGCTCTGAGCACGTCTTCCGCGCGGGCGACACCCGCGAGCATCATCCGCCGGTCGTTCTCGAACATGCTGAAGTGGACGTACGGCACGGGGATCCCGAAACTATCCCTCTCCGTAGGGTGGATGGTGACGCTATTGCGCTCATCGGGGAGGATCTCGCCGAGCACGCCGAGCGCCGCGTAATGGTTGTAGTCCTGCATGGCCGCCAGGAGCGCCTCGCCGAAGAGGCCCGATTCTTCGGTACCGCTCACAAGAGCGGTACCGGATGCGCGTCGCGACCCACGGAACGCTCGGTCCCTGGCCGCTACTTGTAGGTGAGCACTCGCCCCCACAAGCTCGCGGTCCCCCAGATCCCCTGGCGCAGGCACTCCAGCTCCACGATCTGGCTGTGATCCACGAAGAGATTCACCTCGGGACCGTAATGCTTGATGTACCACTGGAACACCGCTGGATCCGCCGCTTCGAACATGATCGGCTCGAGACCGAGTGCGTCGATGAGACGCGCGGGCACGTCGGTGCGCCACGTGCGCACGTTCTCCGTGATCCCCTCCGACTCGATCATTATCTGGTAGGCGCCAGCTTCCAGGAAGCGGCGCGCGAGCTGGATGGTCCACGCCACGTCGTGCTGGCCCTCCGCCTGGAGCTCACCCTCGGTCGTCGCACCGCCCGCTCCGAACTGAATCCCCACCTCGGGCTTCGCCTTCAGGCCGGCGCGCTGCACGCGCTCGATGAGCCGCAGCCAGTCATCCGCCGGGATGGTGATGAAGCCGCTGGAGAGCTCGATGATATCGAAACCGACGTCGGCGCAGGTCTCGATGTATCGAGAGACCGCCTGCTGTCCCTGGGTCAGCACGCGCTCCATGAATCCGCCGGTGGATACCTTCACGTCGTGCTCGTGGCAGGCGGCGATGAGCTCGGCGAGGGCGTCGGGCGGCATGAGCGTGAACGAGCCGCCGGCGAACTTGAGCGTGTCCACGTACGCGCCCATGGTCTCGAGAATGTCCTGGAGCGCGCGCTTGCCCAGCGGCGTGTAGTAGGGGCCGCGAATCTCCGTTATGCCGCGCGCACGCGGTTTGTCGGGCCGCTCGTTGCGGCGCAGGAAGTCGAAGGTAGTCCCCGCAGGCGAGCGAACGCCGGCAGGAGCCGGTGAGCCCTGTAGTGGGGCCTGTAGTGGGGTCTGTATAGTGGCTGTCATGGTATGTTCTCCTTGATTCAAGCGGCTTCGCGCGTCGCCTGCCTGCCCGGCACCGTTGCCAGCGCGAGTAGACGAGTCAGCTCAGCGACTCTGATATGGTCCAGCTCCTTCACGGCATTGCTGATCTCGTTCAGCAGCGGGGCATCCAGCAGCGTCTGCTCGCCAAGCGAGCGGAACTTCGCCGCGGCCTCGTCCCATGTCATCGGTCGCGTGTTGAAGCCGGCGTAGTCGTGGCGTTCCAGGTCGTACGTGCGTCCGTCGGTGAGAGTGACTGCCACCCGCACGGCCATCTCCGCCGGGAAGCGGCTCGAGAAGTCCGAGCGCGGACGTGCGCTTATACGGCGGAGCAGCTTCTGCACGTCCGAGCGCTGGATCCTCTCCTGCGCGTACTGTCCGGGAAGTACCTCGCCATCGAGCAGCGCGACGGCGAGCATGTAGCGCAGACTGTGATCGGCGTCTTCCTTGGTGACCACGGAGAGCTTGTCGCCCTCCTCGCCACCGCCGATGATGCGGTGGGCCACGCCGAAGATCTCCACCGCCACATGCTCCACCTCCGTGGCCTGGAAGCCATGCCGCTGCCGGAGCTCGAGGACCGTCTCGATGGCGCTCTGTGAGTGGATCTCCGCGTTGTACCGTTTGAGAATGGTCCGATTGACGCGCTCCAGATCCTCCCTGGCCCAGTCGATGGTGAACGGACCGGCGACGGATTGCATGAAGCCCTTGTTCCCCTCGAAGACCTCCTCGGGACCGGTGATTCCAAGTTGGGCGAGCAGGGTGGCTTCGGCGGCGTTCGCGGCGGCGAATGGAGCCGCGAGACCCTTCCAGTTCGAGAGTACGCCGGTTCGCGTCACGCGCAGCGCGTTCAACGCGGTGCCCGCGATCGCCACGGCGTTCGCCGTGCGTTCCACGTCCAGGCCGAGCGCCCGGGAGGTGCCGGCCGCCACGGAGTACGCCAGGTGTGTGACATGGTCAAAGCCGTGGTCGCGCACGGGTGCCTGGTCGCTGAGCCGGCACTGCACCTGATAGGCGACCGCGAGAGCGGTGAGCAGCGTGCGGCCATCGGCATTCGCCGTCTCCGCGGCGGCCAGAACGGCACCGAGATTATCGGAGGGGTGACAGGTCTCGTCGGGCGCGAGGTAGCTATCGTTGAAGTCGAGGTAGCGCACCAACGCGCTGTTGAGGAGCGTGGCGCGGTCGAGCGCCGCGCGCCCGCCGCCGATCAGGGTGGAAGGACCGTCGGAGCAGGACGCCGTCACCATGGACCTTACCCGCGCCACGGTTTCGGACCCGAGGGCACCGAGCGCGCAGCCTAAGGCGTCGAGGATGCGGATGCGCAACTGCAGGCGTGCCTGGTCCGAGAGCTCGGAGTAGTCCGAGCGAATCACGAAGTTCGCCAACTGTCTGACCAGAACCATGAAACACCTCGCGTTGATTGATACCCCAATGATGCGAGCTGTCGGGCATAGCGAACAATCCAGCGAACGTACCAGCAGCGATGACGGAAGTACCGGTATGTGCTGCGCAGCGGGGCTTGCCCACGCGCGCTCGCTGGCTGCTCTTCTGGCAGAGCCGTTCTATATGAAGTGGCGCCGCTGCGCGTGCGTCACCGCCTCGAGCCGGTTGTGCGTACCGAGCTTGCGGTTCACGTGATGCAGATGGTTGCGCAGGGTTTGAGTGGAGATGCCGAGCGAGCGCGCCACCTGCCCGGGGGCGAGTCCTTCGGCGAAGGCGCGGAGGATGCGCTGCTCCTGCTCGGTGAGCGGTGATGCCGGTACGAGGTGCGGCTCGTCGTCCGCCAGCCGCACCACGTCGCGCGCGGCCTGCACCAGCTGCTCGTAGGTGGCGCGCCGCAGCCGGCTCGCAGTGATGTCGTGCGCGAGATGTACTGCCAGAGCAGGGCTGGCGCGCGTCGGCTCCAGCACCAGCACTGAAAGGTTGAGCCAGAGAAGCCGGCCATCCGGAGTTCGCACCTGGACGTCGAAGCTCCGCACTCCGCCTTCGCGCACGGCGCGCTCGCAGTAGCCCATGTCCACCGGGCGCCCGAGAGGCCCGTGCAGCTCGAGCAAGTCGGCGAACGACTGGTGCAACGCATCATCATGTGGGATGCCGGTGAGCTCCTGCATAGCCCGGTTCCAACCGCGTACCTCGCCGTATGCCGTGAGCGCGAAGGCGGGATCCGGCGTGCGCTCGAGCAGGCGGCTGACGGGGGTACCGAGCTCCGTCACGCGGCATTGCTCCGCCGGACGACGGTTCGTTCGGCAATAGCGCCCGCCAGCTCGACGCCAGTGGGACCGCCGCCAACTACCACGAAAGTCAGGAGGGCCAGTCGCCGATCGGGGTCGCTCTCCAGCTCGGCACGCTCGAAGGCAAGCAGCACTCGGCGACGGATCTCGAGCGCATCCTCCAGAGTCTTGAGGCCTGGCGCATTCGTCTCCCATTCCTGATGGCCGAAGTACGAGTGCCGAGCGCCGGGAGCGAGAACGAGGTAGTCGTAATCGATTCGCGAGCCGTCGTCCAGACTCACCTCGCGCGTGTCCGCGTCCACCCCGACTACCTCGCCGAGCAACACTCGAACATTTCGCTGGGCACCCAGCGCCGCGCGGATCGGGTAGGCGATCTCGCTGGGTGAGAGCGACGTGGTGGCTACCTGGTAGAGAAGTGGTTGGAAGAGATGGTAATTGTTCCGGTCGACGATGGTTACGTCAATATTATCCGCACGGGCGAGCGATCGGGCCGTGGAAAGCCCTCCGAAGCCGGCGCCCACAATGACGACTTTCGTTCGATTCTGCGCTGCGCTGTGTGATGCTGGCCGACCGCCGCACTCGATGTCGCATGCCTCGCGCTCGTGCGCCCCACCGCAGCAGCAAGTTGCAGTTTGCATTTCGCGACTCCTCTCCCGCGGCTCGCGGTAGCATCGGGACAGCAGTAAGCTGGCTACCGTACGTGGGTATGGAATCAAGGGGATGATGTTCGCGTGATTGCCATCACGCGATGGTGGTCGCAGCTCGATCAGTAGCCCCTCGATCAGTACCCTGTGTACATCTCGATCCTGATGTCCGAAGCAGGTACACCGGCACGCGCGATCTCCTGACGTACTCCCGAGATGAAGAGGGTGGATCCGGACAGATAGTAGCGCGGGCCACGGAGCGAAGGGAGGTGCCGGGCCAGGAGCTGGGCTCCGATCCGCTCCGTCTCGCCCGTCCAGGATTCCGTCGACTGCTCCATCCCGGTCATGATCGGGATGAAGCGGAAATTCGTCACGCGCTCGGCGAGCGATTTGAGCTCGGCCAGATACGCCGCATCTTCCGGGCGCCGGTTCGAGTAGAAGAGAGTGGCGTTCAGCGGAGCCCCGTTCTCGGCTGCATCGCGTATCGCGCCGAGGAATGGGGCTACCCCTACTCCCCCTGCCAGAAAGACGGCGGGGCGGCCGTCTTCCACCGTGAGCGAGAGATCGTCTGCCGGGCCGTCCAGCAACAGAGGAGATCCCAACGGCATTTCCGCCATAGCGCGTTTGAACGCGGAGTCGCGCAGACGCATGAGGAGCAGCAGATCCCGCTCCCCCGGAGCGCTGGCTATCGAGAAACTCCGAGTGGGGCCGAGCAGATCGTCGTAGGGCGGGTCCGGAAGAGTAACGTCGATGTACTGGCCAGCGCGGAAAGTGAAGCCGCCAGGGCGTTCGATAGCGCACGCGAGCGTCTCGTGCGCCACCGGCGCTCGCTGCAGAAGTCGGCTCGCGTAGATGGCCATCGCAGTTCCTCCCCTCCTGTACCGCAGGCGGAATGGCCGCGTCTCAGGGTATTGGAATTATCACCGCTGTACCAAAGTGCAGAGTCAAGCGATCAGAGGCCGAGCTCGAGCTCCTCGAGCTCGACGAGTCGCGCTATCCGTTTCTCGGGGCTACCCGTGGTCACGCGGTCCACCGGCGCGCTGCTCGTCCCTCCGCGACTGCTAGCGCTCGCGACGAGAGAGCTGTGCACGGCCGTGCTGTCGCCAGCGGGGGTCACCGCACTCACCAGCGTGTATGCCACATCGTAGCTCTCGACGCGTGGGCCACTGATGCCGCTGACGCAATCGAGGTTGTCACGTAGAGGCTTGCCCTCCAGGGTGCGCGGTGCGCGATGAGTAGGCATTTGCTGGAATACACGTAGGGGAATGCCGCGTCGCGAACTCTGCCCAAAGTGCGGTGCAGTAGCTGCAGCAGGAAGGATGCTGGGCGCTTCATCCGCTGAGCACTCGCTTTGACGGGAGGGAAGAATGGATCGAATGAAGGGGAAGGCAGCGCTCGTCACCGGCGCCGCGAAGTGGAGGGCTACGCGGAGGCGAGCGGCGATGCGGCAGCCGCGAAGCGCGCGCTCGAGGCGCTGCACCCGCTGGGAAGGATCGGGGAGCCGGACGACACAGCGTACGGCGTTCTGTATCTGGCATCTGACGAATCGAAGTTCATGACGGGCGCGGAGCTGGTGATCGACGGTGGGTACACGGCGCAATAGGGGATGCTACCCCGACGGTCTGGCACCGGAGGTACACGCGGCGGCATGATGTGGGCAATCCTGGCCGTTGCCTCCCGCGGAAGCACGGATGTATTTCGAAAGCTTACACTCCCGCGCTGCTGCTCGGCACAAGGCGTGCCGAGCGAAAGCGGCGCGCGCGCTTTGATGGCACGGCCGGCGGATGCGGACGTCCGCCCAGCAGGCGGAGGCCGTTGACGACGACAATCAGCGTGCTTCCCTCGTGCGCCACCACCGCCAGGGTGAGCGGAATGCCTATCCCGAGCGCGATCACTATCAGCAAGAGCATCCACGCGATGCTGAAGAATACGTTCTGCCTCACGACGCGGCGGGCGCGCTTACCGAGGTGGATTACGTAGTCGATCTTCTCGATGTCGTCGCTCATCAGGACCACGTCCGCTGTTTCGATGGCAACATCGGTCCCCGCGGCTCCCATTGCGACCCCGAGGGTGGCCACCGCCATCGCGGGCGCGTCGTTCACGCCATCGCCCACCATCGCCACGCCGCGCGAGCGCTCGCGGAGCGCGCGTACCGCATCGACTTTCTCGTGCGGAAGGAGCCCGGCCCTCACCTCATCGGCACCGAGCTCCGACGCTACGGCGCGTACCGCGAGCGGATGGTCGCCCGAGAGGATGGTGATCCAGCGAATTCCCTCGTATTTCAGGTGACGCACCGTGGCTGCGGCGTTGTGCTTGAGCGTGTCGCCGAAGGACATCGCGCCGAGCACTCGCTCTCCTTCGCCCACGTAGACCACCGAGCGCGCACGAGCGAGCTGCTCGGCGCTCCACCCCACCAGCGCCGGTGAAACGCGAGCGCGCATCCGCCCCGCGATCTTCTCGTTGCCCACCCACACTCGCTCTCCCTGGACCACACCGACGACGCCCTCGCCGACGATGGCCTCGAAGTCGCTTGCGGGTGGAATTTCGAGACGCTGCGAGCGCGCCGCGTCTACAATGGCGCGCGCGGTATGGTGCTCGGCCGTGAGCTCCACCGCCGCTGCCGCACGGAGCACCTCGAGCTCCTCGCGAGCTGGCGCATCGCCCCATTCGGCGACGGCCTCGAGCGACGGGTTCATGGTGCTCCCTTCCGTCGCGATCGCAACCAGGTGTGGGCGGCCAAGGGTGAGCGTGCCGGTCTTGTCGAAGGCCACCGTGTCTATGGAGCCGGCGAGGTCCAGGTAGGCGCCCCCCTTGAAGAGGATGCCGTGCCGCGCGCCGTTCGCTATCCCCGAGAGTATCGCCGACGGTGTGGATATGACCAGCGCGCATGGACTCGCCACCACCAGTAGCGTCATCGCCCGATAGAACGCGTCGTTCCAGGCGACACCGAAGAGCCAGGGTGGAACAATGGCGACGAGCGCGGTGGCTACGACCACGGCGATGGTGTAGGGGTGCGCGAATCGGTCGATGAAGTGCTGGGCCGGCGCGCGCTCCTGCTGCGCCTGCTCGACGAGGCGTACGATGCGAGCGAGCATCGTCTCGTCGGCGCGTCGGGTGACCTCAACGATCAGTGAGCCGCCCTGCGCGATGGTGCCGGCGAAAACCTCGTCGCCCGCGCTCTTCGTCACCGGAGCTGACTCGCCGGTGATCGCCGCCTGGTCCACGTCGCTCCGGCCGGAGCGCACCACTCCGTCGGCGGCTATGCGCTCGCCGGGGCGGACGAGCACCGCGTGCCCCGGCGCGAGGTCGTCCACCGGGACGCGTCCCGTCTCGCGTCCCTCGCCGTCCACCACCGTGGCCTCTCGCGGGCGCAGATCCATGAGCGTCGCGATTGCTCTGCGCGTTCTCCCCATCGCGTAGTGCTCGAGGGTATTGGAGAGACTGAAGAGGAAGATCAGGATGGTCCCTTCGAAGGGGCTGCCCACCACCGCGGCGCCGAGGGCCGCGACGCCCATGAGAAAATCGATCGAGAGGCGATGTTCGTCGCGGAGTTGGCGCCAGCTATCGAGCGCTATCCGCCAGCCGCCCACGAGGTAGGCAGCACCCAGCGGGAGCCATCGCCATGGCGATGGCTCGGCAGGCGCCCATTGCAGGATGGCGCCGGCGATCATCCCGAGCGCTACCACGAGCGTGACACGCAGGTAGTAGCGCGCATCCGCGCTCGCGGCGGCTGCGGCCGCGCCGCGCTCTGGCGGCTGAGGTGCTTCCGTTTCGCTCATCGGATCGCGCGAACTGCGGCGCCGGCAACGTTCGCCGGCACCCGATCGAACACGGTCGCCATCACCTGGCTCCCTGCGAGTCCAGCGTCGCCATGCCAACGAGAGATGCGCCGGCCGGCTGCAGCGCGCCGGGAAGCTCTGATTCCCTGGCGCGCCGCGCGGCGCGCCAGCGCTCGAGCGCGAGGTAGAGCGTTGGCATGACGAAGAGTGTGAGGAAAGTGCTCGTCACCAGTCCGCCGATCACCACGCTCGCGAGCGGCCGCTGTACCTCCGCCCCCGGGCTGGTGGAGAGGGCCATGGGGACGAAGCCGAGACTTGCCACCAGCGCCGTCATCAGGACCGGGCGCAGACGGTCGGACGCGCCCGTGATCACTGCCTCGCGGATGTCGCGCGCGCTCTCCCGCACCTCGTTCAGGTGCGTCACCAGCACCAGCCCGTTCAACACCGCTATGCCGAAGAGCGCGATGAAACCGATGCTCGCGGAGAGACTGAGATTGAGCCCGCGCAGCCAGAGCATGGCCACTCCTCCTACCAGGGCGAATGGAACGTTCGCGAGCACCAGCAGCGAGAGCGGCACGGAACGGAACGAAGCGAAGAGTAGCAGGTAGATCAGCACCAGCGCCAGCGGAACGACCACCTCCAGACGCTGCATGGCGCGCTGCTGGTTCTCGTACTGCCCGCCCCATTCCAGAAACATCCCGGCCGGGAGCTGAACCCGCTCCGCCACGCGCTGGCGCACGTCGCTCACGAAGCCGCCCAGGTCGCGGCCACGCACATTGCTGAACACCAACGTGCGCCGCTGCGCGTCCTCGTGTCCGATGAGCGCCGGTCCGGTACCGGAGACAAAGTCCACCACTGTCCCGAGCGGAACCAACTCCCCGCCGCTGGAGCGCACGGTGATCTGCTGGAGAAGGGCGGGGTCGTTCCGCATCTTCTCCGGGAGCCGCACGACGATGTCGATGCGGCGCGGCCCGTCCACCATCTCTGTCGCCACTCTTGCACCCGCGGAGAGCTCGATGGCGCTGCTGAGATCGTCCACCGACAGGCCGTAGCGCGCGAGCTCGTCGCGCTTCACCGACATCCTGATCTGTCCCGTGCCCTCACCGACCTCCATGCCCACGTCCGCGGCACCCGGCGTGGTTGCCACCACGCGCTGGATTTGCTCCGCATAGAGCTGATTCTGCGCGATGTCGGGACCCACCACCTTGATACCGAGATCGGTCTTGATCCCGCTCTCCGCCTCGTCGAGCCTCATGGCCAGCGGCTGGGTGAAGGAGATGCGAAGGCCGGGGACAACGGCGAGCGCCGAATCGAAGGCCGCGACGAGCCCATCGTGCGACCGTGCGGTGGTCCACTCGCCGCGCGGTCGCAGTATCACGTACATGTCGCCCTCGTAGAGCCCCATCGCCTCGGTGGCGAGATCCGGGCGCCCTTCCTTGGTCACCACGGTCTTCACCTCGGGGAAGCTGCGCACGATCCGCTCGGCCTCGGTCGAGAGCCGCGTCGCATCTTCCAGCGAGATGCTCGGCGAGCGAAGGGTGTTGATGAGGATCGAGCCCTCGTCGAGGCGCGGCATGAACTCGGTGCCGATCCGGGTGAGCCCGACGAGCGCGATTCCGAGCGCCAGCACCGCGCCACCCACCACCGGCACCGTGTGCGCCAACGTCCAGTCCAGGGCGCGCGAGTAGCGCGCGCGCAGGGAATCCATCCACCCGTTCGGCTTCTCTCGGGTGTGCCGGAGCAGCAGCGACGATATGGACGGCACGTAGGTGAGCGCCAGGAGGAGCGAGCCGAGGACGGCCACCACCACCGTGAACGCCATCGGGATGAACATCCGCCCTTCCATCCCATCGAGCGTGAAGATCGGGATGTAGACCGCCATGATGATCGCGATCCCGAAGAGGATCGGCCTCGCTACCTCCAGCGCGGCCCGGTGAAAGACCTCTGTGCCGCTCGTGCCGGGGCTGTCCTCGAGTTTCCGGATGAAGTTCTCCACGAGCACCACGGAGGCGTCTACTATGAGTCCGAAGTCGAGCGCCCCGAGACTCATCAGGTTCGCCGAGTAGCCGAAGGCGTACATCCCCGTGAAAGCGAAGAGCATGGAGAGCGGAATCACCGATGCCACGATCAGCGACGCGCGCAGGTTGCGCAGGAAGAGAAAGAGCACCGCGATCACCAGGATTCCTCCCTCCACCAGGTTGGTGATGATCGTGTGCGTCGTGCGGCTCACCAGCTCGGTCTGATCGTAGAAGGGAGTGATGTGCACGTGGCCGGGGAGCGAGCTCTCGATCTCGACCATGCGCGACTTCACGCGCTCGATGACGCGCCGGCTATCGGCGCCCTTCAGCTTGAGCACCATCCCGCTGACCACCTCACCCTTCGCATCCTGGGTGACTGCGCCCTCACGGGGGAGCGACCCGAGCCCGACGGTTCCCACGTCGCCCACCCGCACGGATGTGCCGTTGCGCGCGGTGATCACCACGCTCGCGATGTCATCCGCGGATGCGAAGCGCCCGAGCCCCTGCAGAGTGTAGCGCTCGCCCGCGCGCTCGATGTAGCTCCCGCCGAAGCTGGTATTGTTGCGCTGCAGCGCGTTGTGTACGTCGTCCATGGTGAGCCCGTACGACGCGAGTCGCACGGGGTCGGCCTCGACCTGCAGTTGATCTATGTATCCGCCCCACGAGTTCACCTCCGATACGCCCTCGACCGTGCGGAGCCGCGGGCGGATAGTGTAGTCGTGGAGCGTTTTGAGCTCCGCGAGCGTGAGCGAGTCGCTCGTGACCGTGTACTGATACAGCTCACCCATGGGCGTGGACACGGGACCCATCACCGGCTCGACTCCCGCCGGCAGCACCTGCGTGACTTCCGCGAGGCGTTGCTGTACGAGCGTGCGCGCGAAGTAGATGTCCATCGCGTCGGGGAAGGGAACCGTCACGATCGAGAGACCGTATTTCGACACCGAGCGTACCCGCCCCGCGCCCTGCAGGCCCATGAGCGACCATTCCACCGGATAGGTGACGAGCCGCTCCACTTCTTCCGGGGCCGTGCCCTGCGCTTCGGTTATGACTTCGACGGTGTTGCCGGTGAGGTCGGGGTACGCGTCGAAGGCCACGCGATTCATGGCGAGCACGCCCGCTATCACGAGCGTCCCCACTCCGCCGAGCACGAAGACTCGCTGTTTCAGTGCGAACGTTACCAGCTTCTGCAGCATCTATCGCTCCTCCGTGCCAGCGGCGCGGACTATCTCGGCTCTCGCTATCGCGGCACCGGTGGTCACGACCAGCGTGCCTTCCGGCACTCCTTCCACGATCTCCGTCAGCTCGGCCGTACGCCGGCCGACGCGCACCGGAATCGCCTCCACGTGCAGCCCGGAGCCTCGTCGCGAGGCCGCCACGAGCACGGTGTCACGGCCGAGCGCCTGCACGGCAGCCGACGGAACGGTCAGCACCTCGCCACCCGGCCGGCCGTCCAGGACCACCGCGGCGAACATCTCGGGGCGCAGCTCACCGGAGTCGTTGGCTACCCGCGCCACCACCTCGAGCGTCCGTGTGCGAGCGTCCAGCGCCGGCGCCACGCGCGTCACCAGCGCCTGAAATTCGCGGCTTGGGTAGGCACGAACGGTGAAGCGCAGTGGAGCGCCGGGCCGGATGCTCGCTACTGCTTCTTCCGGCGCCTGGATCATGAGCGCCAGAGAGCTCATTCTGCTCACGGTCATCAGCGGCGTACCAGCGGCCACCACCTGTCCCGGCTCGGCCTCGCGGGAGACGACCACGCCGTTCATCGGCGAGCGAATGTACGACTCCTGAACCGCGGCACCGCCCTTCGTCGAACCGCCCAGTTGGGTGTACGCGGCGCGCGCGCGCTCGACGTCGGCGCTCAGCCGCGCGTAAGCGGCTTCCGCCGCGGTCTTCGTCGCGCGTTCGCGCTCGAGATCCGCGAGCGAGGCGGCCTTCGCTGAATACAGACGCTCGGTACGCGCGGCAATCGTCGTGGCCAGGCGAAGCTCGCTCGCCGCGGTCGTCAGCGCCGCCTCTGACGCTACGATCGCCTGTCGCGCGTTCAGGAGTTGCGGTGAGTTGATAGCCACGAGCAACTGGCCTGCGCGAACCCGCTCGCCCGGGAGCGCGAGCACCTGGCTCACCCGTCCCTCCACGAGAGAACCGATCGCCTGGGTGCCATCGGGGTCGAGCGCGAGACGCGCCGGCACGGTCCACTCGTCTCGCCAGGTGGCACGCGACACGCGCACGGTGTCTATGCCGGCTATCCCGGCGGCCCGGGCGCCAAGCAGCGCGGTGTCGGGTGCGGGCACGCTGCCCGCGCTCTCCGTGTTGACCGTGTCCGGGCTCCGGCTGCCAGTGCAGGCGAGCGCGCCGAGCAGGATTGCGCCGGAGCCGACGGCCAGCGCGAGATACTTGTTCATAGTCCCTCCTCGATCGGCGCGCCCAGCGCGCGGTTCACTTCCATACGTGCGAGCGCTACATCCGCCGACCAGCGCGCAAGCGCGGCCCGGAGCTCGGCGTTCGCACGTTCGGCATCCAGCAACTCCAGCAGCGTGATGGCGCCTTCGCGGTAGGAGGTCTCCGCTATCCGCGCGACCTCGGCTCCGCCCTCGTGCAGGTCACGGGCGCCGGCCGGGCGTGCGGCGAAGAGCTCCTTGTAGGCGCGGACACTTCCCGCTACTTCGGCGGCAACCCGGTCGTGGGTGGAGCGCAGTTCCGCCTCCGCTATCTGCTGCTCGGCGCGCGCCTGCTGGCGTGCCCCACTTCCACGGTCGAAGATCGGGAGCCCGATGGAGATCGCCGCGACGCCGGTGTTGTAGCCTCCCGTGCGTTTTGTGCCGAGCTCCAGCCCCACATCGGGGAGCGTGGCTCGCCACGCGGCACTCACCATGCTTCGCGTCGCCGTCACTCGCCGCTGTGCCGCGGCCAACTCGGGACGCCGCGCGATCGCGCTCGCCGTAGCCTGGTCGCCATCCGGTAGCTGCTCATTCGGTGGCTGTCGCGCGGGGAGCGAAGCGATCGCGTTGCTATCGCTCGGCGCTGTGCCCATCGCCCGCGCGAGCGAGGCGCGAGCTCTCTCCGCATCCGCGCGCGCCGCCGCGAGCTCGAGGCGCGCGCGATCGGATTCCAACCGCGTGCGGAGCGCGACACCTTCGGCCACGGCGCCCTCCCGAAACCTCGTGCTCTCGTATTCCGCCATCCCTTCGAGCGCGCGGGCCCGGTCGGCGGCGATCGTCGCCAGCTCGTTGGCAAGTGCCAACTGCACGTAGGCGCTGGTCACCTGCGCCTCGAGCTCACGCGCCACGACGGCCGAATCGGCCACGCTCGCGGCGATCTCGCTGCGACCGGCGGCGCGCACCGCGCTGCGGCGCATAGTCACGTCCACCGGAATGGTGAACGTGGCGTAATCATCGTAGGCGAGCGGGCTGCTCCAGTGCTCGCGCCTGAGTTGCACCACCGGATTCGGCATGGCGCCGGCCTGGCGCGCGGAGCCGGTGGTGGCGGCTACCCGCCCGGATGCGGCGGAGAGCAGCGGACTGTGCGCTCGGGCCGTCGCCAGCGCATCGCGCAGCGTGAGAGTACCCGACTGCGCACCGGCTGGTACGGCAGGCAGTAGCGCGAGTAACACGAGAAGAGCGAGTGAGTGTCTCATGCCGATCAATATGAGAGCGGGAGATGAACGCACTGTGAACGCAGCAGCGCGCCGCTCTCGCTCACTCGATCGCGTGCGATGCCGTTACGGCAGCGGGTGGAAAGACGACCCGGAAAGAGCTTCCGGTGCCCGATGGCCCGGCCTCGAGCTCGAGCCGGGCGCCGTGTGCGCGCGCTATCGTCTGCGCGATCGCGAGCCCCAGACCACTGCCATCAGAGCGAAGCGCCCTCGCTTCAGTGCCGCGGTAGAAGCGCTCGAAAATGCGGGCTCGCTCGCTCTCGGGGATGCCGACGCCGCTGTCGCGCACCTCCAACACAGCTTCGCCGCCGGGACCGCGCGTGACGAGCACCTGCACGCTCCCACCGCTTGGCGTGTAGCGTATGGCGTTGTCGACCAGAACGCCGAGCAGCCGCCCGACGTGCTCCGCGTTGAAGCGGGCGGGCGCCTCCTCGAGCACGGGAAGGTCGAGCTGCACGCCGCGGAGTTTGGCGGTCGTGAGCCAGGGGCGGATCGCCTCCGATACCACATCGTCCAGGTACCCCACGCTGAGTGGTGGCGTTGGCTCGCCCGCATCGGAGCGTGCAAGCTGCAGCAGCTCGCCTACCAGGTCGCCAGTTCTGCGCAGGTCACTCTCTAGCAGGAGGAGCGTTTCCCTCGACGGGGAACCGCTCGCTCGCGTTCCGTCCGCCGAGAGCAATTCCTCCACTTCGGCGAGCATCCTGGCCATCGGAGTACGCAACTCGTGCGCGGCGGAAGCGAGGAAGACGCGCTGCTGGGAGAGCGCGCCCTGCAGATTATCCACGAGAGCGTTGAAGCGCGTGGCGAGACGTCCCAGTTCGTCGCGCGGGTTGGCAACGGGAATGCGCCCGCTCCCGGTACCGGCACTGAGCGCCTCGGCCGCGGCCGCCATCTCGCCTACCGGGCGGAGCGTACGCCCCGTGAGCCACCATCCGGTAAGCGCGGCCAGTAGCACCGATATCGGGATCACGAGGAGTAGTGACTGGTCTATTCTGCCGAGCGATGCATCGAGCCGGGCTCTGCTCGCTCTCACGCGCAGCGACCACCCCGGTTCGAGTTGCGGGTCCAGCGGCTCATCGAGTGTCACGATGCGCCCGGTGAGCGGCTCGGCGCCCGACGCTGTGGAAGCCGTGGCCGACGACATGAAGATCTCTCCATCGGGCCGAACGAAGTCGATCACCATATCGGGCGTGATGATTTCGCTCGCGATGTGCGCGGCGGTTGCCTCGGTCGTGGTGTACTCGGCCACCTCGGTTCGGAAGAAGCCGTGCACGAGGTCGGCAGATCGCGCGACGCTTCGCTCGAAGCCCTGCTCGATCGTGGCGTGCAGCGCTACACGGAGCAGGAGCCCCGTGACGAGGAAGAGCACGAGCACGCTCGCCGCATACCAGATAGTCAGTCGCAGGCGGATGCTCATCGCGGTCCGGAGCGCTCCGGCTCCGCCAGTCTGTAGCCGGCGCCGCGGACAGTCTCTATGAGCTGCGGCTCGCCCGGTTGGTCCACCTTCCTGCGCAGGCGCGCCACGTAGACATCGATCACGTTGCTGAAGGGATCGTAGTTGGCGTCCCAGGCATGCTCGCTGATCTGCTCGCGGGTGAGCACGCGGCCGCTGTTGCGCATCAGGTACTCGAGCACCATGAACTCCTTCGTGGTGAGCTCGATGGTCCGTGTCGCGCGGCGCGCCACGCGCGTGGCGGTGTCCAGCTCGAGATCCCCCACCTGGTACACCGTAGAGAGAGCGCTTTCTGGGCGGCGGAGCAGTGCTCTGAGGCGAGCGATCAGCTCCTGCACCGAGTACGGCTTCACGAGGTAGTCGTCGGCGCCGGTATCGAGACCGGTGATCCGGTCGGCCACTCCATCGCGGGCGGTGGCCATGATGATCCGCACAGGCGTGCCGCGCTCCCGTAGCCGGCGGCAAATTTCCATGCCGTCGGCGTCCGGGAGCTGCAGGTCGAGAACGATGGCGTCGTACGGCGATATGGCGCTCTCGCGGAGCGCATCCGCGCCGCGGGCGACGACATCTACGGCGAAACCCGCCTGGCGGAGCTGGTTGGCCACGCTCGACGCCAGGCGGTCATCGTCCTCCACGAGCAGAACGCGCATCTGGTTCAGCGCCGCGGCGCCCTCCTGTCCTCGGGATCTCGGTCCCCGTTCTCGTGCCCGGCTACCTCCGTGCTCGAACCGCTGTTGGCCATCGGAGCACCGGCTTTCGTGATCTCGGGATGGCGGATCCTTCCGCCCTGGTTGGCCGTCCATCCCATTGCTCCCGCCGGGACGAAGGAGAGGAGGAGGGCCAGGGTCATGAACTTTCGCGGAAATTCGATCGCGCGCTTGCGCAGATATATCAGCGCTCCGAGCGCGAAGACTCCATAGCCGCCGAGCAGCACGGTCGCCAGCTCTGCCGATTCCTCGTGCGTGTGGATCGCGCTCTCGCTCACGCCGGCGATCTCCTCGGCCATGTGCTCCGCCGGCTCGCCGGTGAAGTAGGCCGCGAGGCCGGTGATTGCCGCTATGACGAAGAGGCCGAGTGCGGCACGCGCGATGTCGGTATTCTTCCGTGCCAACGACCACACCAGCAGGAGGATCGCGAAGATCGATCCTATCACTGGCAGGTGGTTGACGAGCAGGTGCAGGTGGGCGCCGTTCATGGTACGCTCCGGGTTATCCCTCTGCGCGGTTCGCCCGCGCCGGCGCCGGTCGCGATGCGGCCGGATCTCTGCGATTCAGGATAACGCCAGCAGATGAACGCACCGTTAACGTCAACCTTGGTCCTTCATGGGACCATCGCGCCAACGGTGCGCCATCCCCACTTGCCGGCCTCAGCCCTTCATTGCCAGCTCGTCCACGATGTGGGCGGCGTGCGGAGGTGCATCCTGATTATTCGGTCTGGCCGGCGTCGCACTCGCGATCCGCCGGGGCACGCGGATCAATCTGGAGGTTGTCGGAGCGCCTGTCTGTCAGCCGAATGGCGAAGTGCGCTGAGGAAAAGCCGTACAATCACGCCTGCTTCGCGCGCGCGGGAGTCAGGAGAGCAACCCGAGCCGGAGGGCGAACTTCACGTAATCCGCGCGGTGCTGTAGCCCGAGCTTCTCGTTGATGCGCTGTTTGTAGGTGTCGACGGTCTTGGGGCTGATGTAGAGCTTCTCTCCGATCTCCGGAGCCGTGTGCCCCTGGGCGACCAATCTGAGCACGTCTCGCTCGCGCTCGGTGAGCTTCTCGAAGCGCTGCCGCTCGGCGGCGTTCGGGTCCTTCATCGACGGCATGGGCACAGATTCGGCGCTGACTCGTCGCTACACGCTTCGCGAGCCTGTGCCGCTCGAAATTCGCTACGATATGGCGGAGCTGCAGGCCGATTCGCTCTGGCTATACCCGGACGTCTACGGACTGGCAGGCGACAAGATGGCCGGACGGGCGCTCGCGGTATTGTGGGATGCTGGTTACGACACGACAGCGCTAAATAGGGCGCGCCTTCGAGCCGCGGTGAGGGAGGCGGAAAAGCGGCCGGCCGTCGTCGCGATCGAGGCGCTGCTGTCAGCCGCGATGAGTGGGCGCACTTCCCCGTTGCGTGTCACCCATCCAGAAGGTTCGCTCCGAACGTGAAGCGCTCGTCGGAATCATCAGCCATTGGCATGGACCACCTCATCCTCCGGCTCCCTGATCACCAGGACGGGACACGGCGCGGATCGGAGCACGCCGCTCGCAACGCTTCCCAGTATGGCGGAGCCTAATCTTCCCAGCCCACGGCTGCCCATCACGATCATGTCGGCATCCATCCGCGCGGCTGCGGCCATTATCTCTTCCGCGGGATCGCCGAAGATCACATCGACGGGCAGCGGATGGCGGTCGGCACCGTGCCCCGCCAGCCGGGAGAGCCAGTCGTCGGCGGTGCGAAGCAGTTCACCTTTGGTGCTCTCCGCTACGGCCTCGGCGCTTTCGACTCCACCATCGATACCGGCGAGCACGCTCGTGAAGACCGAGGCTCCTACCACGTGCAACGCGGTCGCCTTCGCCCCGAAGCGTTCCGTGAGGAAGCGTGTCCACTGAACGACCCATGGCGCCACGTGGGAATCATTGACTGCAGCCAGGAGCATCCGGGGCTCGGCATCCGTCTGCTCGGCCACGAGCAGGACGGGAGTGTTCGAGGTACGCACGATCTCCTCCGCTGTGCTCCCCATCCTGGCGAATATTCCCTTTCTTCTGGAGTGCTTCCCGACGACCACGAGGTCGGCATGGAGCTCCTCGCTCGCTCGCGCGATCTCCTCGGCGGGGCGGCCGAGGCGGATCTCCGAAGTGCAGCGCGCAGCGCCAAGGGCCGCTACGGCATCGCGCAGGCGACGGGCGGCGAGATCGTACTCGTCGTCCACGCAGACAGGATTGCCGGTTCGAGTTCCGCTTGGGCCGCGGCGGTGGCTGGCGTCTATGACATACACAAGCACGAGTTTGGCAGCGGGAGCGAAGTGGCGAGCGACCCACTCGGCCGCCGCCGCAGCCGGTTCGCTGAAGTCCGTTGCGATGATGATCTTCTCGAGTTGCATGGTGGCCTCCAGGAACGCCATGTACTGCCTGCATGCCTTCAATCTCGCGATGATGATAGAGGGGACAATCGGGGAGAGTCCGCGTCCGTTGTCAGCGATCCCCGCACATCGCTTCACTCACCGGCCGACACTCGTCGGCTCGCCAGCACCCGGTTGGGAGTTCTACCAACGCAGGTGGCTCCCCAACCGGATCCGTGGGAGCGCCCTTGGCATTGCCGAGTACCGGTTCTCGGCGAAAGTCATGACGAAGTGCGTCAGTGGCGATGCGCATGCCTTGCGGACAGGTCTCGTCCCACATATTGTGCGCCCCTCTCCCGGTCGTCCGCTGGGCCGTCGGTCCTGGGACTCGGAGGGCGCGCCGCCGGCGCGATCGCCGGTCGGACCTCTGGAGGGCCCATTGCCGTGCACCCTGCCGATTTCGCGCGTTGCCGTCGAAGCCGCGCTCTTCGGCGCAATGACCGCCGTTGCGGCCTGCTCACCTAGCCCGACTCCAGCCGCCTCCGCGCTTGCGGCAACCGCGACCGTCGCCTCGCCCGCAACCGGTCTTGTCCTGAGTGAGTCGGAGGGGGAGCGGCGCACGCGCCGACCGCGGCCGGGTGGTCAGCGCGACACGGGCACCCCGATCATCATCAAGGTCGACGGGGCGAACGGCGGCTCGTCGCAGCTCTTCATGGGCTACGAGGACATCCCGGTCGGGGAGGCGATCCAGCGGCACTACCACCCGAACGCCGACGAGATCGTCTTCGTCCATCGCGGCCGGGGCGTCGCGATGCTGGGCGATCGGCAGGAGAATGTCGCCGCGGGGGCGACGATCTACGTCCCGCACGGTACGCGCGTGACGCTGCGTAACACCGGCACCGAGCCGATCGGCATCGCCTTCGTGTTCGCCGACCCGAGGATGTCGAGCTGGTTCCGCGACGGAACCGTTCCCGAGGGGCAGCCGGCACCGCCCATGACGGCCGCGGACGTCGCGGCGCGGCGCGAGCGCCACCGCGAGCACATAGTGGTCGAGCCCTGAAGGGCTCCTCGCCCTACCAAGGTCAGTCACGATGATCCGAATCGGAACCGTGCGAGACCTGCTGAACGCTTCGGAAGTGACGTCGAGTTGATGTCGCTCAACAACGGGATCTTCGATGATGCGTTGGTGTCCGTGATCAGCGTCGCGACGGTCGCGGCTGTCGGGCGTGAGGCGGGCGTGGGTTTCGACGTCCGTCGCTTCCGGCCGAACGTCGTGCTCGAGACGGACGACTCCGCGCCGTTTCGCGAGGGCGGGTGGGTCGGCGGGACGCGATTCTTCGGCGGCGCCGGGCCCTTTGTGACGGTGAGCGTCACGGCGAACGACGTGCGATGCATGATGGTCAAGCTCGATCCGGATACTGCCCGGCAGGATGCCCGCGTCATGAGAGCGGTCGTTAGGCGAAATGGCAACATCGCGGGCGTTTACTGCACGGTCGCCCGAACCGGCACGGTTCACGTCGGACAGGAGGTGTGGCTCGAACCGTATCAAGCGGTCACAGCTCCGGAACCCGAGTCGAGCTAAACGAAGCATGGGGCGAGCGGCGCGAGTTCAGCTGCATATGCGTCCGTACCTGCTTCCGCGGCATCAGGCCGCTGGAGAGGGAGCGCGGGCAGGCCAAGACGCGGGTGCGGGTGCGCGCCAATGACTCGTACTGATGCCTGCCAATACCAACGGGATCGCGAGGTGCCAGAGTGTCCACGCGGCGTGCTTACGGATGAGCGACACCCGAGAGTCGAGCGTCCGCGTGAGCGCTTCAGTGTTCTCCACGCTGCCGATATGGATGGGCGAATCGCTGATTTCATGGTGCCCACGAGTGCCCACCGCAGTCGGTATATCCGCTGTTCTGCCCCGATCGGAGCGCTACTCCTGCTACGGAAGCCCTTGTTATTAGCGAGTATAGCGAATTGGCGTAGTAACCTCGCAGCTTCCCAAGCTGGACGTCGCCGGTTCGAGTCCGGTCGCCCGCTCTTGATATCATTGTGAGATAATGGTTTGCGAAAATCGGCTGCCAATCTTGGCAGCCGATTTTCGTTGTTCAACGGCCCCCGGAGCGGCCCCCAAACAGAGACTGCGTGGGGGCCGTTGTTGTTGGTGAAGCGTGATCGTCGTTGTGTTGCGAGCGGAGGCAAGGAGTTACGGATGCCGCGGCTGTAGTTGTGCGGGTTATATCGATTGAGTCCGTCGTCAATACCAGGCTGGACGTCGCCAGTGAGCAGTGATCGGTTGTGCCGCTACCTCCGGTCCTCGGTCTGTGACAGGATCTTTGGGCAGGAGTCGACAAGCATTGTTCGAGCGGAGCTGTTCCGGCAGGGAGGCGCGCTCGACTTCGTGAGAGATCGCTACGGTGCGTCAGGAACTCTGTCGTGTTCTCCTGATACTTGCATATGTAAGTGTCATATGCTAGCTCAGGCTACCTGTTGAAGAGGGCACAATGGCCACAATCGTCCGAGAGCTCGAAGCGCTCGAGCGGCTCCACAGTGAGTACGGCTTCACCTATACACAGCTGGCCCAAGCGCTGAACACCAGCGAGCCGACCTTGCACCGTTGGCGTCGCGGAACGGGCGGCGAGCCGACGCCGGTCTATCTAAAGCGGTTGGAGGCATTCGAGACGTTTCTCGAGGAGCTCGATGAACTCTTTGCGCGTAAGCGCGCCGCAGCCGCTTGGCTCGACAAGTCGCTGAGCGTTCTGAAGAACCGCACTCCGCGCGAGATGATCCTCGATGGTCACGTCGACCGTGTGACGGGTGTGCTCTACGCGCTTAACGCCGGCGTGTCGCTGTAGCACTTGGAGTTTCGGCGAGACGCCGAGATGCCGTTGACGCAGACGCGGCTTGTCGGCCTCGCGTTCCGCGCAACCTCCCCGCGCTACTCGGATTTGAACCGCACCGGGATTGCCGGAGGCTCCAACACTTGAGAGGTTGGAGTCATGTCAAAGGCAACGAGGTATTCAGCAGAGGTCAGGGAGCGGGCGGTCCGGCTGGTGCGGGAGCACGCGGGGGAGTATCCCTCGCAGTGGGCCGCCATCACCTCGATAGCGGAGAAGATCGGCTGCTCGGGTGAGACGCTCAGGAACTGGGTGCGCCAGGCAGAGCGAGACGCGGGCGAGAGACCCGGCATCTCGAGCGCGGAGAGGGAGCGCCTCAAGGAGCTCGAGCGCGAGAACAGAGAGCTCCGCCGGGCGAACGAAATCCTCCGTAAAGCGTCAGCATATTTCGCACTGGCGGAGCTCGACCGCCGACCCAAGTGATGGTTTCTTTCATCGATCTCCACCGCGGTGAGTACGGAGTCGAGCCGATCTGCAAGGTGTTGCCGATTGCTCCGTCCACCTACTACGCGCACAAGGCACGAGAAGCCAATCCCGCTCTCCGTCCTGAGAGAGCCAGGAGGGACGCATCCCTCGCGGTCGATATCCAGCGCGTCTGGCAGGAGAACCGCTCTGTCTACGGAGCGCGGAAGGTGTGGCGCCAGCTCGGGAGGGAGGGCGTCAATGTCGCACGCTGCACGGTGGAGCGACTCATGCGCGATGCGGGCCTCCAGGGTGTCGTCCGGGGTGGAAAGAAGGTGCGCACCACCATCCCGGCTGATCTCTCCTGCGAGCGACCGCTGGACCTGGTCAAGCGCTCCTTCAAAGCCCACCGGCCCGATGAGCTGTGGGTGGCGGATTTCACCTACGTCGCCACGTGGAGAGGCATGGTGTATGTGGCGTTCGTCATCGACGTCTTCTCTCGCATGATCGTCGGCTGGAGAGCATCGAGTTCCATGCGCACCGATCTCGCGCTCGACGCCTTGGAGCAGGCGCTCTACGAGAGGAACACCGACGGACGGCTCGTGCATCACAGCGACCGCGGGTCGCAGTATCTCTCCATCCGCTACACGGAGCGACTCGCCGAGGCAGGGCTCGAGGCGTCGGTGGGGAGCAAGGGCGATGCGTACGACAACGCTCTCGCCGAGTCGATCAATGGCCTTTTCAAGACGGAAGTGATTCATCACTCGGGGCCGTGGAAGGGACTCGACGACGTGGAGCTCGCGACGCTCGAGTGGGTGTGGTGGTACAACAACCACCGGCTCATGGAAGCGCTGGGCTACCTTCCCCCAGCGGAGTATGAGATGCAGTTTGCTTTCTCTCAGGCTGCACCAGTCGCAGCCTGAACACTCAAACCACCGAGTCTCCGACGAACCCGGGGCGGTTCACGCTGTCGTTTCGGCCACGATCGTGACCAGCGGCGCGCCGGACCCGTCTGCGCTCGTGAATGCACGGCCGGGAAGCACGTGAATCCCCGTCGCGTTGAAGAAACCAGGACTCACGTCCTGCGTGCTCACCGGTATCCGGCATGCGGCGATGCCTCGGCAGAACCGCGAAAATCCCTCCGGCCTCCCTTGGATCGTTACATAGTCTTCGCCCAGGCGCACCATCATGCTCGGTGCGAGTGTTCGCCAGACGGCCACGTTACGATCGCCGACAAGACCGCTGAAGCGATCGAGGAGCCGCTGACTCAGTTCCTGCGCGTGACCGGGGTCGGCGTACCGCGTGCCATGAAAATCGAGCGTGGCCACGAGCAGATGATCAGAGTCGTATCCCACGTCCATTCGCTGCAAGTGCAGGAATGACCGGGTCAGCGTACCGGCAACGCCAAGCAGCATGAGCGTCAGTGCGATCTGGATGCCGACCGCCGCCTGGCGCAGATGGCGCTGGCGCCCACTCCCGCTCGCGTCGACGCCCCCATCGCTCAGTCCAGTGAGAATGTCCAGGCTGATGATAATCTGTACGATCGGAGCGATGGAGATGACGCCGCCAGCAGCGATCGTCATGGCGCAGGTAATGCCCAACACAGGTGCGTCGAGGCGGAGCACCAGAGGCAGGTTAAGCCAGCGCTACATGAAGGCCGAGGCGAGGTCGGTGTCCGGAACCTGTCAATGGTTTTGAGACACCGGGTGGAATGAGTTTACTGAGCTAC
>CAZTTY010000010.1:0-73903 GCA_964616815.1 uncultured Gemmatimonadaceae bacterium | reverse complement strand
ACCCGTTGTAGTCGTCGTAGACGGCCACGCGCGGGTAGAAGTACGCCAGGTAGTAGGTGGTGGAATCGATCATCCCTTCGCGGCCGCTCTCCAGCGAGATCTGGTAGTGCCAGTCGAAGGCGAGCTGCACGGAATCGTGCGGAAGCAGCGGTGCGGGGAGTCGCACGGGCTGCCAGGTGAAGTAGCGGTCGGACTCCTGCCACTGCTGCGCTTCGCCGTTCACCGCGAACGTGTCGATGTGCACGCCCGACGTGAGATAGTCGGCGCTCGCCCCGCCGTTGCGCGGCGCGCCGGGCTCGTGGATGTTCAGGAACAGTTTGATGACCAGCCCGCCCAGCGTGTCGGGGCTCTCGTTGAAATAGGTGATCCGCTCGCTCCCACGTATCGTGCGGTCGGGCGGCATCACCTTCACGGTCATCGCGTAGCGCGCGTGGTTCTGCCAGTAGTTGGGGCCGGGTTTGCCATCGAGCGAGCGGGTGCCGTTGGCGAGCGCCCGTTTCACGGTGCGCGGCATGTAGAGCTGGTCGGCCGCCGGCGTAGCGGGCGCGGCGGCGAGCGAACCGCAGAGTGAGACGAGCAGCGACCACTTCGCTAAAGTGGAAGCCGTGATGCCGTACGAGGTATCGATCATGTCAACTGGCCCTCCTCTCTCTGGATGTCGTCCACCCGCGTGTTCGCCGCTCCGGCGCTCAGATCCGCACGAACCGGTACATCAGTCGTATCATCGGGTACGCTTCCACCATGTTCGCCGCCGTGAAGCCCACCGTGTAGCCGTCTACCCGCTTCACTCCCGGAATCGCCTCGAGGATCTGCGGGAGTGTCGTGTCGCTGAAGCGCATCCGCACCTTCACGGGCTTCCCGGCGTCGAACTGCTTCCGCCCGTCGACCCGGGCGAGCGCGCGCTTCGTGGCCGCGGCCAGCCGCTCGTGGATCACCTTCGGATGGATGAGCCGCGCCGACACGTCGGTCACCGCCCACTTCGTGGTGACGAGCTCCGCGCCCACGCTCGCGCCGAACTGCGCCACGAACGCGGAGTCGCCGCTGGCGAGCACTACCGGCACGCCGAGCGTGGCGGCATACGCGGCGTTGAGATCGCCCTCGCCCGACTCGTGGTCGTTGAGCCACAGCCCCTTCACGCTGCCCGTACCGGTGTGCGCCAGGAATCCGTTGGGCGTCCCCGCACGCGCGTGGTAGCCGATGAAAAATGCGGCATCGAAGGTCGAATCGAGGCCGGCCACCATCCCCACCGGTTTCACCGCGCCCTGGATGTACGTGACGCGCGGATCGAGCTCGGTGTGAAGCAGGTTCTGCATGTCGCCGTGCGAGTCGTTCACGAGCACGGTGGCCGGCCCGCTCTCGTAGATGGCGGCCACTACCGCGTTCACCTCGTCGGTCATCAGCCGGCGCCCGAGGGCGTAGTCCTTCCCGTTCGCTGAAGTCATGGCGGGCGTGCCGACGCCGCCGATCCCTTCCATGTCCACCGAGATGAAGAACTTGCGCGGCTGCTGAGCGCCGAGCGCTGTGGAGACGCCCAGGAGCAGCCCGAACACGACTGCGCACAGGCTGACGAGGCGGTGCTGCCGGGTTGCTGCGCCGGCTCGTGCCGGCGCGGACGACGAATTCGAACGGTTCTCGGGGGTGCTCATTCGGAGTTCCTCGGGAAGGGTGTATTACTCGGCGATCGCCCCCCAAGATGCCCGGAGTGACGCCGGCGAGGCAAACGACGGGTGGGGGGCGTGTTCCCTGGGCGACCGGGTGGCCGGTACCCCGCGCCGTTCGCGCCGCCGGGAACGTCGTTCATCACACGGCCCGTGCCATCACGCGGTCGGTCTGATCGTCGCCACCCAGCTTGAACGGCACGCAGCCCACGTCGCGGAAGCCGTGCTTTCCGTAGAAGGCGATCGCTCGCGAGTTGCGCTCCCACACGCCCAGCCAGAGCGTGTGCGCGCCGTGCGCGCGCGCGGCGGCGACCACTTCGTTCATGAGCGCGTGCGCCACGCCGCGCCCGTGCCACGGTCTGTCCACGTAGAAGCGGAGCAGCTCGACCGGCGCGGGTCCGTTCACGCACTCCGGTACGCGGACGTTCAGGCGGAGCTGCGCATACGCGGCGAGCGTTCCGCCGTGCTCGCCCACGAACGTGATGCGCTCCGGGTCGCCTATCTCCGCTCCCTGACGCTCGGCCGAGTACGTGGCGCGCACGTAAGACTCCACGTCGTCCGGCCGGTTGTCCGGACCGAAAGCTTCGCGGAACGTGCGCTCGCCGAAGGTCGCGAGCGCGCTGGCATCCGCGGGAGTGGCGCGACGGATGAGCACGGAGCCTGCGGGACGGGTGTCGGGCACGGTGGGCATGGGGTACGGGATCAGGCCTTAATGTACTTAATGTAGAGGTCCCGGCGGCATCGCCGCCGGGACCTCTACATTAAGTGCCTGATCCCATCCTGGCTCGAGCCGGACGCCTGATGAAGCCGTAGAATCCCGAATCGCTCACCGGACGATAGCCGATCTTCTGGTAGATCGAGTTCGAGACCGGGTTCGAGAGATCGGTGTACAGGCAGCAGAACGCGTTCCCTTCGTCGAGGAGTCGCTGGCTCAACGCCGCCACGCACGCCGACGCGTAGCCGCGTCCGCGCTGCTCGGGCGGCGTATACACGAAGTTCACGCGCACCCCGTTCGGCGTCTTCCCCGCCCACGCCGCCATGGTGCGCGGCACGCCGTCGTCCCACACGAAGAGCTGGCCTCGCTCGAGCCGCTCGCCTACCATCCGGCGGGCGTCGCCCGTCTCTCCCGCTTCCGTCAGGAATCCCGCTATCCACCCCGCCAGCAGCGACGACTCCTCGGCGCGCGCGGGTCGCAGCTCTCCCGGCGGCGGCGACGCCGGCGGGATTACCGCGCGCAGCTCGAAGATCCGCTGGCTCGCCGTGCGCGCCACGCGCGCTCCGCGAAGTGCGGCCAGCTCGTCCGCGAACACGCGTACGCTCGGCTCCGGTCCGAGCACGCCGAGCAGCGTGGGCGCAGCCGCGCACACGTCGGCCGCGAGAGCCGGAAGCGCCTCCAGGCACCTGGCGCGCGTGATGCCGATCTTCGTACGCAGTGTACGCAGCGCCGCGACGGCGATCCCGTGGTCGTCGCGAGCTACCGCGAAGTACGGCGCGATCGCGAGTCCCGACGCGTCGGCGGCGACCTCACGGGCGATGCCGAGTATGAGCGAGTTCTCGACCTCGTTGCCGAGCAGAAACGGCTCCGTGGCGTCGAGAAACTCGCGAGCGGTGGGATAGCGGATCACTTCCATAGATGTGTCGCGGAACGGTGCCGGCGATGGAGGAGCGTCATCGAGCGAGAGGATCCGTCGTCGGTGGCGACGAATCTTCCCGGTCAGAGATCCGTTCCCGTCGTCCCCGCCGCCCTCCCGGAGAAGAGCGAGCGCACGGATCGCGCGAGCGCGCGCCATACGGCACGTACCAGCAGCATCACCAGCGCCAGCAGGATCAGCGCGATCACGAGCACGATTATCGGATGATGCCAGATCGCGATGGATATGGCCGCCACCGTGCCCAGCTCGGCTACGTTGGCCGCGCTGTTCGTGATCGGTTCGGGCGACGTGTCGATCGCGTAGCGCAACCCGAGCTTCGTACCGTGCGTGCCGAGCGCGAGCGTGCCGCCCAGGAGCGCGGCCGCCACCACGATTCCCTCGTTGCCGCCCCACGCCGTTGCCGCCGCCAGTAGCGCGGCCGCGGGCGGGCGGATGAAGGTGTGTATCGACTCCCACACCGACGCCACGCCGGGCACCATGGTGGCCAGGAACTCCACTACTGCCAGTATTCCCGCGAGCCCGATGATGAGCGGGTTGGAGAGCGCGTGCAGCGGCGCCGGAAGTGGTCCGATCCAGTCGAAGCTCTGCGCCAGACCGAGTATCGCGACGGTGGCGTACAGGTTGATCCCGCCGGCGTAGGCGATCCCCAGCGCTTCGGCGAGCGTTCCGAGATTTCCCATCCTGAATCTCCGGCGTGTGGATCCGGTTCAATCTGTGGACCCGAGCCCATGCCAGGCAATCGGCCCGCCGGCCTCCACCGGCACGCGAGTTCGCTATCCGGACGCTGCCGCCTTCCCTCCGCTCGACGCCCACAGCGCGCGCTCCAGCTTCGCCGGCGTCCAGTCGCCGCCCAGCTTCTCCGCACGCGCTCGCAGCGCATCGGCGTAGCGCGAGTAGTAACCCAGCGTCCATGCGACCTTGCCGAGCTCCGGAAGCTGCGCGGCCACCAGCTCGTCGAAAAACGGGTAGAGATCCGGTGCCGCCGCGGCGACCACGGCCGATGCCGTGGCAGGTCCCACGCCGCGCAGCTTCGCCAGCGTCGAGATGGGTTTCGTGGGGTGCGGAATGTGGGCCAGCGCAGCCGCGCTCATCGCCGTCACCGCCTCCGGCTCGTTGCCGCGCAGGAGCACCAGGTTGCGGGCGCGCCACTCTCCGCGCGACATCTTCCACTCCGTCGCGCGCACCAGCTCGTCGAGTGTGACGTACGCCGGCGTCCGCGCCGCGATCGCGCGCGGAAGTTCCTCGTGGTACCAGCGATCCCGCTCGGCGAGCTTCGCCACGCCCTGCGCGGCTACCACGCTCGCGTAGCTCTCGAGTGCGCGACGCAGCCCCGCGGGTGTGTAGGCGGACGCGGAATCGCTCACAGCGGCGCATGGTCGCTCGACCCCGCCGCCTCGCGGTCGAACGCCTCGAGGAAGAGGCGCTCTCCTCCACCCGTCGAGCGCCCGCGCCCGTGTCCCCGCCGGCTCCTCACACCCATCGCCGCACCCTTCTCCTGAACTCGGAATAGTCGTCGCCGAACGCGCTCTCCAGATATCGCTCCTCGCGCCGGATCACCAGGATCGTCAATAGAACCAGGGGTACGGGAAGAATGAGCACGGGCCACAGCATCCCGGTGAGGAGCGCGAGCCCCACATAGAGGAGGATGAGCGACACGTACATGGGGTTGCGGGTGAAGGCGTACGGTCCATCGGTGACCATCGCCGAAGCCGGCCGGTTCGGGATCAGCGTGGTTCGATGACGCAGGAACGTGGCCTGTGCCCAGATCAGGAGCACGACGCTCGCTGCCACGAGGATCCAGCCAGCCGTGTTCATCGCCGCGCCCTCCGAGGCGGGGATGCGCAGCGGCAGCAGCCGATGCATGAGCCAGCCGGCGAGGAAACCGGCCACGAACAGAAGCGGCGGCGGGAAGTTCACTCCGGGGTGCGGAATCCGATTCGAGTTCTCCGTCGGCATGAGCTCCTCCTCGTCCGGTATGGTGGGGCCTGTCGCGTCCCTGCATGATGCCGCGGCAACCCTCCCCGGGCAATCGCGCGCGGCGCATCCGCGCCAGCGCGATGGCGATTGCCGAGTCCGGCATTTCCCTACTTCGCCGTACGGCATAACCCCTCGGAAATCAACTACTCCCCGACAGATCTGTGCTATAGGCGGTTCTACGTTGGTACACGCCTCACATCAGCAGACCTCCGAAGACCTCCGACGCACAGCAACCATATGCCAGACGACGCGAACCTGCTCGAGAAGCTGGAAGGAAGGCTGGCCGCCGCCGGGAACCGGCGCGCCTTCCTTCGCAATGCAGCCATCTCCACCGTCGCCGCCGGCGCGCTCGCCGCGTGTGGCAAGGCGAAGGCGGCTCCCCCCGGGCAGCAGGGCGCCGCATCGGGCGGCACGATGCCGGAGCACGGCCCGTCCGCCGCGAGTCCCGCCCCGGCCGCGCCCGCCGCGCCGCCCACGCTCGAGGAGCTCCGCGCGAGCGCCGATGCGATGGACGCGATGCACGAGAAGGTGATGAAATCCTTCCCCGCCGCCACGAAGGGTAAGGGGAACCAGCTTCTCACGCCGCGCATGGAGAAGGGCGTGAAGGTCTACGAGCTCACCGCGCGCACCATCGACTGGGAAACGGAACCCGGCAAGCTGGTGAAGGCATGGGCGTACAACGACCAGGTGCCGGGCCCGCAGATCCGGGTGCGCGAGGGCGAGCGTGTGCGCATCGTCCTGAAGAACGAGCTTCCCGAGAGCACCTCGATCCACTTCCACGGCCTCGAGGTCCCCAACGACCAGGACGGCGTGACGTTCATGACCCAGCCGCCGGTGAAGCCGGGCGATACGTACACCTACGAGTTCGTGGCACCGAACGCGGGCTCGCACATGTACCACTCGCACCACAACTCGGCGAAGCAGGTGGGGATGGGGATGCTCGGCGCCTTCATAGTGGAGCCGAAGCAGAAGCGCGCCATCGAGCGGGCCGATGTGGACTACGTGATGATCCTCAACGACGGCTACCACGGCTACACGCTCAACGGAAAGGGCTTCCCCGCCACGGAGCCGATCAAGGCCAAACTCGGTCAGAAGGTGCGCATCCGCTACATGAACGAGGGGATGATGATTCACCCGATGCATCTGCACGGGATGCACATGACCGTGATCGACAAGGACGGCTGGCCCCAGCCGCAGCCGTGGAAGTGCGATACGCTCAACATCGCCCCGGGTGAACGGTGGGACGTGATAGTGAATTGCACCAACCCCGGCACCTGGGCATTCCACTGTCACATCCTCCCGCACGCCGAGAGCGAGCACGGGATGTTCGGGATGGTGACGGCGTTGATCGTGGAGAAGCCGGTGGTGTGAAGGGGGAAGGCAGGAAACAGGAAACGGGAAACAGGAAACAGGAAACAGGAAACAGGAAACAGCGAACCACTCGTAATACAGAGTCATCCCCGCGCAAGCGGGGGGCCATGTTCAGTCTGGCCAACACGGATCCCGCTTGCGCGGGGATGACTACGGCCGAGGCAAGTATCTGTGCGGCAGGTTATCATCGAAGGATGCCTGACTCGTATGACGTGATAGTCGCGGGGCTCGGCGCGATGGGTAGTGCGACATCGTACCATCTCGCCACCCGCGGCGCGCGCGTGCTCGGGCTCGAGCGATTCGCGAGCGGCCACACCATGGGCTCGTCGCACGGCGAGAGCCGCATCATCCGCGAGCTGTACTACGAGCATCCGTTGTATGTACCGCTGGTGCAGCGGGCGTACGAGCTCTGGGAGCGGCTCCAACGGGACGCCGGCGCGCGGCTGCTGCACGCTACCGGTGGCCTCATGCTCGGCCAGCCGGAGAGCGGGCTGGTTCGCGGTGCACTGCTCAGTGGCGAGACGCACGGGCTCCCGGCCGAAGTGCTGGAGCCCGCCCAGGTGGCATCGCGCTTCCCCGCCTTCGATCCGCCCGGGGATACCGTGGCCGTGTGGGACGCGCGCGCCGGGTACCTGAGGGCCGAAGCGTGCATCGAGGCGCACGCGGCTCTCGCACGTCGCGCGGGGGCCGAGCTGCACTACGAGGAGCCGCTGCTGCGGTGGGAGCCCGACGGCGACGGCGTCCGCGTCTTCACCACCGCCGGCGAATACCGCGCTTCGCGGCTCGCGCTCTGCGTGGGCGCCTGGACGAAGTCGGTGCTCGCGGAGCTGGACCTCCCGCTGAAGGTGGAGCGCCAGGTGCTCGTCTGGCTCGAAGCGCCTCAACCCGTGGAGCTCTACGGAGATGATCGCTTCCCCATCTTCATGTTCGAGCGCGCCGACGGCCGCCTGCTGTACGGCTTCCCGCGGCTGGAGCGTGGAGTGAAGGTGGCCGTCCACCACGATGGCCGCCTGTACGATACGCCCGAGGAGGTTCATCGGGTGGTGCGGGACGAGGAAGTCTCGGCGACGTTGGAAGCGCTCGCGCAGATACTCCCCGCGCTGTCCAAGGCAGTGGTGCGCGAGAGCGCCACGTGCATCTACACCGACACGCCCGACACGCACTTCCTCGTGGATTTCCATCCCGAGCATCCGCAGCTGCTCCTGTCGAGCCCCTGCTCCGGACACGGCTTCAAGTTCTCGAGCGCGATCGGCGAGCTGCACGCCGAGCTGCTCCTCGATGGGAAGTCGCGCTTCGATGTGACGCCGTTCGGCCTGCGTTGAACGACGGGGTCAGGCACTTCATGTAGAGGTCCCGGCAGCGTCGCTGCCGGGGCCTCTACATGAAGTGCCTGACCCCGTCACTCCGCCCGCAACGCCACCGTCGGATCCACGCGCGCCGCCCTGCGCGCCGGTATCCAGCACGCCATGAACGCGACGGCGCCGAGCAGCACGGCCACGCTCGCGAACGTCACCGGGTCGGTCGGCTTCACGCCGTAGAGCAGCGATGCGAGGAGCCGCGTTGCCGCGAACGCACCGCCGATCCCGAGCGCTATTCCCGCGATGGCGAGCGCCATCCCCTGCCGCACCACGAGCGCGCGCACGTCGCGCGGCCGCGCGCCGAGTGCCATGCGGATTCCCATCTCGCGCGTACGCTGCGCGACGGCGTAAGCCATGAGGCCGTAGATCCCTGTCGCCGCGAGCACCAGCGCCGCCAGCGCGAACGCGCCCAGGAGGGAGCTATTGAAGCGCTGCGCTCCGAGCCCGCGCGCGCTCCGCTCGTCCATGACCTGGAAATCGGCGCCCGCCCCCGCGACCGGGATCGCCGGCTCTACCTCGAGCACCGCCCGACGCAGCGCCGGGATTAGCGTACCCGGGTCGCCGGTGGCGCGCACCACCAGATTCACGTGCGTCCACGGGTTCACGGTGTACGGAACGTAGATCACCGGACGCGGCGCGTCGCCCGGCGCGCCGTTCTGAACGTCGCCCACCACTCCGATCACCGTGGTCTGCACTCGCTGGCCGAAGTCGGCTCGTCCCTGCGCCGACTTGTACACCGTCACGGTATGGCCGAGCGGCTTGCCACCCGGCCAGTACAGCCGCGCGAATGCGTCGTTCACGATCGCTACGGCACCCGCCGAAGCGATTTCCCCATCGGTGAAGTCGCGTCCCTCACGCACGGGAATTCGTGCGACATCGAAGTATCCGCGCGAAATCGTGCGAAAGCCGGCGCCGCGGTCGCCCCACTCGCCGTACGGCACATTCCCGTCGACCTCCACCCGGGTGGGAATCCCGCCGCCGCCCGGCGAGAAGTTCGACAGAGCCACTCCCGCGACTCCCGGGACCGACCGCACCGCGTCGGCGAGTCTCGCATACAACGCTGCGGCGTCGCGCGGCTCGTCGTACCGGGGCGATGGCGGCGTCACGTCGAAGGTCACCATGTGCGACGGATCGAAGCCGAGCTCCAGTCGCTGCAGCTCGCGAAAGCTCCTGATCAGCAGCCCCGCACCAGCCACCAGCACGAGTGCCAGCGCGATCTCCGTCATTACCAGCACCGCGCGCAGTCGCTGGCGCCCTCCACTCGCGGTACCCGCCCCCCTCTCCCTCAATGAATTTCCGAGCTCCGGCGCCGCGGCGCGCAACGCCGGCGCCAGCCCCACCACGAGCGCGGTGGCCAGCGTGATGCCGAGCACGAACGCCAGAACGTTGGCGTCGAGCCCCGCTTCGCCGAGCCGCGGGACCACTCCGGGCGCGACCCGGCGCACGACTCTCACCCCCGCCCACGCGATGGCGACGCCGAGCACTCCACCCGACGCCGCGATCAGCGCGCTCTCGGTGAGGAGCTGCCGCACCACGCGCAGCCGTCCGGCGCCGAGTGCCGTGCGTATCGCGATCTCTCTCGAGCGCGCGGCCGCGCGCGCGAGCGAGAGACTCGTGACGTTCGCGCACGCGATGAGCAGTACCACCACCACCGCGCCCATGAGTATCAGCAGTCGGGGACGCACGTTGCCGATGATCATGCTGCTCACGAGCCGTCCTTCCACCGATGTCCAGTCGCGATTCGCCTCGGGATACGCCGTCGCGAGTCGCTGCGCGATGGTTCCCAGCTCACCCGTCGCGCGTTCGAGCGAGATGCCCGGATGCAGCCGGCCGATCAATATCCCGTCAGCGTGAAAGTCGCGCTCCGCGAGCACGCGATCGCTCCCCTCGATCGCGCCGATCGGTGTCCAGATGTCCACCCACTGCGGGAAGCGCGCCTCGCGCGGCAGGACTCCGACCACCGTGTAGGAGCGATCGCCGAGCGTCAGCGACTTTCCGATCGCGGCCGCGTCGCCGCCGAAGTGCCGCACCCAGAACTGGTGTGTGATCACGGCCGCATCGCCGCCGCCCGCCTCCTCTTCATCGGGACTGATCAGCCGCCCGAGCTCGGGCCGCGCACCGAGCACGGTGAGGAAGCGCGGCGTCACGTACGCCACCAGCACGTTCTCGATTCCCTCGGTTCCCCGCATCGCCTCGCGCCGGCCGCGCGCGTAGGCGAGATCGAGCGTGGTAGCGTCACGCCGCCAGTCGAGAAAGTTGGGATACGACGGCAGCCGCCCGCCCCCTTCGCTGCTGCGCTCGATGAAGTAGAACAGCCGCTCCTGCTCCGTGAACGGCAGTGGATGGAGCAGCACGCCGTTCACCACGCTGAACACCGCGGCTGTGGCGCCGATGCCGAGTGCGAGCGTGAGTACCGCGACGATCGTGAACGTCGCGCTCCGGCGCAGCGAGCGCGCCGCGTAGCGCAGGTCGTGGAGCAGGGTATCCATCGACGTTCGGTAGTGGTCTCGGCGGGCGTGGTTGCAGTATCGGGCGGGACTCCTCGCACCGACGAGCACCGCTCGGCGGCGAAGCACCGCATGGATCATCAACCTCGATCGACGCGAGATCGTCACAGTCGTGTGAGCTCCCTACCCCAGCCCCAGCTCCCTCCTGGGTGCCTCCGACAGCCCGGCGAGCAGCACCGGGATCGGGATGACGGGCACGGCGCCTTCGGGATCGAACACGTTCCGCGATGCGACCAGCCCTTCGCCGAACGCGCGCACGATGGCCAGACGCGCGTGCCCGATTCCCGAGTCGCTGTCTCCCTTGACCTCGATGGGGATGCGTCCGCCCCTTCCTCGCCGCTCGGCGGGCGCCACGAAGTCGATCTCGCGATTGTTGGCCGAGCGCCAGTAGCCCACGACGCCCGGTACGGGGTCGGCCTGGGTGAGCGCGCGCGCCGCGGAGCGAAAGAGTCCCACGGCAACTGCGTTCTCCACCACACCGTCGGCGGGTGGGCGGCGGGCACCGGGCATGAGCAGGGGAGCGATCTCGCCGATGAGTGGGTCGATGTAGTACACCTTGCGCTGTTTGCTCGGCTGGGGGGCGCCGCCCGAGAGATCCCAGAAGAAGACGGTGAGTAGAGAGAAGGACTCCGAGAGTCGCTCCACGTACTCACGGGCGGTGCGGCTGTTGGCCATCCCCATCGCCTTCGCGGCGCCCTCCCACTTCAGCGGATTGCCGAGCGCGATCGCGACCTCCTCGAGCAGCTTCGCGGTAGCTGTCTGGTCGCGGCCGGAGCTGGCGATATCGCCGGCGATTGCGCTCCACAGCGTCCGGATCGTGCGGGGCCGCGGGCGGCGCTCCGGGGCCGACTTGTAGTCGCGGATGGCGGCGGGGAAGCCGCCCACACTCAGGTACGAGCGGAAGGCGCGCTGTAGATCGGCGGAGAGCAGGTGGAGTTGGCGCGCCAGCCTGCGCCCATCGTTCCCCAGAGATCCTTCGATGTCGAACGTTTCGGCTGGGAGCGGCAGCTCCTCGACCTGCATGCAGAAGTCGCGGAACGACATCGGCAGATGCAGGAAGTCCGCGCCGTTTCCCCGACGGCCGGGGAGCTGCTCGGCGCCGTACTTCATGTCGTGCGCCGAGGAGCCAGTGAGGAGCACGAAGTCATCGCGGGTGAGTCCCTGATCCCAGGCGACTTTCACCCCGCGTTGCCACTGCGGAACGGAGGTCACTTCGTCGAGGAAGAAATGCCACGTCCCCTCGGCGTCGGGATGCAGCGCCTTCGCGCGCCGGACGACATCGTAAAGGACCTCCGGGTCGCGGTGCAGGTCGAAGCTGAAGTAGAGCACGCGGCGCTCTCCGCGCTCCAGAAGGCGCCGGATCAGCAGCTTCGCGATGGTCGTCTTCCCCGCCTGGCGCGGACCGCGCATGGAATGCGTATCGCCAGGCACGATGGGCAGTGCGTCGAGCAATGGTGGCATCCATTTCACCGGCGCGGCTTCGAGAGCTCGGATATGAGGGTCGCGGCCGATCGCTGCCGGATCGGCCCACCACGGGTTCCAGAGCAGGATCTGCTCGTCCAGGGTCGTCATACTGGTCAAAATGGAAGTCTGATGCGAAAAATCAGGGTATTTTTACACTTTGCGATGCGATCATATGGGGTAGTATTCAAGTTGGCAAGGCGGTTGCGAGCATGAGCCCGTCGTTTACCGTTACCTTTGAACGCATGCGCTTCCACCTTCTTCTTCTCGCGGTTTTCTTCTCCCTCCCCCTCCCCGCCCAGGACGCGAAGCTCACGTCGCGAGTCCAGCGTGCCGCCGAGGTGCTCGGCGAGCTCGTGGCCGTCCCCGACAAGGCGCCGCCCACCGATCTCCTCTCGCAGGCGACGTGCGTGGCGGTGGTGCCGGGGGTGGTGAAAGTGGGATTCGGGATCGGCGGACGCGCGGGCTACGGGCTCGCGAGCTGCAGAACCGACACGGGGTGGAGTATGCCCACCTTCGTCGGGCTCAAGGGTGGCAGCTTCGGCTTCCAGATCGGAGGGCAGTCCGCGGACATCGTGCTCGTCTTCGTGAACGCCGATGCCGGGCGGCTGGCGTCGTCCACCTTCAACCTCGGCGGCGGCGTGTCGGTGGCCGCGGGGCCGGTGGGGCGGAACGTCTCGGCGGAGACCGACTACGAGCTGAAGTCGGAGATCTACTCGTACTCGAAGAGCAAGGGACTCTTCGCCGGCGTCGACATCTCGGGCACCAAGTGGGAGCTCGACTACTCGGCGAACCGCAAGGCGTACGAGAGCGCGGCGGCGGGCGGGAAGGGTGAAGACGCCGCGAGCGTGAGGGAGCTCCTCGCGAGCGGCGGCGCGAACGCACCGCCCATCTTCAAGCCGTTCCTGGAGAGCCTCGAGAAGAACGTGGGAGCGGGGACCACGAAGTAGAACGACCCGCCGGCCGCCGTGGAGCACGGCCGGCGCGCCTCACGCGCCGGCGTCGACCGCGGCCGGTGTCGCGCCGTTCTCCCCGTTACCGTTCTCCTCCTCGCGCAGCCACTCGTAATCCTGGTCGGCTCCCGTCATCCAGTGGTCGCTTATCAACTGGACGGCCGTGTCGAAATCGCGACGCTCGAGCGCGGCGATGATGTTGCTGTGGTGGTCGATGGTGCACGCGATCCTGGCAGGCCCAGTCACGAAATGGTGCGTGTACCGGTAGAGGCGCGCCTTGATGAGCTTGAGGAGCTCGATGAGCTCGGCGTTGTCGCACGCGCTGGTGAGGAGCGCGTGCCAGCGGTCGCCGAGCTCTATCAGCGTGTCGGCGTTGGCGATCTCGCCGCCCTCGCCCACCTCGCCGTCCACGGGCGATTCCCGCAGCAGCTCCTGGTTCACCTCGCGCATCTCGGCGAGCCGCTGCGCCAGCGTTTCGGGATCCAGTTCGGCCAGCGGGCGGGCCGCCATCCCCTCGAGCGCGCCGACCAGCCAGTGGAGGTCCATGGCGGTCTTCGCCCGCAGCGGAGCGACGCGGAAGCCCCTCCCGTGCGCGCTCTCGATGAAGCCCTCGAACTCGAGGTGCAGCAGCGCTTCGCGCAGCGGTGTGCGGCTGACGCCGAGCACCTGCGCCAGCTCCGATTCGTTGACCTTGCTTCCCGGTTTCAGTCGGCCTTCCATGAGGCTGTCGAGCAGATACCGTCGAATGGCGGATCGTAACGGCTGCCGGAGGATCGAGGTCGAGTTCATGCGCGGGGGTCGGAAGTGATTCTGCTGTGCCCGTCGGAGCACGAGATCGGCATTGCGGTCGCGGGGCGGTCGAAAAGTGACGAGCGGCTCGGTACGGGTGACAATGTAGATGCCGGACGAGCGGCGCAATGGCTGGTCGGGCGCGCGCGACCGGCCTGTGGTCGTCGACCGCCGGTGGCGTGCTCGCGGCGAGTGCGTCGTGAGCTCGTCGCGCGCTCGCGGGCGGCTCGTGGACCGCTCCTCATTCTACCGACCTCGCGCGCCGGCCGGCTCTCGAGAGCAGTCGGGGGATCTTCGCGGGTCGGTCGGACTACCAAGTAGAGATGGTCTCCGAGCCGACCGCGGCAGTTCGGCGAGTCGTCGCCGGCCCGGTCCAGTTGGGCACCGGGGCTGGCCGTTTGTCTCATAACAGTAACATCCACAACAATTTAGCTTAGCGGCGCGGGTTCGCGCGCGGGGTACCGCAGGCCGCAAAGATTGACAGGCCACTTGCCGATCTGTATTCTGTATTCAGTCGACAGTCGACAATTTAGCGGCTGCAGGTCGCTCGGTCTACCCGCTGATCACCCGGCACCTGCCCCATCCACCCAGCCGACCGCAGCCGAACGAGCGCATCCGAGGGTCGAGCCCGCATAGAAGCGTCTGGATCCGGAAGCATCCAGATCCAGCCCGGAACGTCAACCGCAGGAGGTCGCCAATGCTTCGAAGTGTCTGGGCATTTCTCCTACTGCCGCTGCTCGCAGGAGTGCCGATCTCCTCCGCGCTCGCGCAGAAGGGCCGAATCGTCGGCAGTGTGATCCGCTCGGCCGGCGATGTGAGCCAGCCGATCTCCGGTGCGGAGGTGCGCGCCACGGATGGCTCGATTTCCACTACCGTGGGAGCCGACGGACGCTTCTCCCTCGAGGTCGATCCCGGCAGCCACAGCATCCAGGCCCGGGCCATCGGCTTCGCCCCCGTCACGCAGGTCGTCTCCGTCGCGGCGGGCGCCGAGGTCACCCTCGACTTCGTACTCGCCCCGCGAGTCGTCACCCTCGACGAGGTGGTCACCACCGTTTCCGCGAGCAACTCGCGGCGCGTCGAGCTGGGCACCGACATCGAGCGCGTCGACGCGGCCGCCCTCACCGACAAGGCCGCCGCCACCAACTTCTCCGAGCTCCTCAACGCCCAGGTACCCGGCGTGACCGTCACGCAGTCGTCGGGCACCGTGGGCGGCGCGTCGAAGATCCGCATCCGCGGCTCCACCAGCCTCACGCAGGACAACAACCCGCTCATCTATGTGGACGGGATACGCGTGAGCAACGAGACCGGAACGGGTCCCGGCTCCTACGACTTCGGCAACGGCCAGACGATCTCGCGCCTCGATGACATCAACCCGCAGGACATCGCCAGCATCCAGGTGATGAAGGGGCCCACCGCCGCCGCGCTCTACGGCTCGGAAGCGGCCGCCGGCGTCATCATGATCGAGACGAAGCAGGGCCAGGGCGGCGGGAACCACTTCACCTTCAGCACCCAGCAGGGTGTCCTGAAGGATGTCTCCGACTACTTCGACAACTACTACAACCTCACCAGGTACGGCGGCTTCACGGACATCAACGACCCCGTGGTGCGGCAGTTCCGGCCGGTGCAGGAGCCGTTCTCCGGCGACATCTACGCCCGCAACAACCCGATGAAGAGCCCGCTGAGCAGCCCGCTGCGTACGGGGCGCAACGAGCAGTACTCGCTCAGCGCGCGGGGCGGCAACGATGCCCTCAACTACTTCGGATCGCTCGCCTACGAGCAGCAGTCGGGCACGCTCCCCAACAACGATCTCGATCGCTTCTCCTTCCGCGCGAACGTGAAGGCGAAGGCCACCGACAAGCTCGACATCTCGCTCAACAGCGCCTTCATGAGCCGCGGCGTGCGGATGCCCGACAACGACCGGAGCGGCGTGGGGATGGTCACCAACGCCGGAGCCGGACAGCCGATCTCCTCCTACGGTATCAACCCCGATGGCTCCCGCGGCGACTGTCTCGGGACGGTGATCTCCGGCGCGTCGAGCAGCACCTGCGACGCGCGCATGGGCAACCTCACCGCGAACTTCGACAAGCTCGCCACCATCCGCAACACGCAGGATGTGGATCGCGCGGTGGCCGGTGTCCAGCTCCACTGGCGCCCTACCGGATGGCTCACCAATCGTCTCGTCACCGGCCTCGATTTCATCCACACGGCCGACGTGAACTTCGTTCCGGTGGACCCCGACGCGCCCTTCGGGCCCGACTCCAGAGGGTTCATCGACGAGCGGCGCAGCACGCACCGCTCGGTGAGCTTCGACTACGCCGCCACGGCGGAGGCGCGCCTCTCCAGCGCGCTCAGCACCAGCACCACGCTCGGCGCGCAGTACTTCCAGACGAACAGCCGCATGGTGGGCTGCACCGGAAGCGAGGGCTTCGCGAGCAACACGGCCATCGCGTGTAACGCGGCGCTCACTTTCAGCGGTTCTTCCGACGCCGTCGAGAACGTGGAGATCGGCGCGCTCTTCCAGCAGCACGTCGACTTCAAGGGCTACCTCTTCGCCACCGGCGGCGTGCGCGTGGACGACAATAGCGCCTTCGGCGCCGACGAGGATGCGATCTGGTCGCCCAGCGCCAACTTCTCGGCCGTGCTCAGCGACATGCCGTTCTGGAACGTGGCGCCGAAATATGTGAGCGACCTGCGTCTGCGTCTGGCCTGGGGAACCGCCGCACAGGCGCCGAGCCCCTTCGCGCACGCGCAGACACTCGAGCCGGTGCGGCTGGCCGCGCCCGATGGCTCGCAGATGACGGGCGTGAGCCTGCGCGATCCGGGCAACCCCGACCTCACCGCGGAGCGCAACTCCGAGCTCGAGGTGGGTTTCGACAGCCGCCTCGCGAACGACCGGCTCGGATTCAAGTTCACCTACTTCAACCAGCGCACCACCGACGCGATCCTGCAGACGAACGTAGCCCCGTCCACCGGCTTCATCGGCGCCAAGTTCGTGAACATCGGCAAGATCGAGAACCACGGCATCGAGGCGCTGCTGGATGCGCGCATCATGGAGCGCGACGACTTCGTGTGGGACGCGCAGTTCAAGTTCTCCACCGAGAACCCGAAGGTCACCGAGCTCGGTGGCCAGCCGCCGATCACCTTCGGACTCGAAGCGGACCACCAGATGTTCAGAGAGGGCTACGCTCCCGGCGCCTACTATGGACACATCGTCCAGCACGCCGAGCGCGACGCCAACGGCGACATCATTCCCGAGAGCATCGTCATGGCGCCCGGCACGGTGGGCGACCCGGATGCGCCCTACGCCGTCTACCTCGGACGCGCCGAGCCCTCCAATCTCCAGAGTCTCTCCACCACGCTCACGATCTTCGGTGGACTGCAGATCTACACGCTCTTCGATCGCGCGGGCGGGTTCGTGAAGTACGACAACAGCAACGCGTTCAGGAGTCCCTTCCTGGCCGACCGCACCGGCTCGCGGAAGTACGCCTTCAGAAAGTCCGAGTCGACGCCCGAAGTGCAGGCCATGATGGAGATGGGCAACGAGGCGCGCAACGCGGCCTTCATCGAGGATGCGACGTTCGTGAAGTGGCGCGAGCTCACGCTCACCTATTCGCTCCCGGTCCGACTCACCGACCGCTTGCTCCGCGCCGACGCGGTGAGCATCGCCCTCGGCGCGCGCAACCTCCACACGTGGACCGGCTACAGCGGCCTGGACCCCGAGCTGACTTACGACGGCGGTCAGGATTCGTTCAACAGTGACGAGTTCTTCACCCAGCCGCCGGCCCGCACGTTCTTCGTCCGTCTGAACGTCAACTTCTGACGCGCGTCGCCAGAGCGCTCATCTGTACTACGCGGAGGAACCCAATGAGTCATGCGATGTCGCGCGCCGGATGGAGGCGCGCCAGCTTCCGGCTCTCGCTGCCAGCGATGGTGCTCATCGCGCCCATGCTCACGGGCTGTGACAGACTGCTGGATGTGACTTCCAATACCCACACCGTGGATGCGTCCACCGTATTCGGCCTGCGCGAGGCGATGGTGGGAGCCACTACCAATCTTTATCGCGCCTACGACGTCAAGATCGTGAACGCCGGTCTCCTGGGCGACGAGTTCGCCAACTCGGGAACCTCGCCCGGTATCCAGGAGGTGGACCGCAGGATCCTGCGCAGCGCGGGCGGCGGTGGCGCGGGACGTACGAGCTCGATCTCGGGCGGCTACTACACTCCGCTCCAGCGGGCCGCGGCGGCCGCCGATCTCCTGCAGGAGCGCATCCTGGCCGGCGGCTTCACCGAGATAACCGGCAATCCTTCCGACGCCGCCGCGTACGCCGAGGCCAGCATCTACTCGGGCTTCGCCAAGACGTGGCTCGCGGACATGTACTGCACGCTCGCCTTCGGCGGCGTCGGACCCGAGCTCAGCGCGGCCGACGCCTACGCGATCGCGGAGCAGGAGTTCACCGAGGCGATCGAGGCCGCCGAAGTCACCGACGCCGTCCGCCAGGCCGCGCTCGTGGGACGCGCGCGCGTACGCCTCGTACTCGGCAACGATGCCGGCGCGCTCGCCGATGCGCAGGCGGTGGATCCCGATTTCGAGTACGAGGCTACGTACTCGTCGAACACTTTCGAGCAGCGCAACATGGTGCACTTCCGCACCTGGGACTTCGGCAACTGGACGGTGGGGCCCGACTTCCGCGACCTCACCATCGATGAAACCGGAACTCCCGACCCGCGCGTCGCGCTGGAGAAGAACCCGCACGCGGCGTGGGATCCGTCGCAGGATCTGTACACGCCTCTCAAGGTGCCGAGTCCCACCGCTCCCCTCATGATCGCGAGCGGCGACGAGGCGCAGTTCATCATCGCGGAGATCCAGGGCGGAAGCGACGCCGTCGACATCATCAACGACGTTCGTGCGCGCAACGGCGTGGCCACCACGTGGACGCCGAGCGGCGGCGCGAACGAGATCCGCGACAAGGTGATCGACGAGCGCAAGCGTACGCTCTTCCTGGAGGGCGTGCGGCTGGGCGATCTCCGCCGCTACATCGACAAGTTCGGGCTCGACTTCTTCCCGACTTCCACGCCGCAGGGGTTCCCGATGGGCGATCAGACCTGCTTCCCGATGCCCGACATCGAGAGGAACAACAACCCGGGTCTCTGAGCCGGCTGCAGCCAACGGTCGGGGCGGGTTCGCCCGCCTCCCATCACACTCATACAGCGGTTGGAGAACTCAAATGGCGAGACCGAAGCAGCACGGCGGCTACGAGTCGTTTCAGTACCTCGAGGCGGGGAGGGATTACACTCCCTATGACGTCTCGCGCGAAGCCGATCGTGTGCCTCGCTTTTCCATCGCGCTCGACGCCGACCAGGAAGCGCGCGTCGAGCGGTTGATCGGCCAGTGCACCATGATCTCCCTCCACGAGCACCTGGGAATCTTCCCCCACCCGGTGGAGGAGACCCCGAACTACGTGCGCCAGGGACGCATGTCCACCGCGTACCGGGCGCTGGCCGAGTCGCACTGGGATGCCGTCTTCGACAACCTGATGGACGGCGTGTGCCGCATCGAGTCGAGCTCGGGCTGGAAGTGGACCGAAGTGCTGCACGATCTCGGCATGCGGCTCTGCGACATCGCGCACCAGGACCAGGTGGTACCCTGTCACGGCGTAGCCGACATCCTGCGCGCGCGGGAGAACGGAAAGACCGGCTGGATAGCGAGCATCGAAGGGGCCGCGATGATCGAGAACGAGCTCGATCGCATCGAGATCCTCTACGGCTTCGGCGTACGCCTGCTCGGCGTCACCTACAGCGAGGCCAACGCGCTGGGGAGCGGGCTCAAGGAAGCCAACGACGGCGGCCTCACCAGCTTCGGCCGGAAGGCGGTGGAGCGGATGAACAAGGTGGGGATGCTCATCGACTGCTCGCACGCCGGCGACCGCACCACGCTCGACACGATAAAGGCGAGCACGAAGCCCATCATACTCAGCCACATCGGCGCGCGTGCGCTGTGGAGCTCCAACAGGCTGGCGCCGGACGACGTGCTGCGCGCGTGCGCCGACGCGGGCGGCGTGATCGGGATCGAGGCGGCGCCGCACACCACGATCACTAAGCAGAATCGCAGGCACGGCATCGACTCGTTCATGGAGCACTTCGAGTACATCGCCGACCTGGTGGGAATCGACCACGTGGGCTTCGGCGCCGACACGCTCTACGGCGACCACGTGGGGCTGCACCGGGTGTACGCCGCCGGGCTCTCGCTCGCCGAGTCGCGGCGCAGCGGCGCCGCCGCCGGCGCGGCAGGCGCCGGCGGGGATGACGAGTACCCGCGCGTGGAGTACGTGGAGGGGCTGGAGAATCCCACCGAGGTTTCGCACAACGTCGTGCGCTGGCTCGTCAAGAACGGCTACTCGGATGAGGACATCGCGAAGGTGGTGGGAGACAACGTTCTCAGATTGTTGCGGGATGTCTGGGTGAGCTGAACACTGAAACACCGCTAAGGGAGGCACGACATGCTGCAGCTCAGAATCGCGGCGTCGCTCATGATGGGAATCGCGCTCGCGACGCCGGCCGCCACATCCGCGCAGCGGAGCGGTGGCGGCGGCGCGAGACCGCTCACGCTGCAATCCATGGTCGAAGGCGTACGCGTCGGCAATGTCGAGTTCTCCCCGGACGGGAAGAGCCTGATCCTCATCTCCAATCGCTCGGGGCGGTCGAAGATCTGGATCATGGATCGCGACGGCTCGAACGCACGCGTCGTGATCGACGACCAGGGGAGCGAGAGCTCGCCCGCCTGGTCGCCGGATGGCCAGTGGGTGGCGTTCCTCCGGCGCGGCTCGGCTAGCAGCGACATCTGGGTGGTGCGCCCCGACGGCTCCGCGCTCCGCCAGGTCACGCGCACCGCGGACAACGAGGGGATCCCGTCGTGGTCACCCGATGGAGAGCGCATCGCCTTCATCGCGGTGCGCGACAGCGTGCAGGATGTCTTCGTGGCGAACGTGGCCGACGGTGCGGTGAAGCAGCTCACGCACGGCGCCAACCCGTGGGACGAGCCCCGCTGGCGCCGTCCCGAGTGGTCGCCCGACGGCCGCTGGATCGTGTACGTGAGCAATCGCAGCGACCCGAACGAGGCGTTCGGCGACGACCTCTGGCTCGTGGACACGCACAGCGGCGCCACCGAGAAGCTCACGGCCGATCTCAGCGTGATGTCGTCGCCTCGGTGGTCGCCCGACGGGCGCCACATCGCCTTCAACGCGATGAAGAAGTCGGAGTTCTGGTACGGCGACATGAGCGACGCCTACCTCGTGGAGATGCCTTCACAGACCGTGCGCCGCGTCGCCATGGACCCGTACGTGAGCGACCGGAACGGCAGCATCTCCATGGAGTGGAGCCCCGCAAGCGACCGGCTCTACTTCCGCTACGAGTGGGAGGGCGACGTCAATCTCTGGACGGTGGCGCTCGAGAACGACGTGGCCACGAAGATCACGTACGAGGAGGGTGGCTTCGGCGAGATCTCGGTCAACCCGGACGGCTCGCAGGTCGCCTACGTCCGCTCCACGCCCACGCGCGCGGGCGAGCTCACGATCGTGGACTTGGCCGGCGGCACGCCGAAGCAGGTCACGAGCTGGGACCGCGGCTACACCGACCTCCAGGCGCCGCGCAAGATCACGTTCCGCAGCCAGGACGGCCACTACATACTCGGCTACCTGTATCTCCCGCCGAACTTCGACCCGGCGAAGAAGTACCCCGCCGCGCTCCAGGTGCACGGCGGCGGCAACAACGCCAACGGGAACGGCTTCCACGTGCTCGAGCATCTCATCTCGCACTCGGGCTACATCGTGCTGGCCATCGAGTATCGCGGGAGCGCGGGACACGGGCGCGCCTTCCAGGATCTCTCGTACGGCGACTGGGCCGCGGGACAGGGGTGGGACGCGGTGTACGCCGCGCGTTTCATCAAGTCGCTCCCCTACTCCAACGGTAAGGTGGGGATCTACGGCGGCAGCTACGGCGGCATCACCACGCTCGCCGCTCTCACGCGCGACTCGCAGCCCTTCGACGCGGCCGCGCCGCTCTACGGGATCTACGACTGGCAGACCGCCTACGAGAACGGCGACGTGCTGATGCGCTCGTGGGTGATCGAGGGACACAAGGGCTTCCGCCCGGGCGAGAAGCCGGAGCTGTACGCACGCACCGCGACCATCCGTCATCTCGACAAGATCCGACCGGGCATCCCCTTCCTCATCATCCACGGCGAGCAGGATCGGCGCGCGCCGTACGGGCAGTCGATGGCGCTGGTGAATTCGCTCAAGGCGAACGGAAATCCGGTGGAGTTCCTCTCCTATCCGGGCGAGCAGCACGGCTTCCGCCAGCCGCAGAACCGCATAGATGCCTACGGCCGCCTCCTGAAGCTCTTCGACGAGCACCTGAAGGGGGCGAAGTGAGCGCGCGCGGAGGCAGGGCGGCGGTGGCAGCCGCGGTTTTCCTGGCCGGAGCGGGTACGCTCGCCGGCTGCGGCGGGTCGGGCGGCGGCGCCGGCGCGGACTCCGGCCGCGAAACGCTGGAGCTCACGCTCGAGAACATCAACGCTCCGCACGATGGCGCGTCGAGTGTGGCGGTGTCGCCCGATGGCGAGCGGCTCGCCGTCGTGGCCAGCGTGGGCGGAGAGCGCGGCATATACATCATGCCCGCGAGCGGCGACTCCACGCTCGAGTGGTGGCGCGAGGGCGGCTCGCCGGTGTGGTCGCCCGACGGCGGCAGCATCGCCTTCACCGCGGGCGGCGATCTCTGGGTTGCATCGGCCGCATCCGCGGGCGCTCCGGCCGGCGGCGATTCGGCCGGCGCCGGCTCGGCGCTGCGCCTCACGCGCGAGCTGCCTGGCGTGCGCGATGCGGCATTCTCGCCCGACGGAAAATCCATCGCGTTCTATGCCACGCCGGACAGCGTGCAGGACATCTGGGTGGTGCCCGCCGATGGGAGCGCCGAGCCGCGGCGGCTGGTGAGCAAGGCCGCCGAGCACGATGATCCGCGCTTCGAGCCGGCGTGGTCGCCCGACGGGCGTACCATCGCCTACGTCTCCGACCGGGCCGACTACTGGTCGGACGATGTCTGGCTGGTGGACGTGGCGAGCGGCACTCAGCGGCAGCTCACGCGGAAGCTCATGGCGTCGTCCACGCCGGTCTGGTCGCCGAAGGGCGACCGGATCGCGATCTTCGGCACGGCGAAGAACGAGTACTGGTACCAGGATCTCGCCTACATCTATCTCGTGAATCCGGCCTTGGCGGGGAGCGAGCGGCCGATCCGGATGCAGGTGTTCGCCACCGACGCGATCATGCGCAACCGGCCCTTCTGGTCGAGCGACGGCGGCACCATCTACTTCCCGTACATGCAGCGCGGCAGCGACGATCTCTGGGCCGTGCCCGATACTGGCGGCGTGGCGACACAGGTCACCACCGTCGGAGGCTCGATCCGCTCGCTGAGCGCGAGCGCCGGCGCCGGGAGTTTCGCCTTCCTTCGCGGCGGACCGACCGAGGGGCCCGAGGTGTATCGCGTGAGCGCCGCGGGCGGGGAGGCCGAGCAGCTCACGCGGCTCTCGCCCGTATGGAACGGCGTACGCGCTCCGCGCGAGATCGCCTACCGCAGCTTCGATGGCTCGTACATGCAGGGCTTTCTCTACCTCCCGCCGCAGACCGAGAGCGGCGATCGCTGCCCCGCGCTCGTGAACGTGCACGGGGGCGGCACCAACTCGTACAAGCAGAACCTCAACATCACGGAGCAGTATCTGGCCTCGCGCGGCTTCGTGGTGCTGGCCATCAACTACCGCGGTGGCTCCGGCTTCGGCCGGGTCTTCCAGGATCTCGCCGTACACGATTGGATGGGAGGGCAGGCGCTGGATGCCGGCGCGGCTTCCGACTTCCTGCGCACTCTCCCGTACGTGAACGGGAAGGTGGGGATCTACGGCGGCAGCTACGGCGGGAGCACTTCGCTCGCCGCGGCCACTCGCACGCCCGACAAGTTCGATGCGGTGGTGGCGATGCGCGGCGCGTACGCCAAGGCGGGGAGCTTCGATGAGACCGACCGTCTCGGGAAGATCTTCACGAAGACCGGACACGGCGCGCTCCCCGACGAGAACCCGGAGGCGTACCGCGTGAGCAACACCATCGAACGGCTCGACCGCCTCGAGGCGCCGCTCCTTCTCATGCACGGCGAGGAAGACCGGCGCGTACCCTTCACCAACTATCGAATTGCCGTGGCGGAGCTGCAGCGGCTCGGCAAGAGCTTCGAGAGCCACAGCTATCCGGGCGAGGGGCACGGCTTCCGCAGGGCGGAGAACCGCATCGACATGAGCCGCCGGCTGGAGAACTTCTTCGTCGAGCATCTCGGCGCATGCGCGCGCTAGCTCGCGAGGCGGCGGTGGCCGACGGTGGTGCATTCGCTCCCGCGTCCGAGAGTGAGCGGTGGCGCCGCTAGCCGGCATCGTGCTGCTCCTGGCTCTGCAGCAGGGAGCCGTTGCGGGCCCCGAGATCACGCATCTCGGAGTCGAGCTCTCGGCCGCGCGCGCGGGAGTCGCCTCGGAGACCGGCGTGGACGTGGTGGCGCGCTACCAGTTGCTCCTCCCCGATTCGGCTTCGGAGGTGGCTCTGCGCGGCGTCGCGTTCTTCGGCGTGCGGCCGCTCGAGCTCAGCGCGACGCTGGATGGCGAGGCCGCGGACGTGGAGCTCGGCCCTCGCGAGCTCGATGGAGGTGAGGCGTGGGATTCCACCGGGTTCGCGGGAGTGGTGCGGTTCGCGCCCCGCTCGCGCGGCGCGGCGGGCTCGACGTCACGCGGAGACGGTGGTGAGCCGCCAGCGCACGCTCCACGCGCGGGCGCGCCCGACACCGCCACGCTCGTTCTGCGTTATCGCGCCGAAGGTGCCATCAGACGCCGCGGCTCCGACCTGGAGGTGGCGGTGCCGCTGCTTCTCGTGGCGGGCAGGCCATCCGACTCCCGGGAGGATCTCTTCGATCTGCGCGTGGAGCTCCCGGGCGAGCTCCGGGTGTACGAGTTCTTTCCCACCGTTCCGCGCACGGTCGCGCGCGATGGCGAGAGCGCCGCTCACGCTCTCACGCTGCAGGCGATTCCGGCCGTGGTTCGCTGGCGCGGACGCATGGGCGAGGCGCGACTGTTCACTTATCAGACCACGGTGGATATCGTGACGGTCGCGCTGCTGGTACTTCTATCGGCGGTCACCTACCGGGTGATCCGTGCGGCATAGGCTGGAGCGGGCGCCATGACCTTCGTCTTCTGGGGACTCTTCGTAGTGCTCGGCCTCATCGCGCTCGGCTACTGGCGGTGGATGGTGTGGGTGGAGCAGAGCGAGCCAGGAGCTTCGCGCGAGGCGTCGCGCGAGACGTCGGGCGGGCCCAGCGCCGGCGGTGCGGCCGAACGGGAGGATGAGCCATGACCACGCGGATCGCGGTGTTCGCGCTCTACTTCCTCGGCATCTTCGCGATCGGGCTGTACAGCATGCGCAAGACGCGCGACGAGAGCGACTACTGGATAGCCGGCGGCAACCTGGGGTGGGGACTCGGCGGAGTGACGCTCGCGGCTACGCACGTGAGCGGCGGAACCTTCATAGGCGCCGTGGGCGCCATCCACGCCTTCGGCTGGTCGTTCGGCTGGGTGTTGATCTCGATACCGCTCGCCTACTGGTTCATGGCGGCGGTGCTGGCGCCGCGGCTCATGGGAACGCGCGAGCTCACGCTGCCGTCGTTCATCGAGCGGCGCTACTACAGTAAGACCGCGCGCGCGATCGCGGCCGTGATCATCATGGTCGCCATCATGGTGTACATGCAGGCGCAGATAGTGGCCGGCGGGCTGGTGGCGAACATCGCCTTCGGCGTACCGCTCACCTACGGGGTGGTGTTCTTCGCGCTCCTGCTGCTCGCGTACACGGTGGTGGGGGGGATGCTGGCGGTGGTGTACGCCGACTTCGTGCAGATGATCATCATGCTGCTCGGTACCGTGGTGGCGCTCCCTCTGGCGCTCAGGCAGATCGGCGGCGCCGGCAACCTGCTGCACTACGCCGAGCTCACCAACCCGCTGGCGCTGGAGTGGGGGACGCTGCCGGCGGCGCTGCTCTTCACCATGGGGCTCGCGTTCTTTCTCGGCTCGGTGGCCACGCCCGAGAAGATAGTGCGGCTCTATTCGATGCGGGACATGCACCACATCCGTCGGGGGATCCTGCTTACGATCGTGCTGGTGGTGACGCTCAACCTGATGATCATGGTGCTGGGACTGGTGAGCACCGTGCTCTTCCCCGCGCTTCCCACTGGCGACCTGGCGATGCCGATAATCGCGCGCGCGGTACTGCCGGCGTTCATAGGAAGCCTGATGCTCGCGGCGATCACCTCGGCGATCATGTCGACGGCGGAGGCGCTGCTCATAGTGGCCGGTTCCGCGCTCTCCGAAGACATCTTCCAGACATTCTTTCAGCGGAGCGCCAGCCCGCGGCGGCGGCTGGTGGTGGGACGGATAGGCGTATTCGTGGTGGGCGCCGCACCGCTGGTGTTCGTGCTGACGGGGGTCGGGAAGGGAGAGCTGATCCAGCTCATCGTGCTGCTCTTCAGCGCGCTCATGGCGGCGAGCTTCTTCGCGCCGGTGATCGGCGGGATCTTCTGGCGGCGTGCGACGCGGGAGGGCGCGATAGCGGCGATGCTGCTCGGCGTCGCGTCGGCGGGTGCGTGGAAGCTGTGGGGTGCGGAGGCCATCGACCCGGTGCTGCCGGGCTTCGTGGTCTCGGTCGTGTCGTACGTGGTGGTGAGCCTGCTCACGCCGCCGCCGCCGGCGAGCGCGCTGGCGCCGTACTTCCCGGAGCGGGAATCGGGCTCCTGATCGAAGGGGCCCGCCGTCGCGGTCCCATGCCTATGGAGGCTCCGGATTCCGCCGGTGCACTCTTGCGAATATATGACATATTGTATACGGTGGGGAGGCGAACTGGTCGGTAAGGACGTCCGTACTGCCGCCTGAAACCTGCCCGTCGTCCATCCGCCGCCTATGTGGCTCGATACTCTACCCAAGACGGATCCCCTCCAGCGGAGCCCCGAGTCGGCTCGCGCCGCTTCCGAGCGCGCGCTGGTCGAGCGCATCCGCGCGGACGACGTGGACGCGTTCGAGGAGCTCTTCCGCACTTACTACGCTCCTCTCGCGGGTTTCGCGTACTCGCATTCCGATTCGCGCGAGGTGGCCGAGGAGATCGTCCAGGATCTGTTCCTCGCCATCTGGGAGCGCCGCGCCGAGTGGCGGGTGACGACGCATCTGCGGTCGTACATGTACGTAGCCACGCTCAACCGGGTGCGGAGCTTTCACCGCAGCCAGCGCGTGCACCGCGCCGCGCACGATGTTCTGGCGCGCGACGGGCGCGCGCGGGATGCGCACCAGGCTCCGGAGCGGAGCGACGATGCCCTGGCCTGCCACGAGACGATCGCGGCGATCCGCGCCGCCGTCGCCGAGCTGCCGGAGCGCACGCGCGAGGTTTTCCTGCTCAACCGGGACGGCGGCCTCTCCTACCGCGAGGTCGCGATGCGGCTGGGGATCACCGTGAAGACCGTCGAGTTCCACATGGGGCGCGCCCTGGCCAGCCTGCGCGAGCAGTTGGCCGACTGGTAGGGACGACGGAGGGCGGGGGCGGGCCCCGTTAGGGTAGCGGCGCCCCGGAGCGTCTCTGCCTGTGATGACACCGGCCGAACGCGAAGATCTCGACCCCATCACGCTCGCCCGCTTCCTCTCAGGCGAGAGCGACGCCGCAGAGGCGGCGCGTGTACGCCGCTGGATGGCGGCCGACCCGGCGAATGCAGACGTCGTGGCGCAACTGCGCGCGGCGTGGGAGCCGGGCGCCAGCAAGGACGAAGGCTGGGATGTGGAAAGCGCCTGGCGCCACGTGAAACCGCGCGCCGGCGCGGACCCGCCACGTCTCGAGCGGACGGCCGGTGACGGTGCGCGCCGCCCGCCCGTGAGGCCGTTCCTCTCGCACCACGTATCGCGTTGGATGGCGCCGCTCGCGCTCGCGGCGGCGCTGCTGCTCGCGGTGTCGCTGTGGCGCGCGGCTCCGGAGCCGCGGGTCGCGCGCGAGGCCGCTCCCGCCGCGGAGTCGGAGCGCATCATCGCTACCCGTGCCGGCGAACGCGCCGAGATAACGCTGGGCGATGGGATCGACGTCGCGCTGGCGCCTGGGAGCCGGCTGCGCTACTCCCGGGCCGATCCCGCCAGCAGGCGCTGGGACGTACACCTCGAGGGCGAGGCGTTCTTCCGCGTGAAGCACGATTCCACGCGCCCGTTCGTGGTGCGTACCGCCGATGCGGTGACGGAGGATCTCGGGACCGAGTTCAGCGTGCGCCGCTACGACGGGGAGCACGCCACGCGCGTGGTCGTCGGCGATGGGCGGGTGGCGCTGCGCGGTACGGCGCGCTCCGGCTCGCATGCGGCCGCCACGGAGCTCTCCGCGGGCGAGCTGGGGACGGTGGGCGACGACGGCCGCGCGCCGGTGGTCGCTCCCGTGAACGCCCAGTCGTACTTCGCGTGGACGCGGGGATGGCTCGTGTTCCACGATGCCACTCTCTCGGAAGTGTCATCCGACCTCGCGCTCTGGTACGACATCGAAATAGTCGTCGCCGATTCCACGCTCCTCGATCGCCGTCTGGAAGCGTCGTTCAAGGCCGCCACGGCCGATGATGCGCTGCACATCGTGGCGACTTCGCTCGGTCTGAACATCGAGCGGCACGAACGACAGGTAGTCATCTCACGGAAGCGTTCCTCATGAACAGAATACACCACAATCGCACCGCCACTCCGCCGGCGGCCTGGGCGATCCGTCACGCCTTTCAGCGGGAGGGATTCATGAAATCGAGCGTCCGCGGTGCAGCGCGAGCAGGGAGCTGGGGGCTCGCGCTGTTCCTGGCACTGGGATTCGTATTCGAAACGGGCGCCGCGCAGGCGGGAGCGCCGCCGGGCAGCGGGATGCGCGCGGCTTCGAGCGAGCCCGCCTTCTACTACATCATCAAAGGAGACAAGGGGAAGGCCGACGTGCGCGCGGATGCCAGCGGCGCGGCCGCCTTCCGCCGGCGTGTCTCGCTCGATCTCCGCGATGCGACTATCGTCAGCGCGCTCCACGAAGTGGGACGCCAGACGGGACTGCACCTCTCGTACAGCCCCGACCTGATCCCGCCGGAGAGTCGCGTGACGATCCGCGTCGATGGACTCTCGGTCGCGGCCGCGCTCACCGAGGTGCTCCTCGGCACGGAGCTCGACGTCGAGCTCACCGCGGCGGATCAGGCGACGCTCGTGCCGCGGACGGGAACGCGCGCCGAGCCGGCCACGGTCACCGGAGCCGTGCGCGCCGAAACCGGGGAAGCCATACCCTCGGCCACGGTCGTGATCCAGTCGCTGAACCTCGGCACCATGACCGACGAGCAGGGACGCTACTCCATCTCGATTCCCGATTCCCGCCTCACCGGCGAGCCGCTCACCGTGCTGGCCCGCCGCATCGGCTACAGCGCACAGAGCGCGACCGTCACTCCGAGAGCGGGAGAAACCACCACGCTCGATTTCGTGCTGCCGGTGGTCATCAACACGCTGCAGGGCGTGGTCACCACGGCGCTCGGCGTGCAGCGCGAGAAGAGCCAGCTGGGTACCGCCCAGCAGCAGATCAACACCGAGGACCTCAACACCACGCGGTCGCAGAACTTCGTCGACCAGCTCGCGGGCAAGGTCGCCGGCATGACCATGATCGGCTCGGGCACCCCGGGCGGGTCGACGAAGATCACGATCCGCGGCTCCAACTCGATCAACGGCGACAACTCGCCGCTGTTCGTGATAGATGGAGTGCCAGTCTCCAGCGACAACCGCGGCAGCTCGTACAGTCAAGGCTCGCTCACCAACGCGAACTCGCCGGGTATCGACCTCGGCAACGTGATGAGCGACATCAACCCCGAGGACATCGCTTCCATATCCGTACTCAAGGGACCGAACGCCGCGGCGCTCTACGGCTCGCGCGCGGCGAACGGCGTGATCGTCATAACCACCAAGCACGGCTCCGACACCGACTCGAACCTGAGGGTGTCGCTGAGCAGCACCTTCACCTGGGACAGGCCGTCGAAGTACATGGAGTGGCAGAACATGTACGGCCAGGGCTCGGGCGGGCAGTTCTCGTACGTGGACGGCCGGGGCAACGGCATCAACGACGCCGCGGCGCAGAGCTGGGGGCCGCGCATGGACGGCCAGCTCATCCCCCAGTTCGACAGCCCCGTGATCGACGGCGTGCGACAGGCGACGCCGTTCAGCCCGCACCCCGACAACGCCGACAGCTTCTTCCAGACGGGACACAGCTTCACCAACAGCGTCGCCGTCTCGGGCGGTACCGACCGGGCCAACGGGCGACTCTCGATGGGCTACACGCGGATCCAGGGCGTGATCCCGAACAACCGCTTCAAGAACCTCTCGACGTCGCTCGCCGGCGGCTTCCGGCAGGGGAAATTCTCCAGCACCGGCTCCATCCAGTACTCCCAGAACCGCGCCTACAACCGTCCGCCCGACGGCTACAACACGTCCATTGTCCAGCAGTTCCTCTGGTGGGGGCGGCAGGTGAACATGGAGTCGCTGCGGAACAGGTACTACACGGATAACGGAGAGCTCTTCAACTGGAACTCGACGTTCCACAACAACCCCTACTGGCTCCAGTACGAGAACCCCGAGTTCGATGTCCGCAACAGGGCGATCGGCAGCATCAGCGGCAGCTACGAGCTGGGCGAAGGGCTCTCGGTAACGCTGCGCGGCGGCCACGACTTCTACAACTGGAACATCGATCGGGCGTTCGCGAAGGGGAACATCCAGTGGACCGACCCGAACTACGCGGGCGCGTTCTCCATCGCCAATCAGCACAACACCGAGACCAACGTCGACCTGCTGCTCAACCTGGACAGGTCGGTGACCGATCGGCTCTCACTCAACGGTCTCGTGGGCGGAACGCTCCGCGGCACGAAGTTCGGCAGGACCAACATCGCCACCAGGGGCATATCGGTGCCCGGCATCTACAACGTGGCGAACGCCGCCATCGCTCCCACGGTTCAGCAGTTCGAATCGGAGCAGCGGGTGCACAGCGTGTACGGATCGCTCGCGTTCACGTGGGACGACTGGTGGACGGTGGAAGGAACCGGCCGCTCCGACTGGTCGTCGACTCTCCCCACCGGCAACAACTCGTACTTCTATCCGGGCGTCAACACTTCGGTCGTTCTCACGAACGCGATCCCGAGCCTGGCCACCGGTGTTCTCTCCTACGCCAAGCTCCGCGCGGCCTACGCCCGCGTGGGCAGCTCCGCGACTCCGTATCAACTCCTCACGGTGTTCCAGGGATCGTCGTCGAAGTTCGGGCCGCTCCCGCTCTTCTCGCTGGATGACAATCTCGCGAACGCCAATCTCAAGCCGGAGCTCACCACCAGCGCCGAGGTCGGAGCCGAGCTCGCGTTCCTGGACGGTCGCGTGACGGTGGACGCCAGCTACTACTCGAAGAACACGAGGAACCAGATTCTCAACCTCGTCATCCCGCCCACGTCCGGCTATTCGACCCAGGCGATCAACGCGGGACACATCTCGAACAAGGGCTTCGAGGCCAGCGTCGCCGTGACTCCCATCCGGTCGGAGGACGGCCTGCAGTGGACGAGCACTTTCAACTACGCCACCAACAAGAGCAAGGTCGTCTCGCTGGCGCCGGGCCTCACTTCGGTGGTGCTGGCGAGCACGTGGAGCGCGACGGTCACCGCGACCGCGGGGCAGCCCTACGGTCAGCTCAACGGCGCCAGATTCCTCCGCAACGACGACGGTGAGCTGATCACGTCCAACGGGATGCCCGTCCGCGGAGCCCAGGACGTGCTGGGCAACATCAACCCGAGCTGGATCGGCGGCTGGAACAACGAGTTCAGGTACGGAAACTTCACGGGCAGCTTCCTCTTCGACTTCCACGTCGGAGGGAAGATGTTCAGCACCACCAACATGATGTGCGACCTGAGCGGGCAGTGCGCCAACACTCTGAAAGGGCGCGAGGTGGACTGGGACGATCCCGGGGTGGTCGTGAAGGGAATCGACCGGGAGACCGGCGAGCCGAATTCGATCAACATCACTTCGGAGCGCTACTTCGGAGCGCTGTGGGGGATTCACGAGCAGTACGTCTACGACGCCGGCTACGTGAAGCTGCGCGAGGCCCGGATCGGCTACCAGCTTCCCGCATCGCTCCTGGGCCGCGTAGGCGTGTCGAATGCGACTCTCTCGCTCGTGGGCCGCAACCTCTGGACGCATTCCAGCATTCCGAACATCGATCCGGAGTTCACGTACGGTACCGGCAACTCGCAGGGGTTCGAGTACGCGACACTGCCCACCAACCGCACCGTCGGCATCACCCTGCAGGTCACCCCCTGAGACCTTACGCGCAACCCGATTCGAGGAATTGACAGATGACCAAGACCTGGCGCGGCGTCGTAGGGATCACCCTCGTGATCGGCACCGTCGCGTGCCATACCGACAGCATCACCGACGTCAACCGCAATCCCAACGATCCGACCAGCGCGCCGCCCGGTGCGCTCTTCACCAACGCGACGATCACTTCCGTACGGCGATGGACCGGCTTCGGCTCCGCGGCCGTGCTGGCGCAGCACTTCTCCAGCGTCCTCTATCCCACGGTCGACACGTACGCCACCTTGCAGGCCGCCAACACCAACGGCACGTTCACTTCGGCGTACACCAACGACCTGGCCGACTTCCGGCAGGTCATCCAGGCGGGGAAATCGTCCGGTCAGGCCGGCATCTACGGCCCGGCCATGGTGCTCCTGACCTGGGACTTCAGCAATCTCACCGACCAGTGGGGTGACATCCCGTACTCCGACGCGCTGCAGGCGGATTCGGGCATAGTCACGCCGAAGTACGACGCTCAGAAGGACATCTACGACGATATCTTCGCGAAGCTCTCCCAGGCGGCCGACGACATGGCCGCCGTGCCGGCGGGCGCTCCCACCCTCGGCGGGTCCGATCCCATCTACAACGGCGATCTGGGCAAGTGGCGCCGCTTCGCCAACTCGCTCCGCGCGCGGCACGCGATGCGGATCGTCAACGTGGATCTCGCTAAGGCGGACGCGGAGCTCCAGGCCGCGTTCGACGACCCGGGCGGCGTGTTCCAGTCGAACGACGACAACGCGAAGCTCGACTGGCCGGGCGATGGCATCTACGACAATCCGTTCGCGTCCGGCGTCAAGTCGCGTCTCGATGTCCGAGTCGCGCGGACGCTCACCGATCTGATGGACGGCGATCCGCGGCTCCCGGTCTACGCGATGCCGGTGGTCGACTCGTCCGTGTATTCGGGCGGGTACGGCGGCGAACCGTCGGGCCTCACCCCCGACTCGGCGGGCCAGTGGTTCCGTCTCGCGTCGTGGCCGGGCGCCATCTTCGGGCCGGGCGTGACTTCCTATGGCACTTATGGAACCGCCGAAGGCCTCAAGACGCCGTCCTACATCATGACATACTCGGAGCTGCTCTTCCTCCGCGCGGAAGCGGCCGAGCGCGGGCTCGGCGGCCTGTCGGCCGGCGAGGCGGCCGACGACTACTACGCCGCGATACGCGCCTCGATGGAGCAGTGGGGTGTGACCGACGAGACGGCGATCACCACGTTCCTCGCCCGGCCGGAGATCGCCTACAAGGGCGGCGTGGATGGGCTCGAGCAGATCGCGACTCAGAAGTGGATCGCTCTCTTCTCGGTGAGTTATCAGGTCTGGGCCGAGTGGCGCCGCACCTGCCAGCCCGAGACGGTTGCGCCCGGACCCGCGGCCATCGTTCCGTACGTTCCGCGGCGGTTCTACTACAGCACTACCGAGGCTCTGGTGAATGCGGAGAATCTCAATGCGGCCATCGCCCGGCAGGGACCGGACGACTTCGGCACCCGGATCTGGTGGGACTCGAAACCGGAGAACGCTCCGACTTGTCAGTGAGGCTGGTGTCGTCATGAGTCGCACTGTGTGTACGTCGCGGCCGGGCCCGTGGGCCAGTCGCGGCGCGCGGATGCTCGGCGTGGTAGCGCTCCTGTCGCTGGCCGCGACGCAGGTCGCGGCGCAGCGGCCGGGTCAGCGGGCGGACTCCGTACCGCTCCGGGCGGACTATCGCAACATCGATGAGCTGCTCGCGAAGCTCCCCCGCGTGGCGGCGCCCGCGTTCGCCGAGAGCGATGGGCTCGAGCTGGGTGCCATCCAGCTCACCTGCCTCGATCGCCTCCAGCCGCTGCAGCCTCGCCGCAGCCAGACGCGGACCGCGTCGGCGGACAGCGCCGCGAAAAGCGCGGCCGACAGCTCCGCCGACAGCACGCGCTCTCGCAGCGCCTCGAACGAGCGGGGCGAGAGCTACTTCTGGGTCGCCAGCTACTCGCTGGTGGCCAGGAACAACCAGACCCGCGCCTTCTGGGGGTGCGACGACTGGCACTCCGCGGTCAGCTCCACCTGGGCTACCGTGTACCTCCTCGAGCGCTTCCCGGGCTCCGCACTGCAGGAGCTCTCGCGCGAGAAGCTGGCCGACCACCTCGGCGCGTCGAACCTGGCCGGCGAGCTGGAGTTCTTCCAGGCGTCGGCCGCCGCGATCAATCCGATTCCGTATTCGGGTCAGCGCGGTCTCTTCGAGCGTCCGTACGGCTTCGCGTGGCTCCTCAAGCTCTACTCGGCGCTGTACACCTGGCCCGACTCAGCGGCGCGCAAGTGGACGCTGAACGCCACGCCGCTGGCGAACTGGATGGCCGACTCGCTCGGCGCCTACTTCGTCACCCTTCCGGTGGCGGACCGCGCCGGCGGTCAATCGAACACGGCGCTCAACCTGATGCTCGCGCTCGATTATGCGGAGGAAGTGGGGAACGTGCCGCTGCGCCGGAACATCGTCGCCACGGCGCGGCGATTCTACCTGGGCGACAAATCGTGCAAGACCGAGTCGGAGGCCGCCGCCGGACGCGCGTCGCGCGGCGGTGGGGGAGAGCGCGCGGCTCGTTCCGATTCGGCGCGCCGCGCCGCGCGGGTGGACACGGGATACAACGATCTCAGCGCGCCGGGCTCCGCGCCGCCGCCGCGCCGCCGCCGCGGGGGACCGGGGAACGTGGTGTCGCCATGTCTCACCGAGGCCGCTCTCATGTCCCGCGTGCTGCCGGGCGCGGAGTTCGCGAGCTGGGTTCGCGGATTCCTGCCGCCGCTGGAGTCGGGCCGCTTCTCTCCGCTCACGATTGCCGCCGGCGGCAGCGAGGCGGTGCCCGCCGCCGACAGCGCGCGCCTGAGCGGTCTCTCGTTCCAGCGCGCCCAGGCCATGGAACGGATAGCCGCGGCGCTGCCCGCCGGCGATCCGTGGGTGAACGTGCTGCACCGCCTCTCGGCGATCCACGCCAGACGCGGATTCGATCTGATGCGCGGCGAAGTGTCGGGGATCTCGTGGCTGCCGGCCTACGCGCTCCTGTACATCGAGGCGAGGAAAACATCGTGAAGTCGACGACTGCCACCTCTCTGCTGGCTGCGGTACTGTGGGCATCGCTCGCTTCGGCCGCCGCCGCGCAGGCGCCGTCGGATTCGACGCGGCCGAAGGAGAAGGAGTTCAGGAACCTCGCCTCTTTCTATGCCTCGCTCCCCGATCCGGTGGCGGCCGAGCTGGATGTCGCGCGTGCGATCGCGCTCTCGGCGATGCCGCTCTCGTGCGTCGACCATCCGCACCCGCGGCCGACCAATCCGCCCTACCTGTGGGAGCCGACCTACACGCCCGTCGACAGCTTCGAGACGACGCGGGCGTTCTACGGCTGCTACGACTGGCATTCCGCGGTGAACTCCACCTGGACGCTGGTCAAGCTGCTCAAGCTCTTTCCCGACCTGGCCACCGGGCCCGCGATCCGCGAGCAGCTCGACCGTCATCTCGGCGCATCCAACATCGCCGGCGAGGTGGAGTTCTTCACCGATGCGGGCCGCTTCGAGCTCCCCTACGGATACGGCTGGCTCCTCCGCCTGCAGGGAGAGCTGAAAACGTGGGACGATCCGGATGCGCAACGCTGGGCCGGTAACCTGCAGCCGCTGGCGACATTGATGGCCGGCCGGCTGGCCACTTACCTCGACACGCTCGAGCAGCCCGTGCGCATAGGAGTTCATCCGAACACGGCGATGGCGATGGACAACGCCCTCGACTATGCCACAGAGTTCGATCCGAAACTCGACAGCGCCATCCGCGGGAACGCCGCCCGGATGTTCGCGCGCGACATCAACTGCAACACCGCTTCGGAGCCCGGCCCGAGCGACTTCCTCTCCCCGTGCCTGTACGAGGCCGTCATCATGGGCCGGCTGATGGAGCGATCCACCTACCTGAAGTGGCTGGACCGGTTCCTTCCGCCCATACAATCCGTGGAGTTCAGGCCGCTCACGAAGACCATGGGGCTGGAATACGCGCGGAGCGAGAACTCGTCGGTATCCGCCACCTCGCATCTCGTGGGGCTATCCCTCGTGCGGGCGATGCTGATGGCCAAACTGGCCAATCTCCTCCCCGAGAACGACGCGCGCGTGCCCGTGCTGCGCAGACTGGCGGTGGTGCAGTCGGCGTTCGGGCTCCCGCAGATCGGGGCCGTGGGCTACGACGGCACTCACTATTACGCCACCTGGGTGACGTTCTACCTGATCGAGATGCCCAACGCCGTGCACGCGAACGCGCGGGCGGCGCGATGACGCGCGGCGCCCGCGAGCCGCGCGTGCGCCCGATCGGAGACCAGACAATGCCGAAGACCGTACGCGCACTTTTCTTCGTCCTCGTCGTTTCCCTCCTCCCCCTCTCGCTGTCCGGCCAGACGACGCGCGGCCTCCGCAGCACCGACGTGTCGGCGCTGCGCGGTCTGCGCGACGTCCAGCTGTCGCCCGACGGCCGGCGCGTGGCCTACACCGTCACGCGCAACGACCGGCCCGGACGCCCCTACTCCGAAGCCTGGGTGCGCGACATCCGGAGCGGCAGCACCACGCGCATAGGCGGCGAGCGGAGCCACGCATCCGGAGCGCGCTGGTCGCCCGACGGCGAGTCGATCGCCTTCTTCGGCCGCATGGACGATGGGGACGGTGAGGAGGGCGGCCGCAGCGGCGTGATCGTCGCGCGGGCCGACGGTTCCGAGCCGCGCTTCCTGGCCAGCGTCAGCGGCACGAACGCCGTGCTCCCCTCCACCGGGGAGCGGCTCGCATGGTCGCCCGACGGTAAGCGGATAGCCTTCGTCTCCAGCGCCCCGGGACCCGAGGAGGACGCCAACGGCGACCCCATGGTCATCACCCGCTACGCCTACAAGCCCACGGCGAGCGAGGGGCTCACGCGCTTCAACGACAACCGGCGCGTCCACATCTACGTCGTCGACGTCGGCAGCGCGGAGGTGCGGCAGATAACCCACGGCACGCGCTACGAGCACTCCATCGACTGGTCGCCCAGCGGGCGCGAGATAGTCTTCGTGGCCAATCCGGAGGAAGACCAGGACCGCGACTTCAACTACGACATCTTCGCCGTGGACGTGGCCACGGGCGCCGTGCGCCGGATAATCGAGACGCGGAGCGTGGAGTACCAGCCCGTCTGGTCGCCCGACGGCTCGAGGATAGCCTACCTCGGCACCACGCGCGAGCTGACCTCCTCGGAGACCACCATGGAGGACACGCACGTCTGGGTGGCCGACGCCGACGGCGGCAACCGGCGCGAGCTGGGCCGGGCGATCGACAACCGTCAGGGCGCGCCGCGCTGGTCGGCCGACGGACGCTCGCTCTACACCGTGGTGCGCGAGCGCGGGATGTCGCGGCTGTACCGTCTTCCGGTCGATGGCGGCCGTGCCGAGGTGGTCGTGGGCGATACGGGCGCGGTGGGATCGTGGTCGCTCGCCTCCACGGGCGCCCTGGCGTACTCGTTCTCCTCGCCCAGCGAGCCGGCGAGTCTCGTGTTCGTGTCGGGCGACGGCTCGAGCAGGACGCTGCTCGCCCTCAACGCCGAGCTTCTCTCCTCGCGCACGCTGGCCCGCGTCGAGCCCTTCTCCTTCACGAGCCGCGACGGCCTCACCGTGCAGGCGTTCCTCACCTACCCGCTGGCGAGGACGGCGGATGCCGGCGCGAACGCCAGTGCGAACTCGCGCTATCCGCTCATAGTCGACATCCACGGCGGCCCCCACGGCCAGCAGGGTCCGTCGTTCAATCAGAAGGCCCAGGTGTACGCGGCGCACGGCTACGCGGTGCTCATGGTCAACTACCGCGGCTCGACGGGCTACGGGCAGAAGTTCACCGATGCCATCTTCGGCGACCAGAACGGCGGCGAGGCGGAGGACGTGCTCGCCGCGGTGGACACCGCCCTCGCGCGCTACCCCTGGCTCGACCCCCAGCGGCTCGGCATCGAGGGCGGCAGCTACGGCGGCCAGCTCACCAACTGGATCATCACGCGTACGGACCGCTTCCGGGCCGCCATCCCGATTGCGGGCATATCGAACCTGGTAAGCTTCAACTACATGGCCTACTATCACGACTACCTGGCCGTGGAGTTCGGCGGCTATCCGCACGAGCGCGGGATAATGGACACGCTCTGGGCGCGCAGCCCGCTGCGCTATGTCTCGCGCGTGAAGACGCCGACGATGTTCGTGCACGGCGAGAACGACAACGACGTGCCGATCGCCGAGGCGGAGCAGTACTACATAGCGCTCAAGGACGTGGGGGTGCCGACCATCATGGTGCGCTACCCGCGCGAGGGACACGGTGTGCGCGAGACGGGCCACGTGATAGACCTGCTCGACCGCAGCATCGCCTGGTACGAACGCTGGTTCCGCGCCGCACGGTGATGCCGGCCGGGGCGAGCTAGTCGCGGGAGCCGAACCACAGTGCACGCTTCACCGACCATCGCGCCGCTCGGCGACGGCGCGCTCCTGGCTACGTTCGCCCGCGCCATCTCGTGGGAAGTCGGCGAGCGCGTGCGCGCGGCGGCCGCGCGGATCCGCGAGCTCTCGCGCGCCGGGATCACCGACGTGGTGCCATCCTACACCACGCTCGGCGTGTATTACGATCGCCGGTCCATGGACTACGCCGCCGTCGCGGAGCTCGTGACGCCGATCCTGCTCGCGGAAGACGCGCCGCGCGAGAGCGCCGCCGCGGTGGTGGAGATCCCTGTGCGCTACGATGGTCCCGACCTCGAGGAAGTCGCCGAGCGTACCGGTCTCGCGGTGGAGGAAGTCGTCGCGCGTCATTCGGCGCGGAGCTATCGGGCCTACGCCTGCGGCTTCCAGCCCGGCTTCGCCTACCTCGGCGATCTCGACGAAGCGCTGGAGCTGCCGCGGCGCTCGTCTCCACGGCTTCGCGTACCGCCCGGGTCCGTGGCGATCGCGGGACGCCAGACCGCCGTGTATCCGCTTCAGACGCCGGGCGGATGGCACATCATCGGCTCCACGCGGCTCCGCATGTTCGACGCGACCCGCGAGCCGCCGGCGCTCATCCACCCCGGCGACGTGGTCCGCTTCGTGAGAGAGGAGCCGTGCTGACAGTCACCGCGGCTCCGCCTTTCGCGACCATCCAGGATCTCGGCCGCTTCGGCTACCGGTCCAGCGGCGTGCCCACATCCGGGGTGGCCGATCGGGATTCCGGCTCGGCGCTCAACTCCATTCTCGGCAACGATACCGGTGCCGCGATGATCGAATGGGCGGTGGCCGGCGGCGCGCTGCGTTTCCAGAGCGACTGCGCCATCGCGATCGGCGGCGCGGACGCCGAGTGCTTCGTGGATGGCAGGCCGGTCGACCGGTGGAGCTGCACGTGGGTCCACGCCGGCGCGGAGCTCACCGTCGGCCGGATCACCTGCGGCCGGTTCCTGCTGATAGCGGTGCGCGGCGGGATCGATGTCCCGGTGGTGATGGGCAGCCGCTCGACGCTCCTGAGTGCGGCGATCGGCGGCCTCGAGGGACGCAGGCTGCGCGACGGCGATGTCCTTCCGATCGGCGATGCGGCGATCGCGCACGTGCCCCGCGCAGGCTCGCCCGGTGCCGCGGTGCGGCCGCCGAAGTTCGACGGCACAGTGCACATCATGCGCGGACCGCAGGCCGGGCTCTTCGACTCGTCCGCCTGGGGAAAGTTGCTGGGCGGGGAGCTCGTGGTATCGCACGCCTCCGACCGCACGGGCTTTCGTCTGGGAGGCTCCACGCTCGCTCCCCGCGAGGCTGCCGCGCTCCCGTCCGAGCCCACCTGCGTCGGCGCCATCCAGGTGCCCGATGGAGGAGAGCCGATCGTGATCATGCACGACGGCCCCACGATCGGCGGCTATCCGAAGATCGCGGTGATCCGCTCGGAGTGGATCTCGCGTTTCGCGCAGCTCGTGCCGGGCGATCGGGTCCGGCTCGTGCTCGACGAGGGAGCCGCTCGCGCGTGACGGCGTCGGAGATCGACACCACGCCACCGGAGCGGGTCCGGTCGCCCAGCGCCGTCCCGCGGCACTCCACCCTCATCCAGCAGAGCACATGGCCAGCGAAGTCGGGATCGTGAAAGGCAGCCCCCATACGCGCGGCGTCGCCTCCGCGCTCCTCGGCGCGGCGTTTCTCATGGCCACGTCCGCGGTGGGGCCCGGCTTCCTCACGCAGACCGCGGTGTTCACCGCTGAGCTGGGGGCGAGCTGCGCGTTCGTCATCCTCGCCTCGGTGCTCTTCGACCTGGCCGCGCAGCTCAACATCTGGCCCGTGATCGTGGCGAGCGGCGAGCGCGCGCAGGACGTCGCCAACCGCGTGCTCCCGGGGCTCGGCTACCTCCTCGCCGCGCTCGTGGCGCTCGGAGGGCTCGCCTTCAACATCGGAAACGTGGCCGGGGCGGGGCTCGGGATGAACGTGATGTTCGGCATCCCCGTGTCCACCGGAGCGGCGATCAGCGCCGCGATCGCGGTGGCGATCTTCCTGGTGAAGGAAGCCGGGCGGGCGATGGACCGCTTCACGCTGGTGATGGGTTTCGTGATGATCGCGCTCACCGCCTACGTGGCCGTATCGTCGAACCCGCCCATCGCCGAGGCAGCGTTGCGCGCCGTGGCGCCCACCCGCATCGATGGCTTCGCGATCGTCACGCTGGTGGGCGGTACCGTGGGCGGCTACATAACCTTCGCCGGCGCGCACCGGCTGCTCGACGCGGGCGTGACAGGGCCCGAATCAGTGGGGCGCGCGAACGGATCCGCGATCACCGCCATCGGCGTGGCTTCGCTCATGCGCGTGCTGCTCTTTCTCGCCGCTCTGGGCGTGGTGGCGGCGGGCTTCACGCTCGACCCGGCGAACCCGCCGGCGTCGGTGTTCAAGCTCGCCACCGGGAACGCCGGCTACCGGATGTTCGGCGTGGTGATGTGGGCCGCGGCGCTGACTTCGGTGGTGGGTGCCGCATATACCTCGATCTCCTTCCTGCGCGGGCTGACCGCGTCGATAGACCGCTACTGGTCGCGCTGGGTAGTGGCGTTCATCGCCATCTCCGCCGTGGTGTTCCTGCTCGTGGGGCGTCCGGTACGCGTGCTGGTACTCGTGGGAGCGCTCAACGGCCTCATCCTGCCGCTCTCGCTCGGCGTGATGCTCGTGGCGGCGTACCGGAGCAACATCGTGGGCGAATACCGGCATCCGCGCTGGCTCGCCGCGACGGGCGTACTGGTGGCGCTCGCGATGCTGGTTCTCGGCGTGCACACCGTCGTCACGCAGTTCGGTTGACGCTGGCGGAGGTGGCGCATATGGCGGGGGCCGGGTAGCCGGGGCGGCGCTTCGAGCGGGGCGCGGCCGGCGGGGATGCCACGTGCGAGCGGCGCCTGCTCCAGGCGGAGGTAGTATACCAGAAACGATGATTTCTGGTATACTGTAACGCCATACCAGAGCTACATACCATCCCGCGCCCGTCCGCGGCGCTCCCGCGTGCCGCAGCGACCCCTTCTTCGGTATGCCGAAATGGAACATCACCCCAGGATGGTCCAGCACTCCGTCCGCCGAGCCGCCACCGTCGCGGCCACGCTGAGCACCGTCGTCGCCGCCGCGTTCGCGCTCCCAGCCCAGGAGCTCTCGCGCGAGCCGCCAGCGCGGCAGATCGATCGCATCTTCGCCCGCTGGAGCTCCACGGGCACCCCGGGATGCGCCGTAGGCGTCCGCAGCGACGGGGAGGTCGTCCTCGAGCGCGGCTACGGGATGGCCAGCCTCGAGAACGCCGTCGCCATTCGGCCGGGTACGATCTTCCAGATCGGTTCCGTGTCCAAGCAGTTCACGACGATGGCCATCCTCCTCCTCGCGCGCGACGGCAAGCTCTCCCTCGACGACGAAGTCCGGAAATACATTCCCGAACTTCCCGACTACGGAACGCCGCTGACTATCCGCCACATGCTCTCGCACACCAGTGGTCTGCGCGATGAGGTGGCGCTCTTCTACTTCGCGCACGGCCCGCGCTTCCTCTTCACCATGTCCGACGGCGTCACGCTCGTGGCGCGGCAGAAGGCGCTCAACTTCGCTCCCGGCGCCGAATATCTGTACAGCAACAGCGGCTACATGCTGGCCGCCGTGATCGCCGAGCGAGTGAGCGGACAGTCGCTTCGCGAATTCACCGCTGAACGGATCTTCGAGCCGCTCGGCATGAACCACTCGCACATCCGTGACGATTACACGGAAGTGGTTCCCGGACTGGCGACCTCGTACGGCCCCGAGCGCGGTGGCGGCTGGCACATCGAGTTCCCCTCGCACAACGTCATCGGCTCCACGAACGTGATGACCACCGTCGGCGACCTGCTGCGCTGGGAGGGGAACTTCGAGAATCCAGTGGTCGGCGACGGCGCCATGCTGGAGGCGATGCGCTCGAAGTCGGTACTGACGAACGGCGACTCGATCGCCTATGGGCTAGGGCTGGTGAGCGGAGTGTATCGCGGACTCCCCACGGTCTCGCACAGCGGGTCGGACCAGGGCTTCAGGAGCCAGCTACTCCGCTTCCCCACGCGGAGTCTGGCGGTGGCGGTGCTCTGCAACGCCGGGTCGGCCAGCCCCTCGACGCTTGCCGACAGAGTGGCCGACGTATATCTGGATCTCGCCGGCATCCCCCCGGCCGACAGCGCACCGCCCGTGACGTTGGCCCAGTCGGTGCTGGCGGCGTACGCCGGCTCGTATCTGAATCGCGAGTCGGGACGCGCGCTGCGCCTCTCGGTGCGCGACGGCGAGCTGGTTCAGGGGAGAGTGCCGCGGAGCGGCGGGAGTGGCGGAACGCGCATCGTTCCCCTGGGCGACAACCGCTTCGCCTTCGGCAGCGGCACCGAGATGGTCTTCCCCGCTCCCGGCCGTCTGGAGCTGCGCGCCGCGTATCCGGCGCGCGTTACCGACAGGCTCGAACGCGTGGCGCCGTTCGCGCCGCGACCGGGAGAGCTGGCGGGCTACGCCGGCAGCTACCGGAGCGATGAGCTGGGAACCACCTACGCCATCACCGCCGCCGACACGTCGCTCGTACTCACGCCTCCGGTCGCCGGCGGCGACGAGCTCACGGTGTATCCGCTCACCGTGGACGCGTTCGATGGCGGGCCGGTGGTGCAGTTCACCAGGGATTCCGCGGGGAAGGTCGACGGTCTCTTTCTCACTTCACCACGCTCGCGCCGGATGCGCTTCGTGCGCGTTCACGGCTCGTAGTCCGAACACGGTGACATGGACATGCGATATCTGAAAGCTTGCCGCGCTCGGTGGTCGCGCGCGGGTGTGGTCGGGCCGCGCGGCACTCGCCTCGCGGCCGGGAGCACTCGCCTCGCCGCGATCGCCGCGGGTTTCGATGTGCAGGCCGACATGTATCCCTACACGGCGAGCGGCACCGGCCTTTCGGCGTGCCTGCCGCCGTGGGCAGACGCCGACGGCAAGTTGCTGGAGAATCTGGCGGACCGCGAGATGGGCGCGAGAATCCGCGCCGAGATCGAGCACCCTACCTCGGCATGGGAGAACCCGTGCGACCTGGCAACCGCGCCGGGCGTGCTGCTCCTGGGACTGCGGCAGCCGGAGAACCGGCGCTGGGCGGGACATCGTCTCTCCGAAGTCGCCGCGGCGCGCGGCAAGGACTGGATCGAGACCGCCATGGATCTCATCCTCGAGGAGCGGCAGCGCGTGAGCACGATCTACTACAACATGAGCGAGAAAAACGTCGCCCGGCAGCTCGCGCTCCCGTGGATCAGGATCGGCACCGATGCCGCCGGCCCGGACCCCGACAGCACGAAGGCGCTCGTGCATCCGCGGGCGTACGGTACCTATCCGAGAATACTCGGACGGTACGTGCGCGATGAACACGTGCTCTCCCTAACGGAGTCGCGGTGATTCAGAACGGCCGGCATACCGGGGCAAAGCCCGGGCGGGCGTTGCGCGGCCCGGGGTGGCGTCCCGAATTTTCCACGCCGTGAGGGGAGGGAACCATGCCGACCGGTGATTCCCCGGACGTGGTCGTCCGGCTGCTCACATCGACCGATGACTTCGAGGCGTGCCGCGAGCTCGAGGGCGAAACGTGGGGACATGGACAGCACGACTCGACCCCGATGCCGATGCTGATCGTCCTCACGCACATCGGCGGATTCGTTGCCGGCGCGTTCGACCGGAGCGGCGAGCTGCTCGGCTTCGTGCTCAGCCTTCTCGGGACGCACGATGGAGAAGTCATCCACTGGTCGCATCTGCTCGCCGTGCGTGACAGCGCGAGAAACCTCGGTATCGGCCGCCGGCTCAAGGAGTATCAGCTCGCCGAGCTCGCGCGCCGCGGGATCGCGCACGTGTACTGGTCGTACGACCCGCTCGTGGCGAAGAACGCGCACCTGAACCTCGAGCGGCTCGGCGCGCGCGTGGTGGAATACGTGCCCGACTTCTACGGGACCACGAGCAGTCCCCTGCACTACGGAGTTCCGACCGACCGCTTCGTGGTCGCGTGCCCAACGGGCGGCGCGGCGGGCACCGGGACCGGTGCTCCTCGCATGGAAGGTCGTGCGAGCGATCGCCCGTCCGCCGTGCGCGCAGTGATGGAGCGCGCTTCACCAGAGACGCGCTACCCGGTTCTCACACCGTTCCCGCGGCCGGGCGACGTGCGGCCGCCGGAAGATCGTGCGCGAATTCCGGTAGTGCTGGTGGAAGTTCCGGCGGACATCGAGGCCGTGCTCGCGCGCGAGCCCGAGGCCGGCGCGGTATGGCGTGCCGCGACTCGCGAGCACTTCACCTGGGCGCTGGGGCACGGCTACGAAGTCAGTGGCATCGTGGGAGGCGCGCCGGGCGCATCGTCGAAGCCGTCCGCTCCCGCGCGCGCATTCTATATATGTGTGGCGTCGTCCAGCGGCACGTGAATCAGCCACGTTACCGATGTCTGAGTCTGAGCGACCGCGCGCGCGAGCTACGACGCACGCTCGGGACCACGGACCTCACGCTGATAGGGTGTCGATGTTCAGCGCCGCGAACAGCCTTCTCCTCACCACGTTCCTGTTCTGGCGCAATCGCCGAAGCGTAGAACAGGAGAACTGCCGAGGACTACAATGAGGGAAGGAGGATGGTATGAAGGGCCGACTCCTTCGCTCCCTACCGGGATCTTTCAAAGGAGATAAGGAGCCTGTCTCCCGTACATACCATCCTCCTTCCCTCGTCGTAGTCCTCGGTTTTTCTCCCTCCTCAGGTGTTCGTCTCGGTATACATAGATGCAGTAGCAGTCTGCACACTATTGCGTCGCGGAACGACACGCTTTATACTGGCCGGACCGCCAGGATCCATGTCGGGCGCGGCACGCGATGGCCATTCTCGTGACGCCCCGTGCACCATAAGAACGAACCGCTTCGTACGCGCTCTTGTGCTCCCGTGACCACCCGATTCGGGTGATGGCATCACGCTGGTCGTAATACCGCAGTCGACCACCGGTCCACGTCACCTTCGCTCATGCCTGGCGGCTCACACCCCGAGCTCGGCATGACTGTCCGCACACTGTCGATGCAGCCGTAATCCCTCACACCGACAGCGGGATTTCGCCTGGGTCCCGCGGAGGACGATGCCGATGTCCGCCACCATCGCTCGCCGCTCGTTCGCTTTCGCAGCTCTCGCTGCATCGCTGCTGCTCGCCGCCGCGATCGCGCCCGGGGCGCGCGGCCAGAGCCGGACGGCCGCCGCCGATTTCGACCTCGAAGCGCACTACGTCAAGTCCGAGTACATGGTGCCGATGCGCGATGGCGTGAAGCTCTTCACCATCGTGTACACGCCGCGCGATACAACCGTCGCCGTCCCCTTCCTCCTCGTCAGAACTCCGTACTCCATCCCGCCCTACGAGCCGGACGTCTACAGGGCGCAGCTCGGGCCGTCGCCCGAGTTCGACCGCGATGGGTACATCTTCGTCTACCAGGACGCGCGCGGAAAATTCCGGTCGGAGGGTGACTTCGTCCTCCTCAAGCCGTTCCGGAAAGAGAAGTCGAATCCGAATGTGGTCGATGAGAGCAGCGACACCTACGACACCATCGAGTGGCTGCTCCACAACATCCCCCACAACAACGGCCGCGTGGGGATGTGGGGGATTTCCTACCCGGGATGGCAGACCGTCATGGGGATGCTCTCCCCGCATCCCGCGCTGAAGGCCGCCTCGCCGCAGGCTTCGCCGTCCGACATGTTCATCGGCGACGACTTCCATCACAACGGCGCGTTCCGATTCATGTACGCCTTCAGTTGGCTCTCCGGCAACGCGAGGCCGAGGGCGGGGCAGACGCAGGAACGCGGGGCACCGTTCGACTACGGCACGCCCGACGGGTATCGCTTCTTCATGGACGCCGCCACGCCTTCCAGGGTGGACGAGCTGTACTTCCACGGCCAGGTGCCGGACTGGAACACGTTCATGGAGCACCCGAACTACGATTCGTACTGGAAGACGCAGGGCGTGCTGAAGGATCTCGATGCGGTGCCCGCCTCCCTTCCCATCCTCCACGTGGCCGGCTGGTTCGACGCCGAGGATTTCTACGGACCGCTGAGCATCTTCTACCGCCTCGAGAAGCTGAACCCCGGCGCGAAGTCCACGCTCGCCGTGGGCCCGTGGCGCCATGGCGGGTGGAACAGCACCACCGGTGCGGAGCTGTGGAACATTCGCTTCGGCTCGGAAACTAGTCGCCATTTCCAGACGGAAGTCCAGTTCCCGTTCTTCCAGTACTACCTGAAGGACGAGGGCGACTGGAAGAATCCGAAGGCCGTCGTCTTCGAGACGGGGAACAACGTCTGGCACACTCTCCCGAGCTGGCCGCCGCCGGGAACGCAGACTAAAAATCTGTACTTCCACGCGGGCGGCCGCCTTTCATTCGATGCGCCCGCCACTCCCGGATACGATGAGTACGTGAACGATCCGGCGAAACCGGTTCCGTTCTCCGCACAGACTCGCACCACGCAGGGAGCGCTCTGGATGATCGAGGACCAGCGCTTCGCTTCCACGCGCCCCGACGTGCTGGTCTACGAGACCGAGCCGCTCACCGAAGACGTGACGATAGCCGGCCCCATCATCGCGAGCCTCCAGGTGTCGACGAGCGGCACCGACGCCGATTGGATCGTCAAGCTCATCGACGTTCTCCCGGGCGATGCCCCCGACAACGAGCCCACGCGCCGCAACGCCGACCCCGCGCCGACGCGCATGGGCCACTTCCAGATGCTGCTCGCCGGCGAGGTGTTCCGCTCGAAGTATCGCGAGAGCTTCGAGAAGCCGGTGGCCATGGTGCCCGGCCGCGTGACCGGAATCGAGTTCGACCTCCGCGACCGCTACCACACGTTCAAAAAGGGACACCGCATCATGGTGCAGGTGCAGAGCACCTGGTTCCCGGTCATCGATCGGAATCCGGGCCGGTTCATGAACATCTACAAGGCCCAACCTTCCGACTACGTGAAGACGACGCAGCGCGTCTACCGCTCGCCGCGCCAGTCATCGCACATCGTTCTGAACGTGCTTCGATAGCTCGCCACACGACGGACCCTCCAATCACAGGAGTACCCCATGGCACGGGAAACTGTCACGGCATCGAGTCGGCGCTCCGCGGCCGCGATGCCGGTTGGCCTGGCTCTTCTGGCGCTCACGGCGTTCGACGCGTCCCTGGTCCCGAAGAGCGCGCGTGCGCAGCAGTCCGGCACCGTATCGGGGCTCGTTCTCGATGGCGCCACGTCGCAGCCGATCGCGAACGCTCAGGTGCTGGCGCGTGGAACCCGCATCGGCGCGCTGAGCGACGCCGAGGGCGCGTTCAGACTCGCGGGCCTCTCCGGTGATTCCGTCACGCTGCACGTCCGCATGCTCGGCTACGGCGAAGTGGTCGAGACCGTCGCGGTCGGCGCAACGGACGTGCGCCTTCTTCTCACGAAGGCGGCCCTGGAGCTCGACCAGGTGGTGGTGACCGGCACCGCTGGAGGCGCGCAGAAGCGCACGCTGGGGAACGCGGTCGACCAGCTCGGCATCGAAGCCGTACAGAAGACCATGCCGGTCAACGAAGTCCAGAGCCTCATCAACGGCCGGTCTTCCGGCGTCACCGTGGCGCCCGGCACTGGCATGGTGGGCGCGGGACCGCGCATCAGGATACGCGGCGTCACCACGCTGTCGCTCAGCGACCAGCCGCTCGTCTACGTCGACGGCATCCGCGTGAACAACAGCGTCGCGTCGGGCCCGCTGAATCAGGGCTACGGCTCCGGATCCATCAGCCGGCTCGGTGACTTCAGCCCGGAAGACATCGAATCGATCGAGATCATCAAAGGTCCGGCGGCCGCTACTCTCTACGGTACCGAGGCGGCGAACGGCGTGATCCAGATCATCACCAAGAAGGGGAGAGTCGATGCGCCCGCCGAATGGGACGTGTCGGTGCGCCAGGGCGCCAACTGGTTCCACGACCCGGCGGGCCGCGTGCCGGAGAACTGGGGCTACGATGAGAACGACCAGCTCGTGCACGTCAACCTGGTCGAGCTCGAGGCCGCCCGCGGCACTCCGCTCTTCCGCACGGGCCATCTGCAGGACTACGACCTCTCGGTGAGAGGTGGGAGCGCGAGGACCCGCTATTTCGTCAGCGGACAGTACCAGCGCAATCAGGGGATCGACGTCAACAACAACGTCTGGCGCTACAACATGCGCTCGAACCTGGGGCTCCAGCTCAGCGACGAGTGGAGCATCGACGCCAGCCTGGGCTACGTGAAGGCATCCATAGGTCTCGCGAACGACATCGGATCCGGAACGCTCTTCAACACGATGTTCTCCACGAACGTCGACATCGACGGACCGCGCCGCGGCTTCCGCAGCTCGCCCCCCGAGGTCTTCCACACGCGCAGCGTCGCGGAGCAGGGACTCGACCGCTTCACCGGCTCGGTGATAGTGAACCACACCCCGCTCGACTGGCTCACCCAGCGGCTGACGCTGGGCCTCGACCAGACGCAGGAGGTCAATAGTACGACGTCGTACTATCTGAGCGGGGAGGATGCCGCCTTCTTCAGCCCGACTTCCGCCATGGGCAGCAAGTCGCGCGACGATCTGGGAGCCACCGTCAACACCGTGGACTACGGCATCACCGCCAACGCGAGTCTCTCGACCGACTTCACTTCGGCCACTTCCTTCGGCCTGCAGTACTTCCGCCGCGCCACCAACACGCTCGGCACCACCGGAAGCCAGTTCACCGGCCCTGGCCTCACCACGCTCACCGGCACCGCGCTCACCCACGCCACCGAGGACATCATCGAGAACGTGACGGTGGGGAGCTACATCCAGGAGCAGGTCGGCTGGAAGGACCGGCTCTTCGTCACCGCCGCGCTGCGCGTCGACAACAACAGCGCCTTCGGCGAGGACTTCAAGTGGGTGACGTACCCCAAGGGAAGCGTGAGCTGGGTCGTGAACGAGATGCCCTTCTGGAACGTCGACGCGATCGGCACCCTGCGGCTGAGGGCCGCGTACGGCGCCTCGGGGCACCAGCCGGATGCCTTCGCCGCGCTGCGCACCTTCCAGCCGGTCACGATCAGCGGCGGCGAAGGCGGCGTCACCCCGCAGTTCGTGGGCAACCCGAGCCTCAAGCCGGAGCGCGGACGCGAGCTCGAGATGGGTTTCGACGCCGGGATGTTCGACGAGCGGCTGGGCCTGCACTTCAATTTCTACTCCGGCCGTACCGACGACGCGATCCTCCTCAAACCGCTCGCGCCTTCCAACGGCTTCCCCGGCTCGCAGTACGTGAACGCCGGCTCCCTCAAAAACCGCGGCGTGGAGCTGACGCTCGATGCGCAGCTCATCCAGAAGAAATCCTTCGCGTGGGACCTCGGCTTCAACATCTCGCACAACAGCAACGAGGTGCTGGACGTCTCGGCCACCGCGTCCGGCGTCGATGACAACGGGGCCAGCTACATCAAGTTTCCCAGCAGCCTCGATACCCCGGGGATCCACCTGCGCCATCAGGAGGGATACGCGGCGGGTTCCTATTTCGGCCGCAGGATCGTTTCCGCCAAACTCGATGCCGATGGCATCGCGTACGACGTGATGTGCGACGGCGGCTTCAGAAGCTCCAATCCGCTCCCCTGCGACGATGCGCCCGACGTCTTCCTGGGGCAGACCGACCCCAAGGTGGTCGGCGCCGTCACGAACACGTTCACCTTCTTCAGGCGGCTGACCGTGAGCGCCATGGTCGACTGGAAGAAGGGCTTCGTGCACGGCGAGAACGACACCCTGGTGCGCTGCGTCCTCTTCCAGAACTGCAGGGCGTTCTTCTTCCCGCTCGAGTACGATCCCGTGTTCGTGGCCGGCATGCAATCCGCGTCGCTGCACGACTTCGCGGCTGCGGACGCCGGTTTCGTGAAGCTGCGCCAGGTGACGATGAGCTACCTGATGCCGGAGGGCTTCGCCGGACGGATCGGAGCGAAGTCGCTGAGACTCACTTTCGCGGCGATCAACCTGCACACCTGGACGAACTGGACCTCGCTCGACCCGGAGACCTACTTCCTCAACAACACATTCGACAAATGGTCGCAGACCTTCACGCCGAACCCGATGTCGGTGTCGTTCACGGTCAACGCGACGTTCTGAGCCTGGCCTCACTACCCGATTGGACGAGGAGGGATTCATGCAGCGCGACAGGAACTTCGCCATCGCTCGCGGGAGAGGGACGCTCGGTGCAGGGGCGCTCGCCATCGCCGCCGCCGTACTGGCGACCGGTTGCAGCAACCTGCTGGACGTGGATGCGCCGAGCCGCGTGAGGGCGGACGATCTCGACAGCCCGGTGTATGCTCAGCTTCTGGTGCGATCCGCGGTCGGCGACTTCGACTGCGCGCTCGCTTCGTACATCGTCACCACCGGGATGGTGGTGGACGAGTTCAAGAGCGTGAACATCTACAGCGCCGAGGCCTCGGACTACGACAGACGAACGGTGAATCCGGCCCGCACGCAGTACGCTACGTACGAGTGCAACTCGTTCGGCGCCAGCTACCAGCCGATATCGACGGCGATATGGCAGGCCGACAACATTCTCGCGCATCTGAACGAATGGACCGATGCGGAAGTATCGGATCGCGCGCTGCTGTTGCAGACCGCGCAGGCGTACGCCGGCTACAGCCGCATCCTGCTCGGCGAGGGATTCTGTACGGCCGCGATCGACGAGGGGCCGGAGCTGCAGCCGGCACAGGTCTTCGAGCAGGCCGAGGCTCTTTTCACCCAGGCGCTCGACGGCCCCGATGCGCAGCTCGCCAATCTGGCCCGGCTCGGTCGGGCGCGGGCGCGCCTCGACATGGGTAACACGTCCGGTGCGCTCGCCGACGCGCAGCTGGTGCCCGCCGGCTTCGTACACTACGCCCGCTACTCCGACGCGAGCGCGCGGTCGCGGAACACGGTATTCGATCGGAACAACCGCCTCGAGGGCGTGAGCATCGACGTGCAGAACCAGAACGTCACCTTCGATGGAGTCGCCGACCCGCGCGTGCCCGTCCAGAAGACGGGCGACATCGGCCCCAACGGGATCGATACCGTGTGGGTCCAGCTCAAGTACGCCTCGCTCAATACTCCCATTCCGATGGCGAGGTACGCGGAAGCGCAACTGATAATCGCGGAGATATCGGGCGGCCAGACCGCCGTGGACATCATAAACGAGCTGCACTCGGCGGCCGGCCTTCCCGAGTTCCACAGCAGCGATCCGGCCGAGATCATGGCGCACGTGATCGAGGAACGCGCCCGCGAGTTCTTCCTGGAAGGACAGCGGTTCTACGACTTCAATCGCCTCGACCTCCCCTTCGATCCGCCGGCCGGCACTCCGTACTGGCAGGGCGGCACCTACGGTACCACCCGCTGCCTGCCGCTCCCCGATCTGGAACGCGACAACAACCCGAACATCGGGTAACTACAAAAGGGAGAACTACCCCTCTCGGTAGTTCTCCCTTTTGCAGTTCCCCAGCCAGGTATTCCAAAAACACCGCCGGCAGGCTAGTATCAAACGCTGGTACCTCGCCTGTCACCCCGAAATCACTGCGATCGTGCGCTTCCGGCAGCCTCTCACCATTACCATCACGCATACCCGTCCCGTCGCCACCGGCACCGGGATGATGTGTGCGTTCGAGAGGCGGATGTCGTAACGGTCACGACACTTGTCCCGGCCTCTCACAGCATCTGGAATGCGGAGAGGCCATGGACCCAGAGGCCCCGTCCGCTCCCGGACGGGGCCTCTCTGTTTCCCCCTTCGATCATGTCATCCCTCGCTACAATCAGCGTCCACAAGTTCGGTGGTGCCGCCCTGGCCGACGGAGCGTCCGTGCGCTGCGTAGCCGATCTGGTCGCCGCCCTCCGAGCCGGCACGCTCTCCGGCTCGCCCGTGCGCCCGGTGCTCGCCGTATCGGCCATGGCGGGCGTAACCACGGAGCTGCTGGCCATCGCCACGGCCGCGGCGGCCGGCGATGGCGGCGCGAGTGGTTCGCGGCTCGTGGCGCTGCGCGAGCGGCACGCGGTGGCCCGCTCCGAGGCGTGCGCCGCCGGCGCGCCGCCGGCGGAAGTGGAGCTGATCTTTCAGCGCACCGAGGCCGCGCTCGACTGCGTCGCCCGCGCCGACTCGCTCTCGCCCGTCGCGCTCGACGCGATTCTCGCCGCCGGCGAGCAGCTCTCCACCCTTCTCGTGGTGGATGCGCTGCGACTGCGCGGTGTGCCTGCCGCGGCGGTCGATGCCACGCGCCTGGTGCACACCGATGGCCGGCCCGGCTCCGCGGTGCCCGATGTCCCCGCCACCGCGCGCGCGGCACGCGAGCTCCTCCTGCCGCTCCTCGACTCGGACACGGTCGCCGTGGTGCCCGGCTTCATCGGACGCGCGCCCGACGGCGCCACTGTCACTCTCGGACGCAGCGGTACCGATCTCACCGCCACCACGCTCGCCGCCGCGCTCGACCTCCACGAAGTGACTCTGTGGAAGGATGTGCCGGGCTTCCTCACCGCCGATCCGCGCGTCGTCCCCGACGCGCGCATCATCCCACGCCTGCACTTCCGCGAGGCCGCCGAGCTGGCCTACTACGGTGCGCGTATCCTGCACCCCCGCTCCCTCATCCCGCTCACGGGGCGAGAGTGCATCCTCCGCATCCGGCCGTTCGGCGACCCGGCAGCGCCCGGCACGATCATCTCGCCCGAGCCCGACTCCGACCCCCACCCGGTGCGCGCCCTCTCGGCGATGCGGCGACAGGCCATCGTCACGGTCAGCGGGAACGGGATGCCCGGTTCCACCGAGATCCCCGCACGTACTTTCACCGCGCTCTCCAGTGGTGGAGTCCCCGCCTCGCTCATCTCGCAGGCGTCTTCGGAGCACTCGATCTGTCTGGGAGTGCCGGCCGAGCACGCGGCGGCGGCGCGAGCGCGACTGGAGGAAGCGTTCGCGAGCGAGCTGGAGCGCGGCGAGATCGAGAGCGTGACCGTGCGCGAAGGCACTGCCACCATCGCCGTGGTGGGGCTGGGGATGGCGGGCACACCGGGCGTGGCCGCGAGGCTCTTCGCCGCGCTCGCCGCGCGCGACATCAACATCATCGCCATCGCCCAGGGCTCCGCGGAGCACAACATCTCGGCCGTGGTTCGCGAGAGCGATGCGGCGAGCGCGCAGCGCGCGATCCACGCCGAGTTCCGGCTCGGCAAGATCGGCGGCGGGCGCTTCGTGAGCCGCGAAGGCGAGCGCCGTGCCGACGTCATCCTCCTCGGCTTCGGACAGATCGGCCGCGCGCTCGCGGCGATGATCGCCGATAGCGAGAGCGCGGCGCGCACCGCGCGCGTGGTGGGCGTGGTGGACCGCGGCGGTTACGTGTTCGACCCGGCCGGACTCGGCGCCGATCGGCTGCGCGAGATGGTGGACGCCAAGCGCGCCGGGAGCGGCGTGGGGCTTATGCCCGGGGGAGTGCGCGGCTCGCCGATCCAGGGCGTGCGCCACTTCCTCTCGCACGCGCTCGTGCATCCCGTGGTCGTGGATGTCACCGCCGACGAGACGTCGCCCATCCTCGAATACGCGCTCGAGCATGGCGCCGACCTCGTGCTGGCCAACAAGCGCCCCGTGGGCGGAAGCCGCGCGAGCGCCGAATCGCTGCGCGCGATCGCCGCGGCCGGCGGCCGGCGCATACTGCACGAAACCACCGTGGGTGCCGGGCTCCCGGTTCTGGACACTTTCTACAAACTCATCGAGGCCGGAGATACGGTGCGATCCATAGAAGGGTGCCCGTCGGGCACCATGGGGTATCTTTTCGGCGAGATGGGACGCGGCGTGCCCTTCTCCAGCGCGCTGCGCGGCGCCATGGAGCTGGGCTACACCGAGCCCGATCCGCGCGACGACCTCTCCGGCGCCGATGTCGCGCGCAAGGCGCTCATACTCGGCAGGCTCCTGGGCTTCGAGGGCGAACTGGAGGACGTGCAGGTGGAATCGCTCGTACCATCCGACGCGGCGAGCATGCCGCTCGCCGACTTCCTGGCGGCGCTCGAGAAGTACGACACACGTTGGGAAGAGCGCGTGGCCGCGGCGCGATCGCGCGAAGCCGTCCTGCGCTACCGCGCCACCGCCACGTCGCGATCCGTGTCCGTGGGGCTCGTGGAGGTGCCAGCCGCGAGCGCGCTCGGTGCGCTCAGCGGAACCGACAACCAGTTCGCCTTCACCACGACGCGCTACGACACCAACCCGCTGGTGATAACCGGCCCCGGCGCCGGCCCGGCGGTCACCGCGGCGGGCGTGCTGAACGACGTACTCGAGCTGGCGAGGGCATCGTGAGCGTCGCGGAGGAAGCGCGGAGCTCGCGCCCACACGACCCGCGCGCCGACAGAATCCCCGTGGCGGTGCTCGGCGCGACGGGCGCGGTTGGCCAGACGTTCGTGCGTTTGCTGGAGGGACACCCGTGGTTTCGTCTCGCGGAAGTGGCCGCCTCGGAGCGTTCTGCTGGCCGGCGCTACGGCGAGGCCGCGCACTGGCTCGAGGGCGAGCTGCCGCGGTCCGTGGCCGGGCTCAGCGTGCTCCCCTGTACGCCGGAGGCCGTGAGCGCTCCGATAGTGTTCTCGGCGCTCGACTCCTCGGTGGCCGGAGAGATCGAGCCCGCCTTCGCGCGGGCCGGGCGCACGGTGCTGACCAACGCGCGGAACCACCGCATGGACGTGGACGTGCCGCTGGTGATCCCGGAGGTGAATCCCTCTCACCTGGAGCTTCTCGCCGTACAGCGTGAGCGACGCGGTTGGACGGGCTGTATAGTGGCGAACGGGAACTGTTCGTCGATAGTGGTGACGCTGGCCCTGGCTCCTCTGTACGAGGCGTTCGGCATCCGTACGCTGTTCGTGACGACGTTGCAGGCTCTCTCGGGGGCTGGTTATCCGGGGGTGTCGTCGCTGGACGCGGTGGGCAACGTGATTCCCTACATCGGAGGCGGTGAGGAGGAGAAGCTGGAGACGGAGCCGTTGAAGATGCTGGGGGATCTGTCTTCTGGCGGTCGTGAGGTGGTTCCTGCGACGTTTGCCGTGAGCGCGCAGGTGACGCGAGTGCCGGTGGAGCACGGCCACACGGCGTGCATGGCTGTGGAGCTGGAGCGAAGTGCGAGCGTGGTGGAGGTGCGGGAGGTGCTGGAGGGGTGGCGCGGTCGGGAGGAGGTGCGCGGGCTGCCGAGCGCTCCGGCTCGTGCGGTAGTGGTGAGGGAGGAGGAGGATCGACCGCAGCCGAGGCGGGATGCGGGAGCGGGCGGAGGAATGACTGTGACGGTTGGTCGAATCCGTCGCGACCCGGTGCTGGACGTTCGGCTGGTGGCTAGCGGTCACAACACGATCCGCGGCGCCGCCGGCGCCGCCCTGCTCAACGCGGAGCTGCTGACGGCTGGGGCGAGGTAGATGCCGGAAAACGTAGATGGCCCGGCAGCGCCGCTGCCGGGCCATCTACGTTTTACACCTGACCCCGGCGTTTACCGCACCACCTCGAAATCGCTCGCCCTGATCTGCTGCAGATTGTGCAGGTCGCTGTCGCTCCAGCGCGGATCGGGCGCGCCGGAGATCATGAATCCCACACCGTTGTCCGCCACGAACGCGCCGTAGCGCTGCAGCGCGCGCAGGATCACCTGGTTGGAGCGCGAGAAGCGCGAGATGTCCACGCTCCTCTTGAGACGTACGCGCATCCCCATCGGCGGGAGATCCTTGCTGCTCCCCGACCCGGCCGCGTGCCGCGCGGGCGCGATGTACTCGTTGCGCGTCCGGTCGCAGCTCATGCGCAGCGCGTGCTGGATCGCGCCGAGCTCCGCCACTTCATCGTAGCGCACGAGTCCCGGAAAAATCGGGAGCCCCGCGGCGTCGGCCGAGGTCCAGCCCGCCGGCCGCAGCGCGCCGCTCGTGAGATCGAAGATCGCGCCCGAGCCGGCGCTCCAGCTCGTGCCGCCGTCCGCCGTGCGGGCGCTGTACAGCTCGTACGACTTCCACGCATCCCAGTCCAGCACGATCACGTGTCGGTCGCCCGTGCCGTTGCTCCCGCCCTGCACGGGCACCTTCGGTGGGATCGGATACGGGCCGGGGTCGCTCTCGCTGGCGTAGCGGAAGCTCACCGGCACGCGCGCCTGCGAGCCGTGCACTACGATGAACGGGATTCCGTTAGGCGCACCGTTCCACACGGTGCCGAAATCCGGGTGCAGCACGCGTCCCGCGCCGCAGCTCGCGATGAGCGCGGCGGAGTTCGGATCGACCGCCCGCGAGGAAATGTCCGTGTTCCACGCATTGCTCGCCGGGAACGGCCGCCGTCCCTGGAGGCTCGGCGTCCCGTTGCCCGTGGCCGTGAAGGTCACCGTGCTCCCGCCCGCGCTGGCCGACACCCTGGTGGTGAAGAAAGTGCGGCTCACCGTGAGGGCGACCTGCGCCTTGCCGTTCGCATCGGTGGTGCTCGTCGCGCTGCCCGGCGTGCCGTCGGCGCTCGACCAGCTCACGCGCACGCCCGGCGCGGGCCGCCCCGCCGCGTCGCGCGCGACTACCACCAGCGGCGCGGCCACGCGCGTGCCATAGGTGGCCGCCTGTCCGTCGCCGCTCACCCTGGAGAGCGTCACGCCGCTCGCCGGCGGCGGCGTGGTGGGTGCGGTGGGCGGCACATCGAGCGAGGCGGGGTCCCACTTCTGGTTCGCGCCACCGTGGCAGCGCCAGAGAATCAACCTCGTGCCGTCGGCCGTCTTCTCTCCCTCGACATCGATGCACTTCCCGTTGATGCCGACGATCTCGCCGCCGCCGGCGCGCCGCCAGAGCTGGTTCGCGGACCCCTTGCACGGCCACACGATGATGGCATCGCCGTCGTTCCCCCGGGCACCCGAGGCGTCGAGGCACATGGCACCGCCGAACGCGGTGATGGAGCCGTCGCTCCGCATGGTGAACCGCTGTCCTTCGACGTCGGAGCATCTGGCGAGTACAGTCTGCGCCGACTTCGTGGCTCCGCCGCGCGAAGCGTCGAGGCACTTGTCCGGGGCGAGGCGGCTCACCAGCCGAACCGGCGTGGGCGCCTGGGCCGTCACCGCGGCATCGGTGGTCGCGGCGGGGGCGGTGGGAGCGTCGCTGCCGGCGGAGCAGGCCGCGAGCGCGGCGAGGAGAGTGGATGCGGCGAGAATCGCCGTCGGGCGAGGAGTGCGCACGAAAAAAGCTCCTTCGAGAGATCCTTCGGCGGCTTGACGAGCATGGCGGACGCGACGTGCGTGCGCGGTAGCCTCAGAGCTTTGCGAGCCCGCCTTTCAGCGGGGGTGCCTTTGTCGCGGTGCTCTCGTGGAGCGTGCGATCCTGCCGACTCCGGGAAGTAATGCGGCGGCGTGAGTGATTTCGCAAGAGCGGAATGCAGGAGCGGGCAATCCACGTGGAGATTCCCCCGCACCATCGCGACCCGTTCGACCGACTCCTGCTGGCGTACGAAGCCCGCCTCCAACGCGGAGGGCTCGGCAGCTCTCACCCGCCCCGCAGCCTCCTCCCCACCTCCCCTCGCCGCCGCACGCGCAGCTTGCGCAGCACGTTCTCCGTATGATGCCTCGCCGTGTGCGTGCTCACGTGCAGCGCGGCCGAAAGCTCGCGCGTGCTGAGGCCGTCGGCGAGAAGGCGCGCGACCTCCACTTCGCGCGGCGAGAGACCGTAGCGCGCGTGCAGATGCTCGGCCGACGCTTCGGCGGCGCCGTCGCGCGCGGCGACGATGACCACGGCGAGAGTGATGATCGAGGAAGCCGAGCGCGAATCGACCAGCGTGCCGTGCAGACGGTACAGCGCCGATCCGGTGCGGAGCTCGCACCAGGTCGATGAATGCAGCGCGCGCGCGGCGGCAGAGTACGAGCGATCCGCGTGGCGCTGCCGTGCGGCGCGCGACGAGAGGCAGGAGACCACGCGGTCCAGCACCGCGAAGAGACGGCAGGCCTCGGGCTCTTCGTCCATGATCCGCACGAGGCGGCGGTTCTGGTAGACCGCGCGTCCCGCGCAGTCGGCGACGTGCACGGCGTCGGTCACATGCTCGAAGAGATCGACGAGACCCGGATCGCAGCGCGCGACGCGCGCGAACGAGAGACTCCCGGTTGCGGCGGTCCGCGCCGAGCTCTCCTCTATGATAGTGAGCGGCATCCATCCCCCTCGGGGTAGCGGAGCATCGGCGGTTCTGCCCATGCCTGGCGAGCTCGGCGCTGGCGCTCGTATGGCATCAGCATCCGTTTGCGGCACCGATCAGGGGGCCGTATAATCGTGGCAAACGCCTGATCTGCCCGACCCCCGGCGGCCCGTCGTGCGAGTGCATGCCAGGTACCGCGGAACGGGGATGATGGACTGGAGCGGTTAGCTCGCGGTCAACTCGAAGTCATCCGGAGCGAGATGTTTCGGGTCCGTACTTTCGGCGGTCTGTCGGTGGTCGAAGAGGGGTCCGATGGTGGCCCCGTGGTGGTGCAGCGCCGCCGTCTGGCGCTGCTCGCTCTCGTCGCCGCGGCCGGCGAGCGCGGGATCTCGCGCGAACGGATCATGGCTTACCTCTGGCCCGAATCCGGGATCGCGAACGCTCGCAACAACCTCAAGCAGGCGGTCTTCGCGCTGCGTCAGCAGTTCGGCGCGGATCTTTTCGCCGGTGGACACGAGCTGCGCCTTCGATCGGCCGTCATGCACAGCGATCGCGCCGAGTTCGAGAGTGCGCTGGCCGATGATCGCGTCGACGACGCGTTGAAGCTCTGTTCGGGCCCCTTCCTCGATGGATTCCATCTGGATGGCGCGGCTGAGTTCGAGCGATGGGTAGACAGCGAGAGGGACGTGACCGTCCGGCGGCTTCGGAGCGCGCTCGAAGCGGCGGCCGTGCGTACGGATGAGGAGGCGCATGTCGATGCGAGCGTGAAGCGCTGGCAGCAGCTCGTGTCACTCGATCCGTTCAGTTCGAGATACACGGTGGGACTCATGCGGGCGCTCGCCGCGGCGGGGGACGCGCCGGGTGCGATACGCGCGGCGCGGGCGCACGAGGTGCGGGTGCGAGATGAGCTGGATGCCGCCGTGGATCCGGCAGTGGTGGCGTGGGTGGAGCGGTTGAAGAAGGAGATGGGGGAGGTGGAGCACGCGGGGCGGTCGATCGAGCACCAGGCATCTCGCGTGTTCGTACCGCCCGGCCATCGCACGGCGCGAACGGAGTCTGGCGATCCGGCCTCAGCCTACCAGTCCGCGCGACGCCGCAGACGATTCGGTATCGGCGTGGCGCTGGCATGCGGCGTCGTGCTGGGCGCCGCGGCGCTCTACGGTGCCGTGCGATATGGAGAAGAGAGCTCCGCCGAGCCCTGGGCCACTGCGCCGCCAGCCGCGAATGTCGTGGCGGTTCTCCCGTTCAGCGTGTACGCCGCGGATCGCGACTCCAGCTATCTCGGACGCGGGCTGGCAGAGTTGCTGAGCCAGGATCTCGACGGCGCGGGCGAGCTGCGCAGCATCGATCCGCGAGTGCTGGGCGCCTATGGATCGCGGCGCGGCGGTCAGCCGCCCGGTCCCGACAGCGCGCGGACGATCGCCCGTAGGCTCTCGGCGGGCACCTTCGTCCTCGGCGAGGCGACGCGTTCCGGTCGAATACTCAGAGTGTCGGCGAGGATGTACCTGCCGGGCGACTCGCTCACGCCCACGGCGAGCGCGCAGGTGGAGGGCGACTCCCTGCAGCTTCTACAGCTCGTCGACAGACTCGCCGCCGAGCTCCTCGGCCAGAGCGGTTCCGATCGCATCGACGGACTCGATGTACTCGCGGCCAGGACCACCGCATCGCTCGCCGCGCTCAAGGCCTACCTTCGCGGAGAGGCGTACTTCGCCGACGCCCGATTCCCCAGGGCAGTGGAGATGTTCCAGCGCGCCGTAACGATCGATTCCGGATTCGCCCTCGCCTACTTCAGGCTCAGCGAGTCCACCGATTGGACAGGCGAAGGTGCGCGATCGCTGGAGGCGGCCGAGCGCGCGTACGCGCTCAGAGGGAAGTTGTCGAAGCAGTCGCGACTGCTGGTGGAAGGCTTCAGGTCGTGGCGCGTGGGTGACATCGGGCGTGCGGAGCGGAGCTACCGCGAGCTGCTCCGCTGGAATCCGGCGAGCATCGAGGCCCGCTACCAGCTCGGCGAGGTGCGATTCCACAACAACCCCTCGCTCGGCAGATCCGTGCTCGAGGCGTGGGCGCCCTTCGAGCAGGTGCTCGCCGTCAATCCTGACGATCGCTACGCCCTCGCGCATCTGATGCGGCTCGCGGCGCTGGCGCGCGATACGGCGGCCGTAGACAGCATCACGCGGAAACTCGCGGTACTCGAGCCGCCCGGCGAGTCGAGGTCGAGCGTCGCCCTCCTCCGGGCGGCGGCGATCGGCGACGCGGATGCGCGAGCGCGCGCGCTATCCCGGCTCTCGGACGCGAGCGACAAGCTGCTCATCGACTCCTTCGAGCGAATCGCCGTGTACGCCGGAGATCTCGACGCGGCCGACGGCATCGCGCGTCTGCTGAGCGAGGGGAAGCATGCGCCGGAGAATCGCGCGCTGGGGCGCCTTTACGGAGCGGCGATAGCGCGCGCGCGTGGGCGCTGGGTGGGTGCGCGGAACGAGCTGAGATCGGCGAGCGATGTCGCGCCCGAGGAAGGGCTGTACGCCTGGGCATTCCTTGCCGCGATGCCGAACGCGCCGGTACCGCGCGAGGAGCTGCAGTGGCTGCGGGACAGCGTCGAACAGTCGAGAGTCGGAGAGCCCGGGCCGCGCGCCCCCGTGGACAACCTGAGATTCACGAGCTTCAGGCCGGTGAGCAGGTTGTACATCCTGGGTCTTCTGGACATCCGGTTGGGAGACACGACGGCGGCGAAGGACGCCGCCGAGGCGGTGGAAGTAATCGCGCAGCCGGGCGGGCTCCGGGGGGCGAGCGCGGTCGGTCGTGTTGGAGACGTGGATGCGCTGACCGAAGATGCGAGATCGGTTGCAAGCGCGCTGAGGGGAATGATTGCCGCCAGCGGAGGGCGGCATGACGAGGCGATACGCCTGCTGCGCGGTGCGCGTCCGGTGCTGCCGCTCGAATTTCTCGCGTCGTACCTCGGAGCGAGGAGTATCGAGCGATACACGCTGGCGGGCGAGCTCGAAGCGGCGGGGAGGAGGGAGGAGGCGCGGAGGTGGCGGGACGCGATGGCGGAGAGGTTCTGGTTCGAGGTGGTGTTGAGACGGGCGCGGCGATAGGCAGTTATGCCCATGCGGCCAATGCGGAGACAGGAACAATGTGGTGCGCGACGTTCTCGAACGATCTCGTACGCCGCGTCCCGTTTCGATACCACGCCAGTGAGTGGAGCGCGAATGACATCATACTACCGTAGCCAAGGACTGATCCCGGTGATCGTCATGATGCTCTGTACCACACTGTCCACCAGAGCGCCAGCTCAGGCCCGCACTTCACGGAGTAGTCCTGGGACTACGGTGCGGCCTGGCGCTACCGGTGCGCCTCCGGCGTCGTCATGTGACTCCGTACTCTGGCCGTGTGCGGTGCGGGACCGTACGACGGACGCCGTGATCGTCGACGTATCCTCCGGCAAGCCGGTCATATTGGGGAACTCTCACTTTCCTCGCACGGCGAAGGTCCGCATATGGTTCGTGAACCTGAATCCGTTTCGCTATGACTACAGCTTTTCCAAGAAGGAATCCGTGGATGCGCCCTCCGAGCAGGAGTCCGGACTACTCCTGACTATTGCGGGGATCGTTATGGGGACTTCCAAAGGTGCTTTGGCTGAAGCTGCACAGGGGACCACACTGGATCTGGCCCATAGCGCAGCCTTCCGGAGCGGGTCTGATACGATGGGGGTCATGAAACCTTCGAGGCAGAACTGGACTCCCGAGGATACGGCGCCATGTATCGACTCGCTCCCCATGCTCCAATGGGCGCGGGCGATACGCAGTATCGACAGAAATCGAGAGATTCTCGCTCGACGATTGCGAATGTACCTGGGAGCTGACAGTGAGTCCGTCGCCATGCTGCGTCGCGAACGCGATATCCTCCATAGTGCGTCTACACGCTCCATAGATCTGCAGAGAGCCGCGGGGCGACTGGAGGCATTGCAGGGGGAACACGCCGGGAACGTGCGCAAATGGCTGGATGACCTGGCCGGCACGACCGAGATGGAGGCAGTGGCCGACACGCTGCTGCGGGAGCTTCGTGCATTGAACAGGGCTCGACTCGAGAAATGCGGTGTGACGAATCGTGTCGCTGATATTACGGAACGCCTCGATCACATAATCGAGAATGACGTTCCAGTGCTTCTCGAAGGTCGACGGAGTCTCGAAGCAAGCAACGCCATGTGGCAACGTGAGGCGGATGTCGTCGCGATGCGCGGCGATGCTCCGGGTTCCTACGCCAGGCACGACATCACCGCGGGCCCCTTCGATGCGAATACGACAGTCACGATCGCCATGCGAAGGGTCGATCTGGATGCGGTGGCTGCGGTAAAGGCAGAGGGTGAGCAATCCGATGACGATGGCTCAGGCAGCGATGTATCGAGTATTGCCACGGAGACGGGTCAGAACATTCACTTTGCCACGCGCTCGCGCTGGACTCTGGCAGTGGGCCCGACCTTCGCCAATATGGATGATGCGAAGTTCGGGCGTGTGTCCGGATTTGCCGATGGATCCTCTCACGGTACTGCCGACACCGTCAAGAGCATCATCAGCCAGACCGAAAGCGCCTCGTATCGCGTCGGACCGGCGCTGTTCATTCACTACAGGATCGTGGATGCCAGACTTCGCGGCCTGCCGGTTGGCCTCCTTCTGAGTATGGGTGTCGGCGCGGCCGTCAACGGTGCATCGCCTCAATTCAGTTACATGCCGGCGCTTTCTCTATCGCTCGATGATGCATGGACACTTTCGTTCGGAGCCTACTTCGCGAGAGTAACGAAGTTGGCTGGCAACCTCCGCGTTGGAGAAGAGGTGCCAGTCGGATTGGACGGAGATTTGCCGACGAGATCAGTAACCAGGAGCGCGTTCGGGATCGCGTGGACGTATCTGCTCGAGTAGTAGCTGATGGGAGCCGCCCACCTCCACCCGACGCTCCACGCCGATCGCCTCGAGAAACCCGGCGTCGTGGCTCGCCACCAGCAGCGCACCGTCGTACTCGCGCAGCGCGCGCTCCAGCGCCTCCAGCGCATCGAGGTCCAGATGGTTGGTGGGCTCGTCGAGCAGCAGGAGCGACGGAGTACGCCCGCCGCCGAGTACACAGGCTAGCGACGCGCGGAGCCGCTGGCCGCCGCTCAGCGTCCCCACCGTCTGCAGCGCGGCCTCGTGCGAGAAAAGGAAGCGGGCCAGCGCGTAGCGCGCCTCCTCCTCCCGCGTGCGCGGATGGAAGGCACGGAAATTCTCCAGCACTGAGCGCGTCGGATCGAGCGCCGCGCCTTGCTGATCGAGCCACGCCGCGTCGTGCGATGGCGGTCGTCGTACGCTCCCCGCATCCGGTGTGAGGTGTCCGGCTGCCACGCGCAGCAGGGTGCTCTTGCCGCTCCCGTTAGGACCCACCACCGCCACGCGCTCGGACCCCACGATCGTGAGAGATACGCCGTCGAGCACCGGCCGCTCCGTGCGGGGGAAGTGCACGGTCACTTCCAGCATCTCCAGCACTGTACGTCCCGCGGGGAGTCCGGTGGCTGCGAGCTCGAAGCGTGGCTGCTCCCGTTCCTCCACACGCCTGCGCGCGGCGGCGACGCGCTCGCGCCGCTCCTCCATCTCTCGCTCGATCACCGCGCGTGTGCGGGCGCCGGTGGTCTCCGCCTTCGCCTTGCGGGCGTTCAGGAGGATCTTCGGCATGTTGGCGGTGGCACGCTCACGCCGCCCCCGCGCCTCGCGACGCGCCTGCCGCTCGCGCGCTTCGCGTGCCTCGCGCTCCCCGAGTCGCAGAGCGGCGCGGGCGCTCTCCAGCTCGCGTGTCGCCGCGTGGTCGTCCAACTCCCGGCGTGCGCGGTAGGCGTCGTAGTCGCCGCCGTAGATGCGCACGCCGAGCGAAGTGAGCTCCACCATGCGATCCATCCGCCGGAGGAGCGCGCGGTCGTGGCTCACGCAGAGGAGACCTCCCGTCCAGCTCTCCACGAACTCGTAGAGCGACTCGCGACTCCCGGCATCGAGGTGATTCGTGGGTTCGTCGAGGAGAAGGAAGTCCGGCCTTCCGAGCGCGAGACCGGCCAGCGCCACGCGGGTGGCTTCGCCGCCGCTCACGGTGCCGATGGGCCGGTCGAGCTGGAGATGCGCCAACCCGAAGCGCGCCAGCGCCGCGGTCGCGCGATCGGGTAGCTCCCAGTCGTCGCCCACGAGCTCGAGGTCGGCGAGTGTACCCTCGCCCGTCTCCATGCGCAGGAGCGCCGAGAGTCGCTCCTGGATGCCGAGTGCCGTCGCGAGCGGAGCTTCCGGCTCGGGACGGAAGTCCTGCGGAAGCATCGCCGCCACCGCCGCGCGGCGTACCGTGCCGGACGACGGTGTCAGCTCGCCCGCTAGAAGACGGACGAGCGTCGACTTGCCGGACCCGTTGGGCCCGACCAGGCCGGTGCGTTCCCGGCCGAAGGAAAGATCCAGATCGTGAAAGAGGGCGCGGCCGTCAGGGAGCGCGTAGGTCAGGCGCTCCGCGACGATGCGAGCTTCGCTCGCGTGGGTAGTGGGTGACATGCGGATACACTCCGGTCCAGTCGGTTCGAGAGAGGTGAGCACCGATCAGGACCTTCCGCATGTAGACCCTCGCGAGTGGGGTGAGAGCTCCCGAGCCGGTCCGGCGCTTCGAGCGAGCGCGCCGCCGGTGGGCGTGGTAAAGATCGTCGATCGTTGGCGAGATGGTCAACCGATGGCGGCGAACGCTGAAGTAGTCGTGGACAATGTCGCTCTCCCGCGAATATTCTTGACCTCGCCTGGCGCACCCCCGACAATCGCCAATCCACCTGGCCCACAGAGGAGATGACATGGAGGACGGAAGCGCCGAAAGCTCGTACCCCAAAGCCAAACGCCTCGGCCTGATCATCGGCGGCGTCCTGTTCGTCGTGATGCTCCTCGCTCCGCACCCGTCCGGATTGAGCATCGCGGGGTGGCGCACCGCGGCCGTCTCGCTGCTCATGGCGGTCTGGTGGATGACCGAGGCAATCCCGATTCCGGCTACCGCGCTCCTTCCGCTGGCGCTCTTCCCAACGCTCGGCGTCCTCGATGCGAGCGATGCGGCGGCGCCGTACGCCAATGATCTCATCTACCTCTTCATGGGCGGCTTCCTGCTGGCTGTGACCATGGAGCGCTGGGGTCTCCACAAGCGGATCGCCCTTCGAATCATGGCGTGGGTGGGTACGAGTCCGAACCGACTTGTGCTGGGCTTCATGCTGGCGACGGCTTTCATATCGATGTGGATCTCCAATACCGCCACCGCCGCGATGATGCTGCCGATCGCTCTGGCGGTAGGGGAGATGTTCCGTCCCCAGGACCAGGAGGGGCCGTACGAATTCGGCATCGCGCTCATGCTCGGCGTGGCTTTCGCATCTTCCATCGGAGGGATCGCCACTCTTATAGGCACCCCGCCCAACGCGGTACTGGCCGGCGCGGTGAGCGAGTTGTTCGACCGCCAGATCGGCTTCCTGCAATGGATGGCCGTGGGTGTTCCGGTGGCGGCGGTGATGCTGCCGCTCGCGTGGATCGTGCTCGTTCGCTTCCTGTATCCGCCGGGAAAGCTCTCGGGCGATGCGACGGCGATCATCGCCGGCGAGCGCGCGAAGCTGGGAGCGCCCAACCGGGGAGAGAAGCTCACGGGGCTCGTGTTCGGTCTCACGGCGGCGGCCTGGGTGCTGCGCGCTCCGAAGGTGCTGGGCGGCGTGACCATCCCCGGCATCCAGAGCTGGGCGCCCTCCGTGAGCGACTCGACGATCGCCATCGCGGCGGCCATGGTGCTCTTTCTCCTTCCGGTGAATCTGAAGCGCGGGGAGTTCGTGCTGGACTGGAAGACCGCCAGAAAGATCCCGTGGGGAGTACTCGTCCTCTTCGGCGGGGGGCTCTCGATGGCGAGGGCGATGGACCGGTCGGGTCTGGCCGGGTGGATCGGCGGAGCGGTGGCGGGCCTGGGAACCATCCCCACCGTGCTCATCATCGCGTCCGTGGTGGCGCTCTTCGCCCTGCTCACGGAGTTCACGTCCAACACGGCCACCGCCACCATGGCGATGCCCATCATGGCGGGCGCCGCGATGGGTCTGGGCATCGAACCGGTCACGCTCATGACCACTGCCTGTCTGGCCACTTCGATGGCGTTCATGCTGCCGGCCGCCACGCCCCCTAACGCGATCGTCTTCAGCTCCGGCTATCTCACGATCCCGCAGATGCTGAAGGCGGGCGTCGTGCTCGACATACTCGCCGTCGGCGCCATAACCGCGGCGGCCACGCTCCTCGTACCGTACTTTCTGCTTCGATGAGGGCGATGCCGGTGGCGGTTCGCCGGAACACCACCCATCCCGGAGCATCGTCGTGTGGGAACATCGTCTTGATGACTTGACACACCCACACATCCCCCTTAGTCTTGCGCACCACGCGGATCGCTCGCGATCGCGATGTGTCGTTCCCTAGTCCACCAGATCTCGAATGCGACTGAACTTCGCCACCTGCCCGATGTGTATGATGTGTGAGCGCTCGATGGAGAGCGGTCGCGATCGCGCAGCGTGGTCGAGAGGGGCGATGTCGCTCCGCTAGACGATACGTCAACCGATTCGCCGGGCCCGCTCTCCACGAGAGCGGGCCTTTTTCGTTTCGTCCCGGTCCGCAGCCCCGGCCCCGGCCCCCGACCACGATCGCCGCGGCGTGCGGCGCTCACCTTTTCAGCCTCTTCTCGAGCCGATACCGAAGTGCCGAAACTCGTTCACTCCCCGATCCACACGCCGCACATGATGCCGCGCGGCTCGAGCCCGCGCATCGCGCGGCACGTCATGCCGAAGGCATGCGCCGCCGCGTGCACGTGCATGCGCATGTGCATGTGCATGTGTGCCGATGCGTGTGGCTGCTGTCGCGGCGCGCCCGGATGATGGTGTGATCGAGTGTACGCGCATTTCGCGCTCGCCCCCCCGCCATTCCACCCGGCCGCTCGCATCGAGCGGCCGTTTCTCGTCTGACCCCTTTTCTCACACGCACTCCGCTCCTCCCGTCCGCGCCGCGCGACTCCCGGCGGCGAGGCGGTTCACTCTCTCGCCAATCGATTAATGCCTGCTGATTCAGGTCGCTCGCGCGGCGCGGCTCTCCTGGTTGCCGCCGCACTGCTCTTCTCCCTGCCATGGCGCGCGGTACCGGGCCAGGAGCCAGCTTCACCCGCCGCTTCGTCCGGCGGCATCGTGGCCGGCAGCGTGACGGACCGCGCTGCCGGCACGCCGCTGGCCGATGTCCAGATATTCGTGGTCGGCGGCCGGCTCGGTGCGCGCACCGGCGCGGATGGAACGTTCCGCATCGTCGGCATCCCGTCAGGCAGCGTCACCATCCGCTCGAGCCGGCTGGGCTACGGAGCGCAGACGCGCACGCTGGAAGTGCGCGCCGGGAGCGTGACGCGGGCCGACTTCTCCCTCGACGCCGTCACGGCGTCGCTCGACGCGGTGGTGGTCACGGCCACCGGCGAGAGCCAGCGCCGCCGCGAAAGCGGCGCGAGCATCGGCCAGATCCGACTGGACTCGACGATGGTGCTCACCGGCACGCGCGACTTCGCCTCGGTGCTCGGCGGCCACTCGGCGGGCGTCCACGTGGAGCTGGGGAGCGGCACCACCGGCACCGGCGCGCGGGTTCGCATCCGCGGATCCAACTCGGTGTCGCTGAGCAACGACCCGCTGGTCATCATCGACGGCGTGCGCGTCTCGGATGCCTCCAGCTCCTCCACCATCTCCGTCGGCGGACAGTCGCCGAGCCGGATCAACGATCTCAATCCCGCCGACATCGAGAGCATCGAGATCGTGAAGGGACCCGCGGCCGCGGCGCTGTACGGCACGGCGGCGGCCAACGGCGTCATACAGGTCACGACCAAACGCGGCCGGCCCGGCCGCACGCGGTGGAGCGGCTACGCCGAATACGGCAGACAGGAGAACGTATCGACTTTCCCCGCCAACTACGCGCAGATCGGCACCACCACCGACGGAGCGCGCACCACCAACTGCACCATCGACCTGCGCACGCAGGGACTCTGCACCCCGTTCCCCGACTCGCTCGCGATATACAGCCCGCTGGCGTCGTACGATCCGCTGCGCACCGGACACCGGCAGGCGTACTCGCTCAGCGCCTCGGGCGGCGGCGAGCGGACCACGTACTACATAGGCGGTACGCTCGAGGGCGAGCAGGGAGTGTTCGATCCCAACCACCTCGATCGCTCGAACCTGCGCGCCAACCTCCGCGCGCAGCTCCTGCCCAACCTGGATGTCACGGTCACCGCGGGCTATCTGTGGAGCGATCTGCGGCTCCCGCTCAACGACAACAATCTCTACGGCCCGCTGGGCGCCGGACTGGATGGACTCGCTTTCGACTGCTCGCCGGCCACGCCCTGCGGCGCCGACTCGCTGAGCCACGGATATCAGACCGGGCAGTTGCCGCAGGATCTCTTCGCCATCGAGACCGGCCAGGACATGCGCAAGTTCGTGGGCGGAGTGAACGCGAGCTGGCAGCCGCTCTCCTGGCTCACGGCGGTGGCGGTGGTGGGAGCCGACATCGGCAACCGCTTCGACTACCAGACCATCCCGCCGGGCCTCGTGGTGGCGAACGCGGACATGGGCGAGGGACAGCGGCGCGCCAACCGCTACGAGCTCAGTACCTACACCGCGAACGGCGGCCTCACCGCCACACGCGACCTCGGCAGCCGGTGGCGCTCCACCACCTCGGTCGGCGTGCAGTACGTTCGCGAAGGCACCTACGGCACCAGAGCGTTCGGCCAGCGGCTCACGCCCGGCACCGGCTCGCTGAGCGGCACCAACGCGCTCTTCTCGGTTTCGGAGGAGATCACCCGTAACATCACCATCGGCGCGTACGCGCAGCAGCAGCTCGCGCTCGGCGACCGGCTGTTCATCAACGCGGGCCTGCGCGCCGATCGCAACAGCGCGTTCGGCAGCGACTTCGGCTCCATCGTCTATCCGTCGGCGTCCGCCTCGTGGGTGGTGAGCGAGGAGCCGTTCTTCCACGCGCCGGCGTGGCTGGGCAGCCTGCGACTGCGCGCGGCGTACGGCCAGTCGGGCCAGCGTCCCGGAGTGCGCGACGCGATCGAGTACTACACCCCGGTGGCCGTGTCGATGAACGGAGTGGACGTTCCGGCCATCACCCTCGGAAATCCCGGCAACGTCGGTCTCGAGCCCGAGCGCTCCGCCGAGTCGGAAGTCGGAGTGGACGCGACACTCTTCGGCGACCGCGTCAGCACCGAGCTCACGTACTACGACAAATCCACCACCGACGCGCTCGTGCTGCGCCGACTCGCGCCGTCGCTGGGACTCACCACCACCCGCTACGAAAACCTCGGCCGGGTGCGCAACCAGGGCGTGGAAGCGTTGCTGCGCGTCACGCCGGTGCGCACCGAGCGCGTGACCTACGAGCTCACCGCCACCGCGTCCTTCAACCGCAACCGGGTGGAGGATCTGGGCGAGAACATCGCGCCGATCATCTTCGGCTTCGGCAGCACCACACGCCATCAGAACGGCTATCCGCTCGCCTCCTTCTTCGCCAAGAGCTACACGTACGACGACGCGAACGGAGACGGCCTCATAGCGCGCTCCGAAGTGACGCTCTCCGACACCGCGGTGTTCCTGGGATCCTCGCAGCCCACCCGCGAGCTATCGCTGGCGCACCTGGTGACCGTGGGTCCGATCCGCCTGGGCGCGCGGGTCGACTACCGCGGCGGCTACGTGAACCAGAACGACACCGAGGGATTCCGCTGCGCCACCATCCAGAACTGCCGCGGCATGCACGACGCGTCCGCGCCGCTCGCCGAGCAGGCCAGAGCGCTCGCGTACGACATGGGAAGCCGCGCCGGATACATCGAGGACGCCAGCTTCTGGAAGCTGCGTGAAGTCTCCGCGACCTACGTGTTGCCGGAGCAGTGGGCGGGCCGGCTGCACGCCACGGGGCTGAGCCTCTCCATCGTGGGACGCAACCTCGCGACGTGGACCGACTACAGCGGCTTCGATCCGGAAGTGAACTCGTACGGACAGGGCACCTTCAGCATCAACGATTTCAACACACAGGCGCCGCTCCGCACGTGGACCGCGCGCGTGGACCTCACATTCTGACCGCCGGTCACGACACGATGCCATATACGAGAGATACCGAAACAGCGGCGCGCGCGACGCGCGCGCTCGCGATCGCACTCGCCGCCGGCGCGCTCGCCGCCTGCAGCACCGACTCGCTCACCCGGGTCGAGCTGCCCGACGTAGCCACGGCGGGGGCGATCTCCGGCAAGGGAGGTCTCCCTACCCTCCTCGCCGGCGCCGTGGGCGAGTTCCAGGTGGCCTTCGGCGGGAGCGGGAGCACCGAAGGCCAGGCGGCTCTGAGTGGACTCTTCACCGACGAATTGTCCAACGTGTCCACATACTCGCAGCATCGCGAGATCGACGCGCGCGCCATACCGATCGACAACAGCATCATGCGGTCCACCTTCCTCTCGCTGCAGCGCGCGCGCAGCCGAGCCGAAGTGACCGCGGCCGCCTACGCCGACCTCGATCCGGCCGCGCCCGGCCGCGCGCAGGCGCTCAACCTGGCCGGCTACAGCTACATCTTCTTCGGCGAGAACTACTGCAGCGGCGTCACCTTCAGCAGCACCAACCCCGACGGGAGCTTCGCCTTCGGCAGCCCGGTCGGCACCGACTCGGTGTTCGGTCTCGCGCTCGCCCGCTTCGACGAGGCATCCGCCGCGGCGGCGACGAGCGGCCCGGCCGCGGCGGCGCAGCTCACCCTCGCGAAACTCGGGCGCGCGCGCGCGCTGCTGTCGCTCGGCCGCTACGCCGAGGCGAAGACCGCGGTGGACGGGATCGGCCAGAGCTTCGACTACCTCGTGGAGCACTCCGCGAACAGCAGCCGCCAGGCCAACGGCGTGTTCACCTATACACTGGGCCAGCGGCGCTTCACCGTGCCCGACGGAGAAGGCACCAACGGAATAGCGTGGCGCGGCGCGGCGGACCCGCGCACGCCGTGGACCACGGGGAGCGGCGCATCGCAGGACAACACGCCTACCTGGTATGCGCAGCAGAAGTACCTGGACCGCACGGGAGACGTCGTGCTGGCGAGCGGAATAGAGGCGGAGCTGATCCGCGCGGAGGCGGAGCTGGCCGCCAGCGACGACGGCTGGATCGACCGCCTGAACACACTGCGCTCGACCGTGGGCCTCGATCCCCTCGCCGAGCCGGCCACGCAGGATGACGCGGTGCGGCTGCTCTTTCGGGAGCGGGCCGCGTGGCTCTGGCTCACCGGCCACCGTCTGGGCGACCTGCGCCGCCTCGTGCGCAACTATCATTTCGCGGCCACCGACGTATATCCAGTGGGCGTGGCCGACGGGAGGACCGGCCCCTACGGCAGCGATCTCAACTTCCCGTTGCCGGCGGACGAGCAGAACAACCCGAACTTCGTGGAGTGCGATACCAGCGTGCCGTGAGCGAAAGGCGAAGTCATTCCCGCGAAAGCGGGGATCCATTCTCATCACAACCCCGAATGCACCGACGAACATGACGCCACCTCGCACATACCGCACTTCACTCATCGCCGCGGCCGCGCTGCTAGCCGCGCCGCTCGCGCATCCGCTACCCGCGCAGACCTCCCGCGCTACGTCGACTCCGCCCCCCGCGATCGCCGAGATCCGCCAGCGGGACCTCGAGCGCGACCTGCACATCATGGCCAGCGACGCCATGCGCGGTCGCGAAGCCGGCACGCTCGACGAGCTGCGCGCGTCGGTGTGGCTGGGCGAGCAGATGCGGCAGATCGGCCTCGTCCCGAAAGGCGACGGAGGGAGCTGGCTCCAGTGGTGGGACATCCGCCGCACGCGCATCTCGCCCTCCAATACCACGATCGAGATCGGCGGCCGGCAGTACGCGCTCTGGGCCGACGTCGTGCCGATGACCAACACGGCCATAGACGTCACCGCACCCATCGTCTTCGTGGGCGATGTCGCCGACAGCACCGTCGATCTCCGCGGCCGCATAGCCGTAGCCAGAATAGTGGCGCCGCCGGCCGCGTCCGTGCGCTCGACCACCAACACGCGCGACTACAACTATGCCCGCTCCGCCATCCGGAGCACCTCCGGCGCCCTCGACGAGCGCGGCGCGAGCGCCATCATCCTCGTCGCCGACTCCATCACCGACAGTGCGTTCGACGCGGTAGCGCGCGTGCAGGCGCGCGGCAGATACGACGTGCTCGACGTCACGCCGCGCTTCTCGCGCAACCGCGGCACCGCCTCGCGCGCGCCCGGCGCGCCGGTGCTGCTCGTACGAGGCAGCGCACTCGGCGCGCTGCGCGCGAGCGGCCAGAGCGCGAAGCTCCACGTGGGGATGGAGAGCTTCGACTATCCGTCGGCGAACGTAGTAGGCGTGGTGCCGGGCACCGACCCCGCGCTGCGCGGCGAGTACGTGGCCTTCAGCTCGCACCAGGACCACGACGGCGTGCGCTACGGAGTGTCGGGCGACTCGATCTGGAACGGTGCCGACGACAACGCATCCACGAGCGTCGCGCTCCTCGCCATCGCCCGCGCCTGGGTGAAGCAGCCGAGCAGGCGGTCGGCGCTCTTCATCTTCCACGGCGGCGAAGAGCGCGGCCTGCTCGGCTCGCGCTACCACACCACGCACCCCGTGGTGCCCATCGACAGCATCGTCGCGCTTCTGAACGGCGACATGATCGGCCGCAACGATCCCGACACCGCCGCGCTCATGGGCTCGCAGCCGCCGCATCGCAACTCGACCGCCCTGGTGGAGATGGCCATCCGCGCCAACGAGGCGACCAGCAGATTCGTCATCGACTCATCCTGGGATCGCCCGACGCATCCGGAGGGGTGGTATTTCAGGAGCGACCACCTGCCGTACGCGCAGGTCGGCGTGCCGGCACTGTTCTTCAGCACGAATCTGCATCCGGACTATCACACGCCGCGCGACGAGGCGGAGGGGATAGACTACGCGAAGCTCACGCGGATGACGCAGTGGCTGTACATGACCGGGTGGATCGCGGCCAATGCGGAGCGGCGGCCGGGGATCGACGAGGGGGAGTGGATGGCGGGGTCGGGTCGCTGACGACGGGCGCGGGACCACCGCGTAGAGGGCTCGTGAGCGTCGCTCACGAGCCC
>CAZTTY010000009.1:0-83911 GCA_964616815.1 uncultured Gemmatimonadaceae bacterium | reverse complement strand
CGCCCGACCAGATCCAGCCGCCCCACTGCGCGACGCCGAGGTAGCCGTTGCGGTGCAGACTCCACGGCCGGGCGTCGGGAGTGGTGGAGAGCGGGCCCTGGTAGTAGAGCTGGTGGCGCTTCACGCGTTCGTAGAGATCGAACCAGTCGCCCTCGTCGGGCCACCACGCGTCGACGCCCGCGCGCACGAGGCCCACGTGCTGCCGCCAGTAGTTCGCGATGTGGCCCGCATCCAGAGTGTCGTCCGGCGCGGGCGGGATCGTACCGTGGAGCGTGGGAAGCTCGTCGCGCTCCCACGGGACGATGTGCACCGCTACCTTCACGTGCTTCTGGTGGAGCTCGTGGATGACCGACTTCGGATCGCTGGTGAAGACCTTCGGGTTGAAGTCGAAAGAGGGCTGCTCGGTGTTCCAGCCGGTGGGGGTGAAGCCCGTGCCGAGATAGATGACGGCGTCCACCGGGATCTTCTTCGCGCGGAAGGTAGATACCTCGTCGAGGATCAGCTCCTCGGGGGAGAGCTTCGCGTCGCGCAGCTCGCGGTGCGACTGCATGTATCCGAGCGCCCACTTCGGCGGCATCACGGCCGGGCCGGAGATGGTGGAGACATCCTTCATGAACGCGGCGGGATCGCGCGCGTCGAAGACGAAGACATCGAAGACATCGGTGGGCTGCGAAGCGGGCGGGCGGCGCTGGGTCTCGGCGACGTACGCCCGGCGGGCGCGGCGCAGCGAGTCGCGTGCGGCGGAATCGAGAGAAGCGGAGCCGTTCGTAGACGCGTCGTCGGGCTCCGTCGGGCGCTGCCAGGGGATGAACCTGCCGCGCTCCGCGTTGGTGAGATCCACCTGCACCCACGGCGTGGCGACGTAGAGCCCCCAACCGCTGGTACCGACGAGGAGCGGTACCGGGTTACGCGAGCCGTAGGCGCCCGACTGCCAGCGCGGGCGCATCTCGTGGAAGCGCCCGCGGCGGTCGAACTCGATGGGGACCGTCTTCCAGGTGGACGCTCCGTCGCCCGACCGGTTCGGCGGTCCGCCCTCGCCCATCCCGAGCACGGGCGATCCTCCGATGTCGAACGACACCCTGCCGCTGTCGTCGAAGATGAGCTTCTGGATCGGGATGCCGGCGGAGTCGCGGACATCGACCGTGAGCGGGCGCGCGCTGACGGTGACGCGGAAGGAGCCGACCGTGTGCTCGACGGGGTCGCCGGCCTTTCGCAGGGAGATGGCCGGCTCGGCAGGCGTGCGGCTTTCCGCGAGCGACGGAGCGAAGGGCAGCTCGCCCTCGTAGCCGACCGGTTCGAGCGTCACGCGTATGGAGTGTTCGGCGGCGGGGCGGATGTCGAGGCGGGCCGGCTTGCCCGCCCGCGTGATCTGGACATCGCGGCCGGAGCAGCCGGCGGCTGCGAATGAAAGGATGAAACCGGTCAGAGCCCGGCGATGGAATGCACCACGCGTCATCGCACTCTCCTTCTTGTATACAGTATCCGAGAGTTTGGATCAACGTAGGGCGGGGGTCTGGGGCATGCAAGCGAGGAGGGGGCAGGCCTCGATGCAGAGGTCCTCATACTCTGCGTCGAGCCCCGCTCCCCTCGTTCACCTGTCGTTCACCTCCCTCGCCACTCCGAACTCGCCGCGAGTCACTTCCGCGGTGGCGGTGACTTCGCCGCCGCTCTCATCCACCCGATTCATCGTGCCGGAGAAGCGACCCTCGAGCCGGTCCGGCGCCGAGCTGGTGACCGTGACCGAGCCCGTGACGAACTCCCACCGCTCCGCCGTTTCGGAATCCCATCCCGTGAGGCCGCGATTCAGAACGCCGAGTACGCAGTCGCCGTCGTGCTCGTCCCGCTCCTCCGGGTCGCAGTCGGCGTCGAACGGATATTCGCCGACCTCGGCGCGGGGCAGCGACAGCACCACGACATCGCCCGTGCCGCCATCGCCGATGTCGGCCGCGACGATGCGGTCGCCCTGGAAATAGCCCGCCGAACGCGTCCAGAGCGGATCGCCGCCCGCCGCATCCACCACGGGCTGCCCGACGGCGTAGAAGGGTTCCGGCCAGCCGGAGATCTCCATCACCAGCCCGCTTCCGGGGTGCGTCGGCGGGTCGACGATGATCGTCGGCTCTGTCGCGCCATCGATGCACGCGGCGAATACGAACGGGATGGCGATCAGTATGCCGGGAGTACGAGAGATGGAAATAATCGATTTCGGGGAGCGGGTTCGATAGTGTGTGAATCGACGGCCGGTCGGTGTGCGCGATGCTCGCGCCATCATCGGTGAAGACGTTCACTCTCCTCCTTTATATCACGGGTGTACTGCAGCACCGGGGATGCCGCGCGCTCGAGCCCCGGCTCACGAGTCGGCGAGGTACTCGACACGAAGGGCTCGTGAGCGTTGCTCACGAGCCCTTCGTGTCGAGTACCTAACCCCGCCGGTCTGCCGCCTATGGCTTCAGCGTCGGGTTGTTCAACCGCTCCACGTCGGGAAGCGGGAGGCAGCGCATGTCTCCATAGGTACCGCCCTTCGGATACGGCGCGCCCACCGCGGGATCGAGCGGCAGGTCGAACCGGATGATGTCGTACGCGTGCTGCCCCTCGAGGAAGAACTCGCGCCGCCGCTCCTCGATCACCTGCGCAAGGATCTCCTCATCGGTTCCGCCGCCGAAGTCGGAGAGCCCCGCGGCCGCGTGCAGCTCGTTGATCGCATCCACCGCGACGTCGCCACCCTCCACTTCCGCGATGATGAGCTTCGCCTCCTGCCACTTCGCGATCGGGATGGGGCTGTCGGGCGTGCTGTACTTGGTCGGCGCCCAGATGATCGTCGTCTTGTCGAAACCGAGGTTCCCCGTGTTCACTACGGCCACGCGAGGATCGGGGTCGCCATCGAAAGTGAGCTCGCGATACGGCTCTTCCACGGTCACGTTCTGCCCTCTGAACACCTGCTGGTAGATCACGTTGCGCGAACGCGACGACTGGTCGTTGTAGCGGGCGTTGTAAACGAACCCTGACGGCACGAGCTCGGCGTCGGCCACCGCTCCCGTGGTATTGCCCATGTTGATCCGGGCGCGCGCCCGCCCCACCAGCGCGAGATTCTTTATGTCCGGATCGGTCGCGCTCTCGATCGCGCGGGTGAACCGCTGCTCCGCGATCGCGAACAGGTCGTTCGGAGCGAGCTCCGGACCGCCGTCCACCGCGGCCGAGCAGAAGCCCTCGCCGAGCAGCACGTAGGAGTAGCCGGCGAAGGCCGCCGTCCTGGCGGAAAGCGCCGTCCTATCTGCCACCTCGGCATCGCTCCAGGCATCGAGGAGCGTGAGAGCATGGTCGGCCGCGTACCGTGCCGTCGATACGGGGATGTAGACGCCGAAGCCGCCGCATCCGCCCGACGCGAACGTGCCACCGGCCGATGTGAACGAGCGCCTGTCGAAGTCGAACTGCGACTGGCTGAGCGCGGCGTCCGCCAGCTCATCGGTGATCAGCCCGAAGGCTCCCGTGTAGCTCGAGAGCGCGCACTCGAAGTCCGCTACCACGCCCGCCACGATCAGCGGTGCGTTCTGCGGGTTCTCCAGATCCTTCGCGAGCACCCGGCTCGGCGCTTCGACTTCCAGCAGCGACTCGCATGCCGAGAGCGCGCCACCCAGCACCGCGATCGTGGCGAGCCGCCTGACCAGCAGGCCGAGTCGGTGGTTTCTCCGATTCCAACGCAACATTGTGTCGATCTCCTGAAGTAGGCGTCGAGGATCAGAATGCGAGACGGAGGCTGACCAGGAACTGCGCGAGCGGAGGCGTGTTCGCCTGCTCCGTGCGAGTGAACTGGTCGCTGAGGAACATCAGCTCCGGGTCCATCCCCGGATAGCTCGTCCACGTGTGGAGGTTGCGCCCCGAAACGGTCAACGACCCGTTGTTCGCACCGAACCGTTGCGCGATGGAGCCCGGCAGCGTGTACGAAGCCGATAGCTCGCGGAGTTTGGCGAAGCTCGAGTTCTGCAGGTAGGAGCTCCAGTAGACGCGGTTCGACTGAGCCACCGCCACTCTCACCGGATCGCTCTCGAGCGGAAGCACGTTCTCCCGGCAGATGAGCCGGACCTGGCACCTGTATCCTTCGGTATTGTTGAAGGTCTGGACGCCCGACTTGAAGTCGACTAGCGCGTAGAGCCGGAGCTGCCCGAAGAGCGTGACGGTCGATGAGATTCCGCCTTCCAGGTTCGGGGTGGACCTGCCGAGATACAGAACCGGAGCATCTTCGCACGCCATCGCGCCGCCATCCGAGGCGCACATCAGGTTGCCCGCGATCCCGGTGGAGGGATCGACCTCCGCGCTCAGGACTTTCTTGCCGAACCACGCGCCGAGCGGATAGCCCACCTGGTGCCGCTGGCTGCCGAGCGGAGTGATGAACCCGGTGCCATCCTCATCCACGTTGAAAAACGGATCCCCGCCCAGGTCGAGCACCTCGTTGCTGTTCCTGGAAAGATTGATGGTCCAGTTCCAGTCGACGGTGCCGCTCTGGAGCGCCGTGACATCCAGCTTCACCTCGGCGCCCACGGTCTGGATCGCGCCGGCGTTGACGAACTGGAATCCGGGAAACCCGAGCGAAGGTGCGGTGGAGCGTTCGAGGATCGCGTCGCGCGTCGTGCGCCGATAGTAGGTGAACTCGACGCCCAGGCGTTCGTTGAAGAGCCCCGCGTCGAATCCCGTTTCGAGCTCCGAGCTTCGCTCCGGCGCGAGGTCCGGGTTGCCCACGAACTGCGCCGTCACCGCGCTTCCACCGTCGCCGCCCGTGACGGGAGAGTAGGTGCGCAGCGCCGCGAAGGCGCGCGGCTGCTGGCCGGATTGTCCGTACGCCGCCCGGAGCCTGAGGGTGTTGACCCAGTTCCATTTCCAGAACGACGCGTCCGAGATCACCCACGTGCCGCTCACCTTGGGATAGACCACGAAGTCGAAGTTCTCGCCGAAGGCGCTGTTGTTGTCCACGCGGACGGCGCCGGTGAGGAATGCCTGGTCGCGCCAGCCGAGCTGCTCCTGCACGTACACGCCCACGGTGGTATTCTCGAGGAAGTCATCGCTCCCCGTGGTGATCGCGGTCGCGCTGATGGACTCGAGGCCGGACGCCGGGAACTCGCGCCCGTTGGCGCTGAGGAACTCGTCGTGGCGCCGGTAGTATTGAGCCCCCACCGAGGTGGCGCTGGATATGGCGTCGGAGAGAGTGGTCTTGGCCGTGGCGCCGTAGTCGACGGTGAAGTACTGAATGTTGTTCTGCGCCGCGCTCTTGCTGCCGAGCGCGGTGGATGTGCTGAAGAAATCGAGCAGCGAGTCGTCGCGCCGCGTGATCCCCTCGTTTCGCTCGCTGGCGAGGTCCATGCCCAGCGTGAGCCGCTGGGTGAACCACGACGTCAACTCGTTGTTGATCTGGAGGCTCTGCGTGAAGCGCCGGATCCCCTGCCTGTTGGTGAAGGACGGCGAATGCAGCACTTCGGGCGGAGCCTGCAGGAAGCCCCGGGTGGGCGAGTTCATTCCCAGCGGATTCGCGAAAACGGCGTTGGTTATGAGTCCGCGCCCCGACGAGCCTTCGAAGGGCACGTTCGTGGTGCCCTGTATGTAGCCCACGCTGAGGTTCGCGTCGAACTTGTCGCCGGGATAGATGCCGAGGTTGAGGCGCGTGGAGATCTTCTCGGCGTCGTTGTTCGACTCGATCCCCGTCTGCTGCTGGTATCCGGCCGACACGAAGTAGCGTGAAGTGTTGCCGCCGCCACGAACCGAGAGGTCGTATCGCTGGCTCCTACCGGTTTCGAAGAGCGGAGTGCCGCGCGCCTCTTCCGATGCCACCGGATTGAAGACGACGAGCTGGTCGTCCGCATCCCGTGCATAGCTGACGGGTATCACGCGCTCGGGGTCCATCATCCAGTTCGCGCCCCCCTGCACCGATACATCGACCTGCGTGCTGTTGGGACGCCCCTTCTTCGTGATCACCTGGATCACGCCGTTCGCCGCCTCGGTTCCGTAGAGCGTGGCGGCAGCCGGCCCCTTGATGATCTCGATGCTCTCGATCTCCTCCGGATTGAGGTCGTTGAGGCGCGATATGACGCCGCTCGTGCCCTGCGCTCTGGGACCGGTGCTCACATCGTTGTCCACCCGGATGCCGTCGATGTACAGGAGCGGCTGGTCGCTCAACGAAAAGCTGGAAGCGCCGCGGATCCGGATTCGGGGGCCGCTGCCGACCATCCCGGTGCCCGGGACCACCACCACGCCCGGCGACCTGCCCGCGATGAGGTTGGACACCTGCGGTGCCGGCGCGATGACCTGGACATCCTCGGCCGAGATGCTGCCGACCGCGTTGCCCACCGCGCGCCGCTGGGTCGCTCCAGCCGTACCAGTCACCACCACGGCGTCGAGCTCAATGGCGACCCGCTGCAACTGTACCTCGACCTGGAGCGCGCCCCCTCCCGCGCCCGATACCTCGATGGCTTGGTCGGCCGGCCTGTAGCCGATGAGCTGCACGCGCAGCGTGTGCGAGCCGGCGGGTACGTCGCCGAGCACGACCTCGCCGGCCGTATTGGTCAGCCCCCCGATCTGGGTTCCGCTGACGAGCACCTGCGCGTTGGGAAGCGGCGCGCGCGTCGACGCGTCGAGCACCTTCGCGCGCACCGCGCCGGCGTCCTGGGCGTGCGCAGCGCGCGGCCCCACCATGCCGGCGATACCGACGAACAGCGCCAGCACGAGCGACAGGCGCGCGGCTCTGTGTGATCGCGATGTCGCCGGGACGTTCGCGACGGGGCTTCTGGCGGCTACCATGGTCCGTCCTCCTGGTTCAAATGACGACGATTCTCGGAAATCGATCTGGCTTGGATCCGACACACGCTGCTGAACGGGCTGCGGCGATCGCACGGCCGCCGCCGGATCGGGATCGACCGACGCGGTGCGCGGGGGCGGGGGCGGGAGGCGGCTAGCGCAGGCCGACGTTCCCGTTCACGCTGCGGAGCAGCGCGGCGGAGTCGTAGCCCGTCCCCTCCTTGAACACGGTCACGACGTTCCGGATGTCGGCGATGTTCACCGCCGGGTTGCCGTCGATGACCACGAGATCGGCCAGCTTCCCCGGCTGCACGGTTCCGAAGCGCTCGCTCTCGCCGAGCAGTTCGGCGCCGTTCGACGTGGCGATCCTGATCGCCTCGACGGGCGTGAAGCCGGCTTCCACCAGCAGCTCGATGTTGCGCTGGTCGCCGTAGCCGGCGATCGTCCCGCCGTAGCCCGTGGGGTCCACGCCTACTACGAGGTGCCCGCCCGCTTTCACGAACTCGAGCTCGAACTCCATCTCCGTCGCGAACAGTTCGTGCATCAGCGACCCTTCGCCTTCCTGCGCGATGCGCGCGCGCTGCGTGAGAACCTCCTCGCGAACCTGGGGGAGCATCGCGTCGAGCACCCGCTGATCCAGCGGCGGCCGGTTCGGCACGAATGTCTCCCACACCGAGAGCGTGCCCGTGATGGCGACTCCGTGCTTCACGAGCTCCTTGATCAGCGCCTGCACGCTGTCGCTGTGCACGTCCAGACCGGCCAGCCGCGCGCGCGCACCGCGTGGACACTCGTCGGGCTTCTTCATGGGATCGAAGTCGGTGTTCACGAGGATCCCGTGCTCGAGGTTGTCGATGCCGAGCGCGATCGCCTCGCGGAACGACACCGAGCAGAGATGCCCCGTGAGCTTCAGGCCGCGCGCGTGCGCGGCCTTTATCACCGCGCCGAGCTCCGCGCGCGAGATGCCGGTGTACGCCTTGAACCACTGCACGCCTTCGTCGGCCCAGAAGTTCACCAGCCGCTCGGCGTCCTCCGGCCCGCGGAGCTGATAGCGCCCCAGGGAATTTCCGCCGCCGGTGAGATAGGGACCGCTGATGTACATCCGCGGACCCGGCACCCTGCCGGCATCGATCGACTTGCGGAGGTTGATCTCGGTGTACGGGTTGATGCTGCCGATGGTGCGTATGGTGGTGACGCCCGTGCCGAGGTAGAGGCGCGGGGCGCTGAATGGCAGTTCCGTCTCGCGACCGGCGGAGGAGTAGTAGGTATGGTCGTGCATCCCGACGATTCCCGGTATCACGGTATGACCCGTGAGGTCGAGAACCTTCGCGCCGGCCGGCGCGCGCAGCGTGCCGGCCGCGGCGATCGACTCGATACTTCCATCCCGGATCAGGATGGCCCTGTTCTCGAGCGGCTGCGCTCCGGTGCCATCGATGATCCGGACGTTGTCGAGCAGCACCACGGGCGCGTCGACGCTCACGTACTGCTGCGCCGACTGCCCACGCCCACCGGCCGGCCGCTGCGATGGTGCCGCCGCCTGTGCCGGCAGCATGATGGGTATCGCGAGAGCTACGGCGATCGCGAGCCGTGCCATCGCCATCAACGGGTGTCGCATGCTGGACAGCTCCTCCACTGTGTGTGGGTGGGTGTGGACCACGAAGAGTGAACCCGCGTCTACTTCTTCCAACTACCGCAACAGAGCCGCGACCGGCTATCCGGACGGCGTCACCGTGAAGACCATGTGCATCCCCGCCTCCAGGTGCTCGGCGATGTGGCAGTGCAGCATCCACCTGCCGGGGTTGGAGGCGTCGAGCAGGATGTCGACTACCGAGCCGGCCGGCACGAGGACCGTGTCGCGCCAGACCATGTTCTCGTTGGGGAGGCCGTCGCGCTCGAGCACCACGAAGCGCTGACCGTGGACGTGGATAGGATGCTGCATCGCGTGCAGCGACTGCCGTTCGTTCACCAGCCGGATCTTCACGAGGTCGCCCGCCTGGAAAGTCCAGTCGATCTCCTCGTCTTCACGGCCAGTGGCGGCATCGCGGAGAACCCAGCGAAGCTGGGAGCTCGTCATCAGCCAGTTCATGTCCGGCATCGCGTCCGTCCACTCGACCGGCGGAACGTAGACCGTGTCGAGACTCATCAGATGCTGCATGAGAGGATCCAGCCGCGCCGGATCGAAGGCGAGTACGAGCTCGCGCTCCGGCGGCTTCGCGCGGAATGGGCGATACCTCTTCATCTCGGCGATCACCGCGCTGTCGGAGCTCAGCTCCGCGAACGCGCGGGCCGCGCCGGATTCGTCTCCGCCGGCCGCGACGTGGACCAGCGCCATCGTATCCACCTCGGCGACGAACTCGCCGCGCACCGGGTCGATCGCCTGCACGCGGTTCACCAGCGGCACGACCCCGGGAGAGTCGAAGCGGACATCGACCACGTACCGCTGCGCCGGCGCGAGAACCACGCTCGAAGTCCACTGCTCGTGCTCGAAGCGCCCCATCCCGGAGCCGATGAGCTTCATGCGCGCATCGCCGAACGAGACATTGAACGTGCGCGCGCTGGCCGCGTTGGTGAGATGGAAGCGAACCACCTCGCCCGTGCGGGCGTGCAGCCGCAGATACGGATCGCCGTTGGCGAGGAGCACGTTGCCGAAGCGGCCGGCCAGCGCGTGGTTCGCCGCCTCCAGCCCGTAGGGGAGGATCCCCGCCTCGTCGAGGAGGATGTCGTCGAGCATGACGACCTCCTGTCTGTCGGCGGCGGAACCGCTGCCGGGCGTCGCGGGCTCCGCAACGATGTTGCCGGCGAGCCCCAGATCCTGCTGGACATCGGCGCGTACGTGCGGGTGATACCAGTACAGCCCCGCGTCGGGGAGAGTGATGCGATACAGGAAGCTCTCGCCCGGCTGCACCGCGCGCTGTGTGAGCCCCGGCACCCCGTCGAAGCGATTCTCGATCCGCACTCCGTGCCAGTGCACCGCCGTGGGCTGCCGGAGCCTGTTCACCAGCCGCACGTAGATCGTGGAGTGCTGAACCGTCCAGATCAGCGGTCCGGGATACTGATCGTTGAAGGCGTACATGATCACCGAGCGGCCGGCGAGCTGCCGCCGCACGAGACCCGCCGTGAGAGTGATCGTATCGCCGTCCAGCACCCGCATCACGCGGCGCGGCCGGGCCATCGGTATGGCGCCGGCGTCGGGACTGGCGGTGGGAAGAAACGGCGTGAGCGCGGGGAGCGCATCCTCGTAGCCGGGGAGCGGGAGCATCCCCGGCGGCATGGGCGGCATGCGCCACCCGCCGGAGTCGGCGTGCGAGTGCTGCGCGCGCGCACCGGCGGCCGCGCACAGCAGCAGGCCCGCGCCGAGCGTGCACATGGAGCGAGTGCGGACGAAGGCCGGCGGCCTCAGCACAGGCCCATCACGCTCAGGTTGCAGTAGGCGCTCGGCATGAGCCGCCCGCTCGGAGAGACCCCGCGGAGCACCACCGGGCCAGTGGGTTCCCGGACATCGGGCGACGACTCGGCCGTGATCAGGACCCGGAACTTGTTCCAGCGTACCTCCGCCATCTCGTGCGCGCCATCGGCGACAACGCCGAGGCGCTGCGAATCCTCCACGTACCAACTGACCACCCAGGCCACATAGGCGCGGAACGCTCCGAGCGAGGCGGGGTCGGGGAGACCGTGTACAGTGAGGCGCGTGCGATAGCGCTGACTTCCATCGGGCGTGACCGCCACATCGAACGGGGAAGCGACCGGGAGGAGCTGCAGCAGGCCGCCGGCATCGCCGATCGACTCAGTCGCGGTGAGAACGACAGAGGGGAGCTCGACGACCGAGCCGGGCTCGCGAGCTCGCGCCGGAGCGTGGGCACACGCCGAGCACAGCGTGAGCAGCCAGAAGAGCCGCGACAGATCGCGGCATCTCCGGCCACCCGCGTCGCGGCGGCCTTCCGCTCGCGGACACCCCACCGCGCGGCGCGGTCGCGAAGACGGGCTCACGTTCCTACTTGCGCCCCGGTCCCCAGGGGCTCAGCGAACCAGCACAGAGACACAGAATTTATCTCATTACTGAAATATCTGGCCGCACCGACGGCCGGCGATAGAGGTGCGGCGCAAGATTGGAGCGGAGGATGGAGAGCCCGCCTGACGATCCTGGCGGACGGGGCGTGGTGCTTCGATGTCGGCCGATCGAGGGCTGCGTTCCGGCGTGTCGACCGTATACATTATTCGACCTGTTACCGATTTGCGCAAGAGGCCGCTTGGCTACCCTCTCGGAAATTCGGAAGGGCCGCGGCCGCGCTCGGCGGTACGTTTTGCCGGCCAACCACTAACCCGGAGGGTGGAACCATGGCGAAGAGCGAGGAGCTGGAGAAATACGTAGCTGGTGAGCTGTCCCGATCGGAGATCGAGCCCAAGCTGGCACCCGGGTGCAGGCTGGAATCCACGACCGAAAAGGAGACGCGCTTCCCACCCAACAAGCCCGTGGAGCACTGGAAGAGGGAGTGCTCGAGGATCACGGACTGCGACGACTCGAGCAACAACAGCGATTGGGTGTGCCGGCCGTGGGAGTTCGATTACTGAACGCCGGGGTCAGGTCTTTAACGTAGAGGGCTCGCGAGCATTGCTCGCGAGCCCTCTACGTTAAAGACCTGACCCCACACCGCTTTCTCTCCTGGCGCGGGCGACGGAATTCCCCGATGTCGAGACATAGGGCGTATGGAAAGGATCAACCGGCGGAGGGAGACGTAGTGTCATCAGCCGCTGGCCAGTAGTGACTGTCCGGCAGGTCTCGCGCGCCGAATATCGCCTGACCGACTCGCACCACAGTCGCACCTTCCTCGACGGCGATCTCGAAATCGCCGGACATGCCCATGGACAGCTCCTCCAGGCTCACGTGCGCGGGAGCCTCCTCCCTGAGACGGTCCCGTAGCTCACGCAACGAGGCGAAGCACTCGCGGACTCTCGGTATGTCGGAGGAAAAAACGGCCAACGTCATGAGTCCCACCACGTGCAGGGATGAGAAGACAGGGAGATTCTTCACGAACGCAGCCACGGCCTCGGGCTGCAGCCCGTACTTGCTGGCCTCACCGGAAGTGTTCACCTGGATGAAGACATCCAGGGCGCGGCCCTCACGTTGCAGCCGGCGGTCGAGCTCCTCCGCTACCCGCAGGCTGTCGAGCGCCTGGAATTCGGAAGCGAATCGGGCTACGTACCTGGCCTTGTTGGTCTGCAAGTGGCCGATGATGGACCAGCGCAGCTCCTTCAGATCCGGGAGAGCCTGCCACTTGCCGAATGCCTCCTGAACCTTGTTCTCTCCGAGAAACCGACAACCCGCCGCGTAGGCGAGGCGAATGCGCGTCTCGTCCCTAGTCTTGCTGACGGGGAGCAGTCGCACACTATTCGGTTCGCGGCCGGCGCGGGCGCATACGTCGGCGATCCGCCGGTTCACCCGGGCGAGGTTGTCGGAGATGGCGGCCAGCGTCTCCGCCTGGGGATATCGGGATTCGTGCTGAATGTCGTTCAATTCGAAGCGCTCGATGTGATTGGCACGGAGGTGATCGGGACGTTTGTACTACGTCTAACGATGGCCGAGGATGTTTCACACACGGCGACCATCACCTCCCCCTCGGCGGAGAGGCGAACGCGTGAACGCCGGCGCCCTTCGGATCGGCTGAGGGGCCGGATTCGTAATGTAGAGCGGCCGGCAGCGATATCGATGTACGACGCCGTGCCGGAAGGTATCGAGGGTTCGAAGTGAGGGCCCGAGCACGAGCGATCGAGGAGAGAGGAGGCTCGCGTAGTCACATCAAGCGCGAGGCGGTCGATGCATTGCTCGTCGCGAGCGCTGGTACGGTGGGCTCACCGTGGGCGTCGACGAAAGGGCGAGCGAGATCCGCCGGATCATGAGCCGCTGGGCGCGGCTCCAGGAGCAAATGGCCCCGGTGGACGAGCGGCTCGCCGTGCTGGTAGAGGAGATCCCGGCGGCGAAGGCACTGACCACGGTGCCCGGTGTCAGCGTCGTCTGCGCGGCCAGCATCGTGGCGGAGATGGGCGATCCCGAGAGCTATGTCTCGCCGAGGCAGGTGTTGAAGCTCGCCGGGATGAACCTGGCGGGTAAGCAGAGCGGGGTGAGGTGAACGGTCGAGTGAAGCAGACCAAGCGCGGGCGCCCAGCGCTCCGGCGTCAGCTATTCTTGCTCGCCAGGCGCTGGTGTCAGAAGCGGGGGCTCTACCGCGAGCAGTACCTCGCGCTACGCGCGAGGAACGGCGGCAAGAAGACGAGTGCCATGTGCGCCGTGGCTCGGAAGCTGGTGCCGATGCTGCTGCACATCATGCAGACCGGCGAAGCGTTCGATACGGAGAGTTGGTGCGCAGCCCACGGAGTGCCGCTCCCAGCTTCCAAGGCCACGCCGAGACCGGGCAAGCGGCGGGACAATCCAGTAAATGCGAAGCGCGAGGACAGCGCCCAGCAGGCCGCGTAAGTAGGATGGAGGCAGGTCCGTAGCAGCTGCACGCGGCAGCCTGCTGCCGCGGAATATGAATGCAGGCGAGCCGAGCGTAGGAGGAGATGCTTAGACCGCAAACCGGGTAGAGGCACCCGCGGGGATGACTTGATGCCGTCCCTCAAGCTGACCTCCGCCATACGATCGTCGCTGGCCTCCTTCTGCCCGAGAGCATCCGTGAAGATGTGTCGTGCCAGGCCGCGCTGAGCGGGAATCAATCCTGAGCACCGAGGAGCTTTGATCGTCGCGCGACGGGTCCGGATGTACGCTGTAGTATCGGCGCTTTTTGACAACTGATTCGTCTTACCCCATGATGAGAGCAGCGCATGCTGCAATCCGCCACGACGTAGGATACATCTGGAGCAACGCTCTCGTTCAATCTCCTGCGTGGTCACGCTGGTGCGCTGCGATCAGAGGTCCTGGGGTCAGGTTACGGGCACCGCGACGTGCTACGAGCACCTAGCAAACACTCAACCGGCCTCAGGGCCGCTCCCGCGTTGGCGGATGCGATGCTGCTGGTGAGGCTCGGTGATCCGTGCGGCCCGTGTGAGGCCCAACGATACACGCAGCCTACCAGCGACATCGCGCAACGGCGAGGCCCGGCGATCCAAAGAGCCCACAGAGGCTCTAATTCACACATGGCCCGCCGCCTGCGCGCGCCGCAACCATCATTGTTTCCGCTTCAGCTGAGAGGTCGTAAGCCCCGGAGCGAAGGGACAACAGTGCATGCGTTCATTGCTCTGCTAAGAACCCTCCGCTTCAGTATGGCTTGGGCTCTACGATCTTCATTGAGCTGACTCTGTGACGCTACCATCCGGAGCGACGAGAAAACTGACATGTCCGGAGCCCGCGTCCTCTGCCACGTAGCATCCTGCCTCGAGCGATGTTGGGCCTACCCTTACTTCGTAACCCGGTGGTGTAACGCCATACTCCAGTCGACGGGGCACGGGCGCTTCATCGCTCACTCGTCCGATGATCCACACGGCATTCGGAGTCGGATTGCTTTCACCGGAGCATGGGTATACCCGGATGTAATCAACCGCACTCGCCGTCGGTGGGGCGCCTTGTTTGGTCTTGCCGAGCTTAAAGATGAGCCTTTGAGCCGTTGATCTGCTTACGATCCAAATCGCACTCCGTTCTGGACAAGCAGCGAGGAGTGCCGCTGCGGTCAGCATAAGTGTGGTCCGAACACCACGTTTAGATGGTGGTGTCACTGTCCAAATTGATCTTTCAGTGTGAAACGAGCACGATTCAGAGCTCGAGCGGTGCGAAGTGGAAGAAGCTACGGAGCAACGCTTAATGGGTGCTGGTCCTGCCCAGCGAAGTATGGATCTCGGCAGCCAGGACGTCGATATTCTCGGGTAAGTAGTTGGCCAGGTCGTCGTACTTGGCGTGATCCCAGACGTGTTCCCCTTTTACGCACCCTGGGCCAGGTCACCCGGCGCCAGCGCTCGATCTCACCCTCGTTACGCTATCTCGCACGTCACTTGGGCTTCTGGGGGCTGAAGCCCAAGCGACAGAGGAGAAGCCAGACGCCGGAGACGCAGTAGTGCGCCTCGAACTCACGCTCGATCAGCTGGCCCACACGCTCCAGTGTCCAGCTCTCGCTCGCGTAGCCACCGGCTATCAGCCCCGCTCTTTCTCATTCACTTCTTCGCCCTTTTCGAAGGTCGCCGAGAAACTTACGAGGGTTACTCACAAACATGGCAGCTGGCGAAAGCTCAATCTCTACCCAGAGTGCCTCCAATGTTGGCTCAATTACGTGCAGCTGCTCGGATATCAAGGCACAATCGCAGATACTAGCGAACCTTATCAGGCCTTCGATGAATTCCGCGTTCAGCTCCCGCACGTCTACGCGCGCCCGCACTTCTTCCACCCTGTCGCCATTCGCGAGAACGTCCACTCTATCGCCTTCTTGCTCTCCGAATACGGTCCAGTCATCAGCAACTTCGCTACTCGCTCGAGTAAACTCGGTCAGTAGCTGCCGGTAGCTGGCGGGGAGAGTTGTGGATCGCCACAAGTCCTTATTCTCAAACACATCCGCATCGATACGGTCCGATCCCGCGCTGATCTCTTTCAGTGCTGCGCGAGGAACGAGATAGACATCAAATTGCCAGGCAGCCATGATAACGGTTACGGATGCGGGTCGAAAATCAGGTCAGCAGGTGTCTTGAATCCATTGTACGGCAGTTTCACCTGTTCAGCTGGAACTTGGTCCATCCCCAGTTGCCGGGCAACATTAATACGGTGATTGCCGTCTACGATCACCTTCTCTCCATCATCAACGACGTACTTGAGCGGTTCTTTAATCCCGCCATCCCTCTCGACCAACTTGGCGAGCTTGGCAACAGACTTTTTCGAGACACGGTGAGTAGCCCGCAGCTCGCTCGTTGCGACCATGTGCACACCTTCGGTCGCTTCCTCGGCCCGATGCGCATATTTGGCTATCTTGCCTAGCTTGCTTACCAGTCCCCCGCCCACAGCTCCTAAAGCTGCGTCAACCGCTGCGTCCTTCCAGGTATAGTCCTGTCCCAGCAGCTTCGCTACGACATAGCCTTCGGCAACTCCCGCGGCGGCTCCGATGCACCATGGGCAGAGCCCGAACGGATCCGAGTAGTTGAGACATCTATATCTCGATTTCGCCGGATCCGTTGAGGTAGAGACCTCCGGATCGCTTCGCCGTTGCCTCCCGCGCCGTTGTGGTTATTCTCGTCGCACCTGCCTCATGGCCTCCACCATAAGCCGAGGGATAGCGCGCTGAGAGCTGACGATAAATACCTCTACGCCCGTAGCTTCCCCGTCCACGTCGGCGTCGATACCGCAAAGAAGTTCCACGTCCTAGTAGCCCGAGGCCCGGACGGCCGCCGCTCCAAGCCTCACAAGGTGCTCGTCTCGCGAGATGGTTTCACAGGAGCCGATGCTCACCTCGCGAGATTATTCCCGGAAGTACCGCGTGACAAGATGCTCGTCGGCCTGGAGTTCGCCGGGCACCACGGCTTCACTTTCGCCTATGATCTCGCCCGGCGTGGCTACCCGGTGGTAAATGTCCTCCCCTCGGTGACGAAGAAGACCAAGGAGATCGAGGACAATAGCCCGCTCAAGACCGATGCGAAGGACGCAGCCCTCATAGCGAAGTTGGTAGGCGACGGTTCCTTCGTCCGCTTCCCCTTCCTCGACGACATCTTCGTCGAGATGCGACTCCTCTCGACCGAGCGCCACCGGCTCGTGTGCGAGGCCACGAGGTTCAAGAATCGCCTGCAGGGGATCCTGGACATTGCCTGGCCCGAGTACCTGGAGCACTTCGCCGATCTCACACACCCGACTCCGATAGCGCTCCTGGAGCGCTGGCCGCTGCCCGAGGACTTGAGGGAAGCGTTCCCGCCGCTGGTACGTCGAGTCGCCAGAGTGGTGAGCCGGAATCACTACGGCAAGGAGAAGGTGGATCACCTCCTGGCCACGGCACACGAGAGCGTGGGGCTCAGCCAGGGGGCCGATGTGAGGCGGAAGGAGATCGTGCATCTCTTGGGGCGCTGGGCGCTCGTGAGGGAGCACATCCAGGATGTCGACGTAGCGCTCACCGCCCGCGTAGAGCGCTGCCCCGCTGCCAAGGCACTCACCACCATCCCCGAAGTCGCTGCGGTGTGCGCCGCGACGGTAGTGGCGGAGCTCGGGACACCGGAGGACTACGAGTCGCCGAGGCAGGTGCTGAAGCTGGCCGGGATGAATCTCATCGAGAAATCGAGCGGGAGCTATCGCGGCAGGACGCGGCAGTCGAAGCGGGGGAGGCCAGAGTTGAGGCGTCAGCTCTTTCTCCTGGCTGGCCGCAGGTGCCACAAGGAGCGCGGGCTCTACCGGCCGTACTACGAGTCGATGCTCAGGCGAAACGGCGGCTGCAAGACGAATGCGGATTTCACCGAAGTCGTACAGTCGTTTCACTCCAAGTCGGACGGCACTTTCATTCCAAGTCGGACAGTGATTTCACTGATTCCGGACAGGGACAGATCCGAGCGACGCTGGGGGTGATCAGTTCTCGGTCGGTGCTTTTGCCGATGCTTCGGTGGTAGTGGGCGAGAGTCGTCTGAGAGACCCGCCGGTCAGGGTGATGCGGTGTGCGTGGTGCACGAGGCGATCGATGATCGCATCGCCAAATGTGGGGTCTCCTATGAGCTCGTGCCAGTGCTCCACGGGCAGCTGGCTCGTGATGAGCGTAGAGCGGCGACCCGTGCGATCCTCGATGACTTCGAGCAAGTCCCGCCGCTCGCGATCGGCCAGCGGGGCGAGTCCCCAGTCATCGAGGATCAAGAGCTCGGCCTTGGCCAGCGTCTGCATCAGCTTTCCGTAGGAGCCGTCGCCCCGTGCGATCGCGAGATCGCCGAGTAGTCGTGGGAGTCGGAAGTAACGCACGCCGAGTCCCTGACGGCAGGCGGCGTGGCCCAGCGCACAGGCGAGGAAGGTCTTACCCGTGCCGGTCGGTCCTGTGATGAGGAGAGTCGTGTGTTGGTGGACCCACTCGCAGGAGGCGAGGCGCAGGACGAGCGCGCGATCGAGTCCGCGCTTGGCTCGGAAGTTCACGTCCTCGACGCAGGCCGAGAGACGGAAACGGGCGAGTTGCAGCAGGCGGCTCAAGCGGCGATTCTCCCTCGCGCCCCGTTCGCGCTCGAGCACGAGAGCAAAGCGCTCCTCGAAGGCGAGGCTTTCCATGTCGGGGATACCGCGCTGTTCTTCGAGGGCTTGAGCCATGCCGGTCAAGCGGAGCGAGTGGAGGAGGTCGATGGTCTGCTCGGTCAGCATGTGATGTCTCCTGAGTGGTGGTCGATGGTGAGGTCTTTCGTGAGGGGAAGTTCGATGACGGTTTCGAGTGGCGCGTGGTGCGGTGTGTGGTGCGCTACATCGCGCGATGCATTCTGCCGTGCATCGCGTGCATCGCGTGCGCCGAGGGCTTGGCGGTAGTAGTCGGCGCCGCGCACGTGGGAGTGCGTCTGGGGAAGATTGAGCACTGCCTGCTCCTCTTCCTCGGCCGGTGAGCGATCGAGCCCGGTGGCGAGGATGGATTTGACGGACTTATAGCTCATTGCTCCCCGCTCGAGGGCGCGGCGGCAGGCCGCCTCGAGGCGAGCATTGGTGTAGCGCCGGCCCAAGGAGAGGAGCCCCAGACATGCCCTGTATCCCTGCTCCGGATGCGGCCGGCTCTCGAGGATGTGCTGGACCACGCCTCCGGTGGCAGCACCCACCGATTCTCCCCAGCGTATCAAGCGCGACGGGGTCCACTCGAGATGCGCCTGGTGGGCCTTGGGCCGGTGCGTGGGATCGGTCGTGTAGCCACCCTTGCGCTTCTCGCTCAGCGAGCGTGGATGCACGGCGACACGCTTACCCCCATGGAGCACCTCGAGCATGGTGGCCGTGAGCCGGACGCTCACCTCCTCTCGCACGAGCGTGTAGGGGACGCTGTAGAGATGCCCCTCGACGCTGATGTGGTAGTCGATGTTGACCTTCGCCACTCGCCACTCGGCGTACTCGTAGGGCATAGGCGGCAGTGCCCTGAGCGCCGGCACGTCGACTGCCTGGAAGAGCGTGCGGCGAGAGCCCGGCATCTTCTGAAATGGCCGGTCGTTGAGCGCCTCACGGAGCGGGGCGATCGCTCGATTGAGCTCGCCAAGCGAAGTGAAGGTGTGATGTCGCAAGGGCGCCAGGATCCAGCGCTCGGCTACCTGTACTCCGGATTCCACCTTCGCCTTGTCCCTCGGATGATAGGCCCGTGCCGGGAGCACCGTCGTCCCGTAGTGCACGGCGAGATCGTGATAGGTGGGATTGACATCGGGCTCGTAGTAGCACGCCGCCCTCACACCCGCCTTCAGATTGTCGGGCACGATGAGCGAGGGCACGCCACCGAAGTAAGCGAGCATCCTGACGTGCGAGGCGATCCAGTCGGGGAGTGATTGGGTCCAGGTGGCCTCGGCGTAGAGGAAGTTGCTGGCCCCGAGTACGGCGACGAAGAGCTGAGCGGCGCGTGCCTCGCCAGTGCCAAGGTCCACGACATCGACCGTGGGTCCCGCGTAGTCGACGAAGACGCGCTCGCCAGCCTTGTGCTCCTGGCGCAGCACGGGATCTATCTGCTTGGCCCAGGCGCGATAGAGGAGGCAGAAGCGCGTGTACTGGTAGCCGTCCGGGTGTTGTTGCTTGTACTCCTGCCAGAGGAGCTGGAGCGTGACGCCTTTGCGTTGCAACTCCCGGTGAACCGTGGGCCACTCGGGAAGCGGGCGCTTGACGGCCTTGGAACGTGTGCGGGCGAAGAGCCGCGATTGGAGCTCACGCTCGTCCAGCCCCTCGGGCAAGGGCCACGGGAGGCCGGTGCTTCGGAAGCGGTTGAGGTAATCGCCGGCCGTGCTGTGGGGAATGCCCACGCTCTCGGCGATCTGGCGGATGCTCCACCCTCGCTCGTGAGCGAGGCGGAGTATTTCGAGGATTTTGCGCATGGATAACCTCACTGCCGGCATGAGCTTCCACTCCACGGAAAAGGTCCGTGGGGGAAACTCGCCGGGTCGTCGTTATCCAGCGCCGCTCAGCTCAAGCGGCTCTCGCCGTGTCCGACATCGAGTGAAATCGCTGTCCGACTTCCCGTGAAATGGGTGTCCGACATGGAGTGAAATGACTGTCCGACATCAAGTGAAACGGGTGTCCGAGATCGCGTGAAATACGCAACGAAGGCGCTGTGTGCGGTGGCCAGGAAGCTCGTCCCTCTCCTGCTCCACGTAGCGCAGTCTGGTGAGCCCTTTGATCGCGAGCGCTGGTTGGCGACTCGCCACATGCACAATCTACACGAGCAAGCGAAGGCTTCGTCGCCCGGCGTACCGGCGAGATAGCGGTGTAAGCAGTTCTAGAAGCAGTTCTGAATGAGATGCAGGAGAGATGCACGTGTGCCGAGCGGAGGGGGAGCTGCTCAGACCGCAATCAAGCCTCGAGCCGAATGAAGCAATTGCGAGCTCCGAATAACAGATTCGTCCAGAGCTACCCCGGACCGGAAGAGCCCATGAAGATGTGACGCGCCGCTGAAGGCCACTGAGCCATTAGTTCGCGAGCGCCCACGAGCTGTGAGTGTCGCCCGATGATCCCGCACTGTCCGCTGCTGTCTATCGGCGCTGTTTGACAACTGATGCGCCCGGCAGATGCCGGGAGGATTTGACAATTCCCCGCGTCCGACCCAGTGTAGGAGGCACTGGTCGCAGACGCGGGGAAGCTCGCGCACGGCCGCTGGTGGGGTGAGAGTCGCAGATCCCGGCAATGCACCAAGCAGTTCGTTGCTGTAGGGGCTGTACAGCGCTCGGTGACATTCGAGTTTAGACACGCTCTGCCCATCGGCAGTATCACCGGGCGCGGCCCCGCGGTGTAAGTGCAGCCTTGTTGCAGCAGGGAGTGTAGCGGCCGTTGGGGAGAGGCTCGGCTGGACCAAATTGCGCTACGAGCGCCGTTTAACCTAGCTACTCCAACGGTTGCTACCCTGCACTTAACGCAGTAGAGCGCGAGTGTAGGCTATTGCTTCTCGTCCGCTGCCAGATCATTGGACGTGCTCGGCTCCTGGCTCTGCATCGAGTACTTTGTCGCCCTTGGCAGCGCACCTCATAACTCGCTGGCCCATGTGCCGACACGTACGAAAGCGATGCACTTATTCGTACACTCTGGCAGCTGTGAGCATCTCAGCGAAAGTGTTCCAGCTAGGTTGTTCCGGAACTGGCTTCCCACGATTCGCGTAGTAACCGTCCATGTCGTCGGTCCACGCTGAGAGCGCTTCCAGGAATGAAGGCAGATCATCGTTTTCCCACGTCACACTCCGTTCGAGCAATTCCGTCCTCATGGATCGTATGAATGCTGCCAAGTCTTGCCGGGATCGCACCGTTGGACCTTCTTCGCTCATGGTCATGGCTTTTCGCCTCTGATTCTCACCGAGGTTCCTCCATTCTTCGTAGTGAACTTCCACAGGTTCGCTGCAATCTCTTGCGGGGTGGCCATCCGATATCGGATCGGGACCCCTGCCTGTTGAAATGCGGATAAGCGGCGGTTGTCAATTGTGAAGAGCGCTCCGTCCTTTTCCACCAGGCGGATTGCCGGGACGTCAGCCGCGCTGATCTTGCCGGCCTTGAGGCCGGCCGCCAATTCAGCGACTGATCCAGCCCCTTCGCTGAACATTGGACTTATGCTCTTCTGGCTGAACCGAACGAGCGCTGGATCTATCGTCGCATTACCGTCGTCCGCAGCACCGGCATTATTCTTCTCAAAGTTGTGTGTGACGGCTGCCAGCATGAATGTCCAGAAGACGGCTTCCCCTTCCTTCTGCTGGGCCTCTGCAACTGAGTGCTCAGTGAAGTCTGCTCCGAAAAGCCCGACGCCGATATCAATCCCGCAAGGCGGACACAATCCAAAAGGATCTGAATACGTGACTGGATTACCAAGAACATAATTGTAGGGCGACCATTCCGGGTACTTCTCAGCAAGCGGATCGATGCCGCCCCACCGCCCGGTCGCCGCTAAATATTGCCGGGCCCAGGTGTAGTCCAGTCCGCTCTCGGCATCCCGCTCATGGCCCGTGAACCCTTCTTTGGTTCCGCTGGCGAGCGTGCGGTCGGCAAGCAGGATTCCCCACGGATCGTAGTCGTAGCTCTCCACCACCGTGCTGCCTTCCACTACGGCTCGCGTGCTACCAAGCAGGTCCGCATGGTAATAGCGACGGTTCCCAATACCCGGCTGCCGTCCTACTATCCGCTCTCTCGAGACCACGTTGAAGTACGAGGAGACTATGCCGCCGCTGCCATTCACGGTGAAGACGCCAAGGGTGGTGGGCCCATCGAGGAGATAAACCTCGGTATTGGCGCTCCCAACCTGCTTGGCGATACGGTGCCCCGAGTGGTCGTACCGGTAGCTGGTGGTCACGCCACCGCGCGTCAGCGATAGCGGCACGTTCCGGTGGTCATAGTTCACGGCGGTCAGTGAGTACGGAGCCGGCGCCGTAGTCATGTTGCCGTTCGGATCGTATGTAAACGATCCGCTTCTCGCATCCCAGGTCTCACTATTCCCGGAAATGGCATCCGTGATCGAGCTCAGGCGGTTCGAGCTCGACGGGTAGGAGTAGCTGAGGTTGTCGACGAGCGTGCCAGTCGCTCGATAACGCTGGAGCGTGGTGATGTTCCCGGCCCGGTCGTACGCGATTCCGGACAGATCATGAGCCAACGTCGATGTCCATGCACTGCCGTTCCAGGAGGAGAAATTCGCGCTCTTTAGACGATTCAGGGCATCGTAGCTCGACGTGCCGTACGCATACTTGTACCGTTTGGCGGTAGCAGGCGTCCCCGCGCTGTAGAACTCCGCCTCCGATATGGTGCCGTTCGCGTGGTATGCGTAGCGAGCCGAGAACGGATATGTGGTGGAACCCGGATCGCCGATGCGCTCCAGGCTTTCGCGGATGGTGTACCGAATCGGGACGAGCGGTCCGCCAGCGTACTGCCGTCCCTCGACCGCTCCCCCGGGCCGATAGGTATAGCTGACGTCCGGGCCGGCCGGCCTGGTCGACGATGTGGACGGGCGATGCGGCGATCTGTCTTATCTGAGCTTCGATTCGTGAGATGGCGGGCGACTCCCCGATCCGTAGCTCACGGAGACCGGGAAAGGAGCGGTCCTACCACATCGTAGGACATCGGCACCAAGGCCTCCGCGCTACTCGACGCGAGACTCGAAGTGGACAGAGCTCTCATTGCAATCGGATGAGCACGGCATAGATTGCGCTCTCCACCCGCCGCATGCCGCCGCTGGCTGCTGGCCCGCCGGCTGCGAGCCACGCCATCGCCGGAACTCCCGGCAATGCCGCGTCCGGATCCTCGAGGAGAATCGGGAATGGCACTCACATCGAAGCAGACGCGCGACGCCTACTCCGAACGCACCGTGCCCTTCGACACCGCCGATGACCGTACCTGCAACGTGGTGAACGTGCGCGGCAGCCACGAACCCACGCGCGGACCCGTGCTCCTCGTGCACGGCGCCGGCGTGCGCTCCAACATCTTCCGCGCGCCCACAGCCACGAATTTCGTGGACTACCTCGTCGATGCGGGCTACGATGTGTGGCTCGAGAACTGGCGCGCCAGCATCGACTTCGCACCCAACGAGTGGACGCTCGACGACGTGGCGCTCCACGACCACCCGAGCGCCGTAGATACGGTGGTGCGCGAGACCGGCGCCGATTCGATCAAGGCGGTGGTGCACTGCCAGGGCTCCACCAGCTTCTTCATGTCGGCGATCGCGGGACTGGTGCCGCGGGTGTCGACGATCGTCTCCAACGCCGTGTCGCTGCACACTCTCGTGCCGCGGATGTCGCGTTGGAAGCTCGCGCTCGCGACGCCGCCGGTGGGGCTCGTCACGCGCTACATAGATGCACAGTGGGGGAACGCGTCGCCCGGCGTCGTCGCCAGGATCCTCTCGGCGTACGTGCGCGCCACGCACCGCGAATGCGACAACAGGGTGTGCGGCTACTCCAGCTTCATCTACGGCACCGGGCACCCCACGCTCTGGAGCCACGACAACCTCGACGACGCGACGCACGAGTGGGTGAAGCGGGAATTCGGATTCTGCCCGGTGACTTTCTTCCGGCAGATGAACCGCTGCGTCGCACACGGCAACCTGGTGCGCTACACCGACACGCCCGACCTGCCCGACGATTTCGCCGCCTACCCGCCGGAGACCGACGCGCGCATCGCGTTCTTCGCCGGCAAGGACAATGTCTGCTTTCTCCCCGAGAGCCAGATCCGGAGCTACAACCACTTCAATGCCTACCGGCCCGGCTACCACTCGGTGCACGTCATAGACGGCTACGGACACCTCGACATGTTCATGGGACGGAACGCAGCGCGAGATGTCTTTCCACAGATGGTCGCGGCGCTGCAGTAGCATCCGACACGCGGCACCCGGCGCGCTTCGTCCGGAACACCTCCGGCAGGCGCTCTCCGACCACCTCCCCCCGAGCCATATCGCATGCGCCCACGTCGACTGTCTCAGCAGGCCGGACGCCACGCTCTGGTAGACGGCATACCCTTCACTCTCCCGGTCGCGTCGCACGAGACGCCGGCGCTCATGGCCGCGTTCCGGTGCGACCTCGAGCGCGCGCGAGAAGCGCTCCCCGGGAACGAGCTCCATCCGCTCGACTTCTTCGGCCGGGCTCTCTTCATCGTGACGGTGGTGGACTACCGGATCACCAACATCGGGAAGTACGTCGAGTACAGCCTCGCCATCGCCTGCACCCACGGCGCGCGCGCGGCGCCGTTCGGCCTCCCTTTCCTCTTTCAGAAGACCTTCGGCGTGGGTCAGTACGTGGTGGATCTGCCGGTGAGCACGGAGATCTCGGTGAAGGGCGGAAAGGGGATCTGGGGGATGCCGAAGCATCGCGCGAGCCTCGACTTCCTGGTGAACGAGAGCACGGCGAGCAGCCAGTACGACCTCGATGGCCGGCTCGTCACGCGCATCGACATCGCGCGCCCCGGCGGGCTCGCCATCCCCCTCTCCGTCGGCGCCGCCAACTACTGCGCGTTCCGCGGGATGCTCATGAAGTCGTACATCTACTTCAAGGGCAAGGGTCGCTTCGCGCTGTTCGGCAGCGCGCGCGCCCGGCTCACGCTGGGCGATCATCCTCGCGCCGAGCCGCTGAAGCGACTCGAGATCGAGCCGAACCCGATCTTCACAGCCTATTTCGCCGAGACCGCCGGCGTGCTCGATGACCACTTCGAGTCGTGGTTCCTGAGTCACGATACGCCGCCCACCGTTCCGGACGAGGGACTGGAGAGCGTGGTGGGACTGGGACTGGACCAGAGCTGGCCCCCGCCGCCGCGGGCCGTACCGCCCGGCGGTGCCCCGCCGCCGCCAACGCGCGTCTGACTTCGGGCGTTCGCCGACTTTCCCCCACCACGAGGACTTCATGCGAGCCAAGCTCCTTCTCCTGGGCCACAGCTACATCTTCCTCATAGCGTCGCTCTACGTGGGACTCTTCACGTCGCTGCACTTCTTCTGGTTCCCCACCTTCGAGTCGCTCACGGTCGACAACTACTACGAGCACATCATCGCGCAGACCACTAACGCCACGCGCTTCTTCTTCGTGGCCATCCCGCCCATGATCGTCGCCATCTTCGCGATGCTCTGGAGCGAGTGGAAGACGCGCTTTCGCTGGGTGCCCATCGCGTGGATCATCGGCCTCGGAGTGCCCATCTGGGTGCAGCAGGGACCGATCGAAGCGGTGAACGCTGTCCTCGCCACCCATCTAACCGACCAGGCGCAACTGGAGGTGCTGCTGCAGCGCTGGATGATGCTCAACCACGTGCGCTGGGCGATACTGACGGTGATGTGGGGAATCACGCTCTACTATTTCGTGGCTAAGGGACGGTTCATGGAGGTGATCGACCCGGCAGGCCGGCAGCGCGAGACTACGACGTGAAGCGGCGCGACTGGCTCTTCTGGCTCGTCGCCCTGATCGCCGCGGGGACGGTGCTCGCCGGCGCCGCGCAGCTCGTCGCGCCACGTGCGGTGCTCGCGCTCACCGGCGCGGCGCGGACCGACGATTCGGCGTACTTCTTCGCGATCGTCGGGATGTTCATGGCGATCGTGGGCGCGCTCGTCCTGCACGCTCTCTTCCACTCCGCGGATCATCCGATCGTGGTCCTCTGGGCCGCGGTGCAGAAGCTCGGAGCCTCGGCCGCCGTGGGAGTCGGCGTGCTCCACGAGCGCTTCGCGCCCCTCGCTCTCGCCGTCGCCGCCTTCGATCTCGTCTCCGGCATCCTGATGCTCGGCTATCTCACCCGCCTGCGCGGCGCGAGCGAACCTTGAGCGCGGCCGCGGCCCCCAAGCGCCCGCGCCGCTCGCTCCTGCTCGCCGGCGGCGGGATGCGCGTCGCCTACCAGGCCGGCGTGCTCCGCGCGCTGGCCGAGCGCGGCATCGAGTTCGATCACGTGGATGGAGCGTCGGGTGGAACCATCAATCTCGCCATGCTCCTCTCGGGTCTGGCGCCGGAGGAGATGTGCGGACGCTGGCAGACCCTCGACCCGGGTGCGTTCGTCTCGCTGCCGCCGCTGCGCGAACTGGTCCGCGTCACCGACACCGCGGGCTGGGGCGACGCCGACGGGATACGCGACCGGGTCTTCCCCCACCTCGGCATCGACGTCGATGCGATCCGCCGGCACGAAGGGATTGCCGGCACTTTCAACGTCTGTAACTTCTCGCGCAAGACGGTGGAAGTGATCCCGCACGACGACATCGACCTCGACCTCCTGGTGGCGGGGATCTCGCTCCCGATCCTCATGCCGGCCGTGCGTACGCGCGGCGCGTGGTACACGGACGCGGTGTGGATCAAGGACACCAACGTAGACGAGGCGATCCGCCGGGGCGCCGAGGAGGTGTGGCTGGTCTGGTGCATCGGCAACACCCCCGAATACCGGCGCGGATCGTTCGCGCAGTACGTACACATGATCGAGATGGCGGCCAACGGCTCGCTCTTCGAGCAGATGGCACGAGTCGAAGAGCTCAACTCACGCATCGCGCGCGGCGAGACGGCCGGCGGCCGTACGGCGCCGGTGGTGCTTCACGTCATCAAGCCCGCGCTCCCGCTCCCGCTCGACCCCGACTACTACTTCGGCCGCGTGAGCGGCACGACACTCGTGGAGATGGGCTACGCCGACGCGTGCCTCTATCTGGACACACGCTCCACTACCGGAATCCCCTGGCGACCGGAGGCGACGCAGATGCAGGAACCAGCGGCGGGACTCACCTTCACCGAGACGATGGCCGGCGACTTCGCGCTCGGCGACACCGACCCCAAGGCACCCGGCGGCGCCGCGGGCGAGCGCAGCGAGCTGGCGATCCACGTCACCGTGCACATCGACGACATCGACCGCTTCATAGCGGACGCCGAGCACGCCGGACGCCTCACCGGCCACGTGAGCTCATCGCTCTTCGGCGGCGACGTGCCGGCCACGCACGGAGTGTTCAACCTCTTCTCGCCCACCCACGACCCGGAGCTCACGCTGATGGTGTACGAGCTCGCGTTCCGGCACGGCGGCGAGGCGTATTATCTGGCCGGCCGCAAGGAAGTGCGCGACGACTCGGGGTTCGACCTCTGGTCGGACACCACGACACTCTTCACCACCCTGCACTCCGGCAGCGACGCGACCGGGCCCGTGGTGGGCGCCGGCGTGCTGCGGCTGGGCGCGGGCGAGCTGCTGAAGCTCGTGCGCAGCATGCGCGCCACCAACAGCGGCTCGCTCGGCGAGTCCGCGCGCGTGATAGAGCGCTTCGGCAGCTTCTTTCTCCGTTCGCTCTGGACCAGCTACGGTCCGAAGCGGAACGACAGCGAAGCGCCCGCGGAATGACGCACCAGCGACTGGGCGTGGTATCGCAGTTCACGCGCCGGGCGAAGATGGTGGGCTGGTACGACCCGGCCCAGCTCGCCCGCACCGGTGCGCGGGTGCTCGTCTCCACTCTGTTCACGCGCTACGACGACCGGCGCGCCGCCGACAAGCTCCTCGCGGGCGAGGAGGCGCACCGTCCGATCGACTACTCGGTGGACGAGGAGGGGAATCCGCGCGACGAGCTGTGGATCGACTACGTGGCCGACCTGGGCGACGGCTGGGACTCCACCTACCACGTGGCGTACACATTGAGCCGCCGCGGGTTGACAGTGGGCGACCCCTCCGGCGCGGAGTGCCAGACGCGCCGCGGCGACGTCCTCATCTTCGGCGGCGACCAGGTCTATCCCAGCGCCAGCCGGCGCGACTACCAGGAGCGGCTCGTCCGCCCGTACGAAGCCGCGCTGCGCGACAGCGTGGCGCCGCATCCGCACCTGTACGCGGTACCGGGCAACCACGACTGGTACGACAACCTCGTGGCGTTCCGCAACCTTTTCTGCACGGAACGCTGGTTCGCGGGCTGGCGCACCAGGCAGCGCACCAGCTACTTCGCGCTCCAGCTCCCGCACGGCTGGTGGCTCGTGGGCACCGACGTGCAGCTCGACTCCGACATCGACGCCGCGCAGCTCGCCTACTTCCGCGGCGTGGCATCGCGGATGGGGCCCACCGACCAGATCGTGCTGTGCGTGGCCGAGCCGCACTGGGTGTACGCCAGGGCGTACGGCAAGCACGACGACAACTGCAACGAGAGCAACCTCGCCTTCCTCGAGCGGCGAGTGTTCAACCGGAAGATCGCCGTGTACCTCGCGGGCGACCTGCACCACTACCGCCGCCACGAGGACGATGATGGCGCGCAGAAGATCACCTGCGGCGGGGGAGGTGCGTTCCTGCATCCCACCCACGGCCCCGACGTGGACGTACTCCACGGCGGCTACACCGTGCGGAAAGCGTTCCCGAGCGCGAGCGAGTCGCGCCGCCTCTGCTGGCGCAACCTGCTCTTCCCGTTCATCAATCCGTGGTTCGGGATCACCACGGCGCTCCTTTATCTGCTGCTCGCCTGGTCGGTGAACGTCAACGTCTCCACCCTCGGGATACCGCAGTACGGCGACGTGGCGCGGCTGACGCTCGCGGGGCTGCTGCACAACCAGAGCGCCGTGATGTGGCTGGCGCTCATCTGCGGCGGCTTCATCCTCTTCACCGAAGCGCACTCGCGCGCATTCCGCTACGTGGCGGGCACGCTGCACGCGCTCGCCCATCTCGCCGCCGTGCTGGGGCTGGGATGGTGGGCCACCATAGTGACCGTGCAGAGCTGGGGGCTCCCGTTCGGGAGCATCAGGCAACTGCTGCTGGCCGGAGCGTTGATCTTCGTGCTCGGCTGGGTGGTGGGCTCGTTCATCATGGGCGTCTACTTCCTGATCTCGCTCAACGGTTTCGGACAGCACACCAACGAGGCATTCTCGTCGCTCCGCTCGCCCGACTGGAAGAGCTTCCTCCGCATGAGAGTGGATGCGGCCGGGCTGACCATCTACCCCGTAGGCATCCGTCGCGTGTGGAAAGCGTGGCGCATACATCCCGGCGGCCCCGAGTCGCCGGAATGGATCCCCGACGAGAGCTCGGCGCGGCGCGAGCACGGCACCGAGGCCGAGCTCATCGAACCACCCATCACCATCAAACGGAGCTGAGATGCAGGGAGAGACCCGGGAACACTTCGACGCCGTGATAGTGGGGTCCGGCTTCGGCGGCTCCGTGATGGCGTGCCGGTTGGCGCAGGCCGGGTGGCGCGTGTGTCTGCTCGAACGCGGGAAGGCGTACCCGCCGGGCTCCTTCCCGCGCAGCCCGCGCGGAGTCGCGCGCAACTTCTGGAGCCCTTCGGAGGGCACCTACGGGATGTTCGACGTCTGGTCGTTCCGCGGGCTCGAGGGGCTGGTGTCGAGCGGCCTGGGCGGCGGCTCGCTCATCTACGCGAACGTGGCGCTGCGCAAGGACGAGCGCTGGTTCGTGCACGACCGCGACCGCGGCGGCTACGAGACATGGCCCGTGACGCGCGCCGATCTGGATCCGCACTATGATGAAGCGGAGCGGATGCTGGCCGTGCAGCGCTTCCCCTTCCACGAGCAGCCGTACTCCGAGACCCCCAAGACCCGCGCCATGCGCGACGCGGCGAAGGCGCGCGGACTCGACTGGATGCTCCCGCCGCTCACAGTGACCTTCGGGAACGAAGGCGAGACCCCGGTGCCCGGCGAGCCGATCCGCGAGCCCCACCGCAACCTGCACGGGCGCACGCGGCTCACCTGCACACTCTGCGGCGAGTGCGACGCCGGGTGCAACACCGGGAGCAAGAACACACTCGACTACACCTATCTCTCGGCGGCGCAGCGCGCGGGCGCGGAGCTGCGCACGCTCTGCGAAGTGAAGGCGATAGCGCCGCGCGCGAGCGGGGGCGGCTTCACCGTGAGCTACGTGCGCCACGACCTCGAGCGCGAAGGTACGCCGCTCGACGTGGGCAAGCTCCCCCGCACCACCATCGCGACCCGCAAACTGATAATCGCGGCGGGCACCTTCGGGTCCACGTACCTGCTGCTTCGCAACCGCGAAGCGTTCGGCGGAGTGCACCCGCTGCTGGGGACGCGCTTCTGCGGCAACGGCGACCTGCTCTCCTTCGCCATCCGCTGTCGCGACAACAGCGACGGGGTGGAACGCGGCCGGCGGCTGGAGCCATCCAACGGGCCGGTGATCACCAGCGCCATCCGCTATCCCGATGCGCTGGACGACCCATCGCTGCGCGGAGCGCGGGGGATGTATCTGGAGGATGCGGGCTACCCCGCCTTCATGGGCTGGCTCGCCGAGGCAACCGACACAGTGGGCTTCGCGCGGCGCGCCATCTACTTCGCGTGGCAGCGCATCAAAGCGCGTATGGGTGGCGCATCGGACAGCTCGATCGGCGACGACATGTCGCGCCTGCTGGGCGAATGCGAGCTGTCGTCGGACTCGCTCCCGCTCCTCGGCATGGGGCGCGACACCCCCGACGGCGAGATGCAGCTCTCGGAGGGGTGGCTGGACATCGACTGGAGCACCCGCAACTCGTCGCAGTACTTCGAGCGGATGCGCGGCGCAATGCGCGACATCGTGGACACGTGGGACGGGAAGTTCGTGGACAACCCGATGTGGTTCTTCAAGCGGGTGATCACTGTGCATCCGCTCGGCGGCTGTCCGATGGGGCGGGATGCGAACGAGGGGATGACCGACGAATGGGGGGAAGTGTACGGAGTGCCGGGCCTGTACGTGGCGGACGGGTCGGTGATGCCGGGCCCGGTGGGGGCGAACCCGAGCCTCACGATAGCGGCGCTGGCAGAGCGGTTCGCGGCGAGGATGGTGGAGGTGAACGACGGGGTCGGGTCTTTAATGTAGAGGGGCAAAGATCTCGGCCGACACGACCGGTGTCCCAGCCGGAGAGCCCGCGGGTGGGGCCAGAGTGGCCCTCAACCTGACATCTACCGGATCCACCAGCGTGTCAGTCGCCGGCGGCGACTTGACGAGTACGTAGAGCCAGTACGCCCCCGCGCCATCGGTGGAGACCGTGTCGCTCAGGAATACGGCGCCAGGTACGAGCTCGCCCAGGGGAACCGCCGTGACGAGTGCTCCCAGCTGCCCGCCGCCCGAGTCGTTCTTTATCAGTCCGGTTACCATCGTACAGCCGTAGACGCCCGTCGCGGCTCGTCGCTCGCACGTCGAAGCCACATCGAGCGGCCCGGTGCTGCCATTGCAGGCGAGCAGAATCAGGGACAGAGCATGTAGCAGGACGCGGCTTCGCTTCATGGATGGAAGTGGCTGGTGTGGCTCGATGTTCGTCGAGATGTAAGGTGCACGCATCGACCGAAGCGCATGGTGACCATCTGGATGGGCGCCAATTCATCGGCACACGGCAACAATACCATGTCCGTGAATGTCATTGCCAGGAGTACAGTGCGGCTAGCGAGTCGAAGACTCGGAAGAATCAGCCTGCAGCCGTGCGCTCCCGGGTATCACGGCACATTCTCCGACCCGGCAGGCCCGCCATGAATCAGATCAGCATGCTCCACGAGCCTTGACGGTATCTCTCGCGGGCGCCTCGTGCACATCACTCGAGAATAATCCAACTGGTGCGTAGAACCTGAGATAGCACGTATTGAATAATCTCAATATCGCGAGCCCGGCCGAGGGCGTCTGGTAGCTGACGCCTTCCGCTGACATACGCGTACTCCTCCCTCAGCTCCTCCGTGAACGATCGCAAGAACTGCTCGTTCAACTCATGCTCTTCGAGGTCCGGAAGGCGATCACCCCCCGAATACCTCACATCCAGCGGCTTAGGTTCAGAGTAATAGAACGCTTGACGCCCCGCCGGATCTACGCTGATGTGGTGTCGCCCGCCCGCGAGCACGCCTAGCTTCTGCGGCCAGAACCAGGAACTATTTGGAACGATCGTGCGCTGCCGGAAGTACCGGTTCAGGTCGGTGCGCCGATGAAAACGAGGTGCGCAGTAGAACGCATCCCCCCGATGTCCTCGGATTCGCAGCAGTACGTTGTGCTGATCATCTTCGAGCGGAAACCGATAATACGGGCCGCCGTGAGCGTCGTAGAAATCGGTATTGTTCCACTGCCTGTTCTCGCCGAAATGCGCGATCTTGTGTTGCAGGAATAGTGAGCGCCGATAGCGCCCTGCTCGCAGACGGAACTGCACATCATAACCCAGCGCGCGCTCCGCCCGGAGGCTGGGGAGGTGCGGGTACGCAGCGAGAAACCCTCCAAGGCGGTGTACAAACTCCGCGTTGTAGCAAAACTCGAACGTCCGCTCCGAGAAGTCTGGCTGCATGAGTGAGGCTCGACACGAACTATGTGAGTGTCTAACGCGACGTAAAGAAGGTGGGTAGGCTTGTGTTACGCACTCCGAACATGCTGTCTCCTTGGTCAATCCGGAAGAGGGCAATTCTTCGAGGCCCACGATCGCCGTCGCACGACTGCAAGTGTGTCGCTCAAGGTCGGCACTGTCTTTTCGTACCAGGCTGCCCTTCTTGCACCGCGGCGCTCGGACGTCGGAAGACGGCAAGCCAGAAGAGTGACGAGAGAGAAGAGGCCGAGGAGGGTACGGCTTGCTCGCCGGACATCCCAGCGAGCGCGGTTCAAGATGCGGTAGAAGTTGACGAAGTGGCGGTCGTCTCGGTGACCCATGACGCGCAGCACATGCCATCTCACCACTGAAGTGGGTGAGGTGATCACCGTAATCGCCATGGCGCCAGAAGTCGAATGCGAGTGCGAGATGTTCGTCCAGATTCATTGGTGCGACCGCTCGCTGGCGGTTCCGCTCGCCCAACTGTCAGATCGCGAAACCGGCCCCGACACGCGGATGGCTGTCGCCGATTGGCACTACTGGATCGATCGGGGCTACACGTTCTGACCGCCTGAAATGGCCAAAGTCGAGCTAAAGACCTGACCCCGTCGCTCCACCGCGTCCAGCCTCACCGCGAACCGTAGGGGCGGGCGGCCATGCGCTCACGGAGCGTTCATTCCACTACGCCGAGTTCCTGCAATGCCCGCTTCACCCAGGCGAACCAGATCCGTTCCTGCTCCAACCGGACTTTCCGACCGTATCGATCGCCCCGTAGCTCGTCGTACAACACTCGCTCCGCGTTGGTGAGACGGTTCAACTCCCTCGTCTCGCCGCTCTCCTCGGTCACCCAGAGCTCGCGATGCGCGAGTAGCGTAGCTCGATCCATCAGGAACGATCGAGCGTGTGGGATCCCACCTCGCAGCCGGTCCAGTATCCCGAACCCGTGCGTGTCGATGTCGCCCCAGTAATGGATGTCGATATCGTTGAGCCACCCGACACCCGCGAGCAGTTCCGCCCTGTAGCCCATGCCGAAGATGACGATGCTGCCGGGTAGCTCCGGAAACGCCAGTCCATTGATCTCGTTTTCCGTGACGAACGCTCGCCGCGCACCCAACCGGAGCTCCGCGAGCTCCTCCACAGGTACGGTGATGTCGGACAGGCCGTGCAGACGCAGTCGGCGGTCCAGTATTCGAAAGCGCACCAACGCCGGTTTGCATCGCAGGCCGTAGCGCACCTCGAATCCGCGAGCCCCCACGGCCGTCGCATCGATGGACTCCGGGGGAAGTATCCGATCGAGCAGCGTAGCGATGAGACCGCGACGGTCCTCGATGAACTTCGTGTCCACGCCGGGGATGTCGAGCTGCCGCAGATAGAGGCCGCTACGCGGATGCTCCCTGAACCAGGTGAGCACGGCGAGTATCCGGCTCCAGTCATCGGCGCACTCCAGCGCGATCAACGGATAGCGCGACAGCCACTCACGCAGTTCCGGGAAGCTCGCCGTCGTGGCCGCGATGATCTCCCTGAAGCGCGCCGCATCGCGCCGCTTCCCGATGAGACGCAGCGCATCGTCCTCGGTCGACACGATCGCGCCGGATGGCCACCGATTGCGTCCCAACTGCCTGTGCCGGCTCTCCGTCCATTCCAGATCGTACCCGTAGCCGCGCGCGCTCTTGCTGCTCCCCTCCAGCTCGCCGATCCACTTTCGCACTTCGTCGAACCGATCGGCCAGGTCGGAGCGCGTCGGCCCGCGAAGCCGCAGGCGCAGTGGAAATATCGATGCTCCGTCCACCATGGCCCTCAGGATTCGGCCCCGGGCCCAATGTCTCTCGAGCTGCGACGTCAGCTCTGCCGGTCCGACCCAGTCGTTCATCTACTCCGCCCCATCCCCTCGGCCTCCGGCCGACCGGCCACCATTCCTTCGGCCATCGGCGCTCGCGGCTGCCTGCTCCTTCCTGTATTCCTCGATCGTGAGATTCCGCAACATCGAGGCGTTCCCGTCGGGGTTGTACACGAAACCCACCGCCGCGACGTACGGCTCGATGATGTGAATCTTCTGCAGCGGCGTCACCACCAGAAGCTGCAGCTCCAGCTTCCGGAAGAGCTCCAGACCGTAGCGCGCCGACTCGTCCGACCCCCTGCCGAACGCTTCGTCGATCACCACGAATCTGAACGTGCGCGCCTTCCCCGCCACGGCGTCGAGTCCGAACTGGTACGCCAGACTCGCCGCGAGCACGGTGTAGGCGAGCTTCTCCTTCTGCCCGCCGGATTTCCCACCGGAGTCGGTGTAGTGCTCGTATTCGCTCCCATCCTCACGCCAGCGCTCCGAGGCGGAAAAGACGTACCAGTTGCGCACGTCGGTGACGGTGCGCGTCCAGCGCTTGTCGACCTCCGCGCTCCCCTCGCGGCCGCGAAAGCGGTCGATGATCCGCTTCACCTGCTCGAACTTCGTTTCCGAGTACGCGTCGTCTTCCGAACCGGTCAGCGCTCCCTCCGTGCATGACCGCAGCTCCTGCTGGAAGTCGCGTACCTCCCGGTCGGTGCTCACTTCCGTTTCGAGCAATATGAAACGGCCGGGATTGTAGTCGATGTCGTTCAGCGACTGGTTGATGCGCTCGATCCGTTCGGCGATGGTCCTGCTCTCGCGCGCGAGTTGCGACTGGAAGTTGGCGATCTCCCGGATGGTGTTCTGGTTCAGAAGCTCCTTGAACCTCACCTCGAACCGCGGCAGATCGTCCGAGCGCAGCCGTTCGAGCATCGCCGCGAATTCACCCGCCGAGTCGACGGTGGCATCCACTTCGCGCGTCTCGAGCGGGTAGGCGGCGATGTACTTCTGCATTTCACTCACGATTCGCTCGCCGAGATGTCCGCGCCGGCGCTCGTCTGTATCGATCCGGTTCTGGATCCACGAGCGCATCTCGCGCTCGCGCGCATCGCACGATTCCAGGGTGATCGCCGCCGTACCGATGGCGTCCGCCCGCAGCGCCTCCAGTCTGGGAAATCGCTCGGCGCGCTCTTCTTCGGAGGTGGTGGCGAGCGTATCGGCGCACCTGGCGCGTTCTCCCCGAGCGGCTTCCAGCGTGCCGCGCAACGCACCTCGCTTATCGATGCGAGTCTCGCGCTCGTCTTTCAGCCGGCTCAGCACATCCTCCGCCGCGCGCAGTTGCTCGCGAAGCGCGTGGAGCCGATCGGACGCCGCCTCGAGCTCGCGCAGCTCCCGCTCGAGTTCATCGATCTCCACCGCCACGCTCTTCCAGTCTACCTCGCGGAAGCTGACGAACATCGAGAGCTGGTCGAGCGTGCGCTTCCGCTCACCCACGGCGCGCTGCTCATCCTTCAGCCCGGTGAGCCGGCCGAGCGCGGCGTTGCCCCGCAGGGCGACATCCGCCGCCTGCTTCTCGAGCGCGGCGATCTTTCTCTCGTTGGACCACCCCAGCACCCAGCGCGTGCGGTCGCCGATCGCGTGGCGGTCGTCCTTCTCGTGGCGTTCGGGTCCTTCCTTGATCTGCCCCGCACGCGTGATGCCGCGCGAAGCGCGCCTCAGCTCTTCGGAAGACATACAGCAGAGATGATCGAAGCGCCGACTGATCGTATCGTCGAGCCATTGATAGAATGGCGATGACGGTTCGAGCTGGAGTTGGGCGCCCACCGAGCGTGGATCGACTCGAGATCTCCCGCGCTGAGCCCCGCCGGCCGTCCGATAGTAGACCAGCCTGCCCTTCAGGTCGTTGCGGTCCACCCACTCCGCCACGGCCGCGTAATCGGCATCGCTCACGAGAAGCGAGAGCCCAAAGCCATGGAGCAGACGCTCGATCGCGCCCTCCCAGTCGCGAGCGTCTTCCCGCACCTGAATCAGCTCGCCCGCAAACGGGACCACACTCTCTTCGAGGCCCAATGCGGCGCACAGCCGCTCGCGTATCCCCAGCATGTGAGTGGGGATGTTCGAGCGGCGCCGCCGGAGCGACTCCAGTTCGCTCGCGAGCGCCCTGTGTCGCTCCTCCAGATCGCGCATCTCCACGCTCGCCTCGGTGAGAGCGTTCTGTACCGAGGCCTGCGCCATCTCCGTCGCTTCACTCTCCTCCGCAATCGCATTCCTGTTGGCGATGAACGTCTCCGCGTCCAATGTCGTGGGAAGCTCCGCGGCACGCACGAGGGCACGGTAGCTCTCCGCCTTGCTGGTGCGAGCATCCCGCTCAGCCACGTGCATGGCGATCTCGCGCTGGATCTCGGCTATGCGTCCGCCGCCTTCCAGTTTGACGGCTGCCTCGAGCGACGCGCACTTCGCGCTCGCATCGTTGATCTTCGTGGCGAGCGTTGCAAGGCGCTCCTCCATGCGCAGGGCATCGGCCTGCAGCTTCGCGATCCGCTCATCGAGCAGCCCGCCCTCGAGCATCGCGAACCAAGGCGTCAGCGCGTCCCGCGACCCTCGCAGCGACTCCACACTCGCCACCAGAGCCGAGTGCCGCTCGCAATTCTCCACCAGCGGGGCGAGGAGCTCGATCTGCGCCTTCGCCTTCTGCACCGCCTCGTGCGCGCGCGTGAGATCATCGAAGTGGCCGATGAGGGCCTGGATCCGCTCCTGCACGTCGAAAGGCTCGAGCATGTGCGCGCGCACGAACTCGGTGAGATTTCCCACCGCCTTCATCGACACGGTCTGGTAGAACAGGTCCATCGCCTGTTCGCTCTCGATCCCCATTCGGCGGCGATACGCCGCGCCGTACGGCGGGAAGCTGTCGTGGAGCTCGACTCCATCCATCTCGCGGAGCCGTTTGCGCAGGCGGTCGATGTGCTTGCCGAAGTTCGAAAAGTGCTCAGCGATCGAGAGCGGAACGTCGGCGACCACGTAGAAGCGCGCGGGTTGGCCCTGTGTATCCTTCCACCAGAACAGCTCGACGAGCGTAACCTGCTGAGCGAGCTGCTCGTTGATGAAACGTCCCAGTATAACCGAATACTTGTTGTGATCCCGCAGCGCGATCGGCTTCGCCGCGGAACCGCCGCCGCGTTCGGACTTGTAGTGGCCCAGAACGTAGGTGCGGAGCGTGCGCTCGCGCGCCTCCGCGCCGGCCGCGCGGTTGTAGGTGATCTTCCCGGGCGCGATCAGCAGTGTGCTGATCGCGTCCACCAGCGTGGACTTCCCGGAACCGATGTCGCCCGTGAGGAGCGCGTTCTCACCGCTGCAGTCGAGCCCCCACACCGATCCATCGAGCGTGCCCCAGTTGTAGACCTCGAGTCGGTCGAGCCGGAAGCCGGGACGAGGATTGCGCCGTCCGTGCACGATGTCCGTCGCTGGCGGCGTGTTCGAGGCTGCCGCGGAACCCGCCGCCGCCCGATCGTCAGGCGCGCGCATCGACGTGCTCGCGGTACGCCGACAGGCGCTCGTCGAAATCGTGCAGCCATTGCGCATCCACGAACGCCTTCAGTATACGGCGCACCTCGTACAGATCGGCGTGGCCAGCCAGGAGGCGCAGGAAACCGAGCTCCACCACCTTCGCGATGTGTGCATCGATGCGGTCGGTGAGGCGCGCTTCGTTCGATGCATCCGGGGCGAAGAGGCGCAGCATGTCGACCATGTCGTCGCGGCTCACGATGAGCCGCGTCTCACCGCCCTTCGCATCCAGCTCGGCGAGGCGTTTGCGCAGAAGCGCCAGCAGTAGACTGACCGGAAAGCCGAGCTGGCGACGCGCGACGAGCCGGGGAAGATCGACGTCTTCACCATCTTCGGAACCGACATCGACCATACGCTGCCGCAGGTACGCGTAACCCTCGCTCTCATCAAGGATGAGTTCCAGGCCGAGCAGCGACACGTAGTCGTGGGCACGCGCCTGCAGCGACTCGAGCGACTGCCAGAGAGCGGCATCGTTCTCCCGGTAGACCACTCCCTTCATGAGGGCGATGAGGACGCGGGGGAGCTGGTCGGGGGCCGTCACGAAGTCATTGCGTCGGCGGGATCCACCAGACCTTCCGCGGATCGCACGAACAGCACGCGCGGGAGCTCTGCTCGCCGGCTGACGCCCGCGTCGTCCGTCCATGCGACGGACTCTCTCCGTTCTTCGTCGATCGACGCGTTGCCATCGTCGGCGGCGATGCTCAGGTAGCCCACGAGCTCCGCGAGCCCATGCTCGAGCGGGCACTCGTCTATCACATCCATCAGCGAGATCTGGCGGCGGTTCTGGAGCATGCGTCGCACGTTGGAGCGGAGCTTCTCGCGGTCCACGTAAATCTGATCGAAAAGCGCATCGGCGGGGATGTCTTCGTCACCCGCGAGCACCACGTCGCCACCGAGCACCGGCTTGAACGATGGGGAGAAGAGCGGGCGTTCCATTGGGAGGTCGATGTCCGGCGCGGCCTGGTCGATCTCCATGGCGGGGCCGGCCGGGAAATCGTGTCGAATGGCGAGCGCGTGCTGCTCGACGGAGCGGATCAGTTGCATGATGCGGCGGTTCTCCAGCCACGCCTGGTCGTCGAGGTAGCGGCGCAACTGCCGCGAGAGCCGGGCGACAGTGCGCTGCGCGACCTCGCCCGCTTCCAGCCAGTCGTAATGGATCCGTGACAGGCGCGGATCGGGCGGTGGCGAGAGGGAGCGCACCGCATCGAGATCCATCACGGAGCGCAACAGCGAAGTGAGCTCCTCCTGCCGCTCCGGCGACATGAGAAAGTCCCAGAAGGCGTTGAAGCTCTTACCCTGATCCGAGTTTTCGATCGCATCGCGCTCGTCGAAGATCGAATCCAGGAGCGCACCGCGACTTTCATCCCACACGGCGATCCGCTCGCGGACGCTCCGGTCGAGCTCGCGGAAGTTCTGCTCCACGTCGCGGAAGTCCGCCAACAGCCCGCGCGCGGTCGCCGACATCTGGAGAAAGCGTTCCTTTACCTGCGTGGCGTCCATGATGTCGAGCTGGCCGCCGCGGATCTTCCCGATCTCGGCGTCGATCTCCGCGCGGCGCCTTTCGAGCTCGGCGATGCGCGCATCGGGGTCGAGCTCGGTGCCTTCCAGCATCTGCCGGAGGAGCTCGAAGACCGTGAGCAATCGCGACTCCGTGCCGATGAAGTGGCGTTCCTGGAGCCCGGCGAGCCAGCCGATGACCTTCTCGGTGGCGGGGGTGATGTCGTAGTGCGGTTCGTCGGTGCCGGCCGGGTAGTACTTGCGGAGCCATCCTTTATCGTCTGAGGCCCACTCGTCCAGATAGTTCGCGGCGGAGCGGGGGAACACATCGTCGCCGAGCTCTTCGCGGAGGTGGAAGAGGTCATCCTCCACGTGCTCGACGAGCTCATTGCGCGGCATGGTGCGGACGTTGGGATCGACGAAGTGGCGGTGGAGGACACTCACGATCAGCGGCGCGTGCTGCGCGGCGAGGAGCCGCCAGGCGGGGTGGTCGCGTCGGAGGTGATCGAGCGTGTGGTAGTCCATGGATCGGTCAGGTGGGCGGCGGGGGAGTTCATCTGGGCACTGCAAGCGTTGGGTTGACGATGCGTGAGCGATGGGTCATCCGGACAAGATATAACAAGTCGTTATATCTTGTCCCCATCAACTCTTGACAGGAGCGATGGTAACGGACAAGATATAACAAGTCATTATATCTTGTCCACGGACCCCGCAATGCCAGATCACGGCACTTACGACGCCTATGCCACCGTGCATGCTCTGGCGCTCGAGCAACACGGAGTATTTACCGCCGAGCAAGCTCGGGCCGCTGGCGTGAAGACGACCGCGCTGGTCATGATGGCTCGGCGCGGGCGTCTCGTTCGGATCGCTTATGGATTGTACCACGACCCGGGCGCGCCAACCACCCGGTGGACTTCCTATGCCACCGCCGTGATGTGGCCACAGGGGACGACCGGCGTGCTGTCCCACGAGACCGCACTCGACCTGATGGAGCTGTCAGACGTGAACCCGACCAGGATCCACGTTACGGTGCCGAGGAAGCACCGCCCTCGCCGGCGCAACCCGCCGCCAGGGGTCGTATTGCACTTTGCCGACCTCGCACCTGCGGACGTAGGGTCAGTCGAGGGCCTCCCGGTCACGACCGCCGACAGGGCGATCCGTGACTGTGCGATGGCTAACATGGGGCCGGCGCTCATCCACCAGGCGATCGACGACGCACGCCGAGGTGGGTGGCTTTCGCCCACCGATGCCGATGCGCTGACGGGAGAGCTCAACTTGGCAGGGAAGCTTTAGAAGAATCTTCGATCCCTCGCAACCGACCGTTCGGACATGCTCGACGAACTCGGCCCCCTGCTGAAGAACCTGCCGCCCCAGACGGCGAGCGCTCTCGCGCAAGCGATCACACGGTGTGGGAAAGAGCTCGGGATCGAGACCGACTGGGTGCAACGCTGGGTCGGATTCACCATCGTGGCAGACGCGCTGGCGAGCTATGCGCCGGACGGTAAATCGCTGTTCGAGTTGAAAGGTGGTGCTGCGATCGAGATGCGCATGCGGCAACTGGAGCGCGCCGATGCTCAACGTACGACGGCCGGGCAGACTACAATCCGTCCACGAGCGACCAGGGACCTCGACGCAACGTACCATGGCGCACTGGACGATATCGAGACGGCCGTCCGTACCGCGCTCGAAGTGCCACGCCACAACTTCGCACTCCGCATGGAGCTGGAGACCCCCGACGCTCGCCATATGCGCAGGTTCAGGATCCACGTCTCTTACCAGGAAGAGCGATTCGGTCGCATCGTCGAGCGGCCGTTCGCCAATGTGAAGCTCGAGGTATCTGCCTACGAGGGAACGCCGCTGGCACCCGAGATGGTCCGAGCCTTCTCGCTTCGTCCGTTCGGGATCGAAGGACCCGCGCTTCTGCCATGCATCCCGATCATCAAGCAGGTCGCACAGAAGCTTCACGCCGTCACCGAGACGCCGGCTGAGGAACGGATCAATGACCGGTTCCGCGATCTCCTGGATATAGTGATGCTCAGCACTCTGGCACCGCCATCGGCCGCACTACGGTCGGTCTGCGAGGAGACTTTCGACGTTCGCCAGCAACAGCGCTGGCCTCCAGAAATCATTGTACACCCGCACTGGGTCGAGCCCATGGAGCAGCGAGCGATGGAGATGGGACTGGATCAGCACTCGGCGACCGACATCGCCGCGTATGTGGTGGAGTACGTGCGGCGGATCGCGAGTGTAGAGTAGTGTGTCATGGATGGAGATATCGGAGCGCCGGATAGACAATCGACACCGCGCGGCCGGAGCCGCGCGCGCCTATCTCCATTCATGATTCAGCGGCTGGCTCCGTACCGAGCGCCTGCCCGGAAGCGATGGCGTTCTCCACCAGCATGAGTCCCGCCTCGCCGGTACGCTTGACCATCTTCCGCAGAGTATCCATGCTGGAGCATTCCTCGAGCTGCTCCCGCGCAAACCACTCCAGGAAGTCGTGCGCGAGATAGTCGTGCTCCCGCGTCGCGAGCTCGAGCAGTTCGTTGATCTGGCGCGTGACCGTGAACTCCCACTCCAGCGCGGTGGAGACCGCGTGCTCCGCGCTCGCGAACTCATACTCCGGTGCCGGGATGGCCGGGATCCGCACCGCCCCATCGGCATCCATGATGTAGCGTACGAACTTCATGGCGTGCTGCCGCTCCTCGTCCGCCTGGCGCATGAAGTGCTTCGCCAATACGGGGAGGCCGGCGTTCTCGAAGTACGCCGCCATGTTGACGTAGCGCATCGAAGCGCCCATCTCGTGCCCCACCTGCTCGTTCATCTTTGCGTTCATCGCTTCGCTGATCAGTTGCATCTGCGGCTCTCTCCACGTGGGCCGTTATCGATTGACGGGCCGATTCGTTCGGCCGGTACAGCGTTCGCCGGCGTCCGGCGCCGGCGGGTCGCGGGTCGTGGCGCCGGGATCGGATGATCCCGGCGGCCGATCCCGCTGCCACGCGCGGCCATCACCGGGGGAATCTCGCTCGGCGGCCGGTCTGCTTCAAATGCGGGGCGGCGTGGGTGGCTTGGATGTGGACTTCGGTCACACGGCGTCGTCCATCCGCCTCGAACGTTGCCGGGGTCCGTCGACGGTATGAGGGAGCTGCTCGAGAACGCGTGCCGTACATCGGCGCGCGGTCAGGGCGATGATGACCGCGACTTACCCACGGATGTCTGTTCGCCTGTTGCCGGGCGAGCAGATTCCGCAGACACTGTCTGCAGAATCTGGCCAGGAACATATCACCAACCGCTTCACGCAACGCCTTTCCGTCGAGACTGACCAATGTGCGTACTCGCATTCGCCTGGCACGCGCATCCGCGCTGGCCTCTGGTTCTCGCCGGCAACAGGGACGAATTGCATGCACGCCCTGCCGCGCCGCTGGCCCGGTGGAACCCGGAAGAGCTGATCGCGGGGCGAGACCTGCAATCGGGCGGAACCTGGCTCGGCGTCTCCGAAGCCGGGCGCTTCGCGGTGGTGACGAATCTGCACGGCTTCGGTCCGCCGGTACCTGCGCGGGCATCACGCGGCGCCCTGGTCACCCGGATACTGGCCGGTGCGGCGGATCCTCTCCCTGTCGCGCCCGACGCCTACAATCCGTTCAACCTGATCGAGGCCGGACCGATGCAGGCCTGGTTTCTGACCAACCGACCGAAGCCTGGCCGGGCCCTGCTCGAGCCCGGTATTTACGGCCTTTCGAACGGCCAGCTCGATGAACCGTGGCCGAAAACAGTACGGCTGAAATCGGTGCTGGCCGACTGGGTCGCGGACGGTGAATGGATGCCAGAGCAACTGCTCGATGCGCTCGGCGAACGCACCCTTCCCGATGTCGAGCTGCCCGCCGGGCCGCGCGACCCTTCGTCATCGCCGATCTTCACATTGGACCCGGTCTACGGGACGCGATGCAGCACCGTCGTGGCGATCAATGATGCAGGGGGCGGCCAAATCGTCGAGCGTCGCTACACGGCAGACGGCGTGGTCACGGGTGAGACGTCGATCGATTTTTCGTGGCCGAGAGAGGTGGGCTGATCGCGAAAAGCCAGACATACAAATCGGCCAGGCCCCTTCGTATCCGCGCCGTAGCGGGAGCGCCGCGCTCGGTGGCGCCGGATGTACGACAGGAGCTATGACGGGAGACTATCCGGCTCGTGCCCCGAGGCATTTACTACAAGGAAATGTACTAAAGCTCCCTGTAGCAAATCAGGCGATGCGTGGCGGCGCGCTGCGCGCGGGACCTCCGCCATCGGAGAGCGCGATGATCGAGGTCGGAGCATCACACACCGAAATCCCGCAGGCGCCCGTCGACCACACTGCGGTAACGCTCGGCCATCACCTCCGGCAAGTGTGCGCAGCCGAGGACCTCATCGAGATTGCGTCGCACTCCGACGGCGACTGCCATGATCTGCTCTTCGGCCACGGATTTGGTCCCCCTCCACCACGTCGCCAACTTCGCAATGTCACGAACTCGCAGCCTGTTCTTCTTTCCGTTCACCGGTAGCGCGAAGTCGTCATCCGGAATGGCGAGCGTGGTATTGAGCAGGTCGTAGAGCGGCGAATAATCGAATCTCGCGACGCAACTCTCGCACGGTAACGCCACCTCACCGCGCGCGTCGGCACCAGGCGACCCGTGTCGCCTCTCCCCCTCCGTTTTCGATCTACAGAAGAGGTCGGCTGCCTCACGCGACCCGTCCACCCCGGCGCGCACCGCTCCCGGTGCCGGCCACCCGGCCAGCCATCCATCGGAAACGACAACCCCGCGAGAGCCAACTCCATGTACAATGTCCGTAGAGCACGGCGCGCTACCGGCGCGCACCGTCGGAACGAGATAGTCCCCGGTGTCCTCCTCCTGGCCATGCTCCTGGGAGCGTGCGGCAGAGGGAGCGGAGACAGTGGCGGCACCGGCCCGAATCCCCCGCCGACCACCGGCGCGATGACCGTGACGACATCCACGGCCGGCGTGGATCCCGACCGGGACGGATACACAGTGGCGATCGACGGCGGCACCGCGCAGACGATCGGCGCCGATGGCTCGCTCACCCTGTCGAACCTCACCGCTGGTAGTCACGACGTGGAGCTCGGCGGCGTGGCGCAGCACTGTACCATCGATGGCTCTCACGCCCGAGCCGTGAACGTGACCGCGGGTGACACGGCCACCGTCCCCTTCACCGTCGCGTGCACCGACGGGAAGATCCTCTTCTACAGCAACCGCCAGGGAGCCGACGGCGACGCCAACTTCGAGTTGTACACGATCGCCCCCGATGGGAGCGGGCTGCACCAACTCACAGTCACAAGCGGCTTCGACAACATGGTCCCACGCTGGTCACCGGACGGGTCGAAGATCGCGTTCATGAGCAGTCGGGAGGGCAACACCGAGATCTACGTGATGAACGCCGACGGCTCCGGACTCCAGCGCCTCACCAACGACCCGGGGGACGACGAGTATCCCGCCTGGTCGCCGGACGGAGAGAAGATCGCCTTCAACAGCAATCGCGACGGCAGGATGGAGATCTACACCATCGATGCGGGCGATGGAGGAAACCTCCATCTCGTGACACCCGACACCGCCGCCGACTACTGGGCAGCGTGGTCGCGCGATGGGGCGCGCATCGCCTTCATGAGCGACCCGCCTCCCTACGGTGGCCATTACAACATCGCGATCATCGACAGCGATGGCAGCAACCGGGAGCCGATCACCAGCGAGGCCAGTTTCACCGGCTTCCCTGCCTGGTCGCTCTCCGGAGAGAGGCTCGCCATCACGATCGGTGTTCCGGCAGGAAGCTCCAACATCTTCACGATCGCCAGCGATGGAAGCGACCGCGAGCAGCTGACGGACGACGTTGCCTACAGCCACAGCGCCTCCTGGTCGCCCGGCGGAGGGCGGCTCGTCTACTGTGCCGACGGAGACATCTACATCATGAACGGAGATGGCACGAATCGGGAGTACGTCGCGAGAAGCTCCGAGACGCTCGGGTTCTACGCGTGCACCGCGGACTGGGGTGCGTGATGCGTACGCGGTCGCGGAGGCGGACACGTCTCCGGGAGCCGCGGCAAACAGCCTCGATCGACAGTCGTTGTCGCGTTCGACCTCCGAATTCCGATCTCATTCAGTAGAGCGGATGGGAATCGGGCCCGCCGAGCTTTGCACGGATCGCAACGACAGCGACGGAGACAACATGCACTCGAGAACGTGGATGACGCTGATCGCCGGCGCCCTGGCGATCTCGCTGGGAGGCTGCTCGGACGAGCAGCCATCCGAGCCCCCGATGACGGTACGTGCCCAGATGAGCGCGCGAACCGCTGGCATCTCGCGGGCGGAGGCGGACAAGGAGCTGGCGCTCCTGATGGAGAGAACGGAGAAGCTGAAGGCGCAGGTAGTGAAGGCCGGAAAAATGTCACCCGATCTCAGGCGCGAGGTCGAAGTCCTGGCAAAGGACATTGCGAGCTGGCAAGCACGCACGGGGCGGAAGGACATCTCAGCGGTCAAGACCACGCACACCATGTCGCGCAAGAACGACGGTGGAGGTCCCTCGTGCGGCGAATGTCCCGGCTACACCCTCGAAGGGGACGAGATCTGCTTCCTCCTGGACGACCAGGGGTGTGTTCCCAGCGAGCCGGACGACGACCTGATCATCGGGCCGGTCTGCGTGTACTTGTGCATCACGATGGTCAAAGCGACGTCGGCCGAAGTTGGGCGCCACGCGCAGTCGATGTAAGTTGCTACCTGGCTTGGAATGCCGAGTCGCTCGACGAGCAGTGACCGGCCGCGGAACGGGCGCTTCCGAGCGAAGGTCACGAGGGGCGTTACGCGCTCTGCCACCTCGTCACCGCGCCCCGCACTCCACGCCCGTCCAGGGGCGCGCGTCGCGCAGTTCCATGACGTCCAGCGCGCGCGGAAAGCTGGATCCCCAGTCGCGCGCGACCCATTCGGGCGTGAGCGAGGCAAAAACCTCGACGTAGAAGAGGGAGCTGTCGGAGGCGACACCGCTGCTGTCGTCGGGGAACAGCGCACGGATGCGTGGCGGCGCGTTGCGCGCGAGGGCTCGCAGATCGGAGTGAAACTCCCACATGTTGTCACCGTCGCAGGAGCGGAAGGCGCTCCGGTACCGACCAGTCGTCACCCCGCGATAGACTCGATTCACATCACTCGGAGCGAGGAGCGAGTCGATCGCCCCGAGCGCATTGGCCACCTCGCTGGCCTGCGCGGCGGACGGCCATTTCCTGTGTGATTCGGGCGTGTCATAGCGGTACGAGCGATAACCATTCGCATCGCGCAACTCGACGACGATCGACCAGCCGTCGAAGACCATGATGCTGTCCGGCGGAAGCGTCGACTGATCGGGAATCGTCCACAGGCCGTGCGACTCCGCGGTGCGAAGCACGCGTGACCAGTCGGGCGTCTGCGTGAAACGCGCGCGGCAGATGCCGGTCTCCTCGGCAACCGCGAACCGATCGCAGCGCCCGCGGAGGATGTGCAGCATCAAGTCGTGACTCGTCTCGCCCGGGCGTTCGCCGAGCGCGGTATCCGGTGGCGAGGCCGGCCAGTGATAGATGAGCTCACCAGTCACCCGTCCGCCGTGATCGACGAAGCGGTAGAGCTGCATCGGGATCGCGATCGCGACCCCGATCCAGATGCGAACCTCGCGCCGGCCGGCGCCGAGTCGCACGAGGCGGAGCGGCTGGAGGCCGGCGGCACGGGCGACATCATCGTAGCCCGAGATGTAGATCGAGCCGGGAGCGAGATCCGGGAGGGAGTCGGGCTGCTGGGCGCGGGCCGGGTGCGGCGGTGCGAGAATGGAGAGCGCCAGGGAGAGAGCGATCGCCCAGGCGTGACAGCCATGCGATGGAGGGCGCATACATGGTGGACGAACGGGACTGATCGCCGGTATCGATCAGATGCGGCGATGGCGTCGCTTCGGCAGGCGTGGCGTAGAGGAACTTCGCGACAATCGCTCGCGCTCGAGGTCAGCGCGGAGGAAATCGGATATCACGCCTGGCGTTCTGCACTGCAACGTTCATGGCATCGGGCGTGAGCTCGAGGAAGGCACGCATGCGCTCCCACTGCTCTTCGGAGCGCAGTGCCGAGAGGAGGAGAATGTTGCTGGACCAGATCACGCCGACCTGGCCCAGGTCGTCGGCCAGGTCGGTCGCGAACTCGGTTGCTTCGGGCTCGGGGTAGAGCAGCCTGATGGTGGCGAAGAGGTCCTCTGTTACTCTGCTTTCAGGGCCAGGAGTGGGTCTACACGTGTAGCGCGCCACGATGGCCAGAGACTCGCCGCGGCGGCAATGACCAACAGGATGGCTGCGACCACGGCAAGCAACCACGGATCGCGCGCGTGGATATCGAAGAGCAACGGTTGAAGGAACGGCGCGATGGCGATCGACACGACGCTTCCGACTACCGTCCCGGCGATGGCGGTACGCAGCCCGCTTCCCATGACGAGACTGAGCACGTGCCTACGCCGGGCACCCAGGGCGGTGCGGACGCCGAATTCGTGCGTGCGCTGAGTGACCAGGTACGAGACAACGCTGAACAGGCCGATCGCCGCCACCACCATCACGATCCCGCCGAACAGTCCGAACAACGTCGCTCCGACGCGCCACGGGCGTATCTGCGGATCGAGCAACTGCTCGAATGTCCTGATTTCGACCGAGTGCATCTCCGGAGCAGACCGCCGCAGGACGCCGTTCAGCGCCGTGGCCAGCGCTGCGGCATCATCGCCGCTCGCGCGAACCAGCAGCACCGAGCCTTCCACCGCACGCCTGTCCTGTCCCCAGGGGATGTAGCTCTGATTGAAGGCGTCTTCCCGAAGCGTCATGTGGTGGACGTCCTGCGCGATGCCCACTACTCGCGCACACGCGCCGCCATTCACTCCGGCGAGCACTATACAGCGGCCGATGGGATCGACTCGCGGCCAGATCGTCCTGGCCAGCGTCTCGTTCACGACGACAACGGGCTCGGTTCCGAACCCATCGTTCGCGGTGAAGCCGCGACCGCGCAGTATCCGCGTGCCGACGGTTTCGAAATACGTCGGAGCAGCATTCGTGATCATGGTGATACCGCCCTTCGCTGGCGGTAGCGAGTCGAGGCCGGGTACCCGGATTCGCAAGACGTTGAGCGACGCCAGCGGACTGCCGAATGCAATGCTGGCGCTGGCGACCCCCGGGAGACGCGCGAATCGTTCGCGCAGCTCCTCGTAGCGAGCCTGCGCGGCGAGTGGGCCGCGCGCGGCTGCGTCCATCGCCCCCGAGTCGAGCCGGGGGAAGGATGCATCCACCGCCAGTACCCGGTCGCGATCGTAGCCGAGGTCGAGATGGCGAATGTTGAACAGGCTCCTGACGAAGAGAGCAGCGGCGAAGAGCAGCACGAGACTGAGCGCGAGCTGCGCGACCTGCAGCGTAGTGCGCGCCGCACCGTGCGAATCCGCGCCGCCTCCGCCACCCGTTCTACCTCCTCGCAGCGCAGCGACGGCGTCCCCGCCGCTCACACGCAGCGCCGGTATGAGTCCCACGACCACGCCGGTGAGGAGCGTGACGATCGCCGTCCACGCCAGCACGCGACCATCTACCGGCATCGCATCCCAGGCGACCTCGGGGAGCAGCGTTCGACGGATGATCCCACCGCCCCACTGCGCGATCACGAGTCCCAGAAGGCCGCCCAGCAGCGCGATCGTAACCGACTCGAAGACCATCAGGCGAACGACGCGCCACCGTCCCGCACCGAGCGCCACGCGAACGCCGAGCTCGCGGCGGCGGCGGATCGCTCGGGCGAGTACGAGATTGGTGGCGTTCGCGGCCGCTACGAGCAGCATGATCAGCGTCACTCCGGCCAGCAGCCGCGCGACGCCGAGCTCCGCGGGCTCGGCACCGTGCATATCGTACGACACCGGTAGAACCGTCACCTTCGCGGTTCGCATCGACTGGTCCTTACCGACGTACGCGCGGCGCACCATGGCGGTGAGCTGCTCCTGGGCCACGGACCTGGTCACCGCCAAGCGGCCCACGATGCTTGCGCGATCGGATCGCCAGCTCGTCGTCCAATCGGCGGCCGCCTCGGGGTTGCGCGGGCGGTCGCTCATGGGGATCCAGGCATCGACCGGCGCGCGTTCGACTCCCGTGAACCCGCGAGGCGCGACGCCGACCACGCGGAAGCGCCCGTCCCCTAGCGTGACGAGCTTGCCGACTACCGAGGAGTCGCCAGCGAGCTCGCGTTGCCAGAAGCCATAGCCGAGCACCACTACGCGCGCTCCCGTGGGTGGATGGTCCTCGAAAGCCGAATAGAAGCGCCCGAGCGCCGGACGAGCTCCCGCGAGCTGGAACAGATCCGGCGTCGCATACGTCACGGGTACGAAGCGCGCCTCCGTGCCCGAGCCGATCCGGAGCCTGTCGGACGCGTAGATAGCGACCGACGAGAACGCCGACGTATTGTCGCGCGCGTTCTGGTAGAGGACGTACGGCTGCCAGCCGGACGTAGTGACCTCGGAGCTCGGCGTCACACGCGTGACGTAAACGCGAACGAGCTGCTCCGGCGCGACCACGTGCTCCGGCCCGCGCAGCAGCAACCGGTCGATGATTCCGAACATCGCGGCGTTGGCGCCGATGGCCAGCGCGAGCGTGACAGTCGCCATCGCGACGAAAGCGGGATCGCGCCGCAGACCGCGGAGCGTCGCGCGAGCGTCCTGCTCGACGACGTCGATGATGCCGCTGCCGCGCGCTCGCCGGGCCTCTTCGCGCCAGCGCGTAGCTCCGCCGAACTCGCGTAGCGCGCGCCGGCGCGCCTCGCCGGGAGGCAGCCCGCGCGATTCGTGCTTGCGAGTCTGGTGCTCGATATGGAACTCGATCTCGTCGGCCATCTCGCGATCCGCTTCGTTGCGGCGAAGAAGCGAGCGAAGCGTGTAGAGCCATCCGGCAAGTCGTGACATGTGGCGCCCGTGTGCGCTAGGTCGTGCGCAGGATGAGGTTGATGGCGCGAGCGGAGCGTTCCCACTTCCGGCGCTCGGTCTCGAGGTGCTCGAGCCCCGACCGCGTGATGCGGTAGTAGCGCGCGCGGCGGTTGTTCTCGGTGGTGCGCCACTCTGGCGTGATCATCCCGGCGCGGAGCAGCCGCTCGAGGGTGGGGTAGAGCGTCCCCTGGTTCACGGCGAAGGCGTCGCGCGAGAGCTCCTGGATGCGCTCGCCGATGCCCCACCCGTGCATGGGCTCGAGAGACAGCGTCTTGAGCACGAGCATCTCGAGCGTGCCAGGGACGATCCGGGATCGGTCGGTGGTCAAGAGGGTTCCTCTGGTTTAGCCAGAGGAGATACTAGCGCGGCTCCTCTGGTTTGGCAAGAGGAGCCGACTACGAGTACCCGCCGCCGGGTAGCGGAGATCGGAGCATCGAACGCCGAACACGCGCAGGCGCCCACCGACGACCTGGCGATAACGCTCGGCCATCACGCGGTGCGGGAAGGAGCTCGGGATCGATACCGACCGGCTGCTCGACACCTCGGGTGCTCCGTACGCCGTGCAGTGGGCAGTCGGGAGCAGCGAGGGACCCCGAGCCACGCCGCCGTCACCCGGTGGAGCATCACCCGGTGGAGCATCAATCGACGCCGAGGTATTCGTCCAGCCACTCGAAGGTCCGGCTCCACTTGTCACGTAGATTCGCCGGCGAGTCGAGGTTGTGTGCCTCGCCCCAGTACCGGACGAAGCGCACACGCCCGCCCATCCGGTGGAGGCCCATGAACACCTCCTCCGCCTGCTGGATGGGCACCCCGTCCAGCTCACCGTGCATCAGAAGAATCGGCGTCTCGATGCGATCGAGATGGAAGACGGGGCTGTTGCGGATGTATCGCAGATAGTCCCGCCACGGCGAGGCGCCGAGTCGCAGCGTCGCGGTGGGAGCCTCCAGCCCGGCCATGATGTACTGCCGCAGATCCTCTGCGAACGGGTAGTACCGATGCGTGACCCGGAAGCTGTGGTGATACCTGAGGAGGTCGGAGTGTACGGCGCTGATCACCGCTGCCTTGAACCGCCGCGTCTGGGCTAGGATGGAGAGCGCCGCGTAACCACCGTAGCTGTGGCCCACGAGTGCGAGACGGTCCGGATCGGCTATTCCGAGATCCACGACCCGGTCCACCGCCGGCAGCGCGTTCCGGGCCATCTCGAAGAACGGGTCCGCGGCCGCCGTACCGGACGGCATGGGGAGACTCGGGATGAGAACCGCGTACCCCCGCGCGGCCAGTAGCTGTCGGTTGTGCTGAGGATTGGGATACTCCTTGGCGCTCCCGGGCGAGCGCGGCTCCGAGGCGACTCGATGTCCGGCGTACACCTCGACCACCAGCGGATAGCGCTTCCCCTCTTCGTAGTCCAGGGGAAGGATGAGCGTCGCCCACAGCCGCTGACCGCCGTCGCCGGAGTACTCCACGACCGAGTGCTTCCCCTCCGCGATCTCCGCCATGTACTCGTTCAAGGCCAGGCGGGGCGCGCCATCGTGCGCTCCCTCTCGCCGCGCGTCGGTGGTCCAGAGAAAGGTCCCATCCGGACCGTGCCGCTCGAATACCGCGGTGCGGGTCGCGGGCGCGAACGCGGCGAGCTTCGCCTCGGGGGCGGGCGCGATCAGCTTCTGCGCGACCGCGGACCCACCAGTTATGCGGACCCGATGCGACTCGCCCTCCCCGCTCCCGCGTGCCGACACGACGACTTCGGCGACACGCCCGCGGGCCAGCTCCAGAGCGGAGGGCCACGAAACTCCCTCGATCGCGGATACGGAAGCCGGGGTGATGTCGGTCGCATTGCCGCTCCGGGTGTCGATCTCCCAGAGTCTTCCGTCCGCGACCCCCGCCACGCCGTGGGGAGCGCCCGTGCCCCAGAGTAGAGCGGGAACCGCGGCGAGACGTGTGGTGATGGGACGCGGCGGAGCTTCGGGCGCTCCGGCATCGACGATCCACCACTCCTCCCGCTCTCCGCCGGGGCTCGCGGTCGGGGCGGCGTCCATCCTTCCCCGGACCAGCAGCTCCGATCCCGCCCACGCGAGTCTCGTCGCTCGAAAACCTCGGCCCCCGAGCCGGACCGCTTTCGACCCCGAGCCGATGGCGAGCAGCATCGCGAAGCTCGCGCCGCCCGACTGCGCCTCCAGATTCCCGGCCAGCCACGCAACCGCGCTTCCATCGGCAGACCACACCGGGCCGAAGGCCGCGTGATTCACCTGCGGATCCGCGGACCCCACTATCCAGCGGACCCCGGCATCGCGCGATCCCAGCGAGAGCAGACCGACCCTGCGATGCATGAGCATCACATGCTGGTACACGTTGTTGTTGGGCGGATACGCGATCGGCTCGTCCACGGCTGGGAGGAACGCGGCGGTGTCCTCGGTGAGCAGGACGCTCCCGCGGTCCGGCGACAGGGTCGCGCTGGCGAACGCCCCCTCGGCCAGCAGCTCGGTCTTCCCCGACTCGACATCGATCGACACCAGGCGGCGCGATGGGCGGCCGACGGTGACGCCCGACTCGAGCACACTTGCAGTGGGTTCCGCGCCGCGCCGCATCCGGTTCCATTCGCGCAACGCCATCGGTGCAAAGGCGACGCCCCGGGTGAAGAATCGCGGGAGCTCTCCCGGCGGCAGGAGGGAGCAGAGTAGTGTCGTGTCGCTCGTCCAGGCGGCGGCGACGCGCGAAAGGAACGAGACGCCTCCCGCGTTCATCTCGACGTCTATTCCATCCTCGGCCAGTCGCCGAACGGTTCCGCCCGTGCGGTCCAGCACGTATAGGCGGATGTTGTCGCCTCCGGCCGTCGAGAGCACGGCCATGCGCCGTGAATCCGGGGACCAGACCGGGTTCCAGTATCCCGCCCCATCACGCGCTCCGTGCGTGATGTTGCGAGCTTCGCCACCACGCCTGGGCACTATCCAGATGTCGGCGCGCGATGCACCGAACAGATCGGGTTGACCGTAAATCTCGTTCCCCGTGCGTCCGCGGACGATCGTCACCGCGAACCACTCGCCGTCCGGCGACGGTACCACCTCGTAGATCGTCTGCATGGCGAGGAGATCGCCGAGCGTGAGCGGCCTGCCGCGCGCGCTCTGGGATCCGAGGGGAGCGCCGGGAAGCGTGCAGGCGAGCGCCAGGAGCGCCGCCATGGCCACCATCCGGATCCGTCTCCGCACACCCGCGCGAATGTCGAAAGAAGTAGTCATCGCTTCACGGCGTCGCGCGCGGCAGTGGGACCGGCAGCGCGATGATTCATGGCGCCTTTCAATAGCGGAGCCGCAGCCCGGCCGTCACCGCGCGACCCATGGCCGTCTCGACGTTCACACGCTCGTAGGCGCGGTTGCCAGTCAGATTGTCGATCCGAAGGAACGCCTCCGCGTGATCCGTCACGTCGCGCGATGCGGCCACGTTGAACTTCCTGACCGCGGGATAATCCATCCAGTACTCGCGCAGAGTTCCGCGCGACGGCTCGTGCGCGTAGAGGACTCCGTAGTAGGCGAGCCAGTCGCGCTCCACCCAGCGGCCGAGTAGCGTGGCCTCGACGCTGAGCCGCAGCGGGCCGGGGGAGTACGCTATCATGGCGCCGGCGGTGTAGCGCGGTATTCCGAGCAGATCGTCTCCCGTGCGCAGCTCTCCGGTATAGGTGGGCGAGAGCCGGCGCACGACGCTGTTCATGCGAGTCAGACTTCCGGAGAGCGCGAGCGAGGGGGTGGGGCGGAGCTCGGCCTCGAGCTCCCATCCCGTGTTCCTCACGATACCGACGTTCTGGTATTGCTGCGTTCGCGGCTGCGCTCCGGCATCGAGAATGACGAGGTCGATGAGGTCCGTGGCAGTCTGGTCGTAGTAGGTGACGCTGAGCGAAGCCCTGTATCCCGCATAGAGGTCCACGCCGGCATCCCACCCATGCTGGCGCTCGGGAGCGAGATCCGGGTTGCTGAGCTGCTGCACGGTGGGAGTCATCAAAGCCTGCTGATGTTGCACCTGCGGCGGCCGGATCGACTCGCCGTACGAAGCGCGGCTCTTGACCGTCAGCGCACCGACCTCCCGCACCAGCGTCGCTCCGATGCGCGGTGCGATCTTCGTCCCGACATCGCTGCCGAACGTCGAGCCCCGGTCGGCGCGGACGCCTCCGGTGATGAAGAGGGCGTCGGCCACCCCCACCTGCGCCTGCACGAATGCCGCGAAGTTGTCGCTCGGGAGGCGGCTGAAGATGTATCGCTGCCCGTCGATGTCGCCCTCCCTGCGGCTCGCGTTGGCGGCATAGAGCTGCGAGTGGTGGAGCGAGGAGTAGTCGATCCCGGCGGTCACAGACGATCCGCCGCCTTCCCCGGGCGACAGCCGGTAGGTGGTCGTGTAGCGCGCCGAGAGCTGCCCCCACCGGGACGAGAAGACGTTCAGCAGGGAGTCCGCTGGCGTGACGTATCGCGGCTCGGTGGTGTAATACTCGAGCGTCTGCCCGTCGAAGCCGCCGGTCAGATTGTGCTCCCAGCGCGGCGTCGCCCTGAAGCTCAGGCTCACGCTGTAGGCTCCCTGTCCGATCTCGTAGTCCTGGTTGGGCGGCTTGGCGAAGGGTGGATAGCCCGCATCCCGCAACTGCGTATTCCAGGCACGGCTGAACTTCCGCGACCCGAAGCGCGCCGAGATGTCCGTGGTGAGCGAGCCGTGAGTGACGCGTGCGCCCGCGCTCAGACTGGGCATGCGCGAGTAGTACTCGGGCATCCACTCCCCGACGCTCTGGTAGGAGCCACCCGCGAAGTACGTGAAACCAGAGCCGCCGCCTTCGATCTGCAGACTGTGATCCTGGCGCAACGACTGGCCGGCCTCGTAGGCACGGTCGACCGAGCCGACGCTCACTTTCCCGCGCACTTCTGGCCGGTCGAGCCCGGCCCGGCCCTTCTTCGTGAAGATCTGGATCACTCCATCGATCGCGCCGGACCCGTAGATGGTGGAGGCCTGCGGGCCACGGATTACCTCGATCCGCTCGACGATCTCGGGGTCGATGTTCGAGATGGAGGCCGGGTCGGCCACCGCCACCCCGTCTACGTAGGTCTTGATCGACGGAAAGCCGCTGAGATCCGTGGAGCCGCGGATCCGGATGGTGGTGAACCAGTCGTTCGTGCCATTGTCCCACGACGTGGTGCCGGGCACCATGCCCCGGAAGAGCTGGTCGATCCGCTGCACGTTGCCGCGCTGAATGTCTTCGGCCGTCACGACAGTTATCGGACTCGGCAGCGCCTTCACCTCGGTCTCGACCACGGTGCCCGTGACCACTACCTGCTCCAGCGGCTGCACCGACCGCGCGAGCAGCACATCGGCGATCGCCTCCCGGCCCGACGGCACCACGACGCCGAGGGTAGCCGGCACGTACCCGATGTACCGCACCCGCAGCGTGCGCGATCCGGCCGGAACCCCGTCGAGGCGGAAGCTACCGCTCGAGCCGGTCGTGCCGCGCAGCTCCGTGCCATCGACCGTGACGATCGCTCCTACGAGCTCCTCCCGGGTCTTTGCATCCGTCACCCGCCCGGTGATGCTCCCCGTATCGCGCACCGCCAGCTCCCGCCGCGGAACGATCGCCAGGTGTCCGCCGCCCGATACGAGCACGTCCAGCCCCGAGCCGGCGAGCACCTCGGCGAGAGCGGTAGCGACCGGGAGTCCGGCCGAACGGATGGTGACGCGCCGGCCCGCGCGCATGATCGCCGGATCGTAGGTGAGCATGAGCTCCGCCCGACGACCGATCGCATCGAGCGCCTCGGCGACCGTCGCTCCGTCGAGCGCGAGAGCCACGGTGCGCTGCAGCGGCCGCACCGTGCCGGCGTCGACCTCGACGCGTTGCCCGGCACTCCCGGATGCTACGAGAAAGCGGGGCGCAGTCGCGTCGGCCGACGCAACCACCTGAGCCTCGGCGCTGGTCGCAGTGGCCATCGCCGCCGCCAGCAACGCGGCGGCGAGCAGACATGACACTCCCTTCGAACGATGCAGCACACACGGGCGCATTGATACCTCTATAACTGGAGGGAGGAGAACGCCCTACCGGGCGGACAACACGAACCGCCGCCCATCCCGCGACACATCGATGTCGAGCGAGGCCGCGAGCAGATCGAGGACCTCGGTTACCGGCTTGTCACGGAAAGTGGCGGTGAGAAAGCGGTCATCGAGCTCCCGGCCGGCCAGCCCGATGTCGACGTCGTACCAGCGCTCCAGCTCCTCCACCACTCGGGGGAGCGGAGTCCGCTCGAACACGAGCTGTCCCCGGGTCCAACCCAGGTAGCGCTGGATGTCGACGCCCCGGCGCACGCCGGCTACCCCGGCTTCGGCGACGCTGGCCGCATCGCCAGGCGAGAGGACGACGCTGTCGGGGCGCAGCGGCCGATGCGCGATGGCGCTGTCCGTCGCCGCGCCCCCCGCCCCCTGCGCCACGTCCCGCGCGAGCGCGACCACCCCTTCGGCGACCGCGACATCCACGGCGGCGGCGCCGGCACGTGCGCTCACCACGAAGCGGGTGCCGAAGTCGCGGATCACGGCCCCGGGAGTGCGTACCACGAACGGCCGGGCCGCATCGTGAAGCACCTCGAAGTATCCGTCGCCCTCGAGCTCCACGACACGCGCGCCATCGCCGTACGCCGCGGAATAGCGCAGCCGACTCTCGGGACCGAGCATGACCGCGGTACCATCGGCCAGCCGGAACGACATCTGCTCGCCCCGCTGCGTGACTCGCTCCACGACCGACCGTGCCGGCTCCTGCCGTGCTGCCGGCCCGCCGTGGAAGTGCCAGCCGGCAACGGCGATGGCGCCGAGCCCCGCAGCGATCAGCGCGCGGCCGTACCAACTCGACGCCGGCGCACTCGGCGCGAGCCATGGCGTACGAGGTGGCGTCGTTCTGGTACGGACGATCTCAGGCCGGCGCGCCGGCTCCAACTGTTGGGCCAGCCGCTGCCACGATGCTTCGGGATCCCACCCGATCCTCGGCGGCTCGGTCGCATCCAGGGCGAGGCGCAGGTCGTCGAGTCGCTGCCGGTTCTCGGACGCGGCTTCCAGCCAACGCTCGATCCGCTGGGCGATGTGCGGACCCGCGTCGCCCGCCAGGTAGCGGGCCAGCTCGGAGTCGGAGGGAGTAGAAGTGGGTTCGGGCATGTGGCGTCGTGGACTTGGTTGCCCGAACTACGCGCCAGCCGGCGCCATTCCTTACAAGCACATTCGAAGGCGGACCGGCGCGACCCGCCGCCGCAGGCGCCAGTCAGCCCCCGCGCCACTCCGCCACGCGCCGACGCAGAGCACCGAGCGCGCGGTTCATGTGGACCTCGACAGTCTTGGGCGAGATGTCGAGCAGCGCGGCGACCTCGCCGTGCGGCAGGCCACACTCGCGCACGAGCAGGAACACCTCGCGGCAGCGCGGCGGCAGAGCCGCGACGGTTTCGGACAGGACCGCATCGAGCTCACCGGCCGTAGTGGCCATCAGCGGATCGGGCGGCGAGGCGGGAGTGGAAGCGGCCGAGTCGTGTCCCTGGCTCACGCGCATGGAGAAGAGCTCCTGCGTGCGCCGCTTCCGCAACCAGCCGTGGGCCCGGTTACGGGTCGCCTTGAAGAGGTAGGGCCGTACCCCGCCCGGCGCGTTCCATTCGTGGCGATGCTCCCAGATCCACAGGAAGAGATCCTGCACGATCTCCTCCGCATCGTCGCGCGAGCGCAGGTAGCTGTGCGCGAAACGGAGGAGCTCCACGGCGTAGCGCTCGTGCAGAGTCCGGAACGCCTCCACGTCGCCCTGCTGGATCGCCCTGACCAGCGCCTGCTCGGTCGCCGCGTCCGCGACCAGAGCGAGAGCGTGTCGGTCAATTGCAGGCTGGGCGGCGTCGCGCGGCATCGCAGGATGGCTCCAGGTAGTGAGTGACGGCTGACGGCTGGCGAGCGCCAGGTCAGTGCCAAGCTACGAGAGCGAGCCGAGCAGTAGCAAGAGAGCCGAGCGTTGCGCTAGGCCGGCGGAGATGGTCACCTGCGCAGAGAGGGCGTGCTGTTCAAGTCGAGCGACGCGATCTTCTATGCAGGTGGCAACGACGATGGGACACCGCTGCAGAAGGACGAGCCGCGTGCGGAGAACGCGCCGAATGGTGCGGCGATCGTTTCAGGCGCGTCACCGACGGGCGATGTTGGGCGATGAGCCCCCGGCTGACGCCCGGCCCTCCGCGACGGGCCGACCGGCGTTCCCAGGGCGGTTCAGCCCGGCTTCGAGTGAAACGAGTGTCCGACACACCGCGTGGAACGCGCAGCTCCCGCGAGCTGAGCACCGCAGACCTCACGGTCGCACGGCACCGAAGCTTGCAAAATGCTTGCGCTTGCATTATACTTGCATTCGAGTCCAGGAATCTCGCCAATGCCTCGGAGGGAGACGGGCCATGCCGGACACCGAAAGCTTGTTGGAGGACTCCGTCGATGAGTTGCTCCGGGGAAGGGAGCCAGCCCCATTGCGGCGCGCGGAGGCGGCACTCCTGCGCGTCGAACAAACCGGATCGCGCGCCGATGCGGCTGCATTCATTCGCGAGTCGGTGAACTGGCTGCATCTCGCCATCACTACCGCCTTTCATGACTACCCGTCGGACCCACTCCTTCTGCGTATCCGTCTGTCAGTAGAGCAGGCGCCTCTGCGGGCACCGTTCTCCGCATGGAGGCTGTCTGCCCCCCGCTACGGTTTGTGGCTGGCCTATACCGATCATGTGCGCGAAGTGGCAGCGGAATACGGCCTCCGCGCCGCACAGCTCACGCCTCCTCGCGTCGAGCATCTGAGCGCCCTTGCCACCCTGAGCCATATCAAGGTTCCCGAGGCCGAGTTGTTCAGATTGTTGAGCGAGGAGCTCGCGATCGTCGTGGGGGCCCGGACGCCCATAGACGAGATCCGGACGACTCTCGACCTCAGTATGGCGGAGCTAGCACGGATTTTCGGCGTCAAGCGCCAGGCCCTCGAGCAGTGGTCCATTCGAGGAGCTCCGCCCGCACGCCGCGCCGAGATCGACCGCGTTCTCGAAGTCACACGCTACCTGGGTGAGAAACTCAAGGCCGAACGCATACCCGCCATCATCCGGCGTCCGTCGGACCGTCTGGATGGGAGGTCCATGCTGGAAGTGCTACAGGCGGACGGCCCGATCGCGTTGCTCGACCATCTCCGGGCGCTCTTCTCCTACCAGCTGGTTTGACACGAGCCCGATCTCGAATGGCAAGAAAGGCAGACACCGGATCGCCGCGGGCCGGATCATCGAGATGGCCAACCACCTCACGTGGCGGCAGAACATGGCGCGTTTGCGGCCCGGACTGGGAAGATCCAGGCGACACATCGTACAGCCAGAAATATGGCGGGAGATGGAACGCCCCCGGATCGTTCGGCGTCCTCTACCTGAACGCAACGCAGTCAGTCGCGGCCGCCCAGGCGCGTGCGTACTTCAGAGCTAGCGGCTTCGAACTGGACGACGTCAGGGAATCGGAACGCCCCGACCTCGTCGAATTCACGGTGCAACCTCTCGAAGTCGTCGACGTGGTGAGCGATGCAGGCGTTGCCTCCTGCGGGCTCCCAGCCTCCTATCCGTACGAGGTGACCCATTCCGTCTGCCAGACGATCGGCGCGGCAATCTTCGCGACAGATGAAAGCGGCGTCGCATGCCGATCGGCGTGTGAATGCACCGCTCCCGGACAGTTCATCGGCGAGGAGTTGGCTCTCTTCGATCACGGCGACGGGGTGCTCGCTACCCCCGGAAGGCGAACGGGGTTCACCGATTGGTATGACGCCGCTATGCGGGACTCGGCGAGATGACTATCGGCAGTGGCCGCCAGATCAATGTCCAATTCTACGAGCCACGAGCAAAACCTAAGGAATTCACAGGGGATGAACGGGCACCCGGGGAACTGCCGAGTCTGCTGTGTTCGCTGCGGCTCCCGCACTCGAGACATTGACGTCTCCCGCGCCCCCGAAGCGGATGATGCGCAGCCCAGCCCCCTCCATCGCCGGACTGAGCAGGCCATATAACGGAAAAATAAGGGCCGCGTAATCGCGGCGTAATTGCGATTACGCGTCCGTCACCGCGGCGTAAGCGCCATATAATCGTCGCAGCTCATATTCACGCCGACTGATCTCGTGAAGGCAGGGTTCCATGAGCCAGCGACGGCGGGGATACACCCGAGCTCGCGGCGACGCGACGTGAAGAGCGGAAGCGGATCGGCACCGGATGCCATGTCGTCGGCGGACCCGGCAAGGCCCGCTCATGACAGGCAAAGCGAACGTCCGCACCGTGGTGGTGGCGGCGGGCTCGTCGCGTTCCTCACGCATGAACACGGGCGCCAGGCGGTCAGCGACGCTCTGCCTGGCGACGCCGTGGTGCGCTTCGCCGAGCGAGTAGAGGAGCTTCGTCGGTCGATCGCGGAGCACCCACCGGAAGCGGCCCTCGTAGAGCTGGCCGCCAGCGAGAGCGACCCGGCCGAGCGCGCCCTGGAGATGATGAAGCGCCTGGCACCGACGGTTCCGGTGTGCGCGTACATACCACCGAGTCCGGACGAGGTGCGCGAGGCAGTATTGCTCGCCAGTCGCGGGCTCGTGGCCGATGTGATAACCAGCGGCGAGAATCTCGGAGCCCGTCTGAGGGAGTTGCTCCTCCGCTCATGGGAGCGGAGCGAGACTGCCGCAGTCATCGACGTCTGGTACGACAGAGTGAGACCGGAGGCGTACCAGATCGTGCAAGTGTGCATCGAGGCGAGCGGCACCGCCACCACAGTCACCGAGGTGGCGCGCCGGCTGAACAAGTCTCCCCGTGCGCTCGAGCGTCAGGCAGCGGGCGCCGGCCTTCCACCCGTACGACGCGTGGTAGCATGGTGCCGCCTTCTCCGCGCCATGCACCGGCTGGACCGGCGCGAGGCGAGAGTGAAGACCGTCGCCTCCGAGCTCGGCTATCCGTCGGCGAGCTCGCTTGTGCAGCAGCTCCAGCGCTATACGGGACTCACCATGAGCAGCCTGCGAACAGGCGGCGGCTTCCGAGCCCTCATGGCGCTCGTACGGACCGAGCTCGTCATCGCCGGGGACCAGGCTCGGCGGCACCGACACGGTGCCACGCGGGGACACTAGTGTCGGAAAGCGAGAGGTTGGTGTCGGAATTCGCGAGCATCGGGCGTGACGTCCGAGGCATAGGGCACCGTGATACCTCATGGAAGGCGCCTCGGGCCACCCAGTGAAAGTTGGCGAGTACCGCGAGCACGATGGCGGATTCGGGCATCGACGGGGAGCCGCTCCGTGCCGATAGTGTCAATCACCAGTTCGTGAGCGAGTCGGGCTGGCGATTCGTCACTCGGCAGAGGTCATCCGGGCTGGAGGGCAGGATGGCATCAGGCACCTCGACCAGAGCAGTTGGCTCCGTGAGAAGGCTTCAGCGCCGCGAGCGCATACTCGCCGTGGCACAGAGCGACGCGATGGTGCTCATGGATGTGGCAAGCGGCCGCTACTTCACCCTCAACGATGTGGCAGGCCGGATCTGGGGGTTGCTGGCGACCCCCAGATCCATGGCCGATGTCGTGGCCGAGCTGGCTGCGGAGTATGACGTGATGCCCGAGCGCCTGATTCCCGACGTCCAGGCGTTGACGGAGCGACTGGTCGAGCTGTCACTACTGGTGCGCGAGCCATGAGAGCCGACTCCACCCGGGCAGATCGAGTCCCCTCAGTCCTGCACTGCGGGCTCCTCATCGCCGCGGTGAAGCTGATGTTGAGAGTACGCGGCTTCGACGCGACTACCACCTGGATCCGCCAGAGGGTTGCGACGGTCCCCGCCGCGGATCCGGCAAACGATGCCATCGTGACCAAGACGGAATACGCGGTCGCCATGGCTGCGGCGCTCTATCCCGGACGGGCATTGTGCCTCGAGCGATCGCTCGTGCTGTACTACCTGCTGCGAGGACGTGGGATAGCGGTGACGTACTGCCACGGAGTTCAGCCGTATCCGTTCCTGGCCCACGCGTGGGTCGAGTACTGCGGACAGCCCATCAACGATGTGCTGGAGCACGTGCAGCTCTTCGCGCGGCTACCGGAGGGAATCCTGTGAGGTACTTCGTGTTCCTCCTGGATCTCGATGGGGCGCCCATCGCGGACTCGACGATGCAGGAGTATGAATCGCTGCCCATCCGTCGGGGATTGACCTTCAGATGGCTGCGGGCCGGAGCCGGGAAGCTGCTCGATTGCGGCGATGAGCTGCGGGATGAGGCGCCGATTGCCACTCACGAAAAGTGGACGCTAGTTGGCGACGCGCGCCTCGACAACCGGGATGCAGTCGCGAGGTGGGCGGGGTGTCCGCACGAGCGCAGCGGCGACCTGGCATTGCTCGCACAGCTGATCGCGTGCCACGGCATCAGATACGCCGACCAACTCATCGGCGACTTCGCGTTCGTCGCCTGGAATGCCCCGAGTCATACGGCCTTTGCGGTACGCGACGCGATGGGCGTCCGGCGACTCTACCACGCGCGCGCCGGTAGTGTGATGGCGTTCAGCTCTCGCGCCGAAGCACTCGATCGTAGTGGCAACTACAACCTCCGCTACCTGGCCGAACACATTGCCGGCTGCGAACACTCGCCTACCGACACCCCCTACAGCGACGTCAGCGCGATTCCAGCCGCGACCATCGCGAGAATTGGCCAGAGTGGAATGACGCTGAGTGAGTACTGGTCCGCATACGATTTCGTGGATACCCCAACCGCAAATCGAGATGAGAAGTCGCTCGCGGAAGAATGTCGCGAGCTCCTCGCGGCGTCGGTGTGTCTGCGAATCAGCGGCGACGGAACAACCTGGGCGCAGCTGTCTGGCGGCATGGACTCGTCATCTATCGTGAGCATCGGCCAATGGATGGCCGAGCGCGGGGAGTCGCGGGGTCCGCTCTCCGGTACGGTCACCTATGTCGACCACCACGGCGCGGGAGCCGACGAGCGAACGTTTTCGGATGCAGTCGTGGAGAGATTCGGGATACGGAACGAGCTCGTGATCGACAAGGGGATGTGGCACGACGATGGCGATGGCCCGCCGCTCACCGACTTCCCCAGTTCTGTATATCCGCTCTACGCGCGGGAGCGTGAGCTATGCAGGATCGTGCGCGCGAGCGGCGGGAGAGTGCTGCTCACCGGAAACGGCGGCGATCAGCTATTCGCCGGCAACATGTTCTTCTTCGCCGATTGGGTGGCCAGTGGTCGTTTGGGACGCGCAGCGCGGGAGATGCTTCATCGCGCGGCGATCGGCCGGGTGTCGTTCTGGGAGCTCGCGTACAGGAATGCGGTCCTTCCTATACTCCCAGCAGTAATTCGGCGCCAGCTCGTGCATGCAGCCGGTAGTCTTCCCGGCTGGATCTCACCACTCGCCGATCGCCGCTATCGACTACGCGACCGTGCACCTTCAGTCGCCAGCTACGCAGGTCGCAGGGGCTCGAAGTACGGCGACGCCGTCGCGGCCTCCATGGCTGCGACACCGGGGGCGCTGTACCTCGGTGTCCTGGACGATTCACTCACGCTTCAGCACCCCTTTCTCTACCGTCCACTGGTCGAATTCGCGCTCCGTCTGCCGCCACAGATGTGCGTTCGTCCGCACAGGCGCAAGTGGATCCTCCGCGAGGCGCTGCGCGGGATTCTTCCGGACATCGTTCTCTCCCGGATTGGCAAGAGCACACTCGCCGGGCCCTTCTCGTGGTCCCTGGTCAATCAGCGAACACTCCTGGAGCCGCTAGTGACGGATCCGATCCTGGCCCAACTAGGCATCGTCGAGCCGTCACGACTGAGAGCAGCCTTCATGGCTGCACGCTCGGCACCGGGCCGTGGCGAACAACTCGGCGGTGCCGTGCACCATACGCTGGGACTCGAAGCCTGGCTCCGTATACGATCTGGTCGGTGGCCTGACACAGCTCGTAAAGCTTCACGAAAGACCACATTTCAACCTGCTCTCACATGAGGGCTTCAAGGGAGGTAATTATGAAGAAGACTTACGCTACTCCGACCGTTGCCGAGTGCGGCGACGTGATCATCGAGACCCGCGGTGCAGTAGTCCCGGGTAAGGATATTGGCAACGGCCAGCTCGGGTCGCCTGAAGGAAGCGTCGGGTACAACCTGTAGGAACGACGTCACTCCGTCATTCTGCGGAGCACGCCGCTTCGGCCACCGATCAGATCTATCGTCGTGCGGGGGAGCTCGGGCCACCAGCTCCCCCGTGGCGTGTCGTTCATCAGCGTCGATCGCCGTCTGGTAGAAGAAGCGGTCTATCACTACAACCAGGTAGCGCTCGCCGCTTCGGAGCGGGACGCTGCTCGAGCCGGTGCCGCATCTCGCGCCATCGCGCGTACTCTTCGCTTCTCGCACCATCCCGAGCTTCTCGTCCCAGGAGCCAGAAGCTGAACCAATCGAGATTCCGCTGCATGGAGACCATCCGATGCACCGGCTGCACGAGTGAATGTCCCTCATCCGGATAGATGTAGAACTCGACGGGAACGCCGCGCTGGTGCAGGGCTTCGAACATCTCCAGACCTATTAGCGCCTCGTACGCATCGTATTCCATCAGGACGGGAGTACGTACGCGATCGGCACCGAAGTATGGTGAAACTGCCACCCAGTTGGCGAGCGTCGATCCCGAGGGTGGGCCGGACAACGACTTCGTGTTCAGGGTGCGTGTGAACGGCCCCAGAAACCAGTTCGTAACCGGTGTGTAATCGCCTCCATTCAAGATACTGGCTGCCCGGAAGAGCGACGAGTTGGCGATCGCCAACTCGGCTCCGAAGCCGCCATGGCTCCATCCCAGTATACCGACCCGCGTAGTGTCGGCCAGTCCCTCGTGGCCGAGCAGTCGAACCGCGGCCTCCAAACTGGCCAAGGCGTTGTTCGCCTCGTCCAGCGCACCTGCACGGAAGTCGTTCCCACGCCAGTTCTGCTGGCGCGGATAATTCCAGAGCAATACAGAGAACCCCTCTCGGGCGAATACCTGTACGGGCCAGCTGGTGATGTAGCGCTCGGCGCCGGCCACGAAAGTTCCCTGGAAGCCGTAGAGCATGATCAGCAGCGGAGGGCGAGTACCCGGCACCGGATGCTTCGGTCGTACGAGATACCCGTTGGTTTCCGTGCCGAAGCAGTTTGTCCAGCGCATCTCGGTCACCGGACTTCGAATTACAGTACTGTCCCAGCCTCGATTCACCGCTACTGCGTCGCGAACGCGGCTGGCAGAGAGGTCTACGATGGCGACCGCGGGCGGAATGTTCGAGCTCTGCCGTACGCATGCCACATGTCCATCCACCACGTGGCCGCAGTCCGCGACGTGATCATGTTCCGAGGTAAGGCGATCGAGGGCACCATTGGAGAGATGTACCCTTTGAATCCCCCACCGGCTGCGGCGTGGGCTGGCGTTGAAGGCGCTGAGCGCGGCTATCGAGCTATCCGACAACCACCAGAGCTTGAACGTGAGACCGATCCTGCCGCGAGCGATGTAGCGCGCTCTCCGCGTGGCCACATCGACAACGCCCAGCGCGAGCGTCGAAGTCGAGGGATCGAAGGTGGAGAATGCTCCCAACCCCGACGAGAACGCGATCCGCTTTCCATCCGGAGACCAGGTCGGGCTCCCCTCCATCATGGAGTCTGTCGCCACGAGCGCGGTCATATTCCCAGTTGCCACGTCCACGAGCCCGAGATCGTAGCGTACGTACCCATCTACGGTGTTGCGCGTCCCCGTGGAGTAGCTCAGGGCAATCTGCCTTCCATCGGGCGACCAGGCGACATCCCGGATGTCCGATGCGCCCGACCAGGAGAGCGCACTGCCGCTTGGTGCGCGCCACACCCGGTGAGCGCGCCCGGCTCTGATTTCGTAAACCCAGAGCTCTGTCGGCGCACGTTCCCATTGTCCGCGCACGATGTCGAAGCCCCACATCCGTTCGTCATCGTAGCGGATCCCCGAGTCTGCCATCTCTCGCAGAACGGCCGGATCGACGGCTGGTCGCGTCAGATAAGCAATGGCCTTGCCATCGGGGGACCACTCGAAGCTCTCCACGCCAATGCGAACCGTGTCTCGCGGGCTGTTCAATCCCTCGTGAAAGCTCTGACCAGCGCCCGGGGTCTGCGCGAACACCGGGCTCGGCTCGCCTCTGGCGATGCTCACATGCCAGATCTGCTGCGATCCGCCCCGTGCCGACAGATAGGAGAGATGGCGGCTGTCAGGCTCCCATCGAAGGTTCGATATGGACGATTCTTCAAGGAGCTTACGAGATCCGGTTGCCGACGGCCCGCCTGCAGCGGGAGTCACGAATAGCGCCGTCCGGTAGCAGTTGCAATCGAGGAAGGCCTGACGAAGCTGGAACGCCAGCCACCGCCCATCCGGCGACAGGTCGGGCGTCTGGGGCTCGCGCAGTTCGAGGATGTCTCGCAGCGTTATGTCGTGCGGAGCCGCGCCTCCTCCGTCATCCAGTTCGATACGGTCAGATGCACCCGTATGCGCTGATGTCGTTTGCCCCCCGCACCCCTGGCCAGCGCAAAACAGAAGCGTGACCAGTGCAGATATGATGGAGCGCACCTTGGCCGCCGCGGCCATCAGAAGTGCGCCTCGAGACCTGCCGTCGTGACACGCCCGAAATTCGGAACCGTGACATTGTTCTGCTCCACCGCTGTGTTGTTCGCAACGTTATTCACTGAGACGAAGCCGGAGATCCACGGCGTCAACTGCTGGGTTACCGAGAGATCTATCTTTGCAAAGCCCGGATAATCTATGAGATAGTCCCGCGCCGTCGGGAGACATGGTCCCGTGCCGGCCGCGCAGGAGAGTTGCGCGAAGCCGTCGTAGTTGCGGACCCCACCAACGTATTTCACGCCAGCGCTCAGCATCGTTCTTCGCCACGGATTCATGGAGAGAGAAGCTCCGGCGGTGTACTTGGGCAACTCGAAGGGACGTTCGCCAACGCGCAGATCACCCGTGTATAGCGGTGATAGAGCCGTGACCTCGCTGTTCGTGACGGCGAACTGGCCGCTGACACGCGCGCGCCCGAACTCTGCCTTCCCTTCCACCTCGAGCCCGCTGTTCCTGATGCGCCCTACGTTCTGGTACTGGTACTCCTGGAATGGCGGGGTCACCACCAGAAACTGGATCAGATCGCGAGCGACCTGGCGGTAGTAGCTGATGCCAAGGGAAACACCTCCGCTAAACGATATGTCGGCGCCGGCGTCCCACCCGCTCTGCCTCTGTGGCTCGAGACCCGGGTTGGAAAGGAGCATGGTTCCGGCGGCGAGAGGACGTCCCTGGCTCTGGTTCGGGCTAGGTGGCAGTATGGCCTCGCCGTAGGAGCCTCGAAGCTTGATGGCTGCCTGCCCCACATCGATGTTGTACGCGATTCCGAACCGGGGCGACATCACCGTGCCCACATCAGCGCCGAAGTTGGAGTTCTGCTCTGCCCGTACAGCGGCCGTGAGCGTGAGGGCGGGTCCGATTGCGGCCTGGAGCTGGCCGAAGTATCCCGTGTTGGTCACCTCATCCCGCGAACCACTGATCGGGCTTCCCGCATCGGTGACGATCACACCGTTCGTATTTAGCGCACCGGATGTGGAGTACACCGTCACCTGCTGGCGATAGTGATCCACGCCCGCTGTGAGTGTAGCTTCCACCTCCGGTGCGATCGCCCACACCGCTGAGGCATTGTAAGCGACGAGCTTCTTTCTGAACGCGACGTCAGAGAGCTGAAGCAGGGTGTCTGCGGGCGTGATCAGTCGGGGACGATACTGCTCCGACGCTTGGAGAAAGCGATCTATGCCTACGGTGAGACTCTGACGCAGCCATGCGTTCGGCCGCCAGGTCGTGCGGCCGCTCAGGCTCTGCTCCCTGCTTGGCACATCCGTATAGAACGGACGGGAGTAGAAGGCATACCCCGTCGTCGCGGCTACCGGGCTCGCGGTCTGCTCCAGCTTCTGCTCGTACGACCGGCCGGACAGATCGAAGGTGAAGTCACCTTGATTGATTCGTATGCCACCAAAGATGCTCGGCAGCGACTGTGTGCCTTGCGGAATCCACTCACCGAGGTGGACGTAGCTGGCTCCCAGATTGTAGCTGAACCCGGGGCCAGCTCCGCGGACGCTACCCGAGTATTCCTGTCGCAGCGTGTTGGACTCGGAGTAGCCGCTCTGTACCGCTCCCCAAGCGGTACGCAGCTCGAGTCGAGGCCTGGTGGCGGTGGTGTCACCTCGTTTGGTGAAGACCTGCACGACACCACCAATCGCGTCCGATCCGTAGATAGTGGCTGCCTCCGGACCACGGATCACCTCCACTCTCTCTATGCTGGCCGGGTCTATAGCGGCGTTCGTACGACTGGCTACCTCCATACCATCGACGTAGATCTTCATGCCGCTACCAGATATGGTGGCCGCGCCGCGTACCGACATCGATGTGTTCTGAGGGTAGTTGCCAGCATCCCATGCGACCATGCCAGGCACGAACTGCCGCAGCAACTCGCTGAGCGTCCTCGGGTGCTGAGCGGCAATGTCACTCTCGCCGATGATCGAGATCGGGTTTGGCAACTTCCTGACATCCGTGGGAACGACGGTACCCGTCGTCACCACCTGATCGAGCGTCCGCGGCGCGGGAACGAGGCGGATCTCCACGACGGTCTCCGAGCCGGTGCTCACCGCGATCTGGTGCGAAGCAGGGAGGTAGCCGAGCCTCCGTGCCGTGACCACGTAGCTGCCAGGAGCGACTCCCGCCATCCGGAAGCCACCGTCATCCGCGGCGATCGCGCTCATGTTCGTGCGTTCGAGAGTCACCCTGGCTCCCTGCACTGCGCTGCCGGTGGTCGAGTCGGTAACGCGTCCGGAGATGGAGCCCGTCGAGTCGACACGGGATCGTTGCGACACACGGACCCCCGTTTTCTCGATGGATATTCCCGAGTCGCCCGCGCGAGCAGTTAGCCCTGTGCCGCGCAGGACGATGCGTAGCGCATCGAGCACGGTTACGTCGCTGGCCTCGATGGAAACCAGCCGCGCAGAGGTAATCTCAACGTCGTTGTAGACGATATTGACGGCGCTCTTCCGGGCGATCTCACGCAGCGCCGTCTTCAGGGGCACGTCGTGGAGCGAGACAGCTATTCGCTGTTCGGCAGCGGACTGCGGCGGCGACCGGAGCTCCGCGGCTGGTACCGCACCCTCACCAGCCGCTGAGCGGTCGCGGGAACCTGCAAGCTGCATCTGCGAGGACAACGTCTGTGAGCACAGGCCAGACGTTCCCACAAGCACCGCGCAGAGGAGAGACAGACATCGGATACTCATTGATGTGCCTCCGGCAGAGGGCCTCGTCGGCCCCCGATGTCAGGTTGGAGTTTTCGGCGGGATATCGGGGGTCAGCGACCGTCCGATCGTGGAGCGACTGCCGGGGCCATTCTCATGTCTGCGATTGGGGCGCGTACTGCTTTCGGATCGAGCACTCGCGTTGCACGCATGTATGTAGAACGGACGAGTCGGAAGATTCCCTACTTCCGAACGGCGGGGCGGTGCCGCTCATCCGTTGCGCCGAGCTTTCGTGGAGCAGTGGCGAGCGGCGAGCTAGCTACTCGAGTCGGTCGCCGTCGCACGCTCGAGGGATTGTTGGATCGGCGAACTAGTGTCGCGCGGCTAGGAGCAGGAATGGCGGCCGCTCGCGCTCCTCGGCCAGCTCCGGCAGCGCCGCGATCTGTTCGTCCGTGGGCCCCCACTCCTCGACGTGCGTGATCGTGAAGCCGAGATCGACGAGCGTATTGAGAGTGGTGCCCATTGTGCGGTGCTGTTTGACGACGCTCTCGGCGAGCCAGTCCGTGATCCTCGGGCCTTCGACCAGGTAGCCATCGACGGGCCAGCTGATGCGTCCTTCGGCGTCCACTATCCAGCCCGGCTTCCTCGTCGCCATGAAGATGGGATGCTCGATGGAGAAGACTAGGCGCCCGCCGGGGACGAGCGCGCGGCGAATCGCGGCGAAGAGGCCGCGCAGATTCACCACATAGTGGAAGGCGAGCGAGCTGTAGGCGAGATCGAAAGACGCTTCGGGGAGGTCGAGCTCTTCGAGGTCGGCGCGAAGGTAGGTGACCGCGGAATCGGACGTCATCGAGCGCGCGCGAGTGAGCATGCGCTCGGAGACATCTATCCCGAGCAGCTCGGCGGCGCCATTCTCGCGTGCCCAGCGGCAGAACCAGCCGTAGCCGCAGCCGAGGTCCACTACGCGTAGGCCGTGGAGGTCGGGGAGGAGCCGGCGGATAGATGGCCATTCGGGCGCGCCCGCGAGCCCCTCCACAGAGCGGCGCATCTTCGCGTACTCGGTGAAGAAGTCGGGGTCGTCGTAGATGTTCTGGGTCATGTAAGTAGCTGCACCGGACGCAGGTGGTTACTCAGAAGCTCAAATGTCGCTCACATTCTTGCTGGCAGCACCGAGGTCCCACGCCCTCAGGAAAGCAGCGACCGTTCCGTGCGCATAACGACGTAAGCGGTCTCGCTCGTCACCGTCCTCCGAACCCGCGATCTCGAATCGCGCGTACCTGGCCGGTCCCGTGTGCTCATGGGTTCGAAAGTGCGAGCGCAGGAGGTCGATCGCTTCGCCGACGGTGGTTTCGTTCACGACCGGGCTTCTTCGGGCAGCTTCCGCTACGCTCGAGGGGCCCTCACGATAAGCGTTCAGCGTCCAGACGATGTCATAGGCGTCCTTGTCCTTATCCCGTTCGTCGAGCGCGAACGATTTGAGGACCAGAAGAGGGAGAATGTTCGCAACCTTCACGTGCACGTTCTCCCTGATACCACCTTCGTCGAGCGTATCTCCCGCCAGAGGAGCGATGATGTAGTCGGTTGCCGCCAGTTCCGCCCCTCGTGTGCGGATGGCGGAGACCCGGGAACCAACGCCGGAACCCGGATTCCGCTTCAGCCGACCAGGTGCGCCGTCACCCACCGGGCAGAAGAACTCGAGCGCGACCGTAACGCCGTCGACACTTCGCTCCCAGCGGGATGTCATCTCGCTTCCGGTGTCCGGATCGCGACCCGGAGTGAAACCGCTCTCGATGAGATTCTTCTGAAGCGTTCGATACGCTTCTTCCTCGTCGGTTTCCAGCGCCACACCCACTACCACATCGAGGTCCGTCGTACCGACATGCGGAGGCAACTCGGCCGGTATGGAACCGACGAGATATCGCGGTGCCATGCCGCCGATGAGAACGAGTTGAGTTCCCCAGGGACCGATCCTGATAAGCAGCGTTCGGAGAGCTTTCTCGCATGCCTCGACGGCCTGGGGCGTGTACTCTGCCCTGGGCGAGCGCCGTTCATTATCGGGCACCGCTCACCCCCGAGCCACTGCGCGGCGCGAGAGGGAGGGTGCGCCGCAGCGCATCCGCCGCCTCCGGTCCGCGTCCGGCGGTAGCTCTTGCTTGCACGTATGCTCTATAAGGGCTCACGGTACTGAGTCCTCTGCCCTGCGGCTGTTTGGACGGAAGCGTCTGCGCCAGGAGCAAAGCGACATCTCCCGCACTCTGAAGGACTCGAACGTTGGCGCCACTCTCGACTACCTCTCCGCCAAGTCGCTTCGCCAGCTCGGCGGCTGGAATATCCGCGGGAATCCAAACGTCCGGCTGTGGCGTCACCGTGAGCGTGGGCGCGTGGAGGTTGGCGGCGGCGGCACCGCCCAGCGCGTAGGGGAATTGCGCGCCGAGGGAAATGAGTCGATCGAGAAGCTCGTCAGGAGTTCGGGACCAGACGCTCAGCCCCGTGACTTCCTCCGGCGTCGTTCGCTCTTCCGCAGCCCACAGGTCAAGGAGAGCACCGGGATCGGAGAGGAGCCACGTTTTGTGTGGACCTTTCCCATGAACCCCCAATAGCCCGAGCTCCGTGAGTCGGGAGAAGAGCCGGCTGACCAGACCACGCGAGAGACGGGTCGTCTCCGCGAGCTCGGTGAGTGTGATGCGATCTTCGCCGGTCCGTAGCAGCAACGCCTCGGCGATGAGGCCCGATCTGTCACGCAGCTTCGGTGCTGCCGTCCGTGGGCGCGCGCGCCTCCCGGTTTCGTGGACGCGATCGAGATCCGGGTGCACGACGACATCGACGAGCAATCCAGGCGCGTAGAGGCGGCATCGACCCGTATCACGCTCCAGCCAGGAAAGGCCAGCATCGCGGAGGAGGGTGCGGGTTCGCGGCGCCAGACGCGTTGTCGCGATGAGGACCCTGACACCAGCGGCTCGAACGGTCTCGAGGAGATCACGCGCTCTCTCTTCGCTCACGAGGCGTATTTCTAGGAGCTCGAAAGGCACCGTATGCCCCTGACCCGCGCCTAGCTCGACCCGCGGGTGGCTGCCGGTATCCTGTGCTGGTACAACCACTTGCAGCTCTGGTACAGCCCGGAGCTGCCGGAGAATCCAGAGGCTGATCATTGGAAGAGCCCGGTGTCGGATCGCCTGTCTCGCCGTCTATGTTTACAAATATGGCTATATTTACCGCGGCGGTAAATATAGCCATGTTTGTAAACATAGACAATGCGTGAGGACAACCATGCGACACGCTGGCGGGGCAACCTCCGCACGATTTCCGCTACCAGCTGCCGTCAGGCCGTGTCCCGTCGCAGCTGCTCGATCAGCTCCTTCAGCTCGCGTCTCTTTTCCTTTGCCAACCGAATCACCGCCTTCTCCTAGGCGTCCGGCGTGTGATCGCGCAACCGGATACCTATTTAGCGAGACTGCCGACTCGCCTTGGTAGATGCCACTGCACCACGCCTCGTACGACTGACACCGACCCGACTATCGAACAAGTCCAGCTCCTCGGCCACCTTGGCGACCGACCGGGGAGCCATCGGATACGTGCGGTTGCTTCCGCCAGGATACGGATAGTCGATGCGTGCTCCGGCGAGCAGCTCCGCAACCGTTAGAAGCTGTATGCGTGGATGTGTGCCCCACGGGGACTCGTAAAACCCGGCGCCGACAGCTGCCCTTCTCATCGCTGCCGTCGGCTCCTCGAAGCTGACCAGCACTCCCATCGCCGCACGCTCGAGCTCGACCGTACCGATGAGGTCTCGTACGTAGGTTGCGTGCAGGTGGCCCGCTTTGACTGATAGAATGATCTGCTTGAGCCGAGATCCGGTTGGTCCGTCCTCGAAGTAGAGGCGACCATCTACCCCCCGATCGGCTCCTTTCTTCAATTCGCGTGGCCTGGCACCGACGAGACCCAGCGCCCAGTTCTGGAATTGGTACGGATCGGTGCGTGCGAGCTCTGCTGCACCTTCGACGGTTGTCGGCTCTCCCGTGACGGCGAATTCGACATCGGGGCCGTACGTCGAGATCAGCCGGTGTTTGATGAGATTGGTCGCAAGGTATGTGATATCGATACCGATCCACCGCCGACCCAGCTTCTGCGCTGCCGCTACCGTCGTTCCGCAGCCGCAGAATGGGTCCAGGACTACGTCGCCTGCGTTGCTGCTCGACGCGATTATGCGTTCCAGGAGTGCTTCCGGCTTCTGGGTTGGATATCCCAGTCGCTCCGCGGTCTGTCCGCTCAGCGGCCGAATGTCCGTCCAGATGTCCTGTAGTGCCACGCCAGGCATCTCGTCCAGGTACCGCTTGTACGACGGCGTGCCCTTGCCCTTGGGATAGTACAGGCGGCCCTCTTTCTCGAACTGCTCCATATTTTCCTTCGAGTAAGCCCAGTAACGACCCTTATAAGGTTTGCGTCCTTTCCACTCATAGGAGGTATCACCACCCGGCTTCGCAGCGGTGAGGTCGCCAAGTCGATAGCGCTGCCCCGTGGCCTCGTCAACGTACCTATAGAACTCACGAACGTAGTCCGGGTCGTAGGGTGTGTAGAGTGGATTCCAGGTCCACTCATCGCTCTTCGTGTAGAAGAGCAGCACATCATGAATGTGACCGTGCTGCTTCCGCCCTTGTCTGGTGTCGCTGTGAGCGCTGCTTCGCTTCCAGACTATCTCCGTGCGAAAATGTGTCGGACCGAACACGGCATCGAGAAGAATCTTCAAGTAGTGCGACGCCGTAGGATCACAGTGCAAGTAGAGCGACCCAGTATTCCTCAGCACGCGATGAAGTTCCGCGAGACGCGGTGCCATCATCGTGAGATAGGCGAGCATATCGCTCTCGCCCAGGAATACGCGGAATGCTTGCAGTACCTCGGCTAGCTGTCCTCCGGCCGTAACAACAGCGTGGAACGTCTCGGCCGCAATCATGTCCCACTGCCACGTGTCTTCGAACGCACGGATCTGCGCTGGCGACTTCGCGCCGTCGCGATGCGCGAAGAGTATGTTGTAATCGCGCGCAGAATTGAACGGCGGATCGAGATATACGAGATCTACACTCTCGTCTCGAACGTATCGATGCAGGACATCGAGGTTGTCGCCGTAGTAGAGGCGGTTCGTTGCCATTTGTCGGACGACGACGAGGCAACTCGAGCCGTAACTCGACCGAGGTTCAAATGTGCAGCGTTGTATACTAATTGGCTGCCAATCGAATCTCTTGGAACCACCGCGACATCACGACTTCTCCAGGTACTGCTATTCATCTCGCTGCGCAAATGCGATCTACGAACGATCGTATGCGAACCATTGCGAGCTCCGCGTCCGTGACAGGCAACTCGAGATCTCTAGCCATCCGCACGAACGGCTCTTCCCAATGCGCTGGTACATCGAGAGGCGGTGGCCAATCGTGTGTGCCGCGCTTCTCGAATACCGACTCGCACGCGTCGCGCAAGCCAGAATAGTCGGTCACCATTTCTTCGAGCAGCAACAGGTCGACCAGATCCCGGAAGCGTTCGTTCCGCCTGCCTGGTCGAGGCGGCAGCGTCATACCGTGCAACTTCTGAGCGACGTGCATTCGCAGTGGAATCACTGGCAAGTTGGCCGGCCCGGTGATACCGAAGGCTTCCTCGAGAGCAATCGCTGGAACGAGCTCCACGTCCGCTTCCCCAGGTTCGGAGCGCGCTAGATCGACGGCGATGCTCGTCCAAGAATCGCCATGATAGGTGACCGCGAGCTGCACGCTGACTGTGCCATTGTCCAAGTGCAGAGGTTCTCCTTTGCGGCGGAAGATGAACCCCTGGTACCCCTGATCCGCGACTGCACGCTCCAGCGTCCGCGCGAGCTCTGCGTCGGCGTCGTGTAGCACAAGATCGATATCCTTCGTCGCGCGAGCACGCGTGCGGAGCCGCAGTTCCAGAGCGACGCCGCCCTTGATCGTGAATCGAGAGCCGTCTGTAGTACCCGCTGATCGCTCGAGCATGCCAGCGAGAATCATGTAGGCAATCCACGCACGAACGCGACCCTCGGCGACGCCCAGTTCCTTGGCGTATGCTCGCGCGTATCGGCCGAGTACTCCGACGGATGGTGGTGGCCCGCTCGGGGGCTTACGCCGCGAGGTCACCGGCTCATCCGTGCTGAGCGACGACGTGTTCCTTTCTCTGCTTTCTGCGCGCCTTGTGCGATTCGCGGCTCGGTGCCGAGCAATTCTCGTTCGAGCCGGTCCGCAGAATCGAGGGAGAGATGGCCGGTCCGTCGACCATCTTCGATCGCCTGCCGCACGAGCGCCGGGCCAATGTGCGCCGCGTGCACATCGCGTATCGTCCGCTCGGGCGTCGTCGCCGGGATGCCACCCGCTACCTGTCGCACATCCGTTGGGGCCAGATCAGCGTAGTGAACCACCAGATGCCGCGGTACGGTTCGGCGGACGCGCATGTCCTGCGGGAGGGTGAGGTGGATCTTGGCCGGGCTCGCATCCGAGAGTCCGTAGACGGCGAGCGCCGAGTCGTGAGAGATCACGCCACGCACGTCCGGGCGCCGTACTTGAGGCCAGAGGGACGCTTCTACATACTCGCCGATGGGCGAAATGGGAAAGCGCGCGAGCCGATAGACGCCGCGACTGACTCGTTCGATGTCGCCGCTCTTATGGAGCTGGCTGAGGCGAACCTGCAGGACACCGGCATCACGAGCTTGGGCGGCCGTGAAGTAGCCGGCCTGCCCGAGGGCGATCTCGTAGAGCTTGTCGTCCCATTCGCGGGGAAGCATCGGGCCTCCTGGATATATGGCAATAATATAATGTCTGTGAGTATTATTGCCAAGGCACCCGCAGAGGCATATCGGGCGGATCGTGGAGTACGAGCAGGGCGGTAAAGTTCGAGCGGAATATGGTGAGGGCTCCTGGAGACGTTGGCGCACGATCTAACGGAGAGGTTCGGCTGAGGCTTCTCCTATCCGAATCTGAACAAGTTCCGCCAGTTCTACCTCGCATTCCCACAATCAGAGATTCTATCGACACTGTCGATAGAATCTCAATCGAGGTTGGCAGAGCCTCCGCAAGGCGCACAAGCGGGCTCCGGAAGGAAGTCGCCAGTCGGCCGGATTCTGCTGACAGCGTCTGCAGAATCGGCCCTGTCCAGTGCGGCCACCCGCTTCGCGCTTCCGTCGTCCGCCTACGTGTGTCTGCTCGCGGTGAAGAACGAGCATGCCCGCCGTTTGTACGAGACCGAAACATTGCGCCGTGGCTGGTCGGTGCGGCAGCTCCGCCGCCAGATCGACACTCAGTTCTACGAGCGCACGGTGTTGTGCTGATAGACCTGAAGCTCGGCTGCTTCACGCATGCTGACGTGGATCAGATGCACACTTACCTCAACTACGCGGTGGAGCACTGGACGCGGCAGGACGAGAACCCGCCGGTAGGGCTCATTCTCTGCGCGCTGTGCGACAAGGCTTTAGCGCGGTACGCGCTGGCGAACCTGCCCAATAAGGTGCTGGCGGCGGAGTACCGAACCGCGCCACCGGACAGGGCGCTCGTTGCGAACGAGGTGGAGAAGACGCGGCGGATGCTGGAGGGGAGAGAAGGGAGATAGGGCGCAACTGGGCACGATAACGGGAATCGGCAGCTTGCCACATCGCCACTCGCCAGACTCGATGCCATCTTGCACCAGGACACCTCGAATAGCATCGTACCGACTACCAGACTCCGCTCCCAGGAGACCTCGATCCATACTCTTCTACTTCGCATGCCGAGTTTTAGCGACGATGAAGTTCGAGCCGCAGCGCTGGCCAAGGTACGCCAGCTCCGAGAGGCATACGGCGGGCGCGTTCCTCGGCCCGCGCTTATGGAAGGGGTCACGCTCAATGGCGAGCGAATTCCGCTCTGGAATCACCAGAAGGGCATCTTCAAGCCCAGGGTCTTGGGGCCGAATGGAGCAGCCCTCAGCATCCAGACGTCCATCGCTTCCCCGTACGACGATGTTCACGACACAGACGAGGGAAGAATTCATTACAAGTACCGCGGATCCGATCCCAACCATCCCGACAACGTTGCTTTGAGGCACGCGTGGGAACGGCGGCTTCCGCTGATTTACCTCGTCGCAGTCGACCCAGGCTATTACGACATTATTGCTCCGATCTTCATCTCAGAGGACACGCCCGGAGCACTCGAGTTTACGTTGCAGGCCGACCAAAGCGCATGGCTCACGCACAACGACAACGAAGTGATGACCGCTGCGCGCCGCGAGTATGCCACTAGAGCCGTGCTCCAGCGCCTTCATCAGCAGCAGTTTCGGCGAATGGTACTCAGTGCGTACCGTGAACAGTGTGCTATCTGTCGCTTGAGACGCGTGGAGCTTCTTGATGCCGCGCACATACTGGCAGACAGACACCCGAAGGGAGAGCCGATAGTCACGAACGGGCTGGGCCTTTGCAAGATTCACCATTCCGCGTACGACGTCGATATAATCGGAATCGACCCAGATGCGGGAGTTCATGTACGGGAGGACGTCCTACAGGAGGTGGACGGGCCAATGCTGAAGCACGGCTTGCAGGAAGTGGCCGGGACGCGTCTTATTCTGCCTCGGAAGCCAGAGCTGAGGCCCAATCGCGATTTCCTGGCGGAGCGCTTCGACCGCTTCCGCGCGGCATGAGGTGTCGGGTGTTCAGCGCCGCACCGACATCTCTCTGCCTCGAGTAGGAGCACGTTCCGGAACAACTCAGACTGTTTTACCTTCCTCGACTTCGCTGCACTCTACGAGCCGACGTTCGCACTCCCCTATGCATTCCCGCTCCCGAAGCACACAGACCAAGCTTGTACGTGTGATCGCAGCGGTAGTCGAACGTGGCGGGCTCTTCCTGCTCTGTCGACGTCCGTCACACAAGCGCCATGGAGGCATGTGGGAATTCCCGGGCGGGAAGATCGAGAAAGGAGAATCCGACTTCGAGGCAGCGAGTCGGGAGCTCGCGGAAGAATTGGGAGTTACGGTCCGCTCTGTGGCTTCTTCACACTTCACTGCCACCGACCCGGGTTCCCATTTCGTGATCGAGTTCATGCCGGTGGAGATCGACGGCTCGCCGCAGTGCATCGAGCACTCTGAGATCCGCTGGGTATCGCTCGCGGAGATGATTCACCTGGAGCTGGCACCGAGTGATCGGCGCTTCGTCGAGCATCTCCTTACCCATGATAGCTAGGCGGCGCGACGCAGGTCCGCTCAATCTTCGTAGGCTGAAACCTCCATGGGCGTTCGCCTGGGGGCGGCCCAGTACCGACGGCCGTCTGCGTACTTTATTCAGCTCTCGTGCACCATGAGGATCTCGACCTGCCGAACGTGGACACCGTCATGCTGCTACGTCCACCGAGTCGCAGATCATCTGGCTCCAACAGTTCGGGCGCGGACTTCGGTTCCAGGAGAACAAGCGGCTCAGAGTCATCGACTACATCGGCAATCACCGAAGCTTCCTCATCAAACCGCGAGCTCTCTTCCAGCTCGGGCCGGGAGACCGGGAAATCGCGTACGCCCTCGATCGGCTCGAGGCTGGCACCATGGAGTTGCCGCCTGGGTGCTCAGTTACCTACGAGCTCGAGGTCAAGGACATTCTTCGGTCGCTCATACGCATCCCGCAGCGGGGCGAGGCGCTGCAGGCGTACTACCAAGACTTTCTCGAGCGGAATGGCATCCGGCCGACTGCGGTTGAGGCGTACAACGACGGCTACGATCCTAAGGCGCTACGGAAGGCGTACGGATCGTGGTTCGGGTTTGTGGATGCTATGGACGGATTGTCCGCCGAGGAGCGTGAAGCGTTTCAAACGCTCAGGAGCTTCCTAGCTGCGCTCGACGCCACGCCGATGACCAAGAGCTTCAAGATGCTTACCCTGCTGGCGATGCTCGGCGAGGAAGCATTTCCTGGGCGGGTCCACATCGACCAACTTTGCGCCGGCTTCGCGCAGATCGCAAGGCGGTATGCCGTTCTCAGGTCCGAGGTAGGAACAGCGATCGACAATCCAGAGGAGCTCCGTCGGCTGGTCGTAGACAACCCGATCGCTGCCTGGGTGGATGGAAAAGGGATGGGTGGCGTGTCGTACTTCGCCTTTGACGGCGAGCATTTCAGTACCATTATCAGTATCGACCCGGATCTTGTGCCGGCCGCTCGTATCCTCGTGCGTGAGGTCGCGGAATGGCGATTGGCCGCGTACGTGCGCCGAGCGAGCGCTCAGGGCGGCCCGACGCGGATCCAATGTAGAGTGAGCCACGCAAATGGGACGCCGATAATCTTCCTGCCCAATCGAGATAGGCACGGAGGGATACCCGAAGGATGGCGCGATGTGGAGGTCAACGGGAGGCCACATCATGCATTCTTCGCCAAGATCGCCGTCAACAAGCTGACACGAAGCGGGTCAGAGCGAAATGTGCTTGGGGACGTGCTGCGCGGGTGGTTCGGGCCTCAGGCGGGGCAGCCGGGGACGACATTCTCCGTGGTGTTCGAGCAGCGGGCACACGGTTACGTGCTCAAGCCGGCGGAGGAGGTGCCAGCTCAGACGGGGCCACAGCTATGGCATCGGTACAAGCGAGCGGAGGTTCCTCAGCTGTTCGGATTCGAGTTCCGGGGGAGGGAGGCGCAGTCAGGGATCGTCGAGCGGCCGGGGTTATTCATCTTCTTCGTAACCCTCGACAAGAGGGATATGCAGGAGGCGCATCGGTACAAAGACAAGTTTCTGTCGCCGACTGAGTTCCAGTGGCAGAGTCAGAACAGGAGTCGACGAGATAGTGAGTTTGGGAGGAAGATCGCCGGGCACAGGGAGATGGGGATCCAGGTGCATCTATTTGTGAGAGAGAAGGCGAAGGTGGGTGGGGTGACGCAACCGCTCCTGTATTGCGGGGAGCTGGATTTTCGAAGCTGGGAGGGGGATAGGCCTATTACGGTGCGGTAGGGATTAGGGAAGCCCGTCCCGACGGAGCTGTTAGGGGAGCTGGTGGCGGGTGAGCAGCATGGCACGTCCAGACTAGGCCGTATCCAGTCCAGTAAGGCGGAGTAGGCGCCCACTCCTATCGGGGAAGCTGACGCAGCTGCATAATCTGAGGAGCCTGCGCTTGACGCGTACTACCCACTAGGCACCACAGTTTCGCAATCAACGCTCGACTATGTTCTCTCCAAGCCTCCTTCGGACGGCGACGCACCACGACCATAGTAGCGATCAAGAACTCGCCGAGATCGGCTTCTCGCTGGGGATTATCAATGGCCGTTTTCAACTCCATCGATCAACCTGGCAGCGACTTCGCCGAGTATTCCGCCGACCGACACTTGCGGAGCAGGTAGCAATAGCCGGTGGAGATGCTTTCATACATGTACGTGCAGCCGATGAGGCTACAGCGCATGTGCACATGCGTATCGTCAATTTCGCACCCGTGCCGCTACATGTTGAGCATCTACTCATCGATTGCCTCACGGTCTCCAACAGCATCGTTAACGCAACTCCACCCCAACTGCATACAAACACTCAGCCGGTAGCACAACGCTCAGTCGGCACCTGCGTTTTTCAGCTTCTTCTCCTGCCTGGTGGAGTGCGTGAAATACGAGCGGCAGTGCGGCGTGCCCCAAATGACCGCTCCAGCCCCGACGCTTCGCTGAGTATTCGAGGGCAGCTCATCATTGTACACAAGAGTGATCGATCTCGGATCGCTTTCCAGCTTGATATCCCCACGCCGCGATTGAATTTCTCGCAAATCGTCGCCGGGGATAGTTGACCCGCTGCGACTGCCTAACCTGATACCACTGCTAGCGCGTATTCGGGTGGCCCAACTACGATCGCCTGCACTGTTCCAATACCTGTAAGCCACGATACAGCCAGGCGCAATGACGCTTGCAGCGTACTAATAGTAGGCACAGCTCACTCGTCGGCCTGTGCTGGGCATGGCACTGGGGAAAGCGGTCCCCGTGTCCACTGCCCGCGGTACGACACCGCCCGACTGTCAACTACGTTCGCACCGCACCCGTCGACGGCCAGCAATCTCTTCCTAAGCCACTAGTAGGCGCTATGATAGCGGAGCTACTCTCTGCCAATCAGGATGGTCCGACACAGTGCAGCCAACGATGGTCGGTGGCGCGGTGAGGTCGGCGGAAGTGGCGATAGATAGAGCGTTGGAATCGGCTGTGCCGCTGGATCGTCAATATGGGAACAATCATCTCTGGCCGATTGCCGTTAGCAAGCACCGAGGGTTCCCTCATGGCAGAATCCGATTTTGCCTCCCGAGCATATCGGGGCGAAATCATCATCGGGATCGATCCCGCGTTTGCCCGTCGATTCTTCACTGACAGCAGCAATGCAGACATTGAAGTGCGTATTGGTGAACCGGTCTATATCGAGCGCGCAGTGGTAATGGGTTCCTTTGTTCTCGAACCACTCATGCTGATCGTTAGCATCGTCGCTGCCGTGTCAACGTTCGGCTGGTGGAGCTTGATTGTGGGCCCTGCTTCCGTCCTCGCGTGGTTTGGATATCGCTCGAGATCCTCGGCTGGTCGCCAACACATATTGGGAGCACTACTGATCGTGGCAATGGCTGTTGCCGCGCCTCAATTCATCATTATGCCTCGAGCCGTTTCTCTATGGCTATTCGCGTATGCCGCGGCGCTATTCTTGGCGCGATGGGTCTACTTCAGCGCCACAAAATTCCTACGTGCGATCGTAATTCGTAATGAGCACGCACGAGAGATGCTCCAGGCGAGCTTAGTTATTAGGGAAGTTGGACCGCGCTCACCTGACGCCTAACGTATCGTTGCCGGCCGACACACGAGAAGGTGAGTGCAGGTAGAACGGTGGAGCACGCTAGCGTGCGAAGATCATCCCTAGCCTCACTGCATCGCGGTCGATTGCAGCTTTTCGCCTCCTCATGATTCGCTTTAAGCGTTTGCCCCTCCACCTTCTCGACGCCTGGCTGGTCGATCAACGCCTGGCCAACGGCCATGAGCGTTACCGACTGCGGGTTTGGCGCGAGGATCGGACCGCCTTTGCTGCTGTCCAAGCTGATCTCATTGCTTACCTCGAAGAGGCATTCGAGGATGCGCGTAGGCGAATTCGGCGCGGTTTCGAAGATGATCTAATGCCCTTTAACGACGCCGCCAGAGATCCAGCGGCTAATTACCCAGCGAGTCTCCATCGGGTCACTTTGCAGGGCTATCTGGGTGAGACTCTTGCGATTCTAGCCGTCGAGCACTGGGGTGCCCATGGTTACACGGATTGGCTGGTCCCGGCATTTCTGTTCCGCCTGCACGATCTGGAGTTTCAGCATCTCGAGACGATCAACGAGCGCCTTCTTGCCGGCGAGGATTATGACCCTGATCACGCTGCGGAGCTCCGGCCGGGACGTACTGGGGATGACGGCTTAGCGTTCCGCATGAACGGCGACAACGTCATTACCGATGTCCTGACGCTAGAGGCCAAGTGCCTTTCTAGGAACAGCAACGCCAAGATCGAGGAGGCGCACCGTAAGCTCGCGGCAGGGGGATCACTGCCGTCGGGCATCCGCGAACTCATTAATCTCCTTGATGATTATGACACGCCCGAAACACAGAAGTGGAAGGGAGCGCTGCTCAATCTATGGCGAGGTGGATATCGCGTTGCGGTGCGGCATGACGGCATCGGATACACGTGCGGGCGGATTCCGGCCCGGCCGGGACACATCGCCTGGATGCCTGTTCACTCACCTCATCCAGCCTATACAACGACGCGCAAACTCGAAGGGATGGAGTTTCAGTTCGAGGATCTGAGCACTGTAGTCGATTCGCTCTATAGGGGGAGCTGAGTTGGCAAGCGTTGCCACTATCGACATTGTGCGTGAGGTCCGCCACCGGTTAGCCGGAAGTGCGCTCACCGCGCGACAGGCCAAGCTCTATAGCCAGCGTCTGCGTCTTGATATGGGCCAGGAAGGTTTGGAGAGTTTTGCGCCCGGTGATGCCAGCAGTTATGTCGACGAGGCGTTGCTGCTGCTCCAATGCGGCCTCCTCGAACGCGACGTGGACCCTACGAGCAGGTGGCGTGACAGTGTCAAGCGGGCAGCAGAACTTCTGGAATGGCTGTCTCAGCCGACCCTAAAACCCGCCGACACGCCCTTACACCTCCTCGCCGCAGCGGCATATCAGCTTGCCGAATACCCCGCCATGGCGCTCGGTCACTTACGACGTGTGCCCGATAATATGAACCGCACCGGGATTGCCGGAGGCTCCAACACTTGAGAGGTTGGAGTCATGT
>CAZTTY010000008.1:80507-95385 GCA_964616815.1 uncultured Gemmatimonadaceae bacterium | reverse complement strand
CGCCCCTCCTCCATCAAGGTAGACATGTCTACCCTCCCCCCCCGGCGGCCCCCGCGCCGAATTAGCAGCGCGACGGCGTGTAAGGAATCCCGCCGCCACGCTACTAACCATTGTGAACGATCGGCAATGGAGCTCGTGACACCGGGCGCGTGAGCCAGGAAAGCGCACGGACACGACACGAGGAGGGGGACAGGACCAGACGATGCGAGTGCTGCGCGACCCGGACGAAACCTTTCTGCGACTCGTGCGCGAGAACGAGGCGCGGCTGCGGAAGATCTGCCGCGTCTATGCCACCGACGGCGACGCCGCGAAGGATCTCTACCAGGACATCCTGGTGCAGCTCTGGCGCGCGCTTCCCTCGTTCGAAGGTTCCTCCAGCCCCGACACGTGGCTGTATCGAGTGGCCCTCAACACTGCGCTCGCCCAGAAGCGGCAGCGAGCGGCGCGCGACAGCGCTACGCTCGACCAAGCGAACCCGATCTGGCGCAATCCCATACCCACGCCGGAAGAGTCGCTCGAAGCGAGACAGCGACTCGAGCGCCTGTACGGCGCCATCGCGAAGCTGCGCGACGTGGACAAGGCGATCGTGATGATGCACCTCGACGAAAAGAGCCACCGGGAGATCGCGGAAGTACTCGGTATCACGGAGAGCTACGTGGGCGTGAAGCTCCACAGGATCCGAAAGGAGATGGCGGCATGGATGGCGGAGGGCGCGGCATGAACTTCGACGAAGCGCGGCGCACGTGGCAGTCGCAGACGATCACGAAGGAATCGGGAATGTCGGAGGCGGAAATGTTGCAACTGGTGAAGCGGGAATCGAGCGCGTTCGACCGCGCCATCGCGCGCCGCGACAGGCGCGAGCTGATCACCGGCATCGTGGTGGGAATCGCGTTTCTCCCGCTGCTGCTCACCGGGCCGTGGCTCTCGCGCCTCGGAGTGCTGGTCGTGTTCACCGCCCTGGCGGTGATCTACCACCAGCTCGCCTCCGCCCGGCGAGTGGAAGAGAGCGAGCGTGTGGACCTCTCGCTCTCGGAGCTCCTGGAGATCGAGCGGGCCAAGGTGGCCGGGCAGATCCGGCTGCTGGAGAACGTCGTCTCCTGGTACATCATCCCGCCCACCGTGGGCGCGATGCTGATAGTCATCGGCGTCGCCGGCCTGGGCTGGTTCACGGCGGGATATTCGATTTTCGCTCTGGTGATCGCGCTCGCGGTCTACTGGCTGAACCGGCTCGCGCTGCGTCACGACCTGCGACCGCGCAGGGCGCAGCTCGAGAGACTCATACACGAACTGAAGTGAGAGGAGTGATCCAGTGAGAACGATGCAATCGGGAATACGACACGCCGCCGGCGCGATGCTGGCCGCCAGCATGATCCTGCCAACGGCGATCGCGGCGCAGGGGGGCGCCGCGACCGTCGACTCGCTGGCCCGCGCCTTTCGGGAGCGATACCCCACGCACGCCATGGTCGTGGGAGTCATCGGGCCGGAGGGCGAAAGCGTGCTGCCCTACGACGGTCGCGGCGCAGGAGCCGGCGCGCCGCTCGACGGCGACAGTCGCTTCGAGGTCGGATCCATTTCGAAGGTCCTGAACGCGCTGCTCCTGGCGCGGATGGTCGAACAGGGCGAGGTGAAACTCGACGACCCGCTTTCGCTCTACCTTCCCGATTCCGTGAAGGCGCCCACCTACCGCGGAACACAGATAAAGCTCCGCGAGCTGGCCACTCACTCGTCGAGTCTGCCGAGGCTCCCCGCGAACATGGCGCCGGCCGACATGTCGGATCCGTATGCCGACTACACCGCTTCCAGGCTGTATGCGTTCCTCGACTCGTACGATCTTCCGCAGCCCCCCGACTCGGCCTACGAGTACTCCAACCTGGGCGCCGGCCTGCTGGGATTCGTGCTGGCGCGCCACGAGGGGAAACCGTACGCCCAGCTCCTGAAGGAGCGAGTGCTCGAACCTCTCGGAATGCACGACAGCTACATCGCCACTCTGGGCCAGGATGACGACGCGCGGCTGCTCGGAGGCCACGCCGAGGGAAAGCCGGTGCCGTTCTGGCACTTCGGCGTGTTCGAGGGAGCGGGCGGACTGCGCTCTTCCGTCGACGACATGCTTCGGCTGCTCGAGGCGGAGCTGCAGCCACGGCACACGAAGCTGGCGAAAGCCATCGAGCTCTCACAGGTGACCCGTTTCCACGCATCGCCGCAGCTCGCACTGGCACTCGGCTGGCACGTAGTGCAGCTTGCCGACGGCAACAGCCTCTATTGGCATAACGGCGGCACGGGGGGAGCGAGGAGCTTCGCGGGCTTCGTGCCGGCCACGGGCGTAGGCGTGGTAGTATTGATGAACGAAGCGCACCCGCTCGACGCCGTGACCGAGCTCGGCGTGCGGATGGCGAGTGCGGCGTCCGGAGAAGCGAAGTCGGATTCGGCCAACGAGAACGCGTCGAAGCGCCGAGGGAGCACCTCACGCCCGTAAACCAGTCCGGGACGGAACGTGAGGCTCGTCTCGTGCGTATAAGGATTGTATGGGAAAGCCGAAGGTCGTCCTGCTCGCGATTCTGCTCACGCCAACGTTCGCGGCGGCGCAGGGGATGGGGCGTGGGTTCTTCTTCGAGGAGCCCACGACCACCTGGTCCGTGCGTGCAGGCTACGGCCTCGCCAGCGCGGGGAGCGACATCTTCTCGTTCACATCGAGGGAGCTCACTCTGGACAAGAGCGATTTCCGCGGGGTGAACATCGGCTCCGATCTCGACTTCCGGCTGACCTCGCGCCTTTCCCTCGGCCTCGGAATCTGGTACGAGGGGAGGAGCGCACCGTCGGAGTATCGCAACTTCGTGGGCACGGACGACCTCCCGATCGAGCAGAGCACGAAGTTTCAGCGTATGCCGCTGACGATCGGGCTCAAGTACTACGTGACGCCGCGCGGACGCTCGATCGGCCGCTTCGCGTGGATACCCGCGAAGGTCGTGCCCTACATCGGGGCCGGCGGCGGCGCGATGTGGTACAGCTTCAAGCAGGAGGGAGAGTTCGTCGACCAGCCGTCGCTGGAAGTCTTCGACGACACCTTCGAGTCGTCGGGCTGGGCACCGGAGGCGCACGCGTTGGCGGGTCTGGAGGTGTCGTTGACACCGCGCCTGATCCTCACCGGCGAGGGGCGTTACACGTACGCCAGGGCGAACATGGACGGGGACTTCGAGGGCTTCGACAAGATCGACCTGTCCGGCTTCGCAATCACGGCCGGACTCGCGATCAGATTCTGAGGGGGCACCATGCAAATGCAAACGATTGGAAAGCGCGCAACGGCCGCCTTCGGCGCGCTGCTGACGGCCGTGATTCTGATGGCGGGAAGCGCGGCGCTGCAGGCGGTGCACTCCCAGGCGAGTCGGACGGATGCCCGCTGGCAGCCGTGGCTCGGATGCTGGGCACCGGTGGGTGCGGGCCAGGAGGCGAGCGGCCGCATGCTCTGCGTGCTACCGGCGGAGGGTGAGTCCGGCGTCGAGCTGGCCACCGTGGACAGCGGGCAGGTGCTGGTACGCGAGCACGTGGTGGCCGATGGCCAGCGGATGAACAGCGACCAGGGCGGGTGCACGGGATGGAAGACCGCCGAATGGTCCTCGGACGGCGCACGGCTGTATCTGAAGTCCGACTTCGATTGTGAGGGTGGACTGAACAGGAAGTCCACCGGAATATTCGCGATGGCGCCGGGCGGAATCTGGCTCGACGTGCAGGGCGTTTCGGCGAACGAAGGCGGCGGGGTGCGCGTGATTCGCTACCGCTCGGCGCCGGCGCCGGACGTGCTGCGCGATGAGCTCGCCCGCGTCACGGCTCAGCGCGAGCTCGCTCTGAGCACGGCGCGCACCGCCGCAACGGGAAGCGTGACCGCGGAGGATGTAGTGGACGCCTCGAGCGCGGTGGATGCCGCGGTAGTGGAGGCGTGGCTCGTGGAGCGGGGACAGAGCTTCGCGGTCGACTCGAAGCAGCTCGTGCAGCTCGCCGACGCCGGCGTGCCGGCGAGGGTGATCGATGCGATGGTCGCGCTCTCGTACCCCAAGGTCTTCGCCATCGCCGGATCCGATGACATCGGCATGCGTTCCGACCAGGTCGCGCTGCAGCCCGAGGAGCCGCGCGGGGGGATGGTGCACTCGCTGATGATGTATCCGTACGGCTTCGGGTACTACGGCTTCTCGCCGTTCGACTACTTCTACTCGCCGTATGGCTACGGCTATTCGCCCTACTACGGCTACGGGCTGGGCACCGGCTGGTACCCTTCGGGCGTGCCGGTGGTGATCATCCGCAACCCTAGCGACGTCGAGGCGCGTCCGCACGGGCGCGTGGTGAATGGCCGCGGCTACGTACGCGGCGGCTCGGGGAACAGCGGCAACGGCCGGGGCAGCGTGCCGCGCCGAACGCGCAACGACTGGCCCTCGACTAACAGCGGCAGCTCCACGCGCACCGGCTCGTCGGTATCGGCGCCGAGCTCCGGTTCCACCGGAACGCAGAGCACGGGGCGGACGGCCAAGCCGCGGAAGCCGTGACGGTCCCGACGGGGTGGGGTGTTTTACGAGAGAGCTCGTGAGCAACGCTCACGAGCTCTCTTTACTGGCAGACACAGAGTCATCGCGACCCGCGGTGCGACCCGCGGTCGCCGGGGTGAAGCGGCGGCCCATGGCGTAAACGCGCCGCCGCGCCGACACTCGAGTGTCGGCGCGGCGGCGCTCCGCACGGATGGGGAGGGATTCGAACCCTCGAGGGCTGTTACACCCCACACGCTTTCCAGGCGTGCGCCTTAAGCCACTCGGCCACCCATCCAAACGACGAAGGCGGGCGTCTGCCCGCCTTCGGCCATCAGTACCGTACCTGCGGATACTTCGGAGCAGTGCCGACGCATCGAGGGCATCGATTCCTTTCCCTCGAAGCCCGGCATCTCACGGACGGGGTGAGATTCGAACTCACGATACCGTTGCCGGTATGCCGGTTTTCGAGACCGGTGCCTTCAACCACTCGGCCACCCGTCCAACTTCAGCCGTGGAAATTACCTCACCCGTGGAGGAGTGTCAACGACGGGAGCGTCGGGATCGGGCACTTCATGCATATGGCTCGCGCAGAGGGATCGCGAGCGACTCTCACCCTCCCTCCGCATGAAGTGCCCGCCCGCGACGCTCCCGAAAAAACGCGCTGAGCAGTGCGGCACACTCGTCCTCGAGCATGCCGCCGCGCACCTCGGGACGATGGTTGAGCCGCGGGTGGCGCAGCAGGTCACCTACCGACCCCGCCATCCCCGCCTTCTCATCCCACGCACCGAAGACCACGCGCTGCACGCGCGCGAGTACGAGCGCGCCCGCGCACATCGCGCACGGCTCGAGCGTCACGTAGAGCGTGCAATGGTCCAGGCGCCAGCCGCCGTGCACGCGCGACGCTTCGCGTATCGCGATGACTTCCGCATGTGCCGTGGCGTCGCCGTCGACGACGGTGCGGTTGGCCGTTGCGGCGAGCATTTGGCCGTCGCGCACGATCACGGCGCCTATCGGCACATCGCCGTGCGCGAGCGCGCCGCGCGCCTCCTCGAGCGCGCGACGCATCCACCTTTCGTCTTCGACTTCCCGAATCACGCGGCTCCCGCCCCCGCCCCCGCCCCCGCGGCCGCGTCCGTGGCCGATTCGGCCTTCTCGAACTGGAGGCCGCCCTCCGCCGAACGCGTGACCACGATATGGTCACCATCGTGGAAGCGCCCTTCCAGCACGGCCATCGCCAGCGGGTTCTGGATGTGCTTCTGGATCGCGCGCTTCAGCGGTCGCGCGCCATATACCGGGTCGAAGCCCTCCTGCGCCAGCACCAGCTTCGCCTCCGGCGTGATATCGATCGTGAGACTCCGCTCGGCCAACAGCCGCTCCATCCGCTGCAACTGGATGTCGACGATCCGACCGATCTGCTCCATCGCGAGCGGGTTGAAGATGATGATGTCGTCCACGCGGTTGAGGAACTCCGGCTTGAAGTTCTTCCGCAAAGCGTCCATCACGTACTCCTCCGCCTTCGTCCAGTCGGCGGTGCCGTACTCCAGAATGTACTGGCCGCCGATGTTGGACGTCATGATGATGACCGTGTTGCGGAAGTCCACGGTGCGCCCCTGCGAGTCGGTCAGCCGCCCGTCATCCAGGATCTGCAGCAGGATGTTGAACACATCCGGGTGCGCCTTCTCGATCTCGTCGAAGAGCACCACCGAGTACGGACGGCGGCGGATCGCCTCGGTGAGCTGGCCGCCCTCCTCGAATCCGACGTAGCCCGGGGGAGCACCGATGAGGCGAGCCACGGCGTGCTTTTCCATGTACTCGGACATGTCGATCCGCACCATCGCCTGCTCGGAATCGAAGAGGAACTCCGCGAGCGCTCGCGCCGTCTCCGTCTTCCCCACGCCCGTGGGGCCGAGGAAGATGAAGGAGCCGATCGGGCGGTTGGGATCCTGCAGCCCGGCGCGCGAGCGGCGCACCGCGTTCGCCACCGCCGTCACCGCCTGCTCCTGGCCGATCACGCGCGTAGCGAGTACATCCTCGAGCCGCGTGAGCCGCTCGCGCTCGCTCTCCATCATGCGCGCGACCGGGATTCCGGTCCAGCGCGCCACGATCTCGGCGATGTCGTCGGCGTCCACCTCCTCCTTGAGGAATTGCGAGCCGCTCAACTGTCTGCTGGCCATCTCGGCCTCCGCGCTGCGGCGCTCTTCCTCGAGCTTCGGGATACGGCCGTATGCGATCTCGGCGGCCTTCCCGAGATCGCCGGCGCGCTGCGCCTGTTCGGCTTCGACGCGCGCCTGCTCGATCTGCTGAGTGATGGCGGCCACGCGGGTGAGCGTCTCCTTCTCGAGCTGCCACTGCGCCTTCATGCCGGAGGCGCGCTCGCGCAGCTCGGCGAGCTCGCGCTCCACGCCCTCGCGGCGCTCGATGGACGCCGGGTCCTTCTCCTTATCGAGCGCGCGGCGCTCGATCTCCAGCTGTGTGATGCGGCGCTCCACTTCGTCGATCTCCTGCGGCATCGAGTCGATCTCGATGCGGATCCGCGACGCCGCCTCGTCCACCAGGTCTATCGCCTTGTCGGGGAGGAATCGGTCGCCGATGTACCGGTTGGAGAGCGTGGCGGCCGCCACCACGGCGCCGTCGGTGATGCGCACGCCGTGGTGCGCTTCGTACTTCTCCTTGAGGCCGCGGAGAATGGCGATCGTGTCGTCTACAGTCGGCTCGCCCACGTACACCGGCTGGAAGCGGCGCTCGAGCGCGGCGTCCTTCTCGATGTGCTTGCGGTATTCGTCCAGAGTGGTGGCGCCCACCACGCGCAGCTCGCCGCGCGCGAGCATTGGCTTGAGCATGTTGCCGGCGTCCATGGCACCTTCGGCCGCGCCCGCGCCCACGATGGTGTGCAGCTCGTCTATGAACACCACGAAGCGCCCCTCGGCGGACGTGATCTCCTTGAGCACTGCCTTGAGCCGCTCCTCGAACTCGCCGCGGAACTTGGCGCCGGCGATGAGCGCGCCCAGGTCGAGCGCGACGAGACTCTTGTCCTTGAGGCTCTCGGGGACGTCGCCGTTCACGATGCGCTGAGCGAGCCCCTCGACGATGGCCGTCTTGCCCACACCCGGTTCACCTATGAGCACCGGGTTGTTCTTGGTGCGCCGCGAGAGCACCTGCACCACACGGCGGATCTCCTCGTCACGGCCGATCACGGGATCGAGTTTGCCGGAACGGGCGGCCTCGGTGAGGTCGCGCGTGAAACGCTCGAGCGCCTGGTACTGCGTCTCGGGGTTCTGGTCGGTGACGCGGTGCGCGCCGCGAACCGAGCGCAGCGCCTCGGCGAGCGCCTGGGCGGTGGCGCCCACCGAATCGAGGATCTCGCGGGTCTCCGTTCCACGGACCGATGCGAGCCCCATGAGGAGATGCTCGGTAGATACGTATTCGTCCTTGAGTTTGCGCGCCTCGCCTTCAGCGGAATCGAGCACCTGGTTGAGCTCGCGCGAGAGCGACGGTTGCGCCCCGCCCGACTGGCGCGGGTAGCGCTCGATGACCCGCTCCACGCGCCCGGTGATGTCCGCCATGTTGGCCCCCACCTTGTGGAGCAGCGGAATGACGATCCCCTCCTGCTGGCCCAGGAGGGCGAGGAGGAGGTGGCCGTCATAGACGAGTGGATTGCCGTTGCGGCGGGCGATGGAGGAGGCCTCATTGAGCGCCTCGGCGGCCTTCACGGTAAGTCTATCGGGGTTGATCATCACGTGCCAGACTTGATAAAGTTCCTTAGTAATGCAACTCCAAATTGTTGCTGTATAGTATAATGCAGACATCGGGGAGCGGCTACAGAGACCGGGGTCCGCCAGCACCGCGTCCAGCGCGGTTGACTGTGCGGGCGCGGGGGTCTACCCTTGCCCACCATGCCCGGTACCTGGCGTTTCCTGGTCACGCTGCTGCTCACGGGAGCCTTGGCCGCATGCGAGAGCTCGGCCGAGCCCTCCTCCGCGGTGGACTCGCTTTTCGTGAACACCATGGCCGATCTCCGCAGAATCAGGGCCGACCGGACGCTCGACAGTACAGCGCGCGATTCGGCGAGGGAAGCCACCCTCGAGCGGCACGGCGTGAGCGCGGACGAGCTGGTCGACATGGCGCGGGAGCTGGCGCGGGACCCGGGACGCGCGCTGGAGGACTGGCGCGAGATCGAGCGATTGACAGTGCAGGACACCGTGCACGCGCCACCGCCGGCCCCCGCCGACAGCGCCGAGCCGCAGTAGGACGAGAAACGCGGCGCGGCCGATTCCGGCCGCGCCGCGTTCTCACGCGTGACGTAGCGAGCTGTCAGCGCATGACGATCATTTTCTTTCCGATCGAGCGTCCATCTACCTCCAGGAGGTAGATGTAGACTCCAGACGGCACCTCCTGCGAGGTGCTCATCTGCTTGCCGTCCCAGTACGCGGTGTACGCTCCACACGATAGGGTGGAGTTCACCACGGGCTGCCCCTCTCCCCCCCCACCCCCGGACTTCAACACGGGAATCGCCACCAGTTGCGCGAGAACGTTGTAGACGCGCAAGGTGACCCTGTGCTGGCGGCCGCCATCGGCCGTGCAACCTGGCGGATCCCCGATGGTGAAGGGGATCGTCGTGGCCTGGTTGGAGGGGTTGGGATAGTTCTGCCCGAGCTGCACCCCCGGGCTGCGCTCCGCCGCCGGCGGAGGGTTTTTCTCGCCCTGCGCCACCGCGACTCTCGGCACGAGCCAGCCCAGGGCGAGCACGGTCAACAGCGCCGCCCAACGGTGCTTCATGTGCCTTCCTCGACAGACGCGAAATGGTGCTAGGTAGACTCCTCTACAAAAATGTATACAAGACGGGCTTCCTGGCGAACATAGGACACCGGCGCGGTTCCTGTCAAGCAACTTTTACCCGCCCGCGGCGCGCTCAGCACACCCCCCGACTCTATTAAGACGCGCAACCGCGCCGCTACCCTTGCTCCCCGATGTAACGACCTCCACTGCGCCGTTCCGTCACCCCTGTCCGGTCCCAGTGTTCCAGTAGCGGGATCAGATACTTCCGCGACAGACCGAGCGCGTCGCGCAATTCCGCCGGCGTATACGGCCGTCCCGCCGTCATCGCTGCTCGAAGCGTGCCGGTGAGCGCCTCGAGCGCAGCCGTGGCGTAGTACCGCTCGCTCTCCACCTGCACCACCTCGCCGTCGCGCTCGAGCAGTCGAAGGATCGCCACCGTGCCCACGCCGCACTCTTCCCGCAGCTCCGCCACCGACGGCGGCTCCGAACCGGCCGCCTGTAGCGTCCGCAGTACCAGGGCGCGTGTCTGGGTGGCTTCATCCGACAATACCGGAGTCCACCCCGCCCGCATCGCGACCGCCCCACGCACCTCCAGCCGCCCCGCGCGTTGCAGCTCGCCCAGTACGGCCTCGCCCACGGCGGCGTCCAGCCCTCCTCCCAACCGCGCGCGCAGCGACTGGAGCTGTACGCCTGGCTCCAGCGGGAAGCGTCGGTGGAACTCCTCCACCGCGGCCACCGTCTGCTCGGCCAGCGTGTCGAGCGTCGCCTCCGCATGCACGCGTCCGCCCACCGCACGCATTCCGGGAGCGCGCTCGAGCAGAGCGCTCAGCTCGCCCGGACGCGCGCCGGTGCGCACGCTCAGCTCGGCTATCTCGACTCCGCGAGCGGAGGACGACTCCACTATCAGAGGCAGTCGCTCCGCCGCGGTAGAGGCCGAGTGCGGCCACGGTCGCGAGCGGCGGTGCGGCGGACGGGGGTCGTTCACCACACCACCGCCGATGGTCACCAACGGCGAGGCACTGCGAAGGACGAAGCGGTCGCCCGCCCGCGCCACCACCGGCTCCTCGAGTACGACCCTCGCCTGCCGCCCCGCTCCGGGCACGAGCGCCCCGCCGTCGGCCACCACCCGCGCCCCGGTCTCGCTGGTGCCGAGATGGAAACGCACTCTGGTGCGCGGTCCGAGCTGCGCGGGAGCATCGGGGAGCAGCGCGACCTCCGCGAGCACGGTGCGCGACGCTCCCCACGCGCCGTCGCCCACGATGACCGAGCCGCGATGCACATCTCCCACTTCCACGCCCGAGAGCGCGATCGCGGTGCGCGTACCGGGCACCGCCTCCGCGCGAGCGATGCCGTGCGACTCGATTCCGCGCACGCGCGCCGTGAGACCGCCCGGCAGCACGCGCACCGAAGCATCCCTCGCGATCGACCCGCTCCATACGGTGCCGGTGACGACCGTACCCGTTCCGCGCACGGAGAACACGCGGTCGATGGGCATGCGGAAAAGGTCGTCGGCCGAGCGGGCGGGGAGCGACGCGGCGGCAGACTGAATGGCAGCGCGCAGCTCGTCGACACCGCGGCCATCTACCGTCGATGTGTCCCGGACTTCCGCCCCTTCGAGCGGGGTACCCGCCACCGCCGCGCGCACATCCTCGCGCACGAGTTCGAGCCACTCCTCATCCACGAGGTCGCACTTGGTGAGAGCGATCACCCCGCCGCGCACGCCCAGTAAACCGAGTATCGCGAGGTGCTCGCGCGTCTGCGGCATCACCCCTTCGTCGGCCGCTACCACCAGCAGCGCGAGGTCCACTCCCGTTGCGCCGGCCAGCATGTTGCGCACGAACGCCTCGTGGCCCGGTACGTCCACCACGCCGAGCATCCCGCCACCCGGCAGCGGGAGCGAGGCGAAGCCGAGGTCGATGGTAATGCCGCGCCGCTTCTCCTCCGCGAGGCGGTCGGTATCCACACCGGTCAGCGCGCGCACCAGCGCGGTCTTCCCGTGATCCACGTGCCCGGCGGTGCCGAGTATCATGTCGCCGTCCAGGCTCCTTTTTCCCACGCGTCGAACGCCCGGAGCGTTCTTCCCTCGGAGAGGTGTCGCTGCAGGAAGTGGCGGAGGAGGCGCAGATGGGCGCGCGCATCGCGCGCGTCGAGCGCGGCCACGCTCCCGCCGGCGCTCCACGTCTCGATGCAGGCGCGCGCTGCCGCCGGGAGCGTCCTCTCGCCCTGGTGTGTCGCGGAGCATGCGGCGCAGAGCACGCCTCCGGCGGCGAGGCTGAACGGAAGGTTCCCCGCGGCGCCGGTTGCCGAGTGGCACACAGCGCACTCCGCCACCGACGGCGCGAAGCCGAGCTGCGCGACGAGATGCCACGCGCCCGCCAGGGCAGCTTCGGTGGCGCGCGCCGGCTCCGCCACCGCCACGGCTTCGAGCGCCGCCACGAGCGCGTCGTACAACGCCTCGCCCGACTCGTTCTCGGCGCCGAAGCGCAGCACGAGCTCCGCCACCGCCGACGCGCCCGCGAACCGGCCGAGGTCCGCGCCGAGGCCGGCGCGCACCCGCACGACGTCGAAGGCCGAGAGCGTCTGCAGATCGCGCCCTTCCTTCACGTGGAGCTGGGCCACGCCTTCGGCGAACAGCCCGAACGCCGTACCGAAACGGCTGCGCGAGCGCCTCGCTCCGCGTGCGAGCGCGGACTGCACCCCGGCCTCGCGAGTAGCCAGCCGAACTATCCGCGACGTTTCGGAGTAGTCGAAGGCGTGGAGCACGATCGCGGGAGTCGTGACGAGCATCCGTGAAAGATAGCCGTCCCGGAGGTCACAACTGCGGCTTCCGCAGCGGAAGGAGCGCCGGCGCGCCTACCGCCGGATCGCGGGTGATGACCAGCGGCCAGTCGTAGACCCGCTCCAGCACGGAGGCGCGCATCACCGTCGCGGGAGCCCCGGCGGCGGCGACGCGGCCCCGGTGCAGCAGCACGAGCTCGTGCGCGAAGCGCGCCACCAGGTTGAGCTGATGGCTCACCAGCAGCACCGCCATCCCCGCGCGCGCGAGATGCGCGAACAGCTCGAACATGGCCATCTCGTGGCCCACGTCGAGGAACGTGGAAGGCTCGTCGAGAACCAGCGCGCCGCCGCCCTGTGCCAGAGCGCGCGCTATGCGTACGCGCTGCCATTCTCCGCCCGACAACTGGTCGGTTCCACGAAGCGCCATGGACGCGACGCCGGCCAGATGCATCGCGCGATCGATCGCGGCGGCGTCGGATGTGCCCTCGGCGCTCCACGCGCCCTCGTGCGGGAAGCGGCCGAGCGCGACGTATTCGCGCACCGGCAGCGCGAAGGTGATGGACTCGCTCTGCGTCACCACCGCCACGCGGCGCGCCAGCTCGCGACGCTCCAGCGTCGCGAGTGCGCTCCCGCCCACGGTTATGCTCCCGCTCTCCAGCGGCACGATTCCAAGGAGCGTGCGCACGAGGGTGCTCTTCCCGCTCCCGTTCGGGCCGGCCACCGCTGTGATCTTTCCGCCGCCGGCGGCGAGCGAAACATGGTCCAGAGCCGCGCGCTCCGAGCGCGGATAGCGCGCCACGATGTCGTCGAAGGAGATCATACGAGGCGCCGCAACTGCACCAGAAAGAAGGGCACTCCCACGAGCGCGGTAACGGCGCCGAGCGGCAGCTCGATCGGCGGATGGGCCACGCGCGCGATGATGTCCGCCAGTATCACGAGCGCCGAGCCGGCCACCGCCGAGCCGGCCAGGAGGGCGCGGTGCCGGCGAATCCCCGCCGCGCGCACGATGTGCGGCACCACGAGTCCCACGAAACCCACCAGCCCCGCGGCGGCCACGGTCGCGGCGGCGAGGAACGACGCGATGAGAAAGACGTGCTGTCCCGCGCGTCGCACGTCGATCCCGAGTCCGGCCGCCGGCTCCTCGCCCAGCGCCAGGATGTCGATCTCTCTGGCACGCCAGATGAGCGCGCCGCCGGCGAGCACGCCGTAGAGCGCGAGCCAGCGCACCTGCACCCAGCCCGCGCCCGAGAGCGACCCCATCATCCACCAGAGCGCGCCGCGCACCGTGTTGGGTGGAGCTCCCGCGAGCAGGATCATGATCGCGGCGTTCGCGAAGGCGCCTATGATCACACCAGCCATGAGAAGCACCCGGGGGTCGGCGCGCCCGCCGCCGAGCGCGCGCGACACGGCGAGCGCCGTGAGCACCGCCGCGGCGGCACCTGCGAAGGCGAAGAGCGGGAGCGCGCCCGTCGCCGTGATCCCGAGCGCCACGGCCATCACCGCGCCCACCGCGGCTCCCCCCGAGACTCCGAGGAGATACGGCTCGGCGAGCGGGTTCCTCAGCGATCCCTGAAGCGCCGCGCCGGCGATGCCGAGCGCGGCGCCCACCAGGAGCGCCAGCGCCGCGCGCGGGAGCCGCAGCGTTCGCACTATCGCCAGCGTCTCGGAATCGCCTCTCCCGAACAACGCCGCGGCCACCGCCGATGGCTGGAGCGACACGGTGCCGAGCAGCACCGCGGCGACCAGCAGCAGGCAGAGCAGCGCGATCGACGCCCCCCAGAACGCCGCGCGTCTCATGGCTGCACCTCAGCATCCGGATGCAGCAGTCGCGCCAGCGACAGGGCCGCCTCGCCGAGACGCGCGCCGGGACGGCCCACGAGCATCGTGTCCACCACCACGATGGCGCCGCGCCGTACCGCCGCCACCGTTCGCCACCGCGCCGAAGCGCGCATGCGCGCCGCGCCCACGGGCCCGGCGATGATCACATCCGGATCGCGCCGGATCACATCCTCGAGCGACACCGTGGGCGACGATGCGGCCACGTCGCCGTACACGTTGCGGCCGCCCGCGATCTCCACGAGGTCGTTCATGTAGCTTCCCTTCCCGATCGTGATGATCGGCGAATCCCAGATGTGCCAGAACACGCTCGGGCGCGGCAGTCCACTCGTCGCGGCGCGAACGTGCTCCAGCGTGGCGGTGACGCTGTCGATCACCTCACCCGCTCGCCCGCTCTCGCCCGTCGCCTCACCGAGCAGGCGCGCGGCGCGGCGAAAATCGGAAAGCCGGTCCACCTTCAGCGAAAGCACCCGCAGGCCCGCGGCGCGAAGCTGCCGCGCGGCATCGGCGTTGTCGGCGCTGGCGTAGAGCACCACGAGGTCGGGCCGCGCCGCGAGCACCGCCTCGACGTTCGGTCGCAGCCCGGCTCCCAGATCGGGAATCGCGCGCACCGAGTCCGACCACGCGTCCCACTCGGTTCGCCCCACGAGCCTCGGCCCCGCTCCCATGGCGAAGAGGAGATCGGTGGTGGTCGGATTGAGCGAGACGATGCGCGCCGGGTCGGTCCGCGTTCCCGCCTGCACGGGAACGCCGAAGTCGTCGGCGTTCCCAGCCGGAGCGCGCGCCGTGGCGTCGCGCTCCGAACAGCCGAGCGCGAGCAGACAGAGTACCGCGACGAGTGCGCGCATCGGGTGGCGGCGTGTGTGGACGGCGTTACGCGCGGCCGCGCCGGGCATCGAGCTCGGCGGCGAGCGCGCGTTTCAGCTCGGCGGCGAGCGCGCGTTTCAGCTCGGCGCGGCGCGCACGATACGCCGCGT
>CAZTTY010000008.1:0-80407 GCA_964616815.1 uncultured Gemmatimonadaceae bacterium | reverse complement strand
AGCTCGGCGGCGAGCGCGCGTTTCAGCTCGGCGCGGCGCGCACGATACGCCGCGTCGGCCTCCTCTCCGCCGGTGCCGTTTCGCTCGTGCTCTTCGTCGAGGACGGCGATGTCGCGCGCGATGCGCGCCGCCTCCGTGCCCTCGGCCGGAGGCGGCGGCGCCCACGCCAGCGCGCCGGCGGAGAGAGGCGCGCCGGCAGCCATCCCTCCGCCCGCCGCAACGGTGCGGCGGCGACCGTAGTACAGCGCCAGCGCGACGAGCATGGCGATCGCGATGACAACCACGAGCAGCACCAGAAAGCGCTCGCCCAGCGGCGGCGTACCGGGCGGCGGCGCGCTGATGGAGATCACGGCGTTCCTCGGCGCGTTCTGCGAAAGGAAGCGATTGAACGTGCGCCCCTCGATCGTGGCCGGCGCAACCTGGGCGAGACGCGCGCCGCTCACCCTCGCTGCCGGCTCCTCGAGCAGGACTTCCAGAACCGGAATGCTGTCGACGAGCGGAACATCCAGCGGGAAAGCCGATTCCGGAACGTCGTAGGCGAAGGAGATCTGCTTCAGCCCGGGCGCGAACGGCGCCACGGTCGACACGATGCCCGAATCGGCGCTTATCGAGCTGGGAGATATGTCGGCCTGCGCCACCTGGAAGTTCTCGGCGGCGGCGGGGAGGATGGCGCGCCAGGTGGGATGCGCGTCATCGGTCGAGACGCGTGTGACCGTGGTGTCGTTGGAGATCTCGTAGACTTCCACGATCTCGCGAAGTCCGGCGCTGTTGGGGCTCGACACCACGATGTGGCGCCCCTGTATGTGCAGGGGGATCGGGGCCGACGTGGTGTCGAACACGGTGATCAGCGCGTCGTCTCCCGTCACTCGGGCCTCGCGCAGCGGCGTCGAAAAGTAGGCCACTCCACGATACGACACCGCGAGAAAGTAGATCGCCTGCGGACTTCCCCGGAGCCGGTAGCGGAAGGCGTAGCCGCCATCGCCGCGCGTCCGGGTGGAGTCGAGCGGCCCGGAGCTGTCGGGCGCCACTCTATGGAGCGTGATCCACACTCCCGCCACCGGCACCATCCCGTCGCGGCCCGGCCGCACCACGCGGCCGCTCACGAAGCGCGCGGCGGTGTCCGCCGCGCCCCGCGACTGCGCCCGCTCCGCGGCAGCCGCCGGCGGCGGCGCGGCATCCGCCGCGGCGCCGCCCTGCGTCTGGCCCGGCGCCATGGCGGGGAGCAGCGCGAGAGCGATGGCGAGGAACGGCACAAGGGAAAGGCGGCCGCACCACGCGACCGCCGATACGCGGTTGGTTCGGGGCACGAAGCCGGCCGGGCCAATCACAGATTGAACTTGCCGAAGTCCTCCGGCCGCATCTTCTCGAGGTACGCCTTCAACTGCTCGGCCTTGAGATCGCGCTGGTCCGACGCTCCGCCGCCGAGGCCGCCGGGTTCCTCCTCGGTGGAAAAGTCCAGCTCCTCAGCCTCATCGCCTTCCTCCACCTGGAGCGTGGTGAGCAGCGACTCCTGCGCGTAGATGGGCGCGGAGAGCCGCAGCGCGAGAGCGATGCTGTCGGAGGGGCGCGCATCCACGTGCAGCACCTCCTCGCCGCGGTAGATGTGCAGCTCCGCGAAGTAGGTGTTGTCCTGCACCCGCGTGATGTGCACTCGCCGCAGCGCGCCGCCGAGGCCGGTGATCAGACGCTTGCAGAGATCGTGGGTCAGCGGGCGCGGAGGGTGGATGTCGTTCATCTCCATCACGATCGATTCAGCCTCGGGCTGTCCGATCCAGATGGGAAGAAGACGCTCTCCTTCCTTCTCCTGCAGGATCACCACGTAAGTGTTCGATGCGCTGTCGAGGCCGAGACGTGCAACCTTTACTTCCACCATGTTCAGCTCCCTTCCGGACGCGAGCACGTCGCTCACGAATAATACGCTGTGTCGCGTGCTTCCTCAGGCACCCCGTGCACCCGTGGGATGAACGGCGGCCGGCGCGCGGCTCTTCCGGCATCTTACGGGAGCGCTAGCGCGGCGGCAACCCGTCGTAGGGAAAGGGATCCGCGCCGCAACTGCGGCGCAGCGCGCCCTCGAGCACCGTGGCCACGTCATCCGCCGTGCGGCGCTGGAGCGCCTCCTCTACCGCGGCCGCCGCATCCGAGGTGGACACGCCGCGTACCAGGCGCTTCACCAGCGGGACGGCGCGCGGCGCGACACTCATGTTGCGCACCCCGAGTCCGATCAGCGCGAACGCCATGAGCGGTTCGGAAGCCATCTCGCCGCACACCGTGACGCCGGTGCCCGTAGCGGCGCCGACTTCCACCGTGCGCGCGATGAGCCGGAGCACACCGGGATGGAGCGGCGTGAAGCGGTCGGCGATGTTCGCGTTCCCTCGATCCACGGCCAGCGAGTACTGCGTGAGGTCGTTGGTCCCGATGCTGAAGAACTCCGCCTCGCCGACGAACGTGTTCGCCGCGACCGCGGCGGCCGGCGTCTCGATCATCACGCCCACGGGGATGTCCGCCCGATGCGACACTCCTCTGGCGGCGAGGTCCTCCGCCTCCTCCTTCATGAGCTCGCGCGTGCGACGCACCTCGTCCACCGTGACCACCAGCGGGAGCATGATGCGCAGGTCGCCGTGCACCGCGGCCCTCATGAGCGCGCGCAGTTGCGGCCTGAACACCGCGGGCTCGTCGAGACACATCCTTATGGCGCGCCAGCCCAGGAAGGGGTTCGCCTCCGCCGGGAAGCCGCCAACCGGGAGCTTGTCGCCGCCGATGTCGAACGTGCGGATCACGACCGGACGGTCGCCGAAGGATTCCAGCACCTTGCGGTAGGCGCGGTACTGCTCCTCCTCGTCCGGCATCGTGGTGCGTCCCACCACGAGGAACTCGGTGCGCATGAGACCCACGCCGTCCGCGCCGCTCCGCGCCGCCGCCGCCGCGTCCTCGGGGATGTCCACGTTGGCGTAGAGCGTTACGCGGGTTCCGTCCGTGGTGACGGATTCCGCGCCAGCCTCGCGCGCCAGCTCCTCGCCCACCGCCTCCTCGTGCCGCGAGCGCTCGCGGAAATCCTCGATCTCCGCCTCGGTGGGGTTGATCCACAGGACTCCCGTGGTGCCATCCAGTATGGCCGTCTCGCCGCCGCGCAGCCGCTCGGTGGCGGTGCGAAGTCCCACCACGGCCGGGAGCCCCAGCGATCGCGCGAGGATGGCCACGTGCGAGACGCGCGTCCCGGCGTCGGTGGCGATGGCCGAGACGGCCTCCCGGTCGATCTGCACCGTGAGGCTGGGCGTGAGATCGTGCGTCACCAGTATCGCGCCCGCTCCCTTGGGAAGGTCGAGCGGGTCGTGATCGGGGAGGTTCAGCAGGAGCGAGAGCACGCGGATCTGCACGTCTGCTATGTCGCCCACGCGCTCGCGCATCATCGGCGACGCATGGCGCGCGAAGTGGTGGCGCCATTCGAGCATGGTGATCTCGAACGCCGACTCGGCCGCGAGATTCTGGCGCACCAACCCTTCCACCCTGCCGATCAGCTCTACGTCCTCGAGGATGAAGAGCTGGGCGTCGAAGATGCGCGCCTCCTCCTCGCCGGCGTGCCGCGCCGCGCGCGCGCGCACGGTCCGCAGGCGCGCGCGCGCCTTCTCCAGCGCCGTGTGGAAGCGCGCGATCTCGTCGACGATGGCATCATCGTCGATGATCCGCTGCGGTACCTCGGGCACCTCCCACAGCAGGACGTGCACCGGGCCCACCACTATCCCGGGCGACGCCGGGATCCCCGCGATGCGCCGGTCCATCAGGCCTCCCCGAACCTCGCCGCCACCAGTGCGGCGAGCGCACTCACCGCCTGGTCGGCGTCCGGGCCGGAGGCACGGATCACGAGCTCGGCTCCGAACTCGGCGGCGAGCATCATGACGCCCATGATGCTCTTTCCGTTCACCTCCAGATCGTCGCGAACCATGGTGATGTCGCTTTGAAACTTCGAGGCGACCTTGACCAGCTCGGCCGCGGGCCTCGCGTGAAGGCCGTTCCTGTTTACAATGCGCACGGATTTTTCCGTCATCATCGAGCGACCGAGTAGATGATTAGCACCGCCAGTACCGCGAGCGCCACGCGCCACCCTTCGGCGCGCGCATGCAGGCGCACGAGTACGACTCCCACGATGGCGGCCAGTAGTATCGACGATGCGATCGCGACGCCGCCCACCGCGCGCACCACTTCACTCTCCGGCACCGGAGGCGCCGGCAGTCCCTGGAGTATGCGCCAGATCGACAACGGAAGCGCCACTCCCGCCAACGCCATTATCCCCCGCGACAGCACCGCGGGACCGCGGCGCAGCAACGGCCCGCCGAGCGACGACGCCACGCGCAGCCCGCCACGCCAACCGGCGCGCAGTCCCCACACGCGCACTCCCAGGTGCCCCGCGTTGTAGACCACGAGGAACACCAGCGCCACGAGCGGCGCGTCGGCGCGCAGGCCGAACGCCAGCAGCGCGAGAAGCGCGCTGAAGGGGAGCCACCCTGCCCACACCAGGCGATCGCCGAGACTCCCGAGCGGGCCGCACATGGCCGTGCGAAAACGTTCGATCTGCTCGGGCGGATACCCCTCGAGCTCCGCGCGCGCCAGCGCACCCACGGCGACCGAGGCGAAGTACGGCTGCGCGTTGAAATATCTCGACTGCCGCGCCAGCGCCTCGCGATACGCCTCGCCACCGCGCCCGCCCGGGAGCAGTCTGAGAGCGGGCTCGATGCAGAAGCCGAGCCCCGGACCGAGCATCAATTCGTAGTTCCACGAAGCCTGGATGGCGAGGAGGCGCGTGAACATCGCCACGCGCGTTCGCCACGGCAGGGAGGGCGCGCGGCCCGCCAGCACGGCGCCGGCGCTCATCGCAGCACCAGCGTCGCGATTCCCACCGCGAGCCCTCCCACGAAGAACCACCGCGCCCGCTCCACTCCCTGTGAAACGCGCCACGCCGCGCTCCCGGCTACCGCCGCGGCCATCGCCGCGAGAGCCACGTGCGAGAACGTCCGGTCGAGCGACCAGTGCTGGAGCGCCCACTTCAGAACGGGAGTCCAGACCAGAAGCGCGGCCGCGGTGAGCATGAAGCCGCGCAGCAGATCGGCCGAGAGGCCGCGGAGCTGCAGCCCCGCCGCCGTCCGCGGCGCTCCCGACTCCAGCGCGTCGTGCTCCCTCCGCACCCACACTCCGTTGAGCCGCCTGAGCCCGTACATGCTCCACCCGCCGGCCCACGCCGTGGCGATCGAAGCGAAGATGGCCACCACGGCGGCGCCGGGAAGCGTGTAGAATCCGGCGGCCAGCGCGCCGCCCACCACCGACGCGGTACCCCACTCCGGGTAGCGCGATGCGCCCACCGGCAGCATCTCCAACGCGATCATCTCCAGCACCGCGCCAGCTACCAGCCCCGAAGTGATGTCGCCCGCGAGCGCACCACCCAGCGTGGCCGCCACTATCGGCCGGGAGATCATCGCCTGCGGAAAGCTCACCACGTCGAGCCCCAGCAGCGCACCCACGACCGCCACCGGAAGGAGCGCCAGGAGGTCGGCGCCGGTCACCTGCGCGCCCCACCGTCGAGCAGCTCGGCGAGTGGCATCGGACGCGCCGACGGTACATCCTGCGCCGTAACCACGATCCCCTCGGCCTCGAGTGCGCGCAACCCGCGCTCTTCCTCGGGCGTGAGAAAGACGTAGCGCAGCTTCTCCGCGCGTCCCGAGCGGTGATGGATCCCGCCCACGTTCACCGCCGCTATCCCGGGAGCCGCGGCGCTGAGCCGCAGCATGGTCTCGACATCGCCGGTGAGCAGGATCCCCGGCCGCTGATCGGCGCGCCACCCGCGAATGGCGTCGGCCGCATCTCCGACCGACGCGAAATGGAGATCCATACCGGGCGGAACTCCCATGCGGTAGAGCTCCTGCTCCCAGTCGCTCGCGGCGACATGGTCATCCACCAGCACGATGAACCCGATGTTCAGCGGCTGGCCCCACCCCACCACCACCTGTCCGTGAACGAGGCGATCGTCTATCCGGTACAGTTCGATCGTCACGCAGGCTTGCCTCGCAGAACGCGCACCGCTGCCGCGCCGCGCCGCGCGGCCTCCTCGGCGGCCTCCACGTCGGCGCTCACCGATCCATCGGGTGAGGGCGCGAAACCCGACGTCACGAACTGCAGCAGCGCCGGAAGGTTCACGCCGGTGACCACTACTATGTCCGGACGCAGACGGAGCAGCCTGCAGGCCGCGAAGTTGCAGCTTCCCGCTGGAAGATCGGTGAACACCACCGTCGCTCCGGTCGCTTCCATCCGATCGCGCAGCAATTCCTCGATCTCACTCGTGCCCAGCCCCTCGTTGGAGAGGGCGATGAGGCGATCCGTGATCCCCGTTATCCGCTCCACCGCGGAGACGAGCCCCTCCGCCACGGAGCCGTGTCCGAGCACTATCGCCGGTACGGTGTCACTCATCGTCCTCGGCCAGGTACTGGCGCACATCGGCCGCGACGCGCATGCGCCCGATGAGCCGCTGGTTGAATGCCTCGGCGGGATCGATCCCGCTGAAGCGCAGCAGATGGTTCATCGCGATCACCTCGGCCACTACCGTGATGTTCTTGCCGGGATTCAGCGGGATCATCACGCGCGGGATCTCCACGTCGAGGATTCTCGTCGTGGTGCCGGAGAGTCCGGTGCGGTCGGCCGCGTCGGCGTGCTCCCACTGCTCGAGCTGCACCACGACCTCGATTCGCTTCTGCTGGCGTACCGAGCGGACGCCGAATATCGACGGGATGTCGATCAGGCCCACGCCACGGATTTCCATGTGGTGGCGCTGCAGCTCGTGTCCGCGTCCTATGATCACGTCGTTTCCGCGGCGCGTGGCTATCACGAGATCGTCGGCCACGAGGCGGTGTCCCCTCTCCACCAGATCGAGCACGCACTCCGACTTCCCGATCCCGCTCTTTCCCACGAACAGGAGGCCCACGCCGTAGACGTCGGCGAGCGAGCCGTGCAGAGTGGTGGTGGGCGCGAACTCCAGGTCGAGGGCCGGCTTGACGCGCCGGTAGAACTCCGTGGTCTTGAGCGGAGAGCCGAGCACGCAGATGCCGTGGCGGTCGGCGATCTCGATCATGGCCGCGGGAACCGGGATCCCCTTCGTCACCACCGCGCACGGAACATCGAATCCGAAAAACAGCTCGAGCACGTGGCTGCGCTGCTCCTCCGGGAGCGACGCCAGGTAGGTCATCTCGGTTTCGCCGAACACCTGCATCCGCCGGGCGGGGAAGCGCTCTACGAAGCCGGCGAGCACCAGCCCGGGGCTCGACACCTCGTTGGTGGTGATCTCGCGCTCCAGCCCCGCCTCGCCCGTGGTCGCCACGTCGAGCTGCAGCGTGTCGCGCAGGATCTCGAGCATCCGCGATACTGTGAACGCTGTCTTCATCGCTCGACCTCCCGCACATGGATCATGACGCGCGACTCTCCCCGGACGCCGCGACCTCGGCGAGATGACTCTCGGTCCGGTCCGCGGCCCGCTCCCAGGAGAACCCCTCCGCGAAGCGCCGCGCCCTGGCGCCCAACCCGGTCACCAGCGACCTGTCGTTGGCGATCGTGGCCATGGCACGCGCCAGCGCCGGCACGTCGCCGTGCGGCACGAGGAAGCCCGTCTCCCCGTCGCGCACAGACTCGCGAAGTCCGGGCGAATCGGATGCGATCACGGGCGTGGCACACGCCGCGGCCTCGAAGTTCGTGATCCCCCATCCCTCCTTGGGCGAAGTGAAGGCGAGCGCCCACGCCTCCCGGAGCAGGGCGCGCTTCGAATCGTCATCGATGTAGCCAAGAAACCGCACGCGGTCGCCGAGGTCAAGCGAGGCGGCGAGCCGCTCCAGATGCGGACGGTAGTCGCCGGTTCCGGCGATGGCCAGACGGGCGGTTGGGTGACCCATGAGCGCGAAAGCGCGCACTATGAGATCCACCCGCTTGTAACGCTTGAGCCGCCCGAGGTAGGCGAAGAGCGGTTCCCCGCTCCGCGCCGACGGCTCCGGCGTGTACCATCCGAAATCTATACCCGGATAGATCACGCGGATGCTCTCGCGCGGCACGCCGCGGCGTACCAGGTCATCGGCCGTACTCTCGCTGATGGCCTCGAACGGCACCCCCCGGTACGCGCGCACGAGCGGGCGCTCGAGCGTCCACACCGCCACGGCCATCGGCACGGCCACCTCCTGGAAGACGGTAGTGCCGAACAGATGGGGGACGAGCGCCATCATGCGCCGCGCGCCCCAGCGCGGCGTGTAGAGCGGCACCTTGTTGATGTCCTCCACGAGAATGTCGTGCCCGGGTCGGGAGAGCGTCGCACGGTAGTAGCGCCGCGCGTGGAAGGGGAAGCTGTAGCGAGTGCCCACACGATGCACGCTGATGCCATCCAGCGTCGCGCGCGGCTCGCACCCCGGCCACCCGCCGCAGAGCAGCGTGACGTCGTGACCACGCGCCGCGATGCGGCCGAAGATCTCGTGCAGGTGGATCTCCGCTCCGCCTGCCTGGGGATTCTCGCGGTCCTGCCAGTTCACCAACAGGATGCGCACTAGAGTCTGCCCATCCTCCTGGCCAGGGCGTCGAGCACGCCGTTCACGAAGCGGCCGCTCTGGGCGCTCCCGTAGAGATCGGCCAGCCGCACGCTCTCCTGGATCGCCACCTTGGGCGGCGTCTCCCCGCGCCGCAGCTCGGCGGCGCCCAGCCGCAGCACCGATCGCTCGATGGAGCCGAGCCGCTCGAGTCGCCAGTTGGTGGTGACATCGGCCAACGCCTCATCGATCTCGGCGCACTCCTTCTGCACCGTGCCCACCAGCGCTCCCGCCAGACGGCGTTGCTCCATCGTGACCTGCATGTCGTCCCACACCTGCTCGGCCACGCGTCCTAGCTCGCGCGGATCCGCGCCCACTCCGAGTGCGGCGCGCCGGGCGCTCGCGTGCGCCCCCTTCACTTCCGCTCCGGCGGGCTCGCCGCGCCCCGCGCTCCGCATCTCCCAGGCGTAGAGAGCCTGGAGGGCGCGCGCGCGCGCACGTGTCTCAACCCTCATCCGGCACCTCCAGCCGATCGAAGAGATCGGCCATCTCCAGCGCCGCGAGCGCGGCGTCCCACCCCTTGTTGCCATGCTCGCCACCGGAGCGTGCCTCGGCCTGCGCCATGTCGTCGCAGGTGAGGAGCCCGAAACCCACCGGGGTATCGAATTCCGCGCCGGCCAGTGCGAGACCGCGCGAAGCCTCGCCGGCGACGTAGTCGAAGTGCGGCGTGTCGCCGCGGATCACGGCGCCGAGCGCCACGATGGCGTGGTAGCGCTCGGACGAGAGGAGCAGCCGCGCCGCTGCCGGGAGCTCCCAGGCACCGGGCACCCACACCACGTCTATGTCGTCGAAGCCAGTGCCGTGGCGCGTGAGCGCGTCGAGCGCCCCGTCCACCAGCTTCTGGGTGATCAGTTCGTTGAAGCGGCTCGCCACGATGGCGATGCGACGTCCGGCACCGGAGGGCGTTCCCGAGAATTCGGCCATCAGTGTGCGAAGAGGTGGCCCAGCTTGGTGTGCTTGGTCTCGAGGTAGCCGCGGTTCTCGCTGGTCTCCGGGGCCTCGATGGGCACGCGCTCCGCCACGCGGAGGCCATAGCCCTCCAGACCCACGAGCTTGCGCGGGTTGTTCGTCATCGGCCGTATGGAGCGGAGTCCGAGATCGAGGAGTATCTGCGCGCCGATGCCGTAGTTGCGCAGATCCGGCTTGAAGCCGAGCCGCTCGTTCGCCTCGACCGTGTCCGCACCGGCATCCTGAAGCTCGTACGCCTTCAACTTGTTGAGGAGCCCGATCCCCCTCCCCTCCTGATCCAGGTACACGACCACACCGCGCCCCTCGTCGGCGATCATCTTCATCGCCGTGTGGAGCTGCCATCCGCAGTCGCAGCGGAGCGAGCCGAACACGTCTCCGGTGAGGCACTTGGAGTGCATGCGCGCCAGCACGTCCTCGCCATCGCGCACATCGCCGAGCACCAGCGCGACGTGCTCGTGCTCGTCGACGTCGTTCCGGTAGCCGATGACCCGCCACTCGCCCCATTCGCTGGGGAGGCGCGCCTCGGCGACGCGGTGTACCAGCCTCTCGTTCTGGAGGCGGTGCGCAACGAGCTGCGCGACGGTGATGAAAGTGAGTCCGTGCTCCGCCGCAAACGACTCGAGCTCCGGGCGCCGTGCAGGCTGGCCGTCGGCGTCGCGCAGGATCTCGCAGATCACGCCGGCCGGGTAGAGACCGGCCAGACGCGCCACGTCGATGGCCGCCTCCGTGTGCCCCACGCGCTGAAGCACGCCGCCCGCTCTCGCGCGCAGCGGCTGTACGTGACCGCCATGACGCAGGTCCGACGGCACGGTGGTGGGGTCGACCGCGACGTGGATGGTCCTCGCGCGGTCCTGCGCGCTGATGCCGGTGGTTATCCCGAAGCGCGGCGTGGCATCGATGCTCGGCGTGTAAGCCGTGCGATACGCGTCGATGTTGTTTTCCGTGAGCTGGACGAGCCCCAACTGGTCGCACCGCTCGCTGGTGAGCGCGAGGCAGAGCAGGCCGCTGGCGCGCTTGGTCATGAAGTTCACGATGTCGGGCGTCACCAGGGAGGCCGCGCAGATGAGGTCTCCCTCGTTCTCCCGGTCTTCGTCGTCGGCCACGATGATCATGCGGCCGGCCGCGATGTCGGCTATCGCCTGTTCTACCGTTCCAAAAGGCATTCCGGTTCTCTATACCTGAGCCATGTATGGCGCGAGGAGACGGCGTACGTACTTCCCGATCACGTCCGCCTCCAGATGCACCCGCGCGCCTTCGCGCAACTCGCCCAGCGTCGTGTGTGCGAGCGTGTATTCTATCAGAGAGAGCTGTACCACGTCCGCCGCCGGCAGCTCGTTCACCGTGAGGCTCACGCCATCCACGGCGATAGAGCCGTGCGGCACCAGGAGCTCGGCCAGCTCGCCGGGAACGCGCACGTTCACGAGGCGCGCGTCGCCCGCGGAGACCACCGATTCCACCGTTCCAACGGCGTCCACGTGCCCTTGCACGAGGTGTCCGCCCAGACGGCCGTCGGCGCGCATGGCGCGCTCGAGGTTCACGCGGGTACCCTCGCCCCAGGTCGCGATGTTCGTGCGTCCGAGCGTGGTGCCCACCGCGGCCACCACGAACCACCCTTCGCCGTGCGAGCGCACGGTGAGGCAGACGCCATCGAGCGCGATGCTCTCGCCCTCGGCGAGGCCCGTGAACGTGCTTCGCACCTTCAGCTCGAGCCCGGCTGCGTCATCGCGTACACCCTCGATGACGCCGACATCCTCGATCAGGCCGGTGAACATGCCGATCGGACCGCGTATGTGATCATGGTATCGTCACCCAGGGAACGTCGCTCCAGCACTCGAAAGCGGGGCGCGCCGGAGATCGACCGGGGCGGCACGTGGTCGAAGGCGCCCGGTGCGCCGTGTCCCAGAAGAACCGCCCCTCGAAAGATAATCAGCCGATCTACCAGCGCGCCCGCCAGGAACGCGCCCGCGAGACGGGGGCCGCCCTCCACGAGAAGTGAACGCACGTCCCGGCGCGCGAGTTCCTCCAGCGCCACCTCCAGCGAGGACGCCCGAAGCAGCTCGATGCCGGCCCGGTGGAGAGAGCGCGCGCCAGCGCTCTCCGCGTCGCGTACCACGGCGACAGTCGGCACCTCGCGCGCGCTCGCCACGAGGCGCGAGTCCGGCGGAGTCCGCGCATCGCGGTCGAAGACCACGCGGAGCGGCGGCACGCGCGGAGCGGGCGCGTCACGCACGGTGAGCATCGGATCGTCCGCGAGCACGGTACCGATTCCCACCGCCACCGCGTCGCTCCCCGCCCGCAGCTCGTGCACTACCGCGCGCGCCGCCGGCCCGGTGATCCACCGCGAGGCTCCCTCGGCATCGGCGACGGCGCTGTCCAGCGACAGCGCCAGCTTCAGCGTGACCCACGGACGGCGATGCTCGCGAAGCGACTCGAACGCGTGGAAGAACGACGCGTTCAGTTCGCGCGCCGCTTCCTCTTCCACTCCTTCCACCACCTCGATTCCCGCGCTCCGGAGCCGCGCGGCGCCGCCGCCGGCCTCCGGGTTCGGATCCCTGGCTGCAAGCACCACTCGCGCAACGCCGGCCGCGACGAGTGCATCGGCGCACGGCGGCGTCTTCCCCACGTGCGCGCACGGCTCGAGCGTCACGTAGACTGTCGCGCGCCGCGCGCGTTCGCCGGCGGCGCGGAGCGCCGCGGCCTCCGCATGCGCCGCTCCGTAACGGACATGATATCCCTCGCCCACCACCTCCCCGTCTCGCACCACCACGGCGCCCACCATCGGGTTCGGCGCGGTCTGCCCGTGGCCGCGGCGCGCGAGCGCCAGGGCGCGGCGCATGTATTCCGCGTCGACGGACGGGGCGGAACGCCCCGCGGAGGGCGGGTCAGAATCCAAGGCGAACTCCCAGCGATCCGTAGAGCCGTGCGTCCGATTCGGCCGGGTCGAACCGGTTGTACGTTGCCGTGCCGCCGCCCGAGACTCGCCCCAGCTCGCCCGTGACGCGCGCGAATGGCGCGGGCGTCAACGACAGATCCACGAAGGCGTTGGTCCGCGTTCGCGAGAATGCCGGCCCTATGGGCGACTCGGGGCGCGCACCGGACACGTCGTAAGCCAGCGAGGCGCCGGTGCGCAGATCGTCCTGGCCGATTCCGGCGGCGATCCCCAGGGCCAGAAAGCGCTTCCCCGCCACCACGCGCCACGAGCGTACCCTGATGTCCAGGTCGTCGATGGAGAGCGAGTGCCCCCCCTCGCGCGCGATGATGTTCATCGTCGGGAGCCGACGCTCCAGGTACGTCACGGAGACTCCCGGCGTGAGCGCGGTCTCGCTCACGATCCCCAGCCGCGCGCCGTAACCCAGTCGCAGCGAGCCGTCCGCCGATGCGAGCCCCACCGAACCGCTCCGCGCATCCGGCACGTACGCCGCGCTCACGATGGCATCCACTCCACCCACGTGCGTGATACCAACAGGTATCCCTCCGAAAATGCCGAGCGATGCATCCACTTGCGGGATCGCCACCCACTTGCCATCGGCGTCATACGTGGAGCGGCGCGGAGCACCCACCACGATCGCCGTCGCGGCCACGTCGGGTATGCTCGCCCGCATGACGTTCGCGCGCAGCTCGACCGTGAAGCGGGGAAAGCCTCCGAGAGTGCCCCCGGTTCCGAGCACCGCGTTTCCGCCGGCTATGAGAGTACCGAGCTGGCCTCCGAGATACCTGTAGATGTCCATGACCTTCTGACACGCATCGCCGCCCTCGTGCGCCGCGCCCACAATAGCCGGGTCCGAGCAACCGGCGTCCACGCCCTGCGCCCCGCCCGCCGCCGGCAGCGACAGCCCGAGCGCGACGAGAAACTTCAACGACTTCATTCTGCAGCTCCATCGACAGGGTCGCACCGGCCAGCATGGGGCGACCCGCCGCGAGCCGTGGAACGCCAGCTACCGCAGTTTCACGGTGCCGCTTCCCGGCCGGACGTCGCCCAGCACCCAGGCCGGAGCATCCGATGCACGCGCGCTCTCGATTACCGCGGGGGCATCGTCGCGCGAGCAGATCACCACCATCCCCACGCCCATGTTGAACGCGCGGAACATCTCCTCGTCTTCCACCTCGCCCGCGCGCGCGAGCACGCGGAACGGGTTGGGCACATCCCAGCTGGACCTCTCCACCACGGCATCCAGATCGTGTGGGAGCGCCCGGTCGAGGTTGCCCGGAAGGCCGCCACCGGTGATGTGCGCCATGGCGTGGATGCGCCCACCCTTCAGCGCCGGCTTCAGCGCGCGGAGATACGAGCGGTGGACTCTGAGCAATACATCTGCCACGCTGCCGCCTTCGTCCGGAAACGGGTCGTCCGGGCCCAGACGCAGTCGCTCGGCCACGATCCTGCGCGCCAGCGAGTAGCCGTTGGTGTGCAGACCCGAGCTCGCCAGCGCGACGAGCACGTCGCCCGCGCGCACGCGCTCGGCTCCGAGCACCTCGTCTTCCTCCACGCAGCCCACTATGAACCCCGCCAGATCGTAGTCGGGGGGCGTGTACACCCCCGGCATCTCGGCCGTCTCGCCACCGAGGAGCGCGCAGCCGTTCTCCCTGCAACCCGCCGCCACGCCGCGCACCACAGCTTCGACGACCTCGGGCACCAGGGCGCCGAACGCCACGTAGTCGAGGAAGAAGAGCGGCAGCGCGCCCTGAACGAGGATGTCGTTCGTACAATGGTTGACGAGGTCGTGCCCCACGGTGTCGTTGCGTCCCGACTCGATGGCCACTTTCACCTTGGTGCCCACACCGTCGGCGCTGGCCACGAGCACCGGGCTGTCCGCACCGGCGGGCATGCGGAACATTCCACCAAAACCGCCGAAACGGCCGCGCGCACCGTCCGTGAATGTCGATTCGACGAGCGCCTTGATGCGGTCGCGCGCGTCGTTGGCCGAATCGATGTCGACTCCGGCGCCGCGGTAGTCGAGAGGTCCGCTCAACGAAGAAGGTCCTCCTCGAAGGTGACGAGGCGATGGAACTCACGCACGCGCTCGACGATGTCGCGCGAGCCGATCTCGAGGAAGCGCTCGATGGAGAAGCGTTCCACGGCGAACGATCCCATAGCGGAACCGTACACCACGGCGCGCTTGAGATTCGGCTCGCTCAGGTCGCCCGTACGCGCGAGGTAGCCGATGAAGCCGCCGGCGAACGCATCGCCGGCCCCCGTGGGGTCGAACACTTCCTCGAGCGGATATGCGGGAGCGTAGAACACGCTCGATCGCGTGAACATGAACGCACCGTGCTCACCCTTCTTGATGATCACGTGCTTCGGACCGTGCTCCATGATCCAGTGCGCCGCCTTGACGAGGTTCACCTGCTCGGTGAGCTGCCGCGCCTCGGCATCGTTGAGCGTGAGGATGTCCACCCGCGAGAGGAGCGCCAGGATGTCGCTCTTCCTGCTCTCGATCCAGAAGTTCATGGTATCGCAGGCCACCAGACGCGGCTTCGACACCTGCCGCAGCACTTCGAGCTGCAGGCGCGGATCGATGTTGCCGAGGAATACGAAAGGCGCATCGCGAAACTGTGCCGGGATCTTCGGGCTGAAGTGCGAGAACACTCCCAGCCGCGTCTCGAGAGTCTCGGCGCTGTTCAGGTCGTGCCGATAGCGTCCGCGCCAGTGAAAGCTCTCCCCTTCGGCGCGCTCGAGTCCCGCGAGATCCACTCCACGCCGGGCCAGCGGATCGAGCCTGTCCACCGGATAGTCCTCCCCCACCACCCCCACGAGCTGCACCGGCGCCAGGAGGCTCGCCGACGCCGAGAAGAAGGTGGCCGAACCACCGAGCACCTCGTCGGCCTTGCCGAAAGGCGTTTCCACGGAATCGAGCGCTACCGAGCCTACTACGAGTACGGAGGACATGGGGGCGGGAGCTGGTCAGGAAGAAGGGAGCAGGAACTACCGAGGAGACAGGAAACAGGAAACAGGGAACAGGGAACAGGAACTGCACACGTTCCATAGTCATGCCCGCTTCCGCGAGGATGACAGCGAGGCATGTGCACTTCCCTGCTTCCTGCTTCCTTCTTCCTGCTCCCCTCGAGAATCACATTCTCTCCGGTGCGGAGATGCCGAGGATCCCCAGGCCGTTGGCGAGTACGAGGCGGGTGGCCCGGGCGAGGACCAGACGGGCGTTCATTATCGGCGCCGGCTCGTTCAGCACGTGGTGCTTGTGATACCACAGATGGGCGAGACGCGCCGCATCGAGAAGGTAATTGGCGATGCGATGCGGTTCGAGCGCCTCGGCGGCACCGGCGACCAGATCGGGGAAATCGAGGAGCGCCTTGATGAGCGCCTGCTCCGCCGGCTCGTCGAGCACGGAGAGGTCCACACCGCCGCCGGTGACGGACTCGGGATCGATGCCGCCCACCCGGAAGATCCCGGACATCCGCGCGTGCGCCATCTGGATGTAGTACACCGGATTCTCCTCGGACTGCGATCGTGCCAGGTCGACATCGAAGATGAGCTGGGAGTCGCCCTTCCGCATGAGGAAGAAATAGCGCACCGCGTCGCGTCCGACTTCATCGATGAGATCCCGCACGGTCACGTAGCTGCCGGCGCGCTTGGAGATCTTAACCTCCTCGCCGCCGCGCATCACGGTCACGAGTTGATGCAGCACGTACTCCGGATAGCCCTCCGGGATCCCGATGTCGAGCGCCTGCAGCCCGGCGCGGACGCGGGTCACGGTACTATGGTGGTCCGCCCCCTGAACGTCGATGGCCCGGCGGAAGCCACGCTCCCACTTGGTCACGTGATATGCGACATCGGGAACGAAATACGTGTAGCTCCCGTCGCGCTTGCGCATGACACGGTCCTTGTCATCGCCGAACTCCGTGGTGCGCAGCCAGAGCGCGCCGTCCTGCTCGTACGTGCGGCCCGCCTCTTCGAGCGAATGCACGGTCCGCTCGACACGGCCGTCGGTATAGAGCGACGACTCGAGGAAATACGTGTCGAACCGGACCCCGAACGCCTGGAGATCGAGATCCTGTTCGCCGCGCAGCTCGCGCACGGCGAAGCGCGTGATCTCCTCGAGGTCGTCACCCGCGGCGTCGGCATCGTTCTCCGCCACGTAGCGCTCGGCGATCTCCGCTATGTACGCGCCGTGGTAACCGCCCTCGGGTATCTGCGCCTCACGGCCGGCGAGCTCGCGCACGCGCGCCTGCACGCTCATCCCCAGGTTGGCGATCTGTGCGCCGGCATCGTTGTAGTAGAACTCGCGCGATACATCCCACCCCGTGCGGCCGAGGAGCTCCGAAATGGCGTCGCCGAGCGCCGCCTGCCGGCCGTGTCCCACGTGCAGCGGACCCGTGGGATTGGCGGACACGAACTCGACGTTGACGCTCCGTCCGCCCCCCGCGTGGTTGGATCCGTACGCCGCACCCTCCGCGAGTATCGACGCGAGACCACCCGCGACGGCCGCCGCCGAAAGATGAAAGTTGATGAAGCCGGGGCCGGCGATCTCCACGCGCTCCACGCCGGCCCTCCCGAGGTCGAGCCGCTCCACCAGCGAGCGAGCGATGTCGGCGGGCCGGGCGCGGAGCGGACGCGCCAGCATCATCGCGACATTGGTGGCCCACTCCCCGTGCGCCGGATCGCGCGGGCGCTCGAGCAACGGCTCCACGCCGCCGGGCGCACCGAGCTCCCGCGCCGCATCCACGAGCGCGGCGCGGATGAGTTCACGCGGCGTCATTTGCTGGAGGTACCGCTATCCGTGCCGGCGGAGCTCGACGCGCTCCCCGATTTCTCGGATGACTTCGAATCGCCACCAGTGGCAGCTCCGGGAGCGGTGCTTTCGGACGAGCCGGCGTGACCACCGGACGAATGCGCTGGAGGAGACATCCCCTTCTTGCCGTCCTTGCCGTAGTCGGTGATGTAGAAGCCGGAACCCTTGAAGAGGAGCCCGGCGCCGCCGGATATCTGGCGTTCGGCGATCTTTCCGCACTCCGGGCACGGAAGCTCGCTGGCGGCGCCGCTGATCCTGCGATAGAACTTGTCGAAGTGATGCCCGTTGGGACAGACGAACTCGTAAGTTGGCATTGGCGAGTGACTTGGAACGTATCCAAACCGACCCGGAAAAATACGCCGCGTCCGCCTCCCCAACAAGGCGCACGCGAGCCGCTCGCAACGAGGTCCGCTACTTCGATCGCACGGGAAGTTTCACCCTGAAACGGGTTCCCACGTCGACCGTGCTGGAAACCTCGATCGTACCGCCCAGAAGAGCCGTGAGCCGGTGCGCCACGGCCAGCCCCACTCCCGCTCCGCCGTAGCGCCGCGTCATGCGCTGCTCGGCCTGCCAGAACGGATCGTAGATCCGATCCAGGAAGCGCGGCGCGATTCCGATTCCGGTGTCCCATACGTCGAAGATCACTGCGTCGCCGTCACGCACCGCCGCGACCCCGACCTCTCCCTTCTCCGTGAACTTCACGGCGTTGCCCAGGAGGTTCACGAGAATCTGGCGCAGCCAGAGCGGGTCGGTCACCAGCACCACGTCGGCAGGCGGTGTCTTCACCGTGATCGCTAGATTCTTCTGGCGCAGCGGCGTCGCGATGAGCATCACCGCCTGCTCCACCACCGCCGCGGCACTCACCTCCGCCACGCGCGGCGCGTGCACGCCCGAATCGACCCGCGCCAGGTCGAGTATCTGATCCACGAGCGCCAGCAGCAGGTTGCCGCTCGCGCGGATGCGCGCGAGCTGCTCGCGCTGCGTGGCGTTGAGCGGTCCCACGATCTCGTCGCCGAGCAACTCGGTGTAGCCGATGATGGCGGTGAGCGGTGTACGCAACTCGTGCGACATCGAGGCCATGAACTCGTCCTTCGCCCTGCTCGCGCCCTGCGCCATCGCGAAGAGCCGGGCGTTGTCGGCGGCGAGCGCGGCACGCTGGGCCAGGTCGTGTGCGAGGGCCACGTCCTCGTCGCGATGCGGATGATGCGGTCGGCTGGCCATGAACGTGAGCGAGCCCAGAACCCTGTCGCGCGCCACCATGGGAACCACGATCACCGAGCGTGCATCGATGGCGGCGAGTGCCCGGAACTGCTCCTCGTTCACGGCAAGACGCCGCAGCCCTTCATCGGTGAGATCGCGCTCCACGATCGGTGCTCCGCTCTCGAGCACGGCGATGACGGAGTTGGATGTGTCCTGAGGCGCCGGCGCCAGCCGCATGGCCTCACGCAGCGCGCCATCCTCGAGGTCGCGACGCGACGCGTGCAGCCGCACGATGTCGCCCTCGTACTCGATGACATCCACCCACGCATGATCGCCCAGCGTCGGGAGCGCGACCCGCGCCATGGCGGTGAGCGTCGCCTCGAGATCGAAGGAACGCGACAGGAGCATCGAAGCATCGGCCACGATTCGCGCGTTGCGCGAGTCGTGACGCGCGAACGCCGTAGGGGCCACGTCCACCGGTCCGGCCGTCGTGGGCTCGCCGGGTTCGCCGGCCTCGAGTGGAGAGAACATCCAGCGCACGAATGCCACGTCCTCGTCTTCCGTACGCACCACGCTCAGACTCGCCCGCGCCTGCCGCTCGCCGCCGCCAGCCACCGCGAGGCGAACCAGCCACGGCGTGCGTGGCGATTCGCCGTGACCGGCGAGGAGGCGGCGGAAGCGGGCGCGGAACCGCGCCCGCCCCGCGGGTACGAGCAGCTCGCCCACGGGGATTCCCAGGAAGGTGGTGTCTCGCCTTCCGAAGAGCTGCGACGCCGCCCTGTTCGCCGAGTGAATCACCCCGTCGGCATCGGTAACGAGATACGCCTCGGGGAGAAACTCGGCGAGCTGGCTCTCGCGCTCTATCGTGCGAGCACGGAGCGCCGCGGCAGCCGCCGTGGTACCCGAGCCTCCACCCGCCCCATGCCCGGGCGGACGATCGGCATCGCGAACGGTGGGAATCCGGCCATCTTCGTGAGCCGGCTTGTCGGAGCCGGGGGCTCGCCGCCGTACTCCGTGCGGAGGTCTATCTGCCTGCTTTCCAGCATGTTGATCCGCCCGCCGTGACGGGCCGGGAGCGGATCGGAACTCATCAAAGCTCACTCGGGCACCTCGGTACTACGTCACACTGCGACCGCGCGACCGAATCGCGCTTCACGCGGCCGCATCGGCGGCGCCGAGCATGCGAAAGGCGGGCCAGGGCGACTTCGCGGCCGACGCGCCCTCGTAACGAAGGCGCGCCCGAGCGCTCATTGACCCGGACGATAAGTTCCCCACCGAGCAGCCAGCGTGTCGGAGATCTCGCCAAGCGTGGCACGCCTGCGTACCGCGTCCACGATGAACGGCATGACTGAAGCAGAGAACGTGCCATTCTCGAATGCGGCGGCGCGACTGAGCGCCTCCAGCGAAGCGGCCACTCCTGCCCCGTCGCGGGCGCCCCGCGCGGCGCGGAGCCGCTCTACCTGCTCCACCTCGAGGCGAGTGTAGTCGGGCAGGGGAATCGGCTCGGGCTCACTGTCGTCGCCGAAGCGGTTCACGCCCACCACGACGGTCTCGCCGCTCTCCACGCGCAGTTGCTGCTCGTAGGCGCTGCGCGCGATCTCATCCTGGAAGAACCCCGCGGAGATCGCCCGCTCCGCACCTCCCAGCTCGTCCACGCGCTCCAGCAACTCGCCAGCCCGGCGCTCCAGCTCGTCGGTGAGCCGCTCCACGTAATAGCTGCCCGCCAGCGGATCGACCGTGTTGGTGACGCCCGATTCGTAGGCCACCACCTGCTGCGTGCGGAGGGCGAGCGTCGCGGCCTCCGCACTCGGAAGCGACAGCGCCTCATCGTAGCCGTTGGTATGCAGCGACTGAGTTCCGCCCAGCACCGCGGCCAGCGTCTGCACCGTCACACGCACCACGTTGTCTAGCGGCTGCTGGGCGGTGAGCGTCACGCCCCCCGTCTGAGTGTGGAAGCGCAGCCGCGCATCCCGGTCGGATGCGCCGAACCGCCCGCGCATGAGGCGCGCATACATCCGGCGCGCGGCCCGGAACTTGGCCGCCTCCTCGAAGAGATCGTTGTGTGCCGCGAAGAAGAACGAGAGCCGCGGAGCGAAGCTGCCGATCTCCAGACCCGCATCCAGCGCGCGCTTCACGTACTCTACGGTGTTGGCGAAGGTGAAGGCGAGCTCCTGTACCGCGGTGGCGCCCGCCTCGCGTATGTGGTACCCCGAGATGGAGATGGGATTCCAGCGCGGAACTTCCGCGGCGCAGAATCGGAACACATCCGCGATGAGCGCCAGGCTGGGAGCGGGAGGATAGATGTACGTTCCGCGCGCGATGTATTCCTTCAGAATGTCGTTCTGGATCGTTCCGCTCAGCCTGGCGCGCTCGATCCCCCGCTCCTCGCCCACGACTATGTACATCGCGAGCAGCGTGGCCGCCGTGGCGTTGATGGTCATCGACGTCGACACGCGGTCCAGCGGTATCCCGTCGAGCAGGAGGTGCATGTCATCGACGGTGTCGATGGCGACCCCCACCCTGCCGACCTCCCCCTTGGCGCGCGCCGAGTCGGAGTCGAAGCCCATCTGCGTGGGCAGATCGAACGCCACCGACAAGCCCGTCTGCCCGGCATCGAGGAGGAGCCTGAACCGCCGATTCGTCTCGGCGGCAGTCCCGAAGCCCGCGTACTGCCGCATGGTCCAGAGCCGCGAACGATACATCGTCGGCTGAACCCCGCGCGTGTACGGAAACGCTCCCGGCTCGCTGAGCTGCGTCTCGTAATCCCCCTTCACGTCCGCCGGATGATACACGGCGTCGATCCCGATTCCGGAAGGCGTGGAGCGAGGAGAGTCGGAGGGCTGAGACATGGCGCGAAGGGATTCCGGTAAAATTTCGGATGGTAGAGAGGGGGAAACAGCGAGCAGGAAGCAGGAAACTACCTCGTGGAAGGGAGCCACGACGAGGCATGTGCACTTCCTGCTGCCTGTTTCCCGCTTCCCGTTTGCCCCCCTATCCCACCGCCGCCGGCTCGCGCAGCACCGCGTTCGCGAGCTCCACTTCGGAGCGGCTGCCGATGTAGAGCGGGGTGCGCTGGTGGAGGCCGGTGGGGTCGATATCCATGATGCGGCGGGAGCCGTCGGTGGCGGCACCGCCGGCCTGCTCCACCACGAAGGCGAGCGGGTTGGCCTCGTACATGAGACGCAGCTTGCCCAGCGGGCTGCGCGAGCTCGCGGGATACGCGAAAACGCCGCCGCCGAGGAGGTTGCGGTGGAAGTCGGCCACCAGACTCCCCACGTAGCGGACGCTGAGCGCCGGATGGTCGCCCTCGAGGCCGCGATAGCAGCGCATCAACGTCTTGACCTGATCGTCCCAGTGCTGCTCGTACGAATCGTTCACACTCAGATAGCGGCCGCGCTCGGGGATCTGGATGTCGGGATGCGAGAGGAGGAACTCGCCGATCGAGGGATCGAGAGTGAAGCCGTGTACTCCCTGACCCGTGGTGTAGACGAGCATGGTGCTCGATCCATAGATCACGTAGCCCGCCGCCACCTGGCGCCTGCCGGGCTGCAGTACGTCCTCCATCTCGGCGCGCTTGCCGCGCGTGATCTTGCGCACGACCGAGAAGATCGTTCCCACGGGAACGTTCACGTCTATGTTCGACGAGCCATCGAGCGGATCGAACATGAGGAGGTACTTCCCGCACTTGAAGCCTTCGGGGATCTGTATGATGTCCGGCTCCTCCTCCGACGCCATGCCGCACAGCCGGCCGCCGTGATCGAGCGCCTTGATCATGATCTCGTTGGCGAGGACATCCAGCTTCTGCTGCACTTCGCCCTGCACGTTCTCCGACTCGTTGGAGCCGAGGATGTCGGCCAGACCCGCCATCCGGACCTTGTTGGCGATCATCTTCGCCGCCAGGGCGAGATCGTAGAGGATTCCCGAGAGCTCACCCGTCGCCTCCGGATGGCGCCGCTCCTGCTCCACGATGAACCTGTCGATCGTCACGACCGATGTAGGGGTGTGCTTGACCACGTTACACGTCTCCTGTGGGTGAATCCTGCTTGGAGGCGCGCAGCCGAGCCGCGGCATACGTCCTGGCATCCGCCTCGTATCGCCTGGCGTGACATCCACGCCGGATGCTCCCCCAAAGATAGCGGCAGGGAAAGGCGGCGTTCGCCCCGAGCCGGGTACGCCTCTCTACCAGCGGCGCGGCGAGCCGCGCGAGAGCTCCCATCTGTCGTCTCCCTCCTCGACTTCCAGCGCTCTGCCGTCGGTCCGGACGACCACGCTTCCCATCATGTCGGTTCGCAGCACCACCGCGCCATGCCGGGCCAGCGAACGCAGCACTCCCGAGTCGGGGTGGCCATAGCTGTTCCCGGCGCCAACCGATATCACCGCCAGCTCCGGCCGCACGACATCGAGAAAATCGTTCCCGCTGCTCGTGCGGCTCCCGTGGTGCCCCACCTTGAGAACGTCCGCGGCCAGGAACTCGCGCTCGTGTGCCAGGAGCCACCGCTCCTCGCCGCGTTCGGCGTCTCCCATCAGCAGGAAGCGGACCGTGCCATACCGCACCAGCAGAACGACGCTCGCCTCGTTCGGAGCCGCCAGCCCGGACATCCATGCGGAGTCGGGCGCCAGCACCGTGACGACGACGCCGTCCACTCCGAGCGAGTCGCCGGGATGGACGCGCTCCCAGAGTACGTGGGCCGCGCGGGCGGCCTCGAGCGATTCTCTGTACGTCTCGCTCGTCCCGGCGAACGCACCGTCCCAGTACTCCGTCGGGCGGAGCGATCCGAGCACGGTGGCCGCGCCGCCGGCGTGATCCGAGTGAGGATGGGAGAGCACGAACAGCACCAGATCGCCGCCCCGCCGCCTCAGATAGGGGATGACCGTGGCCCGCCCCGCATCGCCGCCGCGCCACGAGCGGCCGGCGTCCACCAGCAGCCAGCGCCCCCGCGGCGTGCGGAACGCCACGGCGTCGCCCTGCCCCACGTCTATGACGTGCATTTCGAGCTCCCCGCTCCCCCCGCCGCCGGGGATCATCGGGAGCCAGAGTGCCGCGGTGAAGGCAGCGGCGGAAACCAGCATCGCGCGCGCCGGAAAGTGGCTCACGCATGCCACCACCAGCGCCGCCGTGGCGACCCCCGCGAGCACGGCGCCCGGCAGCGTGGGCGCCACGGCGAGGACTCCGTACGGGATGCCCGCGCCGGCGCTGGCGATCCCGTCGAAGAGGGCGAGTATGGGGTGCGCGGCCCCGGCGATGAAGCGAGCGACTGGCTCCAACGGCGCGCAGATGAGCGCGAGGAAGATCGTCGGTTGCAGGAGCGCCACAACAGGTGTAGCGAAGAGGTTGCTGAGCGGTGCCACGATGCTGAGCCGTCCGAACTTCCAGGTGACGAGCGGCGCCGACACCAGCGAGGCCACCACCGACGCCAGCAGCAGAGTGGCCGCCTTCGCCCTCCAGCCGCGGAGCCGCGGTGCGATCCACCGGCGCGAGAGCGCTGCGCTGGCGATGAGGCCCGCGATCCCGATGACGCTGAGCTGCCACCCCACGGCCAGCACGGTGCGCGGGTAGACCAGCGGCACCAGCGCACCCATCGAGAGCGCTGCCCAGGGAGAGGTGGGCCGCTGCAGGATGCGCGACGATGTCGCCACGGCCAGCATCACGCCGGAGCGCAGTGCGGGTGCTGGCGCACCTATGACGGCCAGGTAGATGGCGGTGACGATGAGCGCGGCGATGTATGCCGCCCGACGCGGCAGGCGAGCCGCGACGAAGAGCAGCTCCATGGCCGCGGCGATGATCCCCACGTGCAGTCCGGAGATGGAGAGCATGTGGATGATTCCCGCCGCCGCGTAGCGATCCCGCAGTCCCGGCGCGAGCGCGTGTGTGTCGGCGATGAGCAGCGCGCGAACCATGGGCGCGTCGCTTCCGAAGATGCGATCGATCCGCGCTCCCGCTCTCGCGCGCAGCGATAGAAGTACGGAGCTCCCCTCCCGCGCTCCGATGCGAGCGTGGCGGATGCTCATCCCCCGCTCGGAGCGTACCGGATCTCCGCTCACACGAACGTGCGCGCCCGCCGGCGCGGAACCGTGCACCACGGACAGCGCCGCGCGCCCGCTGCACGCGCCATCCGAGACGCTCGCCTGGACGAACGCGCCGGGTGCGGCGGCGACCTGGAGCTCCGCGCTCCACGCTCGTGCGTGCAGCAGCGAATCGTCACAATGTCGTCTGAGCGCTTCGTCGCCCACGGCTACGAGCGCGCCCGCGGCCAGGAGCGAAGCGAGCGCGCCGAGCGACACGTTCCGCCCGAGCCAGGCGGCGCCTCCGGCCGCACAGGCCACCGCGAGCACGGCACCCGCCGCGCCGCCGTACCCCGCCAGAAGTCCCGCTATCAGCGCGAGCGCCGCGCGTGCGATGAGCGGCATTTCCGTGCTCCCTCCATCCCTCTGCAGCTCACCGGCGAGCTCCCGGCCGTCTCCGCGCCGCTCCTCTTCCTCCGCGGCCGACGCACACGAAAAAACCCCGTCGCAGGTGAGCGCGGGGTCGCATAGGGTGAGACGCGGAGAGTGCGGGCTACGTCCTCGGCTCGTCGTGCCTCGGGCTCACCGCCACACGCCGCATCGCATCGAGGACGATTACCGCGATCGTCGCCCTCGTCTGATCCTTCTGGAGATCCACCGCCATCAGGGCGTGTCCGACGTCCGCGCCGCCGCCATAGCGCGGCCGCGCGGAGTTGAGCGCGATAGCCAGAACGTCGGTGCGACAGTCGTCACACGCACAGTACTGGGGATTCTGTCCGCACAGATCGGCGTAGACCGAGGCGATGGTCCCCTCCAGCATGTTCTTCATCCGGCGAGCGGAAGCGCTGCGCGCGACGAGACCACGGCGCCAGTGAACGTGGATCCGGTGGTGCCGGTGAGCTCGACCGTACGGTACGAACCGATGAGCGATTCGTCGCCTGGCACCAGCACGGTGTGATGCCGGCGCGTTCTGGCCTGCAGCAGCGTCCCACGTCGCGAGACCTTCTCGAACAGCACCTCGTGCCGCGAGCCCAGCAACGCCATGTTGCGCGCCCTGGCGCCGTCGCGTACCACCTCGATGAGCCGTTCCAGCCGCTCGCCCGCCACCTGATCCGGTACCGCGAGGTTCGCCGGCAGCCGCGTGGCCGGCGTGCCGTCGCGCGGCGAGAAGATGAACGTGAAAGCATCATCGAAACCCGCCTCGCGCACCGCGCTCAACGTCTCTTCGAAATCCGCATCCGTCTCCCCCGGGAAGCCCACGATGATGTCGGTGGTGAGCGCGAGATCGGGGATGGCCGAACGCAGACGTGCCACGCAATTCATGTATCCGTCGCGCGTGTAGCGCCGCAGCATGCGCTTCAACGTCTTCGACGAGCCCGACTGCATCGGGAGATGCACGTGCTCGCAGACGGTGGGCGTTTCGGCCATCGCGGCGATGACGCGATCGCTGAAGTCGTTGGGATGCGGGCTGGTGAAACGCACGCGCCGGATGCCGGGCACCGCACCCACCGCACGAAGGAGATCGGCGAAATCGTGTTCGCCATCGTCGTACGAGTTCACCGTCTGACCGAGCAGTGTCACCTCGGTGATCCCGTGCGCCGCGACCTCGCCCGCTTCCCTCACGACGTCCGCCAATCTACGCGAACGCTCCGCACCTCGCGTCATCGGAACTATGCAGTAGGTGCATTTGTAATCGCACCCTCGCTGCACCGGGATCCACGCACGCACGCCGTCGAAGCGGCGTGCGTGGAAGTCCTCGTACTGCTCCTCGATGTCGAAGTCCACTTTGGCCACGCGCTCGCCGGCGCGCGCGCCTTCTATGAGATCGGGGAGCGAGCGGTAGCCATCGGGCCCCACCACGAGCTGAACGTGGCGTGCGCGATCCAGGAGCCCCTGCCCCATGCGCTGCGCCATGCACCCGGTGACGCCGAGCACCGTGTCGCGCTTCATGAAGCGCTTGAGCTCCCCGAGGCGGCCGATCACGCGCTGCTCCGCGCGGTCACGGATCGCGCAGGTGTTGACGAGTATGACGTCCGCGCCGTCCGGCGCATCCACGGCCGTGTAGCCGTGCGCCGCGAGATTGCCGTACATCAGCTCCGTGTCGCTGACGTTCATCTGGCAGCCGTACGTCTCTATGTAGACCGTACCCCGGGGTGTGTCGCTCATGCTGCAAAGCTAAGGCTGCAGTGGGCGCGCGAACAGGGTGCCGTCGCGCGCTTCCAGCCGCGCCGCGACACGCGCCCCGCGCCGCACGCCGCGGTCGGCGACGCCGACCGCGAGGTAGTCTTCGGTCAGCCCTCTCCAGTCGGCAGCTCCACGCGTACCGCCCGTCACCACCACTTCGGCGCCCCCGCCGATGCGCCCTCGCTCGTATTCGCGCGCCTTCCGCTCGCCCAGCGCACGGAGCTCCGCCGCGCGCCGCGATATCTCCGCGCCGTGCACCTGCTCGCCCAGGCGCTCGGCAGCCGTCCCCGGACGCGACGAGTACGGGAATACGTGCAGGCCGGTGAACGGCAGCGACTCAACCAGCGACACGGTCGCGCGATGATCCTCCTCGCTCTCCCCCGGGAAGCCGGCGATCAGATCCGCCCCCAGCCCGAAGACGCTCGCGCCGCCCACGATGCGCTCCACCGCCGCGGCGTAGCTCTCCGCCCGGTACCAGTGGCGCCCCATCCGGCGCAGCGTGCGGTTGGAGCCCGACTGCAGCGGCGCGTGCAGATAGGGTACGAGCCCCGAATCGGGCGCCGTCAGCAGTTCGCGCAGCCGGTCGTCCACCTCGGTCGCCTCCACCGACGACAACCTGAACCGCGCGCCCGGCACTGCCCCGACCAGCCGCTCCACCAGCAGCGACAGCGACGATCCGCGGTCCAGGCCGTAGCTGCCGATGTGCACGCCCGTGAGGACTATCTCCGCGTGCCACTCCGCCAGCCGCCGCGCCTCCTCCACGAGCTCCTCGACCGGCCGCGAACGATTGGCGCCGCGCGCGAGCGTTGTGGCGCAGAAGGTACAGTGCTCGTCGCAGCCGTCCTGGATGCGCAGGAGAGCGCGGGCCCCGCCCTGGTGCGCGCTCCGCGCGTGCGCCAGGGTGGGGTCGAGCCCGAGCGCCCGCGCCACTCCTTCCAGATCCGCACCGCCTACCACGTTCCGCACGGTGGGGAGCACGCGCAGCGAACGGCCTCCCCCCTTCCCTCCGCCCCCACTCCCACCCGCCGCCGCTTCACGCTGCTGGTCGAGCGCGGCGGCGCAGCCCATCACCACCGTGCGCAGCCCCGGGTTGGCCCGCGCCGCCCGGCGGACACCGGCTCTGAGATCCGCCTCCGCGCGCGAGGTGACGGCGCAACTGTTGAACAGCGCGGCGTCCGCCAGCTCCGGCGCCGCGACGATCTCCACTCCGCCCGCCTCGAGCATCGCCCGCGCCGCTTCGCTGTCGTACTGGTTGGCGCGGCATCCGAAGGTGTGGATGTAGACCTTCATGGACGCCGCCTCAATGGGGACGCGCCGGCTCCGCGGGCAGCGTGATGTGGAAGTGGCTCCCGCGGCCTTCGCTGCTCTGCACCCAGATGCGGCCGCCGTGCGCTTCCACCACCAGCTTGCAGAACGCGAGCCCCAGGCCGGAGTTCCGCGCCCGCGGGAGTTGCGGGTTCTTCACCCGCTCGAACTTCCTGAAGATCACCTCGTGGTACTCCGGAGGTATCCCGGGTCCGTCGTCCGACACGGTGAACATCACGCTGCCCGCGCCCGCGGACTCCTCGCCCGCCCGCGCGGCTAGTGCGATCCGAACGCCGCTCCCCGCATGCGTTATCGCATTCTGGATCAGATTCGAGAATACGCGCTTGATCAACCCCTTATCGGCCCTGAATACGGGACAGTCGTCGGAGACCTCGGTGGACACCGCCGCGTCCTGCTGCTGGAAGCGCACCCGCCACTCCTCCACGAGCTCGGCTATCAATGCTCCCGGAGCCAGCGGCTGCAGGTCCAACTCCAGCGAGGTCTCCTCTATCCGCGCCACTTCGAGAAGATCCTCGATGAGCGCGAGGAGGTCCTCGGCCTTGGACTCGGCGTCGCCGAGCGCGCGGCGCAGCCCCTCGCTCACCATCCCGAAGTCGCCGTCGAGCGCCATCTCCAGCGACGCGAGCACCGAGGTGAGCGGCGTCTTGAGGTCGTGCACGATCATCTTCATGAGATCGTCGCGCACCTTCTCGAGCTCGCGCAGCTTGCGGTAGCTCTCCTCCAGCGCATCGGTGGCGAACTTCAGACGCAGGAGCGATCGGACGCGGGCGCTCAGAATCTGGCGATTGTGCGGCTTGGTGAGGAAGTCGTCGCCGCCGGCCTCGATGGCCTTCACCCGGTCGGTCGCGTCGTTGAGCGCGGTTACGAAGATGACCGGGATGCGCGACGTTCGCGGATCGCGCTTGATTCTGCGGCACACCTCGAAGCCCGTGGTGCGATCGCTCCCGCCGAGGCTGCCGGCCGGCATGGCCACGTCCAGGATGCAGAGGTCCGGACGATGCTCGAAGCAGCTCTCCACGGAGGATGGGCCGTCGTACGCGCTCACCACTCTGTACCCGAGCAGCGCGAGCTGATCGTGCAGGAGCTCGACGTTGGCGGGGACGTCGTCGGCGACGAGGATGAGGGGTGGCTGGGTGGCTATTTCCGCCACTCGATCATGGCCGGACCATGAAACCGGCGCTCAGTATCCATGCCTTCTCCGAAATACCGTTCACCGATCCCCTGTCGGCCCGCTCGGCGCCGAGGTCGATGCGCGAGCGGCCGCCGCTGATCGGGATTCCCGCTCCAAACGAGAAGCTCTTCTCGACCACCTTCACGGCACCCACGGTGAACGGAAGGGTGCGATGCCGATAACCAACCCGCACGGGCAGCGTGAGACCGAAGAAGAGCGGGCCGTTGACTTCCACGCCGGCCCCCATGTCCCATGCGTCGGTCACTCCCAGCCCCGGGCGGCCGAGATCTCCCAGGCTGGACCATCCCACCCAGTTGGCGCGCGCGGAGAGCAGCAACCCGCTCACCCCGGTGAAAGCCGCGCCGACGCCCCATCGCGCCGGCACATCGGCGCTCGTGAGGCTGGTGTCGTTCCTGAACGTCTGGATTCTGCCACCCACGCGGCCCGACGCTCCCAGGATGAGCGCGTTGGCTGGGCGCCACGTCACCCCCCCGCTGAGCCCAGTGCCGGAGTAGCTCAGGCGCGACTGCTGGAGGAACGGCGTGGTCGTGGTATCATCCGACACCCGACTGATCTTCAGCCGGTCATCGCCACTGAAAATGTGGCCGCCGGCTCCGATCCAGAGTGAAGGAGTCACCGCAAAGGCCACGCCGAGGCGAATGTCGTTGATCGCGCCCGAGCTGGTGAAGTCCTCCTCGAAGCGCGAGCTGTCAGGACCGGCATGCGTGTAGCCCACGCGGCTCGTCTCCCACGTGCGGTCGAGCAGCGTGGAAGTCGAGAGCCCTATCATGACGCGATTCCCGGCCCGCACGGCCCCCATCATGACCGGGAAGCGCACCGTCATCGTGTGATCCGCCACGTCCGTGGATGTCACGCTGCGGTACTCCGGGGAGTACTGGACGTACAGCCCCGAAGCGATCCACTCCGCGATCGCCGCGGGGTTCACGGGCGAGAGCGGATCGGTCTCGGCGATTCCGCCGCCCAGGGAAGTCGCGCGCGTGGAGAGCTGCCCGGGCGGGTAGCCGAAGCCCTGCGTGCTGAGCGTTCCCTGCGAGGCCGCCCGCGCCGGGAGGGCGGCCGCGACCAGTACTGCGATGGCGAGCGTGTATCTCACGGGAGTCCGAAGCCGCTGCGGGGGATGTAGGTGATGCGCAGTCTGGGCCGCAGGCTCTCGTCCGCGGCGTTGCTCGAGTACAGGTAGAACCGCCTCGGGTCGAGGCCCTGCGCCGACGACTGCAGCAGGATCGAGCGCTGGTTCGTCTCCGGCCCCTCCGATTTCCAGAACAGGAGTATGTGCGCGAGCGGAATGGTGTCCACCCTCGTCTCGCTGGGGCTCACCCGCACGGGCGGCACCGCGAAGCTGGCGGAGAGCGCGCTCGGATCGACCGAGAGCGCCGCCGCCTGCGCGGGATCGTCCACCACCTTAGTGGCGCGCACCAGGCGAGTGACCAGCGCCACGGTGTCGTCGCTCGCGTAGAGCGAGTTGCCTTGCTGGTGCATCTCGAGATTCGCCCGCACTATGGTGGTGCTGGAGTCGATGAGGTCGGCGGGGATGTCGAAGCGGATGAAGATGCGGCTCGACGGGATCCCTCCGGCGGCCAGCACATCCGGCGGCGGAGGTGGAGCCCCTTCGAGGAGGAGCACGTAGTCAGCCAGACTCCGGATCGCCGGACCCGCGCTGGAGCGCGTATTGACACTCGCCGCCGCCGAGAGGCGCGAGGTGCCGGCGTAGCCGATGTACTGCAGCGACGCCGGCGATCCGCCCTCCGCGCTGTACACGCGAACCTGTGCACCGCCGTCGCTCTGCACCACGAGCCCGAGGCGTATCCGCTCGCCGTCGCGGATGTGCGATGCCACGTACGCCGTGTCGAGCGGTATCACGATGGTGCCGCTCAGCGAATCGCGCTCCACCGTGAGCGATCCCACCTCGGCGGCACCGAAGCGGGCGCGAACCGCGGCCGTGTCGAAGTCGCCGGCGGCGGCATTCACATCGTAGACCACGAAGGTCAGCAGCGAATCCGCGACCAGCGTGCTGTCGTACGCGCCGCTGGAGGGAGTGACGACGCTGACCCGAAGGCTCGCGGTATCCACCGAAGTGATCGGCTCCGGCGCGCCGCCGGTCGTGTCGATGAGCGCGCGCTGTACGGAATCGAAGCGAAAAATCACCCCGGTGCGCAGCCGGTCACCACCCTTCTCGTAATCGGCCGCCAGAAGCTGCGCTTCCGTGCCCAACGCGGGAGAGCCGAGGAGGGTGACGTCCGTGTCCATGATCTCGTCGGCGTAGAGTACGGTGTCCCGTACGGTCAACGTGTCCGGACAGAGCGCCGGACAGGCCGCGCCGCCGGCGAGATTCTCCTGACAGCCGGCGAGCGCGAACAGCGCGCACGCGACTACGGCGAGCGCGCTCAATGACCTGCGCGATACGGGTACTCCGAGCTTCACTTGCGGTAGCGGGAATGGGGAGAAGTGGAGGGACGCGAAAAGCACGGCGGTCGCGTGGATGAAACCCCGCCGGGCGCCATGGGTGCCCTGGAACCAGCCAAATCTACTCGAATGACGCCAACGAGCCCACCACCGGGAGGAACTCAGGAGTCCCCGGTATACACTCTGGCGAGCCGGCCGCGAAGGCCCGTGAGCAGCTCGTACGGGGAGAGACCGGCCCGGCCGGCCACGGACTCCATGTCCAGAAGGCGCTCCCCATCACTGCCGATCAGCGTCGCCACATCTCCAACCTGGCACTCTACGCCGGTGACGTCGATCATGGTCATGTCCATCGTCACGCGCCCGGCAACCGGTACGGCGGCGCCGTGCACGAGCACTGTCCCCAGACCGCTCAGCGACCGGCGGTAGCCGTCGGCGTAACCGATCGACAGCGTGGCGATGCGGCGCGGGCCCGCCTCCGGCCCGGCCGCCGGCACGGCGTACGTGGCATCGTAGCTCACCGTCTCGCCGGGGTATACGTGGTGAAGATCCACGACGCGGGCACGCACGTGCGCGACCGGCTCGGGCGCCACCAGCGAGCCCTCGCCGCTCCCCACGCCGTACAGGAACACGCCCGGCCGCAGCAGATCGAACTCCGTGGCCCGGATTCGCTCGGCCGCCGCCGAGTTCTCGGCGTGAAGCAGCGCCGGACGCCGGGGAAGCCGCGCCACTGCCGCCGCGAAGTGCTCGCGCTGCAGCCGTACGGATGCCGCGTCCCACGCCGCGGAGTGAAAGTGCGTGAATGCCCCCTCCGGCGGAAAGCGCTCCAGAACCTCGCACAGAGAGTCCACCAAGTCCCAGCGGATCCCGGCGCGGTTCATTCCGGTGTCGATCGAAAGGTGCCAGGCGGCGCCACCCAGCGTATTCCATTGGAGGATGTCCACGGCCCGAGCCAGCGACGGTGTGAGGCCCCAGCGCGCGGCCTCCGGCAGATCTTCCGGGAGGAGCGGAGTGGCCACGAGGATGCGCCGCTCGATGCCGCTCTCGCGCAGCTCGGCGCCCTCAGCGACGGTGGCCACGCCGTAGCCCCACGGCTCGAGCGCCTCCAGCACGCGGGCCGCGCGCACGGCGCCCAGACCATAGGCGTCGGCCTTTATCATGGGGAGCAGGCACCCCCGTCCCCCGCGCGACGCCATCGTCCGCGCATTACGTCGCAGCGCGCCGAGGTCTATCTCGACCCAGGCGCGCGTCAGCTCGGTGTACATTGACCTGTCATGATTCGGGCGCGTAGTATACCGGCCGCGGAGGAGCCATGCAAGACGATCATACGCTCGAAGATGCGCTGGAGCTCATGCGCGATCTGCGCGCGCGCTGCGAGTGGGATCGCGCGCAGACGCACGAGTCGCTCAGACCGTACCTCATAGAAGAAGCTCACGAACTCGATGACGCGCTTCGCTCCCGGGACGTTCAGCAGATGCGCGAGGAGCTGGGCGACGTTCTGCTCCAGGTGCTCTTTCACTCCGTGATAGCGGAGGAGAGCGGAGACTTCGATGCCGGCGACGTCGCGGCCTCCCTCATCCACAAGATGAAACGGCGGCACCCGCATCTCTACGGCGGCGGCGAGCGTCAGCCGTGGGAGACGATGAAGGCCAGCACGCGTGCGTCGATCGCCGATGGCCTTCCAGCGGGGCTCCCTTCACTGCACCGCGCCCATCGCCTGCAGGATCGCGCCTCCGGCGTGGGTTTCGACTGGAACGACACCGAGGGGCCGGCGCGGAAAGTCCAGGAGGAGCTCGCCGAGGTGCGCGAGCTCCTCCCCTCCGCCGCTGCCGCGGACGCCACGGGGCCCGCGGCGGAGGCCGCCGGTACCGCGGCACATGCCGAGCTCGAGAGCGAGCTCGGCGACCTGCTCTTCGCGGTCGTGAATCTCTGCCGCCGCTCGGGCGTTCACGCCTCGCTCGCTCTCGACCGCGCCAACCAGAAGTTCGTACGCCGCTTCGAGCACGTCGAGCGGCTGGCCGCCGAGCGAGGCATCACGATGGGCGACGCCGATCTGGCCACGCTCGACGCGCTCTGGGACGAGGTGAAGGCGGGCGAACGGTGACGCGACGCAGCCGCTAGTAGCCCACCGCGCCGCCGCTCGAGCGCGGCTCCGAGAGACCCATGTACCCGCCCTGCACCCGCATCACGCCATTCGCGTTGGCGATCGAGCCGCGCGCGGTGAATCGGTGTCCCATGGCCCGCAGCGAGTCCAGCGTGGCGGGCGCGATCCCACCCCGCTCGTAGAAGACCGTGTCGGGCCACGCCTGCTGGTGGAGGCGCGGCGCGCGCATGGCATCCGCCAGCGTCATGTGGTTGTCGATCGCGTTGAGAATGACCTGCGTCGTGGCGGTAATGATAGTCGGGCCGCCGGCCGCTCCGATCACGAGAAAGAGCTTCCCGTCGCCGTCCAGTACCACCGTGGGAGACATCGCGCTGAGCATCCGCTTCCCCGGCACTATCGCATTGGCCTCGCCCTGCACCAGGCCGAACTGGTTCGCGTGGCCGGGCTGAGCGGAGAAATCGTCCATCTCGTTGTTCATGAAGAAGCCGGCACCGCTGATGTACACGCCGGAGCCATAGCTGCTGTTGATCGTGGTGGTGGTGGCCACCGCGTTTCCCCTCGAGTCGGCCACCGAATAGTGCGTGGTGTGCATGGACTCCTTCGCGCTCGCCGCGAAGCTCGGCGTGCGCGAGGACTGGCCGGGGCGGATGGTGGAAGCGAGCTCCTTCGCGTACGACTTGCTCGTGAGCTCCGCCACCGGTACGTCCACGAACGCGGGATCGCCCAGCTTCGTGTTGCGATCGATGAACGCGCGACGGAAGGCCTCGGCCACCAGGTGGTCGTACTGCGCGCTGCCGAACGGAGGCAGCTTCTCGAATGTCTCGAGGATGTTGAGCGTCTCCACCGTGGTGATCCCGCCCGAGGATGAGGGCGGCATCGCGATGATGGAGTAGCCGCGATAGGTGGACTCGATGGGTGTCCGCCAGACCGGCTCGTAGCCGGCGAGATCCTGTTTCGTGATGATACCGCCATCGCGCTGCATCTGCGCGGCGACGCTGTCGGCGATCGGCCCCTCGTAGAAGGCGTCGGGCCCCTCGTCGGCTATGAGCTGCAGCGTACGCGCCAGAGCGGGCTGCGTCAGACGAGTGCCGGGCTGCACCGGCTCGCCGCCGGGGAAGAATACCGCCGCACCTTCGAAGCGCGTGATCTTCGAGCGCGATCCCCTGAGCGAGCGAAAAAGGGCGCTGTCGACCACGAAACCGTCGCGCGCGAGGCGGATGGCCGGGGCCATCACCACCTTCAGCGGAAGATTGCCGTACTTCGCGAGCGCGGCGGTCATTCCGGCCACCGATCCCGGCACGCCCGATGCGAGCGGGCCGATGACGCTCTTGTCGGTGAGGTTGCCCTGCTCATCGAGATACATGTCGCGCGTGGAGGCGAGCGGGGCGATCTCCCGGTAGTCGATGGCGCCCGTGCGGCCATCGGCCATCCGGATCACCATGAAACCGCCGCCGCCGAGGTTGCCGGCAGCGGGGTGCGTGACCGCCAGCGCGAAGCCCGTGGCCACGGCCGCATCCACCGCGTTGCCGCCGCGTTTCAGGATCTCCACCCCCGCCCGACTGGCGAGCTCGCTGTTGCTGGAGATCATCGCGTCTGCGGCGAACGCGGCGTGCCCTCCCGCCTCGAACCTCCACCCTTCGGGGAAGTGGGCCGGCGGCCGTGCTACGACGCCGGCGGTCGTGGTTTCCGGCGGAGCGCCCGCGGTCGGACGGCAGGCGGCGGCCGCGAAGAGCGCAGCGACGAGCGCGAATCGGAGATGTCTGAGTGCTGAAGGCATCGAGTGAGTCGGAGTGGGAGGTATGTGGTACGGAAACGCCGGCTACGATTTTCCCCGCGCCATCCCGCGAAAGCCCATCTGCGAAGAGAGCGAATCGGCGCCGACGACGGCCGACCGGGCGAGATTGCCGAGCGCCTTGAGAGGAACGCGCGATGCCGGGGCGCTGAGGGCCACCGCGGCCACGACCTCTCCGGTGTGATCGCGCACGGGCGCGGCCACGGCGGCCAGCTCATCCTCGAGCTCGCGCCACGCAGTGGCGTAGCCGTGGTCGCGCACCCGCGCCAGCTCGTACAGGAAGTCTTCCATGGAGGTGATGGTGCGCGATGCGAGCTTCGGCAGGCGGCGCGGCACCAGCCGCTTCACGATGGCCGGCTCGCGCCACGCCAACAGCACCTTGCCCGACGCGCTCGCGTGGCACGGGAAGCGGCGTCCCACCCAGCCTACGTGGATGATGGGGCGAGGACTCAGCACCGCTTCGATGTTCATCGCCTCCGAGCGCACCATCACCGTGAGGCTGGATGTCTCGCCCGTGTCGGCGGTGAGCTTCTCGAGCACGGGGTGCGCGAGCCGCTGCATCCCGGTGGAGTCGCGCGCGATCTCGCCGAGCACCGCCAGCCGCATCGAGAGGCGGTAGCGTCCTGAACCGGGGTCGCGCTCGAGCAGACCGGCATCGGAGATGGCGGCGAGCCAGCGCGAGACGGTGCTCTTCGGCTTGTTCAGCAGCTCCGCCGCTTCCACCACCCCGATCTCGCGCCGCATCGGAGTAAACAGCTCGAGAACAGCCATGGCTTTCTGAAGCATCGCCCCGGGGTTTATCGTTAATCGGGAGCCGGTCCCGGAATATGGAACGGTTCCCGAACATACGGCGACGCTGCATGGCGTGCAAGTCGGCGCGCCTCGCAGCCCCTCACAAAACTACCCGCGACGCGCGCCTAACGCCGCGTTCGCCTCGCCGCTCTCGCTCAGCGATGCGGCAACCGCGTTCGTACCCGGTGCAAGTGACGCCGGCACGGCGCTCGTGGAATGGGAGCGGCGCACGCCTTCCGCCCGCCACGCGCTCAGGCGTCAAGCGATCACACTCATTTCCAACCCGAATTGCCCATGCGCATCCGACAACTCACGCCCTCGCGCCGACTGGTCGTCACGCTCGCCGTACTGGCGGCCGCCTGCACCCCATCCCGCGTCGCGCCGACGCTCGCTCCCGACTCCGGCAAGCGACTGGTCGCCCAGCACGGGATGGTGGCATCGGCCAACCCCTACGCCAGCGACGCCGGGCTGGAGATGCTGCGGCAGGGCGGCAATGCGGTGGATGCCGCCGTGGCCGCCGCGTTCGCCGTCGGCGTGGTGGAGCCGATGATGAGCGGACTCGGAGCGGGAGGCGGCATGCTCATCTGGCTGCAGGACTCCAGCCGCTCCGAGTACGTGGATTTCTACGCCACGGCGGGCGCCGACCCCGATACGGCTCTGAAGCACTATCGCGGATCGCGAGTCACCGCGCGCGGCGCCGCGATCCCCGGCGCGGTCGCGGGGCTGCTCGACGCGCAGGCGCGCTACGGGAAACTCCCCCGCTCCGCCGTACTCGCGCCGGCGATCCGCCTCGCGGGAGAGGGCTTCCCCGTTCATTCCCTCCTGGCGCGCGTGGTCGATGAAGACTCCGCCAAGCTCGCCGCCTCGCCCGGCGCGAGCCGCATTTTCCTCCCCGGCGGGCATCCGATCGCGCCCGGCGCGACGCTCGTCCAGAGCGAACTGGCGGCCACGCTGCGAACCATCTCCGACCAGGGGCCGGCCGGCTTCTACGAGGGTGGGGTCGCCAGCGAGATCGTGAAGGCGCTGCACGAGGGTGGCAATCCGATCACGGCGCAGGACCTGGCGGCGTTCCAGCCGCGCTGGCGCCGGCCGCTCTGCGCCGAGTACCACGGCCGCACGGTGCTCTCCGCCCCGCCGCCGCAGTCCGGGATGCAGGTGCTGGAGGCGCTGAACCTGCTCGCGCCGTACGACATGCCGAAGCTCGGACTCCCGTCGCGATCGCCCGAGGCCTTCCGGGTACTGACCGGCGCGCTGCGCGTCAGCGTGGCCGACCGCAACGCCTACGTGGGCGATCCCACCTTCGCGCCCGTCCCCGCCGCCGGGCTCGTGTCGCCGAGCTACGCGCGCGAGCGCGCTTCGCTCATCTCCTCGGAGCCGGTACCCGACACCATACTGGCCGGCAATCCGTGGTCGGCGGACAGCAGCGCGCCGAGCGCAGACTGCGCGCGCTTCCAGCCGTTCGGACCCTCGAAGATCCAGCCGCGCGTCGCCGCCACCACGCGGGATCGCGATGACGCCGGCTACAGCGAGACCACGCATCTCTCCGCTGTGGATGCCCAGGGGAACGCGGTGGCGCTCACCTACACCAACGGTCTTTTCTTCGGCTCCGGTACCTGGGTGGCCGGCACGTTCCTCAACAGCGCGATGTTCAACTTCTCGCGCGACGATTCCAGCGCCAACGCGCGCGGCCCGCACCACGTGCCCTCGTCCACCATCTCGCCCACCATCGTGCTGCACGACGGGCGCGCCGAGCTGGTGGTCGGTTCGCCGGGTTCGGCCGCCATTCCGCCGGCCGTGGTCGAGAGCATCATCTACACGCTCGATTACGGCCTCGATCCGATGGCCGCGCTGCGCATGCCGCGAGTGATCCCGACGCGCACGAAGTCGGTTCGGCTCGAAGGTGGTTTCAGCCCCGAAGTGGTCGCCGAGGCGCATCGCCTCGGTTACGACCTGCAGCTCACGCCGCCCATCGAGCTCGCGTTCGGCGGCGTGCATCTCATAGCCAGGATCGGCGACGAGTGGGTGGGCGCCGCCGATCCGCGTCGCGACGGGGAGGTTCGCGGATACTGACATCGTTCACCATTGGAATTTCACGAACGCTGGAGTGATTGATGACGCTGATTGCAGGATCGATTCGACGATCGTTCTGGGGGATCACCGGACTGGCGATGGTCTTGGCCCTCCCTGCCGTGCTCGGAGCGCAGCAGGAGACGGGCACGCTCTCCGGAACGGTGACGGACGCCGCGAACGCGCAGCCGCTCGCGGGCGCACAGGTATTTCTGCCGTCCACGCGCCAGGGCGCGGTCGCCGACGCGCAGGGGCACTACTCGATAGGTGGCATACGCCCTGGCGAACATGCGGTGCGCATACGCATGCTCGGCTACGAACAGGGCGAGCGTACGGTCACCATCACCGCCGATCGGGAGACCACGCTGGATGTGACGCTCGGCCGCACGGCGCTGGTGCTCGACGCCACCGTGGTGACGGCGACCGGAAACGAGCGCGCGAAGCAGATCGGCAACGCGATCTCCACCATCGACAGCAGCGAGATCGCACGCGCGCCGGTCAGCGACGCGCAGGACATCCTCGCGGGACGGTCGCCGGGCGTGACGGTGCTTTCCAACTCCGGCCAGCCCGGAGCCGGCGGGGTGATCCGCCTGCGCGGCGTCAACAGCGTGAGCCAGGGGAACCAGCCGATCATCTACGTGGATGGGGTGCGCATCTACAACGGCGCCACCCCCACGAGCGTGGGCGGCCGGCAGGGCACGCTTCCGCTGAACGACATCTCGCCGGCCGACATCGAGAGAATGGAAGTGGTGAAGGGACCCGCAGCGACCACTCTCTACGGCACGGAGGCTTCCGGCGGCGTCATCCAGATCTTCACGAAGCGCGGCAGCTCCACCCGGCCCATCTGGCACGCCGAGGCGAGCGGCGGATTCAACAACATCGGGCACGTCGGTCCGTCGAGCGATCCCACGGGCATGTTCCTCAACGAGTGCCGCGGCTCCGACCTGGTGGCCGGCGACGGCACGCGATTCGAGGATCCCACCTGCCCGGCGAGCGGGAGCTGGTTGAGCAATGGCGCGGTGCAGCGCTACTCGCTCTCGGTCCGCGGCGGAAGCGACAACACCAGCTACTACGCATCCGGCAACTACGCCAACGAAAAGGGCGTGCTGCCCACGGGCGGAAACCAGAACGGCGGCTTCCGCGGCAACTTCTCCTTCCGGCCCACCGAGGGGCTCGAGCTCGCGCTCAGCTCATCCTACACCCGACGCGATGTGGACTGGGTACCCGACGGCAACAACGGCAGCGGTACTCTGCTCAACATCTCGCGCGGACCGTTCGGCAATTTCCAGGGTTCGGGGTGCGCGGATGAAGACGTGGTGTGCGTGAACAACGCGGCCATCTTCAGCTCCGCCATCTCCACCACCTCCGACCACTACATCACCGGCCTGACCATCACCTACGCCCCGGGCGACAAGGTGAGCAACCGCCTGGCCGTGGGTTACGACTACAACAACGCGGTGATCACCGATCTCAATCCGTTCGGTTTTCCCCGTGTGCCGCTCGGCAGCCTCGACCGCCGCAACTGGAGCAGGAAGCTGATCACGCTCGACTACGCAGGGTCGGTGAACCTGCCGATCGGCGGATCGCTGGTCTCCAAGAGCTCGTGGGGCGGCCAGGTGTTCGACAGCAGGCATACATTCAGCGCGATAAGCGCCGACAATTTTTCCGGCCCGGGCCTCCCGACGCTGACTTCCGCCGCACTGCGCGACGTCACGAGCGACGACCGGGACAGGGTGATCAATGCCGGATTCTTCGTTCAGGAAATGCTCGGCTGGAAAGACCGGCTTTTCGTCACGGGCGGTCTGCGTGTAGATGGCAACAGCGCCTTCGGAACCGGCTTCGGGCTCCAGCCGTACCCCAAGGTGAGCGCGTCGTACGTCATCTCGGAGGAATCGTTCTGGCCCACGTCGGTGATCGAGACGATGAAGCTGCGCGGCGCCATCGGCGAGTCGGGCAAGGCGCCGGGCGCGTTCGACGCGCGGCGTACGTGGGCATCGGTGGCGGCCAACGACGGCCAGCCCGCGGTCACCCCGGAGCACGTCGGAAACCCCGACCTCGGCCCGGAGCGTACCCGCGAGTACGAGATCGGCTTCGACGCCAGCGCGCTGGCGGGGCGGATCGGCCTCGGCTTCACCTACTACAGGCAGCACACCTTCGACGCGCTCATCCCCGTCCTGCAGCCGCCTTCGGACGGCTTCACCAGCTCCCAGCTCGAGAACGTGGGTGAGCTGCACAACCGCGGCGTGGAGATCTCGCTGGATGCCGACCTGCTGCGCAGTGAGGATCTGACGTGGCACGCGCGGCTCAACTTCAGCACCATAAAGAGCGAGGCGGGCGACATCGGCGGACAGACGCTCACGATCGATGCGCTGCAGAGGATGTACGTCAAGGAAGGACTTCCGGTGCCGGCCTACATCGGCAAGAAGGTGGCGAACGCCGACGAGTTCGCGGACCCGGTGGTGGAGGAGGATGCTTACCTGGGCTCGGCCTTCCCGACGAAGATCATCAGCCCATCCACGAGCATCACCTTCCTGAAGCACTTCACGTTGGACGCGCTGGGAGAGTTCCAGATCGGCGGGCACCTGCTCAACGCCACCGGCTACCAGAACGCGTACAAGGGTGTGTGGCAGCCCTGCATCGCCACGCAGGCGAAGATGGAGCTGGTCTCGAGCGGCGAAGATCCGAACGCGCTCGCCGACGTGTCGGCGCTGGAGCGCGCGCGCTGCACTCTCCAGTCGTCGGTGCGCGACTACGACTGGTGGATCGAGTCCACCGACTTCTTCAAGCTGCGCAGCGTGTCGCTCACGTACGACCTGCCCGACGACCTGGTTCCGGGCCTGCGAAACGCCAGCGTCACGCTCGCCGGGAAGAACCTGTACACGAGCAGCGATTACACCGGTACCGACCCGGAAGTGACCGACGTGCGTGACAACAGCTTCGGCCGCCGCGACTACTACAATTTCCCGAGCTACAGGACGTTCCTCGCGTCCGTCCGGGTGACTTTCTGATGATGCGAATACGAATCGACACTACCCGACTCCTCCGACCGGGCGCGCGCGGCGCGCTTGCGGGCATGCTGCTGCTCTGCGCCGCATGCGACTTCTCGGTGACCAATCCCGGACCCATCGACGACACCGATCTGGACACGCCGACCGCGATGTCCGCGCTGGTGAACGGCATGTCCGGCGACCTCTCCGAGGCGCTGGGCGACTTCCTCCTGCAGAACTCGCTCATGACCGACGAGCTGCTCCACTCGGGCAACTACGCGGCCGAGAATCAGTTCGCCCAGGGGATCATCCGTCCCGAGGACGTGAACGCACGCTGGTCCGACATGCAGCGCGCACGCTGGGTCGCGGAGCACGGTATCGAACGGATGAAGAACGTGCTCGGCGAAGATGGTTTCGAGGAGAACCCTCTCTCGGCCATGGCCTACGTCTATGCCGGATTCGCGAATCGCCTTCTCGGCGAGAACGTCTGCACCGCGGTCATCGATGGCGGGCCCGCCGAGAGCGATTCCGTGTACTTCCAGCGCGCGGACTCGGAGTTCACCGAGGCGCTGAGGCTGGCGCAACTGCACGGGAACGACACGCTCGCGGCGACGGCGCTCGCGGGCCGCGCGTCCATGCGGGCCTGGCTCGGCGACTGGACCGGGGCCGTGGCCGATGCCGAGCAGGTTCCGGTATCGCTCCGGTTCGACGCCATCTTCTCGCTGAACACGTCGAGGGAGAATCTCAACCTGGCCTACGAGACCATCACACGCCGAGAGGTGACCGTGGCGGGAACGCAATGGGCCGACCACTACGGCGATCCGCGGGTTCCCTGGGACACCGTCTACACCACGAAGGGCGCGATCCAGAAGGGGCAGGATGGCCGGACCGACTTCTTCAGGCAGACCAAGTACAGGGACCTCGGCGCGGACGTTCCGCTCGTGAAGGGAACGGAGATGCTGCTCCTCCGCGCCGAGGCCGCGCTCCGCGACGAGCAGGTGGGCGATGCGATGGCGCTCATCAATGAAGAGCGTTCGGCCTACGGGCTCGGCGATCTCTCGGCACCGGACGCCGACAGCGCGTGGACGATCCTGAAGGTGGAGCGCGGCGCCGTGGTGTGGCTCGAGGGACGCCGGCTGTGGGATCTCCGGCGGTGGTACGCCGAAGGGCGCGACACGTTCCTGGAAGGGCGCGACAAGTGCGTGCCGGTCAGCGCAACCCCGGGGGGGCCCCACCCCCACCCCTCACGCGCCGGGGGCCGCGGGCGGTAATCGCCACTACAGTGTGGCGGGCCCGCCCGCGCCGCTGCCGGCCCCTCTACAGTGAAGTGCCGACCCCTCGCGCCGAAACTACGGACGTACCCGGTTCATCATGCGCGGAAAGGCGATCGCCTCGCGCAGGTGCTGCAGGCCGCAGATCCAGGACACCGTACGCTCGAGACCGAGCCCGAAGCCGGAGTGCACGAAGGTCCCGTACTTCCGGAGCTCCAGATACCAGCCGTACGCATCCATCGGGAGCTTCTCCTCCTCGATTCGGCGGCGCAGCTTCTCGTAGACATCCTCGCGCTGGCTGCCACCGATGATCTCGCCGTATCCCTCCGGGGCCAGCAGGTCGTTGCAGAGCACGGTGCGCGGGTCGGCCGGGTTCTCCTTCATGTAGAACGCCTTCGCCTCTCTGGGGTAGTTGTACACGAATACCGGCCGGTCGTACTCCTCGACCACCAGAGACTCGTCTTCCGCCCCCAGATCCTGGCCCCACTCGATGCCGCTCCCCTTCCGCCGCAGGAGTTCGACCGCGTCGCCGTAGTCCAGCCGTGGGAACGGCGGAGTCACCCTTTCCAGATGCGTGGTGTCGCGCTCGAGCTCGCGAAGCTGCGGCTCGCACCGGGCGAGGCACCGCTGGACGAGGTAGGAGACGAAATCCTCCTGGAGCCGCATGTTGTCGTCCGAATCGTTCCAGGCGACCTCCGGCTCGATCATCCAGAACTCCGTGAGATGGCGTCGCGTCTTCGACTTCTCGGCGCGGAACGTGGGGCCGAACGTGTAGATGCTCCCGAACGCGGCCGCGGCCGCCTCACCGTAAAGCTGGCCGGTTTGTGCCAGAAACGCCTTTCCTTCGTCGAAGTATTCGGTATCGAAAAGGCCGGAGCGCTCACCGATCGCCGCCGTGAGGATCGGCGTGTCCACCCGGAGGAACCCCCGATCGTAGAAGAAATCGTGTATCGCCTTCTCGATCTCGTTGCGAACGATCGCGATCGCCCGCTGCCGCTCGGAGCGCAGCCAGAGATGCCGGTTGTCGAGGAGGAAGTCGACGCCGTGCTCCTTGGGCTGGATGGGATAGTCGCTGGGACTCGTGCCGATTATCTCGATCGATTCGACACCCATCTCCACGCCGCCGGGCGCACGCGCGTCGACCCGCACCTCGCCAGTGACCGAGATGGAGGTCTCGAGCGTGAGCTGCGAGAAGCGATCCCAGTACTCCGGCGAGATCTGATTCTTCACCAGCACGCCCTGCATGATTCCCGTGCCATCGCGCACCACCACGAATGCCACTTTCCCCGACGACCGGACGTGGGTCACCCACCCCCGGACCGTCGCTGCCTGCCCTGCGCGCTGCCCGAGTCCGGCTATGCGCTCGATGCTCGACGTCATTACTGTGATTGGATTTACGAGTGAGGTTCGGCAACCTATCCGGACACCGAAATGCTGTCAACGCCGATTTGTGATGCTCGTCACGCACAGTTCGCTACCGCTGGCGCGGCGGCGCGGTTCCGTGTACGATGCAGTCAGAACAACAAGACCTTCAACGACCGTCACGCGTTCTCGCTTTCTGGCGCCGGCCGCTGCGACGTCCGCGTCTCGACCGTACATTGTTTCAATCCTATCGATCAGCGCTCGACGCGCATGGGCTTCAGCCGCCTGACGCCACTCCGCGCGGCGACTTGCCGCCCTTCGCCACTCCCGGCTCCACTGGACGTGGCGGCCACCACCGCACGCCAACGTGGGGAGCGGCTTCGGGCATGACCATACGGTCGAAGCTCGCGCTCGGCCTCTTCTCGATCGCCATCGTGCTGCTGCTGCCGCTGGCGCTCGCGCTGCAGTCGCTGGAGCGCCTGCACGTCACTACCACCCTGCTGCAGAAGCGCGAGTTCGCGGCGTCCCTTCTCCTGAATAGGATCCGCTCCGGCACCGACGAGCTGCGCCGGCTGGAGCTGACACTGGCCGTCATCCCCACACGCGAAAACAGGACCGCGGTCGATTCGCAGCTCGTGGTGCTCGCGGCGCGAGCGGACTCGCTGCGCGAACTGGGGATGGGCGCCGCATCCGAAGCCATCGGCACGTCCGTGCAGAAGGTGGCCGCCTACGTACCGGCCGAGTACGCGGCGCTCACCTCCGGACGCGCCGACAGGGCAGACTCGATCTCCGCGCGCCAGTTGCGCCCCGCCATCACGGACATGGAACGCGAGCTCACCATGGCCGAGGCGGAGCTGCGCGACCGCACCAGTCGCCTGGTCATCGCGGCCACCGATGAAACGGCGGCCGCGCGCAACGCCGCCGCGCTCGCGCTCGCGGTGGCCGGGACGCTGGCGCTGATCATTTCCGTGCTCCTCTGGCGCAGCATCAGCCGCCCCGTCGTGGATCTCGAACACGGGATGGCGGCGGTGGCCGACGGCAATTTCGGCTACCGGCTCGCCATCGCGACCAGACGACGAGACGAGTTCGGGCGGCTCGCCCAGAGCTTCCAGTCGATGGCGCACCAGCTCGCGCAGCTCGACCGGCTCAAGGCCGAATTCATCTCGATCGCGTCGCACGAGCTCAAGACTCCGATCAACGTGATCGTCGGCTACCTGCAGCTCATCGACGAGGAAGTCTACGGGCCGGTATCCGGGAAGCAGCGCGAGGTGCTGCGCACCATCGACACGCAGACTCGCTCGCTCGCGCGCCTCGTACACCAGCTCCTCGACATCAGCCGCTTCGAGGCCGGGGGCGGGAAGCTGGATCTTCGGCCGATCCGCTTCGACCACTTTCTTGCCGAGCTGGAAAGCACCTTCCGCGTGCTGGCCATGCAGCGCGGAGTGAATTTCCGCCTCGAGCAGATCGGTACGCTCCCGGACGAGGTGATCTGGGACCGTGACAGGATGAGCGAGGTGCTCGGCAACCTCCTCTCCAATGCATTCAAATTCACCGAGCAGGGCGGCCTCGTCGAGCTGATCACCGAGTGCAGGGACGAGGCGATCCTTCTCACGATCCACGATACGGGCGCGGGGATCCCGCCCCGTCAGCTCGCCCACATCTTCGAGAAGTTCTACCAGGCCGACAACCAGGACTCCGCCGCCCACGGCGGCACCGGCCTCGGGCTCGCCATCGCGAAGCAGATAGTCACCGCGCACAGAGGCGACATCACGGTCGAGAGCGCGGTGGGCTCGGGCACCACGTTCCGCATCGTCCTTCCCGAGCGTGCCGGCGGCAGATTGCGCGGGCATCTTCCGAGCCCCGACGCGTCCAGCGTGGGTGCCCCGGCGTGACGCGGACGGTCCGGGCCGCCCTCATGGCATCGTTGGCGATCGCTCTCTCCGCATGCGCCACGGCCGTGCATCGGACCATGCCGCAGGCGGCCGGCGAGTGGGTATACGTGCTCGGGTCGGCCAAGGAGGCCGCAGCCGAAGGCCGCTACAGCGACGCCGATCGCGCTCTCCAGGACTTCATGCTCGCCTACGCCGGGGCGCCGGAAGCGCGCGAGGCGGCATACTGGCGCGCGCTCCTCACCCTCGATCCGGCCAATCGCGGCGGCGACACGCACAGTGCCGAAAGACAGCTCCGTGAGTATCTGCGCGACACGGCCAGCACCCTGCACCGCACCGAAGCTCTCACGCTCGACCGGCTGGCTTCGACCATCGATTCCATCGGACGCACGCATCGAATTTCCATCAGCAGCTCGGATGCCGCGCGCGCCGAGCAGGCGGAGCGTGCCGACCAGCGGGAAGCGGAGCTGCAGAAGGAGATTCAGCGGCTGAAGGAGCAGCTCGACAAGACCACCGCGGAGCTCGAGCGCATCAAGAAGCGCCTCTCCGAAAAGAACCCGCCCTGAGATCGAACGGCGGCGCTCAGCCGACCCGAAACAGCTCCAGCGCGCGCGAGTAGCGCTCCGTGAGCGCTCTCCTGATTCCCGCGTTTTCCTGACTGGTCAGCTCCGGATCGCGCGCCAGCACCTCGCCGGCCAACTCGCGAGCCGCACGAACGAGCCGCTCGTCGCGCAGCGGGTCGGCCACCCTGAAGGTCGGCATCCCGCTCTGCCGCTCCCCGAACAGATCGCCCATCCCGCGCAGCTCCAGATCGGCGCGCGCGATCTCGAAACCATCTTCCGTCCTGACGAATACTTCGAGTCGCCGCCTCGACTCGGGCGCCGCATCGCCCAACAGTATGCAGTAGCTCTCCTCGGCTCCGCGGCCCACGCGGCCGCGAAGCTGATGCAGTTGCGAGAGGCCGAAGCGTTCGGGATGCTCGATCAACATCACGGTTGCGTTCGCGACGTCGATCCCCACTTCGATCACCGTCGTGGATACGAGGACGTCTATTTCGTGATCGCGGAAGGCGCGCATCGTCGCATCGCGCTCCTCCGCGCCAAGCCGCCCGTGGAGCAGCGCCACCCTGCGCCGCGCGAGCGGCCCCGACGACAGCTCCTCGTACATGGTGGTGGCCGCCTTGAGGTCGAGCTTCTCCGACTCCTCGATGACCGGATACACGATGTACGCCTGCCGCCCCAGCTCGACCTGCTCATCGATGAAGCTCAGCACCTTCTGGCGCGACTTCCCCCGACGCAGCGCGGTCCTCACCGGCCTCCGCCCCGCGGGCCGTTCATCGAGGATGCTCACGTCCAGATCGCCATGCAGGGTGAGGGCCAGCGACCTCGGTATCGGCGTGGCGCTCATGAGCAGCGTGTCCGGTCGTGTCGCCGCATCGCCACCGCCCTTGGCACCGAGCACGGAGCGCTGCTCGACTCCGAAGCGATGCTGTTCGTCGATGGCCACGAAGCCGAGCCGGCCGAACCTCGTACCGCTCTGCACCAGCGCGTGCGTTCCGATGGCGACGAGCGGCTCGCCGCTCTCCAGCGCGGCAGCCGCCGCACGCCGCTCGCGCGCGGCGAGCCCGCCAGTCACCAGCACGGTGCGCACGCCGAGTGGTGCCAGAAGGCCGGCCATGGTGCGCGCATGCTGCTCGGCGAGGAGCTCGGTCGGCACCATGATGGCCGCCTGATAACCGTTCTCCACCGCGAGCAGGGCCGCGAACAACGCGACAATGGTCTTGCCGCTCCCCACGTCGCCCTGCAGCAGGCGGCTCATGCGATGCTCGCCGCACATGTCCGCGAAGATCTCGCGAGTCGCGCGCACCTGTGCATCCGTGAGCTCGTAGGGGAGCGACTCTCTCAGGCGCGACGTCAGGTCGCGCCTGTTGGAGAACACTATGCCATCCCGCTTCTCCCGTGAAAGCGACCGGGCGCGGCTCTGCAGGATGTGAAAGAAGAGCAGCTCGTCGAACGCGATCCGATCGCGTCCCCGCATCGCGTCGGCCACCGATTCCGGTCGGTGCACCATGCGGAGAGCCTCGGGAAGCGGAGGTACCGCCGCGCGCCGGAGCAGTTCGGTGGGAAGCTGCTCGCGCACCAGCGGGAGAAGGGTATCGAGATGCGCGTCGATGAGCGAGCGGATCTGCCTGAACGAGAGTCCCTCGGTGGCCGGGTAGACGGACAGGACGCGACCGCCCATCCCTTTGTCGAGGCCGTCCTCATCCGAACGCCCCATGTTGACGAACTCGCGCGGCTGAAGCTGGCGGCCGTGGAAGAAGCGCACGGGCCCGCTCAACAGCAGGACGTCGTCCTTCGCGATGGTGCGGTCCAGGAACGGCTGTCCGGGCCACGATACCTCGATGATCCCCGTTCGGTCGCGCACCACCGCCTGGAATACCCGCAGCCCCTTCCTGGTCGGGATCACTCCCTTCGAGATCACGCTGCCGAGTATGGTCGCATCCATCCCGGGTTCGAGCGAGGAGATGGGCGAAACGGTACTGGCATCCTCGTACCGGTGCGGGATGTGGTAGAGGAGATCGCCCGCCGTGACGATGTCGAGGCGGCGAAGCGCCTCGGCGCGGCGCGGTCCGACGCCTTTCAGAAACGTGACGGGAGTCGAGAGCTCGATCGGCATGGCCTCGCTTTGCGCGTCATCGCCGGCGGCGGCGGGCCGCCGCGGGCGCGCTACTCGCCGAGCAGGTCTTCCGCATACTGCGCGGCGTCGAAGGGAACGAGGTCTTCCGCCTTCTCGCCCACGCCCACGAATTTCACCGGCACGTCGATGGCCTCGTGCACGGCCACCACTATCCCGCCCCGGGCAGTGCCATCCAGCTTGGTGATGACGATGCCGGTGATCGGCACCGACTCGGCGAAGGAGCGCGCCTGCTGCACCGCGTTCTGACCCACGGTGCCATCGAGCACCAACAGCGTCTCGTGCGGCGCGCCGGGGAGCTTCCGCGCGATGACCTTGCCCACCTTCTGCAGCTCCGACATCAGACCGCCCTGGGTGTGCAGCCGTCCGGCCGTGTCGACGATCACCACGTCCGCACCGCGCGCGAGCGCCGCATCTATCGCGTTGAAGGCGATCGCGGCCGGGTCGGCGCCCGGTGCGCTGCCCACGAATCCCGCACCGGTTCGATCGGCCCAGAGTCTGAGCTGATCGATGGCGCCCGCGCGGTAGGTATCGCCCGCCGCGATGAGAACGGACCTCCCCTCGCCGCGCAGCCGCGCCGCGAGCTTGCCGATGGTGGTGGTCTTGCCCGCTCCGTTCACGCCCACCACGAGGATTACGGTGGGTCCGGCGCCCCGCTCCGCGAAGTTCAGCTCGGGCGAGCTGTTCCCCGAACGCAGCGCGCTCTCGATCCCCTCCCGCAGCGCGGCGAGAAACTCTTCCTGCGTCTTCACCTTCCCCCTGCCGGCCAGGCTCTCCACGTCGGCCACCAGACGGATGGTAGGCGCGACCCCGAAGTCTCCCTCGAGCAGCAGCTCCTCGAGCCGCTCGAGCGATCCCGGGCTCACCCCTCCGCGCGCTATCACCCCCACGTCCATGAGGGCGACGTCCTTTATCTTCTGCCAGAGCGATCGCCGCGGCACATCGTCCGCGCGCCGTAAAATCCGCATCGTGAATCCCGTTTGGAGAGAGCAGAAAGCAGACTGCTTTCTGCTTCCTGTTTCCTTCCGACCTACCTCATCCCCCAACGCCTCCTCCCCAGCCACTCGGCGCACAGGAGCGCGATGAGCAGCACGTACGGCCAGCCGCGGTCACGGAGGGAGTGGCGCTCGGAGAGAGCCGCCGATCCGCCGGTGGCGCCCGAGCGGACTGTGGCTTCGCGCGGGAGAAGTTCGCGGGATGCGTTCACCGCCAGCACCGCATCGCCACCCGGCGCGCGCACGTCGTACGTTCCGGCGGGCAGTGGGTCGCTCTCGGCCACCGTGACACCCGCCGCGAAACGCAGCGTCAACGAATCGCGCTCGCTGCCGCCGCGCCGTTCCAGCAGCACCTGGACCACGGAGTCGCCTCCGCTTCCTCTCTCCGCCACACCTCTACCGCGGCGCCAACGGATCATCTCGCCGGCACGCACCACGCCTTCCGCCGGGAAGACCGCGCGCGGGTCCGGACGCTCCGCCGTCAACCAGTCAAATATACCTCCCCAGAACGCGGTGTACGCATCGGCACTCGCCCCGCCGCGGAATTCCCAGCGCCAGAGGCCGGATGCGCCGGTCACCACCACGCGCCGCCCGCCAGCGCTGCTCCCCGCCGCGATCGGACGCCGGTCGAAGCGACGCCCGCGCGCCACGGTCAGGCCGTCCCATTCCCCTTTCGGCGGCGCCCCCGTGACCGCCACCGGCGGGAGGCTGTCCCATACTATGCCGGCGAGCACGGGAGAGAGCGGCGATGGAGGCGCAGCCACCGGGTACCACTCGCCTACGGTGTCGGCCGTGGTCGGTGCCGTCACCGATAGCAGCGCCAGCGAACCGCTGGTGACGCGCCGCGGCGCGCCGAAATACGAAGTGTCGCCGTGGATGATGGCCAGTGGAGCATCGCGCAGCGCCGACCGGACCTCGGCCTCACTCACCGGCGCGAGGGAGCCGTCCTGCCGCCACCTCTCGCCCGCCACGCGGAAATACGCCCGCGCCGGAAGAGCCACCGCGCCGCGCAGTACGGGAATCACGAAGCGCGAGTCGAAGTCGGGCGACGTCGACGCCAGCACGGCGCCGGCGGCACGGGAGATATCCAGTGGGACAGCTACCGTGTCGTTGCGCCTCTCGGCGTCCCCGGCCACCGTCGCAACGGCAGACAGGAGAGCCGCCCGCGCCGGACCGCCGAAGGCGGCGCGAACGGTCTGCGTGCGCTCCGCGCGCGCGGCGAGCGAATCCAGAGTATCCGTAGCGATGGTGCTGTCGCCGAGGCGGAGCTCGAGTGTGCCGCCGGGCGCCGGCAGCGGGCCGTTCCGAAGTGTGACGCGTACCTCCACGGTGTCGCCGCTCACCACCGCGCGCGGCGCGTCGAGCGCCACCGCGGCTACGTCGCGCGCCGGTTCGCGCTGCGCGACCTGCACGCGCGATCCGGATGGGAGCTGCGCGAGCGCCCCCGGATCGTCCAGTTCGCCATCTGTCACGATCACCACCGGGCGTCCAGCCGCGAGCGAGCGCTCCACCAGAGAGCGTGCGCGGGTGGCCTCGTCGGATGGGCGCTCGGGCGCGCGACCGGCCCGGACGGAGTCGCCGAAGAGTACCAGCGAATCGGAGGCGAGCCGCGCCGCGTCGGCACGCGCGGCACGCCAGAGGGAGCTGTCGGCGGCTCGTTCCCAGCTCGTGGAGACGTCCAGCGCCACCAGCGGCGCGGGCGCGCGCGCCGGACCGGCCGGAGCATCGAACACGAGCGCTAGCAGAAGCGTCGTCGCCAGAGCTCGCAGGGCGACGAGACCGGCGCGGCGCGCCCCGCGCCCGCCTCCCGGCTCGCGCAATCCATACGACAAGACCGCGACCGCCACTCCGGCGATCGCGGCAACGAGCCATTTGAGCATGGGATAAAGCTAACGCTGGTGTGGCCGCCGCTCCCGTCCGGAAGCGCCGTGGAAGCCGCTACCGGCTCGCCACGCGCCGGGTGCCCATGCCGCTGCGGGCGTCGAGCTGCGCGAGCAGCGTGGTGCGCAGCGTGTCGAAGCGCGCGCGCTCGGCGGCCGGAACCGGGAGCCCGGCCTTGTCGCGCAGCGCCACCCGGGGATCGCGCTGTACGCCGTTCACGATCACCTCGAAGTGCAGATGCGGGCCGGTGGCCAGGCCCGTCATCCCCACGTAGCCGATCGTCTGGCCGATGCTCACGCGCGTTCCGGAGTGGATCCCTCTGGCGAAGCCGCGCATGTGCCCGTAGCGCGTGACGTAGCCATTGGGATGCCGGATGTCGATGGCATTCCCGTATCCGCCCTTCCGGCCCGCGAAGATCACCACGCCATCGCCGATGGCGCGTACGGGAGTTCCCGAGTTGGCGGCGTAGTCGGTACCCGTATGGCTCCGCCAGGTACCGAGGATCGGGTGCTTGCGTCGGCCGAACACGCTCGAAATGCGCCTGAACGAAAGCGGCGCGCGGAGGAACGCCGAACGCATCGAGCGGCCGTCGGACTCGTAGTACTCGGCCCGGCCAGACGAGCTCTCGTAGCGCACCGCGTCCACCTCCTTCCCGCTGAGGGCGAAGCGCACCGCGAGTACGTTCCCGATCCGCACGATTCCGCCCGGGCCTTCCTTCCTCTCGAAGAGCACCTGGAAGTGATCGCCGTCGCGCAGATCGCGGCTCATGTCGGCCTTGTACTCGTAGATGTCGCCGAGCGACCATGCGAGCTCGGCGCGCGCGTTGGCGGGGAGGATGTTCGACGCCGAATCGTCGAGCGCCTGGTAGAGATTCGCGTGTATCGTCCCGCTCGCGGTGAGCGTGTCCACGTCCCACGGGAGCGTCTCCTCCGCTCCGGTCCAGGTGCTGTCGCCGTTACGGCTGACGCGGATGAGCCGGTCGATGGCCAGATGGAACACGACCTCGGACGGAACGGAATCGTCGCCGAAGGTGCGCAGGGACACGGGCATCCCGGCGCGTGCACGCCTGGCGTCGAGACCGGTGGCCGCCTGCAGCACGCGAACGATGCCGTCGCTGCTGATTCCGCCGCGGGTGAGGAGGCCGGAGAGAGTCTCGCCGGCGTGCAGCGTGTCGGCCCGCTCGTGCCAGGCAGGCGCGGCGGGTGTGGCGGCGATGGCCGAGTCGGCGCCCACCCGCGCGAACGGCGCGACCGAGCGGGGTGACGGAAGATCTACCGTGAGGGCGACGATAGCGAGCGCACCGACCACCAACGCAGTGACGAGACGCGGGGAGGGGCGCTTCAATCCATCTGCCTCCGGATGAACGTCGGAATCTCCATGTCGTTGAGATCCTGACTCGACTTGTCGGAGTGCCCCGACGGCGGCTGCAGCGGCCGGCGGGCATGCTCGGACGGCTGCGCGGAGCGCGAGGCCACGGTCCCGAAGCGCGGTGGCCGCTGCGCCGGAAAGGGGATGACCGGCGTGGCCAGCGTGTTGCGCGCCGGCTGCGCCGGCTCGCTCTGCGCGGCGTGCCCACCCTGTACCAGGCGATCGAAGCCCGTGGCGATCACCGTCACGCGGATCTCGCCCTGCATCGCCGGCTCGTTGACGGCGCCGAAGATGATCTCGGCATCGTCGCCCACCGCGTCGTGCACCACCTCGTTTATCTGGTGAACTTCACCGAGCGTGAGGTCGTTGCCGCCGGTGATGTTGACGAGCACTCCGGTGGCCCCGCTGATGGAGACGTTGTCGAGGAGCGGCGAGGAGATGGCCTGCTGCGCGGCCTCCATGGCGCGGAGCTCGCCGCGTCCGACGCCGGTACCCATGAGGGCCGAGCCGCCCGCCTGCATGACCGTGCGGACGTCGGCGAAGTCCACGTTCACCAGCCCGGTGACGCTGATGAGGTTGGAGATGCCCTGCGTGGCATGCAGGAGCACCTCGTCGGCCTTCTTGAGCGCGTCTCCGAAGGGGATTCCCTTCCCGACCACCGCGAGCAGGCGCTCGTTGGGGACGACGATCATGGTGTCCACCTGCTTGCGCATCTCGGCGATGCCCATCTCGGCCTGACGCATCCTCTTGCGTCCCTCGAAGAGGAATGGCTTGGTGACGATGCCCACGGTGAGCGCGCCGGCTTCCCGCGCCATCTCGCACACCACCGGCGCCGCGCCGGTGCCCGTCCCGCCGCCCATGCCGCACGTGACGAATACCAGGTCGGCGTTGGTGAGCACGCGCGCGACCTCGTCGCGGTTCTCCTCGATGGCCTGGCGCCCGATCTCCGGCCGCGCTCCCGCGCCCAAGCCGCGAGTGAGCTTCTTGCCGATCTGGATCTTGACGTCCGACTTCGATGTGAGCAGCGCCTGAGCATCCGTGTTCACGGAGATGAACTCCACACCCTCGAGATGCTCTTCGATCATCCGATTCACTGCATTGCCGCCGCCGCCGCCGACGCCGACTACCTTCATGCGCGCGTTCTGCGGTGTGCTCTCCTCGAACTCGAAGATCATTGCGGAAGAAACTCCACTTGGCTGGAGGAAATACGTGCTGCGGCTACCGATTCGGCGGGCTCACTGCTGCTGCTGATGGCCGGCTCTGAAGGCCAGCGCGGAGATAGCATCAATATAATGCATTCGACTGGACAACACACTAACACGTAACCTTCAATCCCGCATCTCGCGCAACCCGATCAGAAGAAGTCCTGAAGCCAGGCTTTGACACGCTGAGCCAGACGATCCATACCCGGCGCAGACATCCCCTTCCGCCGCGCCCCCGACGCTCCCGCTATCCCGAGCGCCATCCGGTGCGCCCCGTAGAGCGCCAGCCCGACGGCCGTCGCGAAGCGCGGCGCTTCCACCGCGTCGCTCAAGCCGCCGATGCCATCGGCCGGTGAACCGACCCGTACGCCGGTCCCGAACACATCGGCCGCCAGCTCGGCGGCACCCTGGATCGCCGAGCCGCCGCCGGTCAGCACGATGCCCGCGCTCAGCAGACCGGCGAAACCGGCGGTCGTTATGTCCCGGTTCACCAGTTCGAAGATCTCGTCGGTACGCTGGTGGATGATGTGCGCCAGCGAGTCGATCCGGATCTGGCGCTCACCCTGTGCAACGGTGCCGGGGAGCTCGATGACATCCTGCGACTCCGCCATCAGCGGCTCGTAGGCGCAGCCGTACAGCTCTTTGAGTCGTTCCGCGTCGCCCGCCGTGACGCCCAGCCCGTGCACGATGTCGCTGGTGACACTGTTCGCGCCGAAGTTCACCGTGCCGAGATGCCGGATCTTTCCCTCGTGGAAGACGGCCAGGTCCGTGCTCCCCGCTCCCATCTCCACGAGCGCCACGCCGAGCTCCTTCTCGTCCTCGGTGAGCACGGCGAGCGCGCTCGCCAGCGGCTCGAGCACCAGCTCGCGCACCTTGTATCCGGCGCGCTCCACGGCCTTGCGCAGGTTCATCGCCGGCGATGCGCCGATGGTGACCAGGTACATCTCCGTCTCCAGGCGCATTCCGATCATCCCCACGGGGTCGCGGATGCCGTCGTTCTTGTCCACCCGGTATTCCTGCGGAATGGCGTGCAGGAGCTCGCGGTCGGTGGGGATGGCCTGCGTACGCGCCACCTCCTTGGCACGCTCCACGTCGGTGCGCGTGACTTCGTCGCCGTTCACGGCCACCACGCCGGAGCTGGTCATCGCCTGAACGTGCTCGCCCGCGATCCCGGCGTACACGTACTGAACCTGTACGCCGGCCATCCGCTCGGCATCCTGCATCGCCTTCGTGATCGAGCGCGTGGTCTCGGCGATGTCGGACACGACGCCGCGTCTGAGCCCCGCCGTACGCGCCTGCCCCACCCCCAGCACCTTGATGTTGGGATGCTTCGGAAGGTCGCCCACCACCTCGGCGATGATGGCCGTGGTGCGCGACGAGCCGATGTCGAGGCCGGCAACCAGTCGCTCGGGGTTCATTGCACCCTCGCGATGACCTGGTCGCGAAAGCGCAGGTCTAGCTGCGCCACCCGCGTACCGCGCCTGGCCAGGTCGCGCTCCACGGGAGCGATGTCGGCCAGCCGGCTGGCCGTCGCCTGGTCGGTCGCGAGCACGGAGTAGGTGGGAAGCGTGAGCTCCACGTCGCCGCGCGCATCGCGGCGCGCCGCGCTGATACGCGCGAAGAGCCGCGGGTTCTCGTCGCGCACATCGGCCAGGAGCGAGAGCAGCATCGTGTCCGCGCGCTGGACCAGGGGGAGGTCCACGTCCACGCGGCTCGGATCGATAGGAAGCGTGGCGCCGTCTTCGTCGAGCACGCCGAGTCCGCGCGCCACGGGCACGAACGCGACCGGGAGATTTTCCGTCACGCGCACGTCCAGCGTACCGGGAAGTCTGCGCCGGAGCCGCACGGAGCGGACTCCCGGGTGCGATGTGAGGCGCGCCGCGAGCGAATCGAGGTCGGTCCAGATGGAGATAGTAGTGTCCACGCTGAGGAGCGAGAGAATCTCACGAGGGGGCAGGTACCGCTGGCCGGAGACTTCCACGTGCCGTATCTGAAAGTACGACATGTGAGAAAGGATGCGAGGCCCCCACCACGGGACGCTCGCCCCCGCCAGCACCGCCAGCGTTGCCGCCGCCCCCCAGAGGCCGGCACGCGAGGTGAGCGCCCTCACCAACTGCATGACGCGCGTCATGCGGCCGCCGTCAAACGGGCGAGCAGCTCCGGGCCCGTGCGGGTGATGTCGCCCGCCCCGAGCGTGATGACCACGTCGCCGCTGCGCACCGCGCGCGCCAGTGCGGCAGCGAGCTCGCTGCGCTCGCCGCGCCACGCGAGGCGCGTCGCCGCAGGCGCGACCGTCGCGCCGGTGCGCTGGCCGTCTTCCGCGCCGGAGCCCGCCCGCGCGATGGCTGCCTCGATGAGCGACGAGCTCACGCCCTCGATGGGCTGTTCCCGCGCCGGGTAGATCTCGGTGAGGAAGATCTCGTCGGCCGCCGCGAGGGCGGCCCCGAACTCGCCCGCGAAATCGCGCGTGCGCGAGTACAGATGCGGCTGGAACGCCGCCAGGAGCCGCCGCCCCGGAAGGGAGGCGCGCGCGGCAGCGAGCGTGGCCCGGATCTCGGTAGGATGATGCGCGTAGTCGTCTATCACCAGCACCCCACCCACCTCTCCCACCCGCTGGAAGCGCCGCTCCACTCCGCGGAAACCGGCGAGGCCTCGCGCCATCGCGCCGGCGTCCGCGCCGATGACGAGTCCGCTGGCCAGCGCCGCCAGCGAGTTGAGGACGTTGTGCGTCCCCGGCACCCGGAGCCGCACGCGCGGCAGGGCTCGTCCGTCGTACACCGGCACGAAGCTGCTCCCGCCCCCCGCCTCCACGCGCACTTCGCTCGCCACGAGCCGCGCGTCGGTCGAAGAAATACCGTAGCGCACCACTTCCGCCGTGGGCGGCGCGGGCAGTGCGTCGGCTCCGGCATCGTCCGCGCACAGCACGATTGCCCGCGCGTCGTGCGCGAAGCGCGCGAATGTATCGCGGATGTCGCTCAGGTCGCGGTAGATGTCGAGGTGGTCGGCTTCTATGCTGGTGACCACCGCCACCGCGGGCGTGAGCGCGAGGAAGGAGCGGTCGTACTCGTCCGCCTCCACCACGAAGAGCCTGTCGGACCCGGCACTCAGATTGCCGTTCCACTCCGCCACCCGGCCGCCAACTATACCGGTGGGCTCGAGCCCGGCGGCGGCCAGCGCCTCGGTGGTCATCACCGTGGTCGTGGTCTTCCCGTGCGTCCCCGCCACCGCGATGACGTCGCCGGCGGCCACCACCTCGGCCAGCGCTTCGGCGCGGCGGATCACGGGGATGCCGCGCGCCCTCGCCGCATCGAGCTCCGGGTGATCGCGCGGCACCGCCGAGGTGACCACCACCGCGCGCGCCCCCTCCACGTGCGCGGGAGCATGCCCTCGCGACACGACTATTCCGGATCGCTCGAGGTCCGCCACCGCCGCCGGATTCACATCGCATCCGGTTACTCCGACCCCGCGTCGAGCGAGAAGCTCGGCGAGCGCACTCATGCCGGCGCCGGCTACCCCCATGAAGTGAATGGGGCGAGGATCGGAAGGAGCGAAGAGAGTCATTCGGGGTGCGGCCAATCTAGTGCGCGCGCCACCCTCCTCTCAAGTGTGATCGAGGTGACGCGATGCTGGCCCCTTCGCTCGCGGCTCGCCTTCGCCGCGCTCCGCGCGCGATCAGTGCGCGCGCGTCGCCGCGCGCGTCGCCAGCGCACGTACGCGCTGCGCGATGACGGCGGCCGCGTCGGGGCGCGCGCGAGCGAGCGCCGAGCGCGACATGAGCTCCAGGCGCGCCGGATCGGCGATGAGCGACGTCACGGCTTCGCCGAGCGCCGCCACCGTGAGGTGCGCCTGCGGAAGGTGCACGCCCGCGCCCGCGTTCGCGAGCGCTACGGCGTTGTGGGTCTGATGATCGGCGGCCGCGGTGGGAAGCGGTACGACCACCGGCGCGATCCCCCACGCGCAGAGCTCGGCGAGCGTGAGCGCCCCGGCGCGCGAGAGCGCGACGTCGCTCGCGGCGTACGCATCCGCGATCGGCGAGAGATACGGCAGCACGCGGATGGTGGACGACTCCAGAGCCGCGTACGGCTCGTACTGCTGTCTGCCGGTTCCCCAGATCACGTAAAGGTCGCTCGGCAGCTCCTCGCGTATCCAGCCGGCCAGCAGCTCGTTGAGCGCCCGCGAGCCCTGGCTGCCGCCCACCACGAGAAGCACTTTCCCTCCAGTGGGAGGAAAGCCCCAGCGGCGGCGCGCTGCGGCGCGATCGGGCCGCGGCACAGGCGGCGGGTCGATCGGATTGCCCGTATCGCCCACCCACGCGTCGGCGCGTGGGCGCAGCAGGGCGCGCGCTTCGTCGTAGCCGAGGTAGATCTCACGCGCATAGCGGCTGAACAGGCGCGTGGTGGCGCCGGGGTGGCTGTTCTGCTCCTGCAGGGCGACGGGCACGCGGTGCGCCACGGCCCACGCGAGCGCGGCGCCGGACGCGTACCCGCCCGTGCCCACCACCGCCGCCGGACGTTCGCGGCGCCCCAGGTCGGAGAGCGTGCGCCACGCGCCGGCCAGACCGGCCACGGTGCGCCAGCTCCTCCACGGCCGGCTCCTGTAAAGCGGGTGCAGATCGAGCAGCACGTGCTCGAATCCCGTAGCCGGCAGGATCTCGCGCTCGACTCCACGCCTCGCACCCACGAAGAAGGGCCGCGCCGACGGCTCGATCGCCACCAGCGCGCGCGCTATCGCGAGTGCCGGATACAGATGCCCGCCGGTCCCGCCGCCGGTGAAGTAGACCCTCACAGCGGGTTGCGTACCATGGGGTTCGTCGCGTGCTCCCCGACGACCCGCTGCCGCTCGCTGCCGATGTTCGCCAGTATACCGGTCATCATGATCGACAATACGAGATTGGTTCTACCGTAGGAGATGAACGGGAGAGTGAGCCCCGTAGTGGGCAGCAGCCCGATCACGACGCCGATGTGGAGAAACGCCGTGCTGACCATCGTGAACGTGATCCCCACCGCCAGCAACTGCTGGAAAGGTGTGCGCGCCTTGCGCGCGATCCGGAAGCCCAGCCAACCGTAGCCCGCGAAGAGGAGCGTCACGAACAGGATTCCCAGAAAGCCCCACTCCTCGCCGATGTTGCTCGCGATGAAGTCGTTGTACGGGAAGGGCACGAATCCCATCTGCTGGCGCCCCTGGCCGAAGCCGGCGCCGAACAGTCCGCCCGAGCCCACGGCGATGAGCGACTGCCGGAGCTGATAGCCGACATTGGCGGGCGCCTGCCCCGGATCGAAGAACGATGTCATCCTGAGCAACGCGTACTGCGCCTTCTCCACTTCCCGCCACAACAGCGGAATCGCGAGCACGCTGAGCAGCACCACGTGACCGATCCGTACGCCGCCGGCGAAGAGCACGACGCCCATTATCAGGGTGAAGGTCATCGCCATCGACAGATCCGGCTCGAGGATGACGAGCAGGTCCAGCACGGCGAGCACCACGAGGAACGGCAGCAGCCCCTTGGTGAGTCGGCGAAGCAGCTCCCCCTTCTTCACCACCAGCATGGACGTCCAGACCACCACGGCCAGCTTGGCGAGCTCGGAGGACTGGAACGCGAAGCCGAGGTACACCCATCGTCGCGAACCGTTGATGCGCGGAGCGATCGCCTCGGTGAACGGTAGCACGGGTATGATGAGCAGAACCAGGCTCACACCGAGCAGCGGCCACGCCCAGCGCCGCCAGAGTTCCGCATCGAGTTTCGCGCAGATCGCGAAGAGAATCGTCCCGAGCCCGACGCCGGCCACCTGCCGCAGCAGATAGTACATGCTGTCGTGCCCCTCGCGTACCGCGAGGATCGCGCTCGCGCTGTACAGCACCGCGAGCCCGAAGGCGAGCAGCGTGGCCGTGACGATGAACAGCGCGCGCGCCTCGGCGCCCATGCGCCAACGCTCGCGCGTAGCCGGCTGCGCACTCTTCAATCCATCTCTCCCCGCGCCAGCTCGCGGAAGCGCCTGCCGCGCTCCACGTAGTTGCGGAACATGTCGTAGCTGGAGCACGCGGGCGAGAGCAGCACCACGTCGCCGGGTGCTGCGAGCGAACGAGCCAGATGCATCACTTCCCCGAAGTCGGATCCCAGCAGATGCACCGGCAGCGTCCCGGCAAGGTCCCGCTGCACCAGGGGCCCGGCCTCGCCGTACGCGATGACTGCCTTTCCGATCGCCGCGAGCGGCTCCGCGAGCGCGGTGTATGGCTCGCCCTTGTGCCTCCCGCCGAGCAGGACGATCGTGGGCCGGGTCATCGCGCGAAGCGCCACGAGCGTGGAGCCGGGATTCGTGGCCTTCGAATCGTCGATCCACAGCACGTCGTCGCGCTCCACCACGCGCTCGAGCCGGTGCGGAAGCGACTCGAAGGTCCGCAGGCCCTCCGCGATGCGGTCCAGCGCGGCGCGGTCGGCGTGGCTCTCATCGGCCACGATCACGGCCAGCGCCGCCGCCATCGCGTTCTCCACGTTGTGATCGCCCAGCAGCGGAATCTCCTCGCGCCGCACCACCCGCTGCCCCCTCCACGTCAGCCATCCCGCCGACGGGCTCCCGGCGCGTTCGTACACCATCTCGCAGAGCCGCGAACGGCCGAAGTGGTAGTGCCGCCCGCTGGCGCGGGAGACCATCTCCACCGCCGCATCGTCCGCATCGTTCACGACCCACTTCGACTCGTCGGTGGCGTTCCGGAACAGCAGCGCCTTGTCCGCGTAGTAGTCGCGCACGGACTCGTACCGGTCCAGATGGTCCGGTCCCAGATTCGTGAGCACGCCCACCGTGGGCGCGATGCTCGGCGTGTCGTGGAGCTGGAACGACGACATCTCCAGCGCGATCCATCCCGGCGGCGAGTCGGACAGCGCCACGTCGCTGAGAGGCACCCCGATGTTGCCGGCGTCCACCGCATCGTGGCCGAGTGCGCGCAGCAGGTGCCCCGCGAGCGCGGTGGTGGTGGTCTTCCCATTGGTGCCCGTCACCGCGATGTAGCGGAGCTCCGGCCCGAGCGCACGCAGCCCGACCTCGGTCTCGCTGACGACCGTGACGCCACCCTCGAGCGCCGCGCGCAGCGCTTCCGAGCTCGGTGGAACGCCCGGGCTGGCCACCACGACGGCGGCATGCGCGATGCGCTCCACGTCGTGCCGCCCCACGTCCACCGCCGCTCCCCCCGCCCGCAGCTCCGCCACGCCGCGTTCCATCAGCGGCGAGTCGGCAGCATCGGACGCGTATACCCGGTACCCGTGCCGCAGGAGCAGCCGCGCCGCCGCGAGACCGCTCTTGCCCAGCCCGATCACCGCGACCTCGCCACCGCCCGCATCCAGTTCCAGCGGGGTCATCGCAGCTTCAGCGTCGTGAGAGCGATGAACGCGCACACGATTCCCAGTATCCAGAAGCGAGTGACTACCTGTGTCTCCGTCCATCCCTTCAACTCGAAATGGTGGTGTATCGGTGCCCGGAGAAAGACGCGGTGGGCCTTCGCGTAATCGAGTCCGTGTTTTCGTCGTCGCAGCTTGAACGCGGTGCGCTGGATGATGACAGAGCCGGTCTCCGCCACGAATATTCCACCTATCAACAGGAGGAGGAACTCGCTCTTCAGAAGGATGGCGATCGCGCCCAGCGCGCCGCCGAGCGCGAGCGACCCGGTGTCGCCCATGAAGACCTCGGCCGGATGGCAGTTGTACCAGAGAAAGCCTATGAGCGAGCCGATGAGCGCGGCGCAGAATATGGTGAGCTCGCCCGCGCCACGCAGATAGAAGATGCCGAGGTACTGCGACGCATCCACGCGTCCTATCAGATACGCGAAGATTGCGAAGGTGGCGATCGAAATGGCGGTGAGGCCGGCGGCGAGGCCGTCCAGCCCGTCTGTCAGATTGACCGCGTTGCTCGTTCCGGTGAGCACGAAAGCGACCCACGGGACGTAGAGCCAGGCGAAGAGCGGCACCACCAGGACGTACTTGTAGAACGGCAGCGTGGTCGATGCTCCCGGAAGGGTCGAGAGCGGAAACTGCCATAGCAGAATTCCGAGTATCACGCCGAGGGAGAGCTGTCCGGCGAGCTTGTAGCGCTCCACCAGCCCCACGTTCTCTCTCCCCTCGCGCTTCTGCTTGAGCTTGAGATAATCATCCAGAAATCCGATCGCGCCCATCCAGGCCGTCACGAAAAGCGCGAGCCACACGTAGCGGTTGCCGAGCCGGGCCCAGAGCAGCGTCGGAACGATCCCCGCGATGAGGATTATGAGCCCGCCCATGGTGGGCGTACGATTCTTCCCGGCGTGGGTATCGGGCGTTCCCTGCCTCACCACCTGGCGAACCTTCATGGCGCGGAGCCGCCTGATGATGCCGGGGCCGATCAGGATCGCCATGAGAAACGCGGTGACCGCCGCGCCCGCCGATCTGAAGGTGATGTAGTTGAAGAGATTGAAGACGCTGCAGAAGGCGCAGGCGTCGGTGAGTCTCGCGAAGATGTGGTAGAGCACTAGCTGTTCGCCCAGGCAGTGATTGAAGGTACCAGGCGCTCGAGCTCCACCCCGCGCGATGCCTTGAGAAGTATGACAGCATCGCGCTCGAGTCGGGGCGCCAATGCCGTCCATAGATCGTGGATGTCTTCCGCGGCCACGAGCCGCGCATCGCCGGCTCCGCCGTTCCCGCCGCCGCGCTCACCCGCCGCGCGGCGCAAGGCGAGCCCCATCTCGCCGGCACCGGCCAGCAGCTCGATGGGAGAGTCGAGCGCGGCACGGGCCAGCTCGTCGTGCAGCCGCGTCGTGTGATCGCCCAGCTCGCGCATCGTCCCCAGCACGGCCACTCGCTGCCGCCCTCCCGGAAGCGCCGAGAGCAGCTCGAGCGCGGCACGCATCGAGGCCGGACTGGCGTTGTAGGCGTCGTTGATCAGCGTGACGCCGCCGATCTGCTCCCATGCCATGCGCATCGCCGGCGTTTCGGCCGAGGCCACTCCGCGCGCGGCGTCCTCGATGCTCACGCCGAGCTCGCGCGCGACCGCCAGAGCCAGCATGGTGTTGCGCAGGTTGTGCAGTCCGCGCACACGGGGACGCACGTCCACTCCCTCCACCTCGAGCCAGCCGCGGCCATCGTGGCCGAGTCCCCACTCCGAGGCGCGCAGGTCGCCCTCCCCGAGACCCGCCGTGACGACTCGGAGTGCGCGTCCCTCCGCGGCGCGCGCCACCTCCGGCTGCGACGCGGGCACGATCGCCACCGGCGCGCCGTCGAAGATGAACGACTCCTCCCGCATCACGCCCTCCATGTCGCCCAGCCCCTCCAGATGCTCCTCGGCGATGCAGGTGACCACGGCGATGTCCGGCTCCACGATTCCCACCAGCCGCTCCATCTCGCCGGGCACGTTCATCCCCATCTCGACGACGGCGACGTTCGCTTCGTCGGGGAGCGCGAGCAGGGTCTGCGGCACGCCCACGAGGTTGTTCAGATTGGCGCGCGTGGCGTGCACCCGCCGCGTGCCGCCGAGCGCGCCGCGCACGAGCTCCTTGGTGGTGGTCTTTCCATTGGAGCCCCCGATCCCCACCACCCGTCCGTTGGCGGCCCACGCGCGGCGGCGATGGCGCGCCAGCGCGCCGAACGCGGCGAGCGTGTCGCTCACGCGGAACACGGGTGCTCGGAGGTCCGCACCGGAGCGGCCGGCGTTCACCACCAGCGCGGCGGCGCCGCGCGCCACCGCCTCGGCGAGGAAGTCGTGAGCGTCGAAACGTTCGCCCACCAGCGCCACGAAGCAGTCGCCCGGCCCGATCGCGCGCGTGTCCGTGCAGATCGATGCCACAGGGGCATCGCCCTCCGGCGCGGGGGCGAGTAGCATCGGCGCGAGCGCTTCGCGCAGCCGCGCCAGCGTCCAGAATGCCGCGGTCATCGCCGTCGCTCCGCGAGCTCCGCGACTATCACCTTCTCGTCGAAGGGGTATTTCGTGGTGCCGCGGATCTGGTACGTCTCGTGTCCCTTGCCCGCGAGCAGCACCACGTCGTCATCCGCATCGGCCAGCTCCAGCGCCCGGAGGATGGCGTGATCCCGCTGCTCGATCCGTTCGTGGTTCTCGCCGCGCATCCCACGCTCGATGTCGTCGATGATCTCCTCGGGATCCTCGGTGCGCGGATTGTCGGATGTCACGATCACGTGATCGGCTCCGCGCTCGGCGATGCTCCCCATCTGCGGACGCTTCCCCCGGTCGCGGTCGCCGCCGCACCCGAATACCACTATCAACCTGCGCCGGGTGAACGGCCGCACCGCCGCCATCGCGCGCTCGAGCGCGTCGGGGGTGTGGGCGTAGTCGCGCAGCACTGTCGGTCGCTCGTTGATGATCTCGAGACGCCCCGGCACCTGCGGCGCGGTACGCAGCCGCGCGGCGATGGACGCGACGCTCATCCCCACGTGCCATGCCGCGGCCGCGGCGCCGAGCGCGTTGAGCACGTTGAAGTCTCCGATGAGCGGAAGCGTGAGCGCGTGGCGCTGCGCGGCGGCGCAGAGCCGCCACTCGCTGCCCCGCGGCTGGAAGTGCAGCGCTTCGGCGTGGACGTCGTCTTCCGGATCGGTTCCGAAAGTGATCACGCGCGGCGCGGAAGGGAGGTTGCGCCACGCAGAATCGCCGCCGTTGATCACCGCCGCACCCCGCGGCCCGAGCAGGCTCACGAGGCGCGCCTTCGCGGCGAAGTATTCCTCCATCGTGCCGTGATAGTCGAGATGGTCGCGAGTGAGGTTCGTGAACACGGCCGCCTCGAAGCGCAGCCCCTCCACGCGCCGCTGATCGAGACTGTGCGAGGAAACCTCCATGGCCACCCAGCGAATTCCCCGGTCGGCGATGGCGCGCAGCGCTCGCTGCAGCTCGACCGGCCCCGGCGTGGTGAGACCGGCGCCGCCGCCCTCCTCCAGCGGTTCGCCCGCGCTCCCGACGAGGACGCCGAGCGTGCCCACCGACGCCGCGCGACCACCGCCGTCGTCCTCTCCGCCGTGCCCGTCGAGGAGGTGGCGCAGCACTCCCACCGTGGTGGTCTTGCCGTTGGTGCCGGTCACCGCGACCATGCGCAGCCGGCGTCCGGGCTCGCCGAACGCCGCCGCGGCGGCCAGCGGCGCCGCGCGCCTTCCATCGCTCACGACCATCTGCGGAAGCGATGTACGGCCAGCCTCCTCGACGATGGCGGCCGTCGCGCCGCGCGACTCCGCCTCCGGGAGAAACTCGTGACCGTCGCGACTCGAGCCGCGCAGCGCCAGGAAGACCGCGCCAGCTTTCACTGCGCGGCTGTCGGCGGTCATGTCGCTGGCGCGCTCGGGGAGATCGCCCCGCGTCTCGAGCAGCAGCCCCGCCTCCTCGAGCACTGCGCGAACTCGCCGCAGATCCACCCCGTCCTCCACCTCCGGCTCGCTCATCTGGAGCTCCGCAGTCTCACGAGCGTGCCGGGTGCCGCGTGTTCGCCCGCCTCCGGGGAGGTGGCGCGCGCGGTGCCCAGACCTGAAACGCGAACCCGGAAGCCCGCCCGGTGCAGCTCGCGCACCGCCTGACGGATGGGAAGTCCCTCGACATCCGGAACGGCGCGCGGCTCGTGCTGCGCGGCGCCGGCGCTGTCACGCGGCGCGACCACCGGGAGATCGAACCGCACCGGAGCCAGCTTCACCGCGGGCGTCGCATCCGCCGACTGCGCGAGATAGTGGACCGTGTCGCCCTGGATGGCCGGAACGCTGTCGGCGGCGCTCGCGAGCGATACGCGCGCGGCGAGCGAGCTGCGGTCGAGCGCCGCATCGCGCGAAGCGATGGCCGCCTCGAGAACGATCTTGAGCACCGGAGCCGCCGCCGTGGCGCCGTAGATGGTCTCCCGGGGTCCGTCCACCTTCACGAGGATCACGTACTCGGGGTTCTCCGCCGGGAAGAGGCCTACGAACGAAGCCGTGTACTTGCCGGAATAGCCGTGCCCCGGGTCCACGCGGCGCGCCGTACCCGTCTTTCCGCCCAGTGTGTAGTTCACCAGAGCGGCGCCCCGCGCCGTCCCTTCCTTCACCACTCCCATCAACATCCTTCGCACCTTGGCCGCCACTTCCGGCGTCATCACTCGCCTTACCACTCGGCGCGAGTGCGTGAAGACCACTCTGCCATCGCTGCCTCGTATTTCCTGCACGATCGCGGGCTGGAGAAGCTCTCCCCCATTCGCCACCGCGGCATACGCGGTCGCGAGCTGCAGAGGAGTGACCGACAGCTCGTACCCCATCGCGAGCGACGCCGCCGACTGCCGCGACCAGCGCGACGGGATGCGGAGCACGCCCGACGCCTCGCCCGGAAGCGAGATCCCCGTAGGCATGCCGAAGCCGAAGTCTCGCAGCGTCTCGTACTCCTCGCCCTGGCTCATACGGGAGACGAACTTCACTATGCCGATGTTGCTCGAATACTTGATCACGTCCGCCAGCGACAGCGCCTCGGCGGGATGTTCGTCGTCGATCGTGCGACCTTCGACGGTATAGACGCCGTTCTCCGTGTCGACACTGTCCTCGGGCGCGGCCAGCCCGCGCTCGAGGAGGGCGGAGGCGAAGAGAGGCTTCACCGTCGAGCCGGGCTCGAACGGCTCGCTGATCACCGGGCTGCCGAAGCTCCGCCCTCCCACGCGCTCGCTCGCCATGGCGCGGATACCGCCGTCGTGCGGATCTATGATCACGATGTCGCCGCCGTCCGCACGGGTGCGCTCGATGGCATGCGCCAGCGCGCGCTGCGAGATTTCCTGGAGCTCCTGATTGATGGTGAGCTTCACGCTGGCGCCCGCCACCGGCTCCACCTCGGCGTCCTCGGTGGGGTCCAGCTTCCGTCCGCGGGCGTCGCGCGCCAGCGTGGTGCGGCCGTCGATGCCGCTGAGGAGGGAATCGAGCGTGAGCTCGAGGCCCGCGACTCCGCCACGCCGTTCGCCCGCGCCGTAGTCCACCCAACCGACCACCCTGCGCGTGGCGGCGCGTTCGGTGTAGACACGCTCCTCCACCGGCTCGGAGTAGACTCCGCGCATCGCCACCACGTCGCGCACGTCGCTCGGCAGGTGGCTCCCCGGCAGCGGCACCCAGGCGCGGTGCGTGTCGCCGGCGCGCGCGATGGCCGAGCGCGGCACGCCGAGGCGGGCGAGCTCCCTGGCGAGGTCCTTCGGGCGGGCCACTTCGCGAGGGGCGACGCTCAGGCGCATCATCTCCCGGCTCGTGGCCAGCGGGATTCCGCGTACGTCGTAGATGTTTCCGCGCGGCGCCGGCACCGACGAGGACGAGAAGTGCTGGCGCTCGGCGCGCGCCGTCCACTCGGCGCGCTGCAGGAGCTGCACCTGTCCGGCGCGAACGACCAGCGCGAGCGCGAAGAGCACGAGAGCACCGTGCACCAGTGCGATGCGAGTGAGTCTGGGCATCTACGGCGTTCGGGGCGCTCGGGTGAGGATGACCACCTGCGTGTCGTTGGGAACGTGCATGTCGAGGCGGCGTTCGACTATGGGAAGCAGGACGCTCCGACTCGAGATTCGCCGGATCTCGCTCTCGAGCTGCGCCCTGCTCGCCTCGAGCTGCGCCCTTCTCTCGCGCAGCGAGCGCAGCGTCCTCGCCTGCTCCACTCCCGCCGTCCTCCGCCAGATGACGCTCGCGGCGACGAGAACGAAACTCACGAGGACGAGGGCGACCCAGACCCGCCCGCGCGGCGCTACTCCGCGCGCCATGCACGCAGCCGCGCGCTGCGCGCGCGGGGATTCAGCTCCACCTCGGCGGCGGTCGCCGTGACGGATTTGCGCGTGAGCGTCTCGCCGAGGGCGCGTCCGCCGCAGGTGCAGCGCGGCTGGAGAGGCGGACAGGTACACGCGGTACTCCATTCGCGGAACGCGCGCTTTACGATGCGATCCTCGCCCGAGTGGTAGGAGATCACCACCATGACGCCCTGCGGATCGAGGTGGCGGCGCAGCGCGGGCAGCGCGGCCGCGAGCCCCTCGAGCTCGCGGTTGACGGCGATGCGCACCGCCTGGAAGAGGCGCGCGAATTCGGCGGGTCCGGAGCGGGGGCCGAGCACGGCGCGGATGGCACCCACCAGGTCGTCGCTCGTGTGGAACGGCCGGTTCCGGCGACGTCGAACGATCTCGCGCGCAATGCGGGCGCCGCGAGGCTCGTCGCCGTACTCCCGGAAGATGCGCGCGAGCTCGCGCTCGTCCGCGTTCGCGAGCAGCTCTCGTGCGTCGAGCGGCGACTCGACGCCCATGCGCATGTCGAGGGGCGCGCCCTCGCGGAAGGAGAAGCCGCGCCCCGGCTCGTCGAGCTGATGGGAGGAAACACCGAGGTCCAGAAGGATGCCGTCGAAGCGAGCGTCACGCGTCGCCTCCATCCGGTCGATGTCGGCGAAGTTGCCCAGCATCGGAAAGAAGCGACCCGACTTTGCGAATTCCCCGAGCCGCGCGGATGCCTCGGCGATCGCTTCCGGATCGCGATCCAGAGCGTAGACGGTGGCGCCTCGCTCGAGCAGTGCGCGCGCGTGCGCGCCGCCGCCCAGCGTGCCATCGAGTATCGTGCTCTTGTCGCGAAGGAAGCCGACCACCTCGCTGGCGAGAACCGGCGTATGGTAGCCGCCCGCCGGAGCGGAGCCGCTCGACTGTGGGGAGAGCATACTAGTGGAACCGGAAGCGCGGCGTCAAGCGCGAACGCCCGCCGAAGGTATCCGGCGGGCGTTCGAAGGTGACGGCGGGAAGCCGCTATTTACAGAACTGCTTTACCTGCGACTCCACGGCCGGCGTGTACTGCTGCAGTCCACCGAGCAGAGTCTGGGCGGTTTGCGGATTCACCGACCCGCCGGCGGCGATGTTTATCTGCGCCGTGAGGAACGACTCCTCCGCGAGCTTCGCCAGGTCGCACGTCTTGGCCTCCTGGTTGTCGCGAACGGCGATGTCACCCACACGGTATGCGGATACGCCGAGCACGAACTTGGCCTGCGCCGAAGGCGCGATGCTGTCCGCCAGCGCCAGCATGCTCACCGCTTCCTGGAAGTCCTCCATCTTGGGAGCGTGCGTGGTGTCGGCCGCCCGCTTGTAGGCCTGGCTGCCCAGCGCCAGCACGAACTGGCCGATGGTGGAGGAATCCTGGCCCGCGGCCAGGCCCGCGCGCAGCGAGGCCAGCGCGCTGTCGGGCTGCTGGAGATCGATCTCCGCCTGCGCCTTCCGGAGGTAGGCGTGCTCCGCCTTCGGGTCGAGCGAGATCGCCGTGTTGGCCGCCTCCACCGCGGCCTGACTCTGCCCGGCGAGGCGCTGCGTCTGCGAGTTCAACGACCAGAGCGTCGCGTTGTTCTTGAACTTCGCCACGCCGCGGGCCGTGGTCTCCGCCGCCTTCTGCGGCTGCTCGGCGAGCGCGTAAAGCGATGCCTGCCTGAAGAAGAACGAGGAATCCGCCGCCGCGGTGTCGCTCTTGATCATCTGCTCGCCCGTGGCCGCCGCCTCGGCGTAATCCTTCGTGGCCTGGAGGATGAGCCATTTGAGGCGCACCAGCGACGGGTCGCCGGGGTTGTCATCCACCGCCTTGACGATGATCGGCTTGGCGCGCTCGGCCCTGCCGCTGGCCGCGATCTTCTCGGTCACGTCCTGCACCAGGCGGGTGTTCTTGGGATCGGCAGCGAGCATGGCCGCCCACGTGTCCACCGCCTGGTCGAGCGCGGTGCTGTCTCCGGTGGCGTCGAACTTCGCCTTGTAGGCATCGGCCGCCAGCGCGAGCGCCGGCTTGAGACGTCCGTCGATCTCGATGGCCCTGGCCGTCACCGCGATGATGGAGTCCGGCGGCTGCTTCATCGCGAGGTACGCATTCGCCAGACAGACGCGTCCGATGGTGGAGCGCGGATACGCGGCTATCGCCTCCTTCGCGGCAGCCGCGGCATCCGCCGGCTTGCTGTCACGGATGAGGAGCTCGCACTGGCGTTCGGCGGGGAGCTGCTTGCGCGCTTCCTGCAGCTCGTTCGACACCTGCTTCGCGAGATCCTTGATCTTGCTCCCCTCCACGGTGGGGAGCGGCTGCACCATACTGTTGTCGCGCGTGAGCACCATGCGGGTGTCGAGCTTGTACCCGTTCTCCGTTCTGGTGATGGTGCCCTCGAGATACTCGTCGGCGCGAAGCGCCGTGGCGAGCAGCCTGGATGTGATCGGATCCGGCGTGCTGTCGCAACTGAAGCCCGATGCCTCGAGCTGCTGGCAGACATACCTCTTCGGGATCACGAAGAGCGTCTTGAGCGGGATGTCGTCGCTGATCTTGTCGAGCACCGCCTCCGACGCCTCCGATCCGAGGCCCTTCTCGTTGCCGCGGAACGGCGTGACCATCAATCGCGGGGTGCCTTCCGGCGGCGCGGTTCCCCTCTGGGCGGAGAGCGAAGAGGGGACCCACACCGCGCTGGCGGCCACCAGGCCTATCAGCGCGATCTTCGCCTCACGTGTCAGTGCCTTCACTTTCCAAACCTCCGAGTCGTTGAACAAAATACCCCGGCCTCTGTCTCGATGATCCCTCTAACGGTACGACAATGGGCGAAGAGGGACTCGAACCCCCGACATCCTGCGTGTAAGGCAGGCGCTCTAACCAACTGAGCTATTCGCCCCACGGATCGACGGTACGCACCTGCATATCAACTCGCGTGCCCGGCGACGGTGAAAATAGCCTGTGGAACCGGCCAGGCTACTTCCTGAGGATTGCCAGTGGTATGAGTACGCAATAACCGATGACGAGGAGGACGGGTCCGAGGGTGATCCCGCCCCTTATCAGGTCGACGTAGCCAACGGCGAGCGCCACGACCGCCAGCGCCCACCAGAGGTAAGGGCGCAGCCGTGGCGCAATTTGCGATCTCGACATGCGCTAAAGTGTAGACCTCGTCAACCGGATGTGTCAAGCACGGCCATCCCCCTCGTCGCGCCCCATCTCGAGGATCGCCCGCAGGGCGCTCTCCCGCTCGGCGCGCTCCCTCGCCTCGTCGGCCTCCACCATGGCGGCCAGCCGGCGGCGCCTGCCGCGCAGGCGCATGATGTAGAGCGGCACGATGATCAGGCCGATCAGACCCAGCGCCACGCTCATGTTCGTCGCGAGCGCCAGGGCGCCGTAGCGGCGCTCGGTCTGTCTGCGCCACTGCTCCTCGAAGCCCGCGCCCGTGATGCCGTACGCACGCCGTATCGCCTGCTCGATGGAGCCGCCTTCCTTCCAGTACCTGAAAAAGAGCGCGAGGCCGCGCTCCCGGTCGAGCGATGCGAGCGTGGCGACCGCGCGGTACGAGAGCGCGTATGCGCCCTGCGCCCGAGATTCGCCGTGCTGGAACTCCTCGTCGAGCGAGTCGAGCGGCGGGATGCCGCGCGCCAGGAGCGCGATGCTGGTGGTGAAAACTTCGTCCCTCCCCCACTCGCCCGCGCTGTAGCTCGCGTACCCCTCGTCGAACCAGCGCGGCGGCCGGTCGCCCATGTACTCGTGCAGCGCCAGGTGGGCCAGCTCGTGGCGAAGCACCCGCATCGGATCGCCCGCGTCGGTGCTCGCGCGGCTCCCCTGCATCACGATGCGGCCTTCGGAGGGGATCGCCACCGCCGCCCCCCACTCCGGCGCGCCGCCTCCGATCCAGTCGCGAAAACGCCGCTCGTCGGGCGCGATGGCTATGAGCACCCGGGCGGAAGAACGGGGCAGCCCCGGGAAGCTGTCGTTGGCCACGGCGCTGTCCAGGATCGTTCGAGCCAGCCGCTCGTCGCGCGGGTACGCGACTACGGTGATGCGCCCGCTGTCCAGCCTGAGCGGCGCCTGCTGCGCCCGCGCACCCGAGTCCGGGAACCCGAGCAGCAGCAGGACCCCGGCAGCTACACGGAGCGCGACGGGGCGCCACCCTCCTCGATCTGCTTCAACATCTCGGCGCAGCGCTTTCCCCATGGATTGAACTTGTTCGCCGCCACACCCTCGCGCCAAGCCTCGAGTGCGGCGCCCTTCCGCCCGCCGAACCAGAGCGCGCGGCCGAGCTCGTAGTACGCCTCCACGAGATTGGGCCCCAGCGCGAGCGCCTTCCGGTAGAAGGCCTCGGCATCGTCGTACATCTCTCTTTCCGAATACACCAGTCCGAGATAGAAGTGCGCGTAGAGAGTGGCCTTGCGGTCGTTGTCGAGCCGTATGGCGCGCGAGAGGTGCTCGATCGCCTCGCCGAAGATGCGCTTCTTCAGGCAGATGTAGCCGAGGTTGATCCGCGCCAGCGAGTTGGCCGGCTGCCGCGTGAGCACTTTCTGGAAAGTGAGCATCGCCTCGTCGTACTTCTCCTGGAGCATCTGCGCCCAACCGAGGAGCGACTCCGTTTCCGGGTCGTCGGGAGAGAGCTCCAGCGCGCGGAGGAGCGCGCGCTCCGCACCCTCGTGGTCGCCCAGCGAGATGAGGCTCCACCCCTTTTCCACGAACGTGGAAGCGCCGAGTCGGTCGGCGAGAAACGGAGCCGATGCTGGCGGCTCGCTCGCGGCCGGCGCGGACGCCGGCGCCGGAGGCGCCGCCGCCGTGCCGGCGGCGGGAGTGAGCGTCTTCCAGCGGTCCACCAGCTTCTTGATCTCCTCGCGGAGCGCCCGCAGCGCGGCGATCTCGTGCTCCGTGTCCTTGTAGAGCGCGATGATCTCCGCCTTGATCTCCTCGCGCTCGGTCGACGCCGCGGGGCCCTCGATGCGTTCCGCTATCGCATCGTGGCGCAGACGAAGCGATGTCTCTTCAGGCATCGCCTTCGCCGCCGGATGCCACGTCTCCCTTCGAGGCCGCCGTCTCCGAGTGGCCGGACATCGCGCGCTCGAGCTGCAGCCGCTCGGTGGCCGTGAGCAGACGCTCCACTTCGAGGTAGATCAGCAGCGCGCCGCCGTGTGCCGCAGCGCCGGAGCCGCGCCTTCCCCCCGCTTCCGTTCGGCGAACGAGCCCGCGCAGATACTCGGCCGCGAGCCCGCGGAAGATCGCGGGCGGCGGCGAGAGGCGCTCGTCCGGGATGACCACGACTTCGAGCACGGAGTCCACCACCGCGCCGACCCACTCCTCGCCCACGGCGAACACTATCACGCGACGCGCCGTGGTGCCGCCGTCCTGCCCGGCGCGCGCCCCGTCCGCGCGCTCGACCTCGAAACGCCGGGCCAGATCGATCACCGGGATCACGCGTCCCTCGTACTCGATCACCCCTTCCACCCACTCGGGGAGGTTGGGCACGACGGTGGGCTGCACGTAGCGGAGCACGCGCTCCACGGCCATTATGTCGGCCGCGAACTCGTCGTCGCCCACCCGGAACGTCACGACCTGGTGCGAAGCGTTCTCGTTCATCGACTCTCTCCCACCGGCGCGTTCGTGCATGCGGCGGCCAGCGCTTCGACGTCGAGCACGGCAACCAGCTCGCCGCCGGTCCGCGCGACGCCGAGCAGGAGACCGTCGGCCGCCTCGCGCGGCGCCGGCCGCCCGAGGCTCTCCATGTCCACGGCGATCACTTCATCCACATCGTCCAGCGCGAGCCCGATTCGCTTCCCTCCCCTCCCCGCTCGCACCACGAGCACCACGCCCTCCTCCACACTGCGCTGCACGCCGATCGCACGCTCCGGCGTGTACACGCTGAGAAGCTGCCCGCGAAGCTGAAACACCCCCAGCGCATCGGGAGGCATCCCCGGAACGCGCTCCACATCGGGCCACTCGAGTACCTCGTCGCACGCCGCGAGCGGAATGGCGAACAGCTCGCTCCCCAGCCTGAAGAGGAGCTGCTGCGCGAGGCCGTCGTCGGCATCGTCCTCCGCCGCGGAGAGCGGCCGGTGCACCGCGGCGCTCATACCGGCACCCTCGCCGCGAGACTCCCCAGACGAGGAGCGATCTCGCGGAGCGGCAGCACCAGATCCGCGCCGCCGGCCGCGACGGCGGCGCGCGGCATCCCGTGTATCGTGGAGGTCGCGGCATCCTGTGCCAGCCCCGTGCCGCCGGCTTCGTGGATGGCGCGCAGCCCGGCGGCGCCGTCGCGCCCCATCCCCGTCAATACCACGCCCACCGCGCGCTCGCCGAAAATACGCGCGACCGAATGGAAGAGCGGGTCCGCCGCGGGACGCACTCCCCAGAGCGGCTGCGATTCGTCCAACGCCACCACGGGCGAGCCATCCACCATCTCCACCTGCATGTGATACCCCCCGGGTGCGATGTACACACGGTCGTGCTGCACCACATCGCCCCTCGCGGCCTCGCGCACCTCCAGCGCGCTCTGCGCGTCCAGCCGTTCGGCGAGGCTGCGCGTGAAGCCGGGCGGCATGTGCTGCACCACCAGCACCGCCGCGCCGAGCGGGCGCGGAAGCGAGGGAACGAGCTCCGCCAGCGCGCGTGGACCTCCGGTGGATGCCGCCACCGCGATCACCCGCGTCGCTCCGCCGCTGTGCTCCAGGGCAGGGAGCGAGGGCGGCGTACGCGGGCGCGCCAGCACCTCCACGCCCCGCAGATTCACCCGGCGCGCCGCCCGCAGCGCGATGAGCAGCCGGTCGCGCACCGAGTCGAGGTCCATGCTGATCGGCCCCGACGGCTTGCGCACGAAGTCAACCGCGCCGAGCTCCAGCGCGCGGATCGTGAGGTCGCTGGCATCGCCGGTAGCCGCGCCGCTCAGCATCACCACGGGTCGCGGCGCCTCGCTCATGATGTAGCCGAGCGCCCCGATGCCATCGAGCTGCGGCATCTCGATGTCCAGCGTCACGATGTCGGGCGAGAGCGCGTGCACTTTCTCGAGCGCGTCGATGCCGTTGCGCGCGGTGGCCAGCACGCTGAACTCTCCCGAGGAAGCCACCATCTCGGAGATGAGCTTCCGCATGAAGGCACTGTCGTCCACCACCAGGACGGTTCGCGGCTCAGATGACGACATCGCCCCGCACCATCGAGCGCACTTCCACCTCGCCGGATGCCACCTTGAAGAAGACGTTGCGCCCGTGGCCGCCGCCCACGTCTTCGGCCACTACGGGGATGCTCGCCGAGGCGAGCGCCGAGCGCGCGGCGATGAGGTTCCGCTCCCCCATCTGGAGCCCGCTCGTGGGGAGGAGCGCCGTGAACATGCTCGCGCCGCCGGCGAGCTTGGCTACGATGCGCGCGCGGTTGGCGCCCAGCACGCGCATGCGCTCGAGGAGCAGCGGCACCGCCGTCGCCGGGAACTTCGCGCGATTCGAGCGGTCCTGCGAGAGCGTCTCGCTCGGCAGCAGTATGTGCGCGAGCCCGCCCACGCGCCGGTCGGCGTCGTGCAGCATTATCGCGACGCACGACCCCAGCCCGATGGTCGAGATCGTGACGTCCCCATGCTCCACCGCCGCATCCGCGACTCGCACGCGCACCTCGTTCATCGGCGCTGGAAGATCCGCTCGCGCGGCTCCACCGTGGCGAAGCCCGCGCGCGCGGTACCGAGCAGCGTCTCCACCTTGCCGAGCACCAGGTAGCCGCCCGGCGCCAGCGCATCGTGAAAGCGCTGGAAGAGCGCTTCCTGCGTTCCCCGGTCGAAGTAGATGATCACGTTCCTGCAGGCGACGAGCTGCAGCGTTCCGCTCCGCGCGTCGGGTGGCGCCTCGCTAAGCAGGTCGCGCCGTTCGAAATGAACCATCCGCCGCACGTCTTCGCGTACCACGTATGGCGGCCCCTCCGGGAAGTATTCGGCGCGGATCTCCGGCGGCGTATCGGCGAACGCGCTCTCTCCGTATTCCGCGCGCGCGGCGGCGGCGAGGCTGGCGCGATCTATGTCGGTGCCGATCACGCGCGTACGCGCCAGCCTCGGGAGCTGGCCCAGCGCCGCCGCATGCCGGTGCACCAGGATCGCGAGAGAGTAGGCCTCCTCGCCGGACGAACACCCCGCGCTCCAGATGTCCATGCGCCCTCCCGTCTTCGCCCACAGCGACGGGATGACGCGCCGCGCCATGGTCTCGTACGTCTCGGGGTTGCGAAAGAGTCGGGTGACGTTGATGGTCAGCGCGTCGAGCAGATGCTCGTACTCGCCCTCGTCGGTGTCGAGGAGGCGCGCATAGTCGCCGTAGGTATGCACGCCGCGCGCGCGCATGCGCACCGCGATCCGTCTGCGCAGGCACTTCTCCTTGTAGCTCTGGCAGCCGAAATCCCGGTCGCGCGCGATCTTCCTGGTGAGCTGCTCGAAATCGGGGTCGGCGATCAGCTCGCTCATGGCTGGAGACTCCTCGCCAGATCGAGGTTCGTTCGGGCCGTCTGGTTCCGCGGGTTCAGCTCCAGCGCGCGCTCCCACGCTTCGATGGCGCCGTCCTTCTCGTGCGCCTTGAAGCGGATGTTGCCCACCCGGAGATGGACATCGTCGCCCAGCGCGGCGTCGGATCGGATGGCGCGCTCGTACGCCTCAAGGGCGTCGTCGTAGCGCCCATCGCGGTAGAGGATGTCGCCGTGGTTTTTCTGCAACTGCGGCAGCGGCGGGTCGCCGTCTTCGTGCACGCCCGCCTCGACAGCTCTCGCGGCCGCCTCGTAGTCGCCGCGCCGCTCGTGGATCACCGACGCCATGTTGTAGAGCGGCGCGGAGTGCGGGTGCGCTCCGAGCCCCTCGCCCAGTATCGCGAGCGCGCGGTCGGTGTCGTCCAGAAGCGCGGCGGCCAGCGCGGCATAGTGAAACCAGGCCTGCGATGGCACGCGCGGAGCCCAGAGGGGATGCGCCGCCTCGAAGGCGGCGTCGGCGCGCGCCACGTCGCCGGTTTCCAGCGCGAGGATGCCGAGCGAAGTGTGCACGCGCGGGTCGTCGCCTCCCCCCCGCTCCAGCGCCGTCCGGAGCACGTCCACGGCCTCGTGGTAGCGGCTCTCACGCTCGAGTGCGTAGGCGAGGTTGTGGAACACCGCCGCCGGCGCGCCCGGACGCTCGGCCGCCTCGCGCAGGAGCGCGATGGCATCGTCCGGCCGCCCTTGGCGCAGCGCGATCAGGCCCAGATAGAAGCGCGACTGCACGTCGGCATCGCGCAGCTCCGACACCCTGCGGAACTCGCGCGTCGCCTCGTCGAGCATGCCCGTCTTGTAAAAGGCCACGCCGAGATTGCGGTGCTCCTCCACGCGCGCCTCGCGCGCCGGGTCGTCGGCCGGCCGCGACTTCCCCACTCGATGCAGAAACGCCGCCGTGGCCAGACCGTACAGCGCCTTCCCCACCTCGAACTCCCCGATGCCGGACGCCTCCACCAGCGCGGTCACATCGCGGCGGCCATCGATGAGCGGCAGCAGTCGCTCCTGGACTTCGGTCAACTCCGCCGCGCTCGCGTCGAGCCGCTCGCGGTCCAGGCCGAAGATTATGTCGAAGCTGGGGATCTTCTTGTCGATGAGACTCCACTCGTCCACGCGCCGAGCGCCCTCGAGGAGGAGCGACTCGGGGTTGATCGCCACGAGCACCTCGTTCTCATCGGGGCGAACGTCCGCCTCGAAGCTGAACGTCCCCTGCGCCCATGTGAACAGGTAATAGACCGCCTCCTCGATCTGCACGCGAACGTAGTGGTGCAGATCGTCGCGCGCGATCACGCCCTGCGCCACCAGGATCTCGCCCAGCCGCTTGTCGCGCTGCCCGGCCGCCTGCGCGGCGATGGCGCGCTCGAGCTGCTCCGGTTCGATTATGCGCGCCTTCACCAGCATGTCGCCGAGCCGGTCGCGGCGGTTGACGATGGAAGCGTACGTGATCCTTCCGCGATCGAAGTAGATGTATCCGAAGCTGCTCCGGTCGGTGACGCTGAGGCACCCCGTCTTCTGGCCCATGGCCAGAAGCTGGAGCACGTCGGGGAGGCTGGCCTCGCGCAGGCTGCCCTTGATGGCCATCAGCGGAGCTCCTCTATCGCCCGCCCGCCGATGTCCGGCCAGCGCCAGATGACCTTCTCGCGATCCAGGAAGATCGCGTCGTATGCGCGCCCGTTGGCACGGATGGCGGGCATCGACCCGCTGGCAGTGACCGCGCGCCGTGCGCGCACCGCGGGCGGATCGTCGTCGCCCGAGGTATCGCCTCCCTCCAGCAGGCGCCGCGCCGTTTTCGCATCGAGCAGAGTACCCGCCACGCGCGCGCCCTCCACGAGCTGCCCCACCATCGCGTTCAGCTCCGCCGCACCGGCGGTGGACCACGACGCGAGGTAGTCCACCAGCTCGGCGTCGAAGGCGACTCCGGAGTGCTGCAGCGCGCGCGCGAACAACTTCCGCCGCAGCTCGTCGTCGGGCGGGCGGATCTCCGCGACGAGGCCGCCCGCGAAGCGCGACCGGAGGCGGTCGTCCAGCCCCGACATCGCCGACGGTGCACGATCGGCCGCGAAGACCATCTGCCTGCCGCGCGAGTAGAGTCCGTTGAAGAGGTGGAAGAGTTCCTCCTGCGTGCGCTCCTTCCCCACGAACGCCTGCACGTCATCCACCATCAACACATCCACCGTGCGATAGCGCGCGCGCCACCATTCGATGGTTCCATTGCCGAGTGCCGCGATGAGCTCCTCCACGAAGTCGCGCGCATCCACGCACGCCACGCGCAGCGACCCGCCGCTGCTGGCCAGCAGCTCGTTGCCCAGCGCATTGAGCAGGTGCGTCTTCCCAACCCCGCTCACGCCGTGGACGAACAGCGGATTGAAGCCGGCGTCGCGCGTCTCGATCAGCGAGTCGGCGGCGTGCACGGCCAGCTCGTTCGATGATCCGACCTCGAAGGTGGCGCGCGAGAGCTTCTCGCACGGTCCCGGGAGCGGGGCGCTGGCCGCCGCGGCGCGCTCCAGCGCGCGCTCCGCCTCCGCCACTCGCTCCGGGTCGCGCAGCAGGTGGGCGGGGATGACGCCCGCGCCCGCTCCCATCCGGGCCGCCTCGGCGGCCAGCGCGCGCAGCCGCTCCGCCGCGCTCTCGTAGCTGGCGAGCGCCGCTTCGGCTTCGTCGGCGTCCGGTGCCGGCTCGCCCTCCAGAAGATCCTCCAGCGCGCCGGTCTCGAACCCCTCCGCGCGCCAGCGCCCCACGGCGTCGAGCACCTTGCCGCGCCACGACTCCAGGTGCTGCGACACCACCTCGGTGACGTCCGAGAGGAAGCTTGCGAACTCCCCGCCGGATGCCGGGCCGGCGGGGATGCCGGCGCCCGAGCCGGCGGCGACCTCCGCCCGCTCCCCCAGCAGCGCGCGCACGCTCTCGGGAGTGACCCTCGTGCCGGTGAGCGACTGGCACGCGACGAGGCGATTGAGCGCGCCCTGCAGTTCGCGCACGTTGCCGAACGAGATCCGCGCGAGCGACTCCAGCACGCCCTGTTCGAAGCGCGTCTTTCGCGCCTCGCACCACATGCGAAGGATCGCCACGCGCGTCTCGTAGTCGGGCGCAGCGACGTCAACCACCAGCCCGCCGGAGAAGCGGGTGATCAGCCGGTCATCGAGATCCGCGATCTCGGAGGGAGGCCTGTCGCTCGTGAAGACGACCTGCGTTCCGGAACGCTGGAGCGCGTCGAAGACGCGCAGCATCTCCGACTGCGTCTCGCGGCGGCCGGCGAGAAACTGCACGTCATCGAGCAGCAGCATGCCCGCGCGCTGGTGCCGCTGCCTGAAGCCCTCCACCGAGCCGACGGCCACGGCCTCGGTGAGCTCGTTGACGAACTCGTCCACCGTGGAATATTCGACGCGCAGCTCGGGCTGGAGCTGCAGAGCGTGGTTGGCGATCGCGAGCATGATGTGCGTCTTGCCGAGCCCCGAGCTGCTGTAGATGAACAGCGGGTTGTACGTGGTGCCCGGCGACTGCGCCACGGCGCGCGCCGCCGACACGGCGAGCCGGTTCGCCGAGCCGACGATGTAGTTGTCGAACCGGTAGCGCGCGTCCAGATCCATGGCTCAGACGCTCCCCGCGGTGGCGCGCGCATGCCGTCGCGCGTCCGACGGCGCGCCGCTCCCGAGGCGGCGCAGCACCTGCTCCGAGATCCCACGCAGCGTTTCGAACACGCCCGTGCCGTGCAGCGCGTCGGCGGTGAATGCCGGCATGTCGCGAAAATTGAGCGCGTCGTCGAGCCGCTCCGCGCTCAGGATGAGCTCGCGCGGCAGGTCCTGCTTGTTGTACTGGATGACCAGCGGAGTCAGGCGCACATCCATGCCGTGCTCGGCGAGGTTCGCGTGGAGGTCCTGCATGCTCTCGATGTTCTCCTCGAGTTGGCGCGCCTGGCTGTCGGCCACGAACACCACGCCGTCGGCACCCTGGAGTACCAGCTTGCGAGTCGCCTGGTAGTACACCTGCCCGGGAACCGTGTAGAGCTGGAAGCGCGTAGAGAACCCCGAGATGGATCCCAGGTCCAGAGGGAGAAAATCGAAGAAGAGCGTTCGATCGGTCTGCGTGGCGAGCGACACCATCCTGCCGCGACGGCTGCTCGGAACCTGCTCGTAAATGTAATGCAGATTCGTCGTCTTACCCGACCGCCCGGGGCCGTAGTAGACGATCTTGCAGGTGATCT
>CAZTTY010000007.1:83178-97378 GCA_964616815.1 uncultured Gemmatimonadaceae bacterium | reverse complement strand
CGTAGCTCAGTAAACTCATTCCACCCGGTGTCTCAAAACCATTGACAGGTTCCGCTCGCGCTCCGCTTCCAGCGGTAGAGCAGATCCGCCTCGTTCAACACGCGATACACGCTCGAGGGCGAGAGGAAGGCCACGTCCTCGTCAATCATCTGCCACGCAAGCCTACGGTAGCCATCCTTCGGGTGAGCCAAAGCGTAGGCGATCACCGAGTGCCTCTCCTCGACCAGCAGCTGATCGAGGCTTTCGCCCTTCGCCGTCGTGCCATCCTCCAGCTTCTCCCGCCTCGCCCGACGCTGCCAGCTGTAGTAGCGCGACTTCGAAAGAGCGAGCTTGCCCAGGATGCGAGAGATCGTCCAGCCGGTCCGCTCCCGGGTTAGCTCCACCAACTCCAGGACTTCCTGCTTCACATGGGCGCTGAAGCGAGCAGCCGAACCCAATTTCAGAGCCCCTTTTTTAGCGCGAGGTTCTCTTCTACCACCTCCGCTATCACCCGGCTCTTCTTCTCCAACTCGGCCTCGAGACGAGCAATGCGCTCATCCTTCGCCCGCTCCGCGGCACTGGCTCCTCCTCCCTTCGCCCTGCCGCCCGAAGGCTTCGAGAGCGCCTCTCGCATGGCTGCCGCGGCGGCCGCCTTGGCCTGCTTCTCCCAGTTGTAGAACGTCGCCCCGTCCAGCTGATAGCGCCTCAAGACCTCGGCCACGGTGGTGTTCGGAGACCTGGCCTCTTCGAGGATCCGCAGCTTCTCATCGACGCTGAAACGCCGTCCTTTCGGACCGCCCAATCCCTTTTCCGCCATTGCTCTCTTCCCCCATGTTACGATCCCGGTCACTCGCCGGTACGAGGGAAAAGTGTCAGTCGATCACGATACCCGAAAGTTCGATTCAGGCTGAAGCGCTACATTCGTCTACCGTAACCTCTTTCAGGCGACGGGCATTCTCAGCTTCCAAACTTGTCACCAGAACAACGGGAAGGACCCAATGCGCCAAGGAACTGGCCGTGAGCGTGCTTAGCTCGAGGAGCCCGTCTTCGCCGAGTGTCGGTAGAACGACTATTGCTGCGGCTGCATCGGCCGCGAGGCGATGTAGCTGCCGCCAGTCACTGGCCGCCACCGCGTGTTGGTGAGCGGGGATGGCCGCAAGCACTCGTGCCAGGTGTGCTGCGACCGTGCAGTAAAGAGCGACCATGCCGTGTCCCTGTCCCTTTCCCGGCGCGAGAGCGAAGTGCCGCGAGGACGATGTGCTATCTCACTGTCGATACCACGCAAGATGTTTATACATCAAGACGTCTTCCGCAACCGACAAATTCACTCTGCCGCATTAGAAGTCCTTAATGGACTGGCGTCGCTGACAAGGCTGCACCTTGGTTTAGATGCACGCGCCGCTGGTAATCTCTCGCCGCACGGTGCAGCGGATCGCTCTCGATGATGCTGTCACCGTAGATGCGGTCACCGTAGATGCGGTCACCGTAGATGCGGTCACCGTAGATGCGGTCACCGTAGATGCGGTCACCGTAAGGGTTCGGTGTGGTGAGTTGCCGTCGAAGAGGCTTGTTGCCGAGCGGGCCCGCATAAAGCCAGTCGCAACTCCGGTCGCCGAGTACGGGGCTCGAGGCACCGATAGCGCAGGGGCCGACGGCGATGGTGAGCCAAGTGGGAGCGCGATATGCCATGCCTGCGAAAGCATGCGCTCTTCCTGCCACGCTCCATCTCTATGTCGATCGTGTGCGGATCGTGACCGCTGGCGACAGGCATGAGGCAGTGCGCTAGCGCCGCCCGCTGGTAGGGGACATGAGCTACCTCGATGGTCAGCGCTCCGTGCGCTGGCTTCTGTCTATGGAAGCAAGAGCGGCTCTACTTCATGCGGGAGCTCCTGGTCGAGCTCGAGCTGGTGGGCAAGGTATACGTGACGGACCCGTGCACCTTTCATGCGCAGCATGCGCCCGCCACCCTTGTCTCGCTGGCGTGCCGAGCACGATCACAGCACGAACGTCGGGCCACGCTCGCGCGGCCACTGCCGCTCTGAAGCGGCGGACGGCATCGTCTTTGTCAGTGACGTGCGTCCTACGTCGCCCTGCGCCCGCGAACTGAGCGACGCCGAGCGACGTCACGTTCCAGGAGATCGCCTGGTGACAGGTCGAGAATATCGCAGAGCGCGTCGAGCAGGTTCGTATCGAGATAACGAACGGTCCCGCCACCACGCATGAGACGATAAAGTGTGGACTCTTTGATTCGCCCGTTCGATTGCTGAACCACGGCGTAGGCCGTAAGGCCTCGGTCATCGAGAAGCTCAGGCAGTTTCAGGCGTACAGACATATCAGCTTCCGATTAAGCTCTCATGCTTGACAGCTATCACATATGATAGTAAATTGATGCCCACAATAAGGCACCAGCCCGTTACCCCGCCGAGAGTCCCGGACTGGCTCGCGCAACCTCGAAGGGCTGTATCCGCCAAGATAGAGGAGACGTGCCCTTCGGACAAGAGATTGCCGGAGGACACATGCTGTACGTCGCCATCTATCTCCCACCCCTTCCTGCACCTCCCGCGGCGTGTTCACTGTTCATCGCTGCGCAGAGTTGGGCAGCAACGATATCCGGGATGATCGGAACAACAAAGAGATGGGACGCCGGAGCTACAACTTCCCCGGCTTCAAGTGCCGCCAGTACCACACACCAATACGGCACGTGCGCGATGCTTCCGGCACTTTGCTATGCGCCTCGCGCGAGGAGGACTGACCATGTCGAATGCTGATCGGCACAGGCGGCGAGCGAAGCATCGCCCCCCGCGCACCCCACGCATGCCACGCTGGCTCACGCGTTACCCGGCTATCGGGGAAGTGGTGCATTTCTACGAACGGCGCAACGGCAACGTGTTTGGCCCGTTCGCTGCCATCGTCACGGTTGTCGAGGGACCATACTCCGATGCCGTTAACCTCGCCATAGTCGGCGAAGCGGCGCTCCGCTTCATCCCGCTCGTGCCCTACAATGACGATGGCCGTGAAGCGGGTGTGTGGTGGACGTGGGTCAATCCAGCCGACCCCGAGCGCGTTCACCAGAATGGGCTATGAGACTCCGCGCCGGCATTGGTAGTGTTACAGCGGGCCTCCATGTCCGCCAGCTCGATGCGCGTTGATCCGTAGTTGACCCATTGATACGAATCAACGTCACGATTCATCGAAGTGCACGACGTTGACGACGAGGGCCATAGCCGCGTTGGGGAACAATGAGGGGGAGTTCTCTCCGGCGCGCACATACATGACGAATGATGGAAGCGGAGATTGGCTGATGGCTCGGTAGAAGACGGGCTGCACCTGCTCCGCAGCGGTGGTGCGAATGTCCGGAACTACTCCGATGATTTCGGCCGGGTAAGTGCCGGATTCATAACCCCCAATAGGGTGAACGGCTCCGCCACCCTCGGCGTGAGCGACGACATGACGCGGCGCCCGCGCGACTGTAGCTTTCGCGCATGTCCGCTGAAACCGCGCATCCCGCCGTCGTCCTCCTGAGCGGCGGGCTCGACTCCGCCACTGTCGCGGCGATTGCACTGCGCGATGGTTACGATGTGGCCGCGCTGTCGTTTCGCTATGGGCAGCGGCACGCGCTCGAGATCGAGGCCGCGATGCACGTGGCGCGGTACTTCGGCATCCGCCAGCATCAGATCGTCGACATCGATCTCGGGGCGTTCGGCGGTTCGGCGCTCACCGCCGACATCCCGGTGCCGAAGGACCGGAGCGACGATGAGATCGGTGGCGTGATTCCCGTCACTTACGTTCCCGCGCGCAATACTATTTTCCTGTCGTTCGCATTAGCATTCGCTGAAGTGGTTGGTGCACGTGATATATTCATCGGCGTCAACGCGCTCGACTATTCGGGATATCCCGATTGTCGGCCGGAGTTCGTGAATGCCTTCGAGCGACTCGCGAACGTCGCAACGAAGGCAGCGGTGGAAAGCGGCGGTGGATTCCGGGTCCATGCGCCGCTTCTCCATCTCCGGAAGTCCGGGATCATCGAGCTCGGACTTTCACTCGGCGTCGACTACTCGATCACATCGAGTTGCTACGATCCCTCGCCCGAGGGAGAGGCGTGCGGACGGTGCGACGCGTGCCTTCTGCGGCTGAGGGGGTTCGCCGAGGCGGGTGTCGAGGATCCCGTTTCCTATCAGGCCCCCACGCGCGACTGATATCGCTCAGCGTCCCCCGCTGGATGCCGCGCAATCGATTCTGGTCAGGACCACCGACGCCGTTTGGGTCTCGGCGGGGAAGTCCCAGTACGTCCTGATGGTTCCCTGCGCATCGTCGGCACCCGTGACGGTCAGGGTCATCACCATGCCCGACAGGTTCGGGCTTGGATCGATCTTCATCTGTCGCGACGTGGAGTCCGGAATCCAGTAACCGGTCGGGTACCACTCGTCGTGGTAGCGCTGCTCCAGCGTGAATGCGTACGCACTCGTATCGCGCGCGAACCACGATCTCACCGAAGAGAAACGCATCTCCATTGGCGGCAGCACTCCTTCCACGGACTCCGACTGCAGCGGCGGCTCCCAGGGACCGTAGTTCGCCTTGTAGCAGGATCGCCGAACCGGCAGCGACGCGGATGCGTGATACACGTTCAATGCACGGCGAACCGCCTGGCGCTCGAGGGAATCTCCCGAGCTGGCTCTCGCTCGAAGCAGAGGGAGTGCTCCCTCGCCGACGCCGCCCAGCGCGTCCGCGGCAGCGTCGCGCACGACACGACGGCGATCGGCGAGCGCGCCGTCGAGCGGAGAGATGATGGATGCCTCCGTCGGCATCTGTCCGAGCGCGCTGGCGGCGATGGTTGCGACGACGGAGTCCGATGAATGCAGCGCCCCGGCGAGTTCCTTGATCGCACGAACTCCAATCGAACCGAGGGCCTGCGCGGCTGTACTACGCGTCAGGGTGTCATCGCTGGCGAGCCGCGCGTCTATCGCGGCTATCACGGACTCGCCGCGCGCGGAAGAGAGTCCCGAGATGCCGATTCCTCCGAGTGATCCGAGCGCTTCGAGTCTCACCGCCGGAAGTGTGTCGGTCAGACGAGCGAGGAGGGCCGGAACGGCGTTCGAGGCCTGTGGCCCAAGCCAGCCGAGTACGCGCGCGGAAAGCCAGCGCACCTCCGTGTCGGGGTCGAATCTCATCCTCTCGACGATGCCCGGTATGCCGGGCGCCGCCACGTCGCCCATGTTGCCGAGCGTGTAGACTGCGGCGCGCCGCACGTCCTGGTTGGCATCATCGAGCAGTCGTGCAAGCACGAGCGCACCAGCGGCGCGACTGGCCGAGTCATGGACGTAGAAGAGCTCGTCCGCGGCGGCGATCCGGACGCTCGGATCCTGGTCATCGAGAAGTGCGACGAGATGAGACCCCACGTGTGCACCGCGCATGGCATGGCTGCCGAACGCACCGGCCGCCGCACTGCGCACTCTGGCGCTGGAATCGTCGACGAGCCGATCGAGCAGCGCGAGGGCGCTCGAATCACTGGCCGTACCCCACGCCAGCGCCTCGCGCACCAGGAATGCCGTTGTGGAGGTGTCATCGAGCGCCTCGCGAATGGCGGGAAGCGCGGGAGATCCAACCCAGACGAATGCGAATGCGGCCGCCCTCTGCCGTTCGACGTTCGAGGAACTCAGAGCATTCCGCAGTGCAGGGACGACCGAACTTCCCATGCTTCCGAGCTCTCGGCTCGCGGAGTCGCGCACCGCCCGGCTGGTGTCGCGCATGCGATCCAGAAGACTCCCGACGTAGGCGCTGTCCGTGGATGTCTGACAGCGGGCTCCGGACGACGACACGGCGGCCAGCGCGAAAGCGAGGCAGAGCAGCCAGGAGCATCGAAGCATCGGAGCGTCTCCAGAGTGGGGTGACGCAAAGGTTCACTGCAGGCGTGCATTGCCTGCATCAAGTTACGAATGAACGATTGCCCGGTGGTGACGCGAGCATTACGAGTTCATTACGCTCCGGGCGCTCCATGTCAGAGCCGCGGATCCACCGGCTCGCTCTCCAGCGCCAGCACGCCGAACACGCACTCGTGAACGCGGCGCAGCGCCTCGCCGCGGACGAACCGCTCGAGTCCTTCCACGCCGAGCGCGAATTCGCGGAGCGCGAGCGACCGCTTCGCCGCGAGGCCACGCCGGCGCAGGCGCGCGATGTTCTCGGGGAGCGTGTACTCGGGTCCGTAGATGATCCGGAGATACTCGCGCCCGCGACACTTCACGGCGGGTTGAGCGAGACCGCGCCGACCCCGCGCCACGAAGGAGAGCGGCTTCACCACCATCCCCTCGCCACCGCGTTCGGTCAGCTCCTCCCACCACGATGTCGCCGCTTCCTCGCTCGCCGTATCGGTGAGCTCGACGGTGCGGTGCGGCGTGGCGAGCAGGACTCCGCTGTCGTCGGCGGCACAGATGGCAGACGCATTGGCCATGTGCCACTCGTGGCTCCTGTCCACGTGCACGGCACGCTCGGTAGCGAGCATGTGGAACGGTGCCAATCGCAGATCAGCAATCGACGCTACCGGCCAGCAGTAGCGGCGATACGCCGCCACGTATCGCTCCGCCAGTTCGGCGCGCGTACGGTAGCGCTCCACCAGTTCGGCGGTGGAGATGCCACGAGCGTCGGTCTTTTCGAGTACTTGCACGGCGTCCGGGAGCGAAGCGGCGGCCGCCGCACCTACCGACGCGTACTGATCGCGAATCAACTGGCGCGCCTTGGCCGACCATGGCATCAGCTCGCAGTCGAGGATCATCCAGTCGGTCTCGAGCTGCTCCCAGAGTCCCGACTTCTCGATCGCCTGACCGGTGATTTCGAGGAGCGCGGTCTCCATCGCGGTGTCGTCGAAGAAGCGCCGGCCGGTGCGGGTGTAGACGATGCCTCGCCCTTCGCCCACTACTCCGAAGCGCCGGCGCGCGGCGCCCTCATCGCGGCAGATCACCACGACCGCGCGCGAGCCCATGTGCTTCTCCTCGCAGACTACGGCGGGGACGCCCTGGTTGCGGAAGTAGGCGAACGCCTCGATGGGGTATTCCAGATATCCGTCGCGGCTGGTGGTCTCCGACGGCGACATGGTGGGCGGGAGATACACGAGCCACTTGGGGTTCGCCGCGAAGCGGCTCATCACCTCCAGCGCGGCCGTGGAGTTCTCCTCGCGAATGGTCACAGTGCGGTTCAACCGGGTGGAGACGATGCGCTTCCCCATGACATCGGCGATGTCCAGGATCTCGTCCTCACGCTGCTGCGTGGAGAGCGCGCCATCCGCCGCGTCACTCGCTTTGCGGGAGATCGGTCTCGCGGGCTCCGCGTACATCGCCCGCGCCGCGACCGACACGAGCTCCCTCTCCGGCCAGCGCAGCGCCGTGAGCCGGCCGCCGAACACGCAGCCGGTGTCGATGTTGACCGTGCGATTGAGCCACTCTGGTTCGGGCACCGGCGTGTGACCGTACACCACGTGCGCCTGGCCGCGATACTCGGCGGCCCAGTCGTACCGGATAGGAAGGCCGAACTCGTCGGTCTCGCCTGTGGTTTCGCCGTAGAGCGCGAAGGCGCGCACCTTCCCCGAGCCGCGCCCCTGCATCGACTCCTTCATGCCGGCGTGTGCTACAACCAGACGGCCATCGTCGAGTACGTAATGACTCACGAGGCCATCGAGGAAGTCGGCGACGCGAGAGCGGAATTCGGGCGTCTCGCTCTCGAGCTGCTCGATCGATGCGGCAAGGCCGTGCGCGACCTGGACGTTCCGGCCGCGCAGTTTCTTCACGAGCTTGAGATCGTGGTTGCCAGGGACGGCGAGCGCGGTACCCGCATCCACCATCGCCATCGCCGTGCGCAGTACGTGCGGAACGCAGGGACCACGATCCACGAGGTCGCCGAGGAAGACGACCTTGCGGCCGTCCGGATGCCTCCATGCGGCGGCGTCATCACGAAGGTAGCCGAGCGTGGCGAGCAACTCGTCGAGCTCCTCGCCGCAGCCGTGCACGTCGCCGATAATGTCGAAGGGTCCGTGGTCGCTCTTACGGTCGTTCCACATCGGTTCGCGCACGACGGTGGCGCCCTCGACTTCCTCCGACGAGCGGAGGAGGTGGACACGGCGGAAGCCTTCCGTCTGCAGGTGGCGGAGCGAACGTCGCAACTGCCTGGCCTGCTGCGGTATCACGTGCGGTCCGAAGTCACGGTCGGAACGCGAGCGGTTGCGTTCCTCGCACAGCTTCACGGGCACATCGAGCACGATGGCAACCGGGAGCACGTGGTACTCGCGCGCGAGGGCGATGAGCGGCTTCCTCGCCTCGGGCTGCACGTTGGTGGCGTCGACCACGGTGAGGAGGCCGCGCTCGAGTCGCTTCGCCGCGATGTAGTGCAGCAACTCGAACGCCGGGGTCGTCGCGGTCTGGTCGTTCTCGTTGTTGGACACCAGTCCGCGGCAGAAGTCCGAGGAGAGCACTTCGAATGGCCCGAAGTGGGCGCGGGCGAAGGTGCTCTTTCCGCACCCCGAGGGGCCGATGAGAACTACTAGAGAGAGTTCGGGAACGGTGAGGTTCATGTCGTTCTACTCTTTCGTGAACAAGCCCATCTGCGTCGGCGATCCCACCTCGGGATCCACCGGTCCCACCGGTGCGAAGCGCACGGCGTAACCGAAGCGTCCTGCCACGCGCGTCGCCCACGCATGGAACTCGGCGCGCGTCCACTCGAAGCGGTGGTCGCGATGCCTGAAGTTGCCGGCCGGAAGTGTCGGCCAGCGCACGTTGTACTCGGCGTTCGGCGTGGTGAGCACGACGGTGCCCGGTCGCGCGTGCTCGAAGAGCACCCGCTCGAAGGCAGCGAGACGTGGAGGGTCGAGATGCTCGATCACCTCGACCACTGCAGCCGCGTCGAAGCCGGAGAGACGCTTGTCACGATACATGAGCGAGCCGTGGAACAGCTCGATCCGCTGGCGCTGCATCGGCGGGAGTCGGTCGAGTCGCAGCCGGTCCGCGGCAATCTCAAGCGCGCGGTGCGACACGTCCATCCCCACTATCCGCGCGAACGAGCGGTCGCCCAGGAGTATGCGGAGCAGCCGTCCCTCGCCGCAGCCCAGATCCAGAACGGAAGAGGCACCGCTGGCGCGGAGCGCGCCGAGCACCGTGGCGAGACGCTGCTCGTTGAGGCTCACCGGGCGCTCGAGCGGCTCGCCGGCAAGACTCGCTGCGCTCTCGAACGACTCCCGGGCGAAATTCGCCGCGCTCTCGCGCTGCTCCTGGGTGAGACTCGCCGCGCTCTCGAGCTGCTCCTCGGCGGCGTCGGCGCTCGCGGAGTAGGGTGCGGATGCCGCGTCTTCGGTCCCCTCTTCCTCGATTACCAGCCGCGCGATGGCGTCACGAACCAGCGACAGCCTGTGCTTCAGGTAGCGGCGCGCGATGAGCTCACGCTCGGGATGCGTGGCCAGCCACCCCTCGCCCACGCGCAGCAGCTTCTCAACCTCGGCGTCGCCCACCCAGTAGTGCTTCTCGCCATCCAGCACCGGGACGAGCACGTAGACGTGCGTCAGCAGCTCGGCGAGCCGCTTCTCGGCGGTGAGCGTGATGGTGTAGTAGCGACTCTCGCCCCACTCGGGCACCGACGCATCCAGCACGTGGGCGACCACATCGATCGCGTAGCCAAGCGGCTCGAAGAGACGGCGCAGGAGCTCCTCGCCGCCGCGGCAGGGCACGGCGGTGATGCGCGCAGTGAGCGGTATCGAAGTCGCCGCGAGCTCGGGGCGCTCCTTGCTGCGACCGGCCATCGCGGTGCCGAAGGCCTGCGCGATCGCCACGCTGAGGAACGACGACGCAGCGTATGGGCGATCGTTGACGTACTGCGCCAGCAGTCCGCCGTCTCCGGCGGGACCGCGTCGCCCGCGAACCAGTCCCACAGGATCCACATCGAGCAGTAGTGCGGCAGTGCATGCATGCGTGTCCGCCTCCGGGTAGACGACATGTGCGCGCCCGAAGGAGAGGTCGACGCTCTGCGCACGACCCGGATGCTTATGAAGGAGGTAGCCGAGGTCCGTCGCCGGCTCGTGGGTGGTGCTGATGGTGAACAGCATTGTCCGCTATCGTTCCGTGCCGGCTCGATATGACATGGGGGAGTCCCGAAGCCGAACCGGGATTCCGGCGAGAGATGGTGCGAGCGGCCCGGATGCTCCGGGCCACTCTTCAATCCTTGTACGGGTCGAACTCGTTCGTGCCCGCCATTACCACGACGAGTGGACGCAGTGTGTGCGTCACTTCGACGGTATCGCCCTGGGCCATCAGCACGTCAGGCAGACGGCGGTATGCCTGCGGCGCTTCATCGAGGCCGCCGCCCCGCAGGATGACGCCCTTCCTGGCGAGCCATTCCTTCATCATCTCGGGAGAGATCCTGCCGGGCTTGATCACCTTACCGGTCTTCCGCTTCCTCTTGCCCGCGGCATCGGTGCGTGACATCACGCGACCCGCACCGTGAACGGTGGAGTAGAGCGCATCCCGCTGCAATTTCGTGATGGGCTCCTCGTCACCGGAGTTCTCCGCAAGAGTGCCGCGCAGGATCACGGAGTCATCGCCCATCGAGCCACCCACGAAACCACGCTGACCGGGAAACGCGGGAGTGGCGCCTTTGCGGACCACGATGTAACCCTCTTCTCCGCCGTCGGGCGATGCGTGTGTCTCTCTGAAGGCGAAGTTGTGGTGGTTGTGAACCAGATCCATCTCCTTGCCGCCGAGAAGCGTGACGACCTTGCGGGCCACCCACTCACGACCGGCGTAGGCGTACCTGCCTGCCAGCTCCATGAGTTGCCAGTAGTCGTATCCTGCGCCCTGCGTGATGTCCAGCAGCACTTCCACTTCCTTCGCGCGGTCTCCCCACGTACCGCCCTGGGAGATGGCCAGGAAGTTCTGCGCGATGGTGAAGCCGAGCCCGCGCGAACCGAAGTGGACGCCTACCCATATGCGGCCCTGCTCGTCGCTGAAGACATCCACGTAGTGATTGCCGCTACCCACCGTGCCTAGCTGCCTGCGAGCCTTGTCTTTCAGGTCGTCACGAAAGGCACCGATGTTGGGGATGATGTACCACGCCGGATCCATGAACAGCGGGTCGTCGACCGGCGCGTCGTCCGCGTCGTTCTTGCGGCCGATGCCGAAGGACACCGTATCCTGGATGTCGTTCGCCAACTCGTTGAGAACGGTGTTGCTCGCGACCCGGTACGGATTGGCCTTCGCCTCATCCACGCCGATGCCGGTCAGCCCCTCGAGGGTGAGGTCGGTGCGTATCGCGGCGTTGCCGCATGCGATGTCGACACCCACACCCACCACTGAAACCCGATCGCGATACGCGGCCACGCCGCCGATCGGCATCACGTAGCCAACGTGGCCGTCCGCCATGAGCGCCGCATCTACGGCGTTCTCACGAACGTGCTGGAACTGGACTATGGTCTGTTCGTCGTGTGTCCCGAAGATCTTCATCGTATCAGCCAATCTATGAATGAACCCGCGAAGTGCGAGCGGGTGACATGCGATGGTCCGGTCAGGTGCATCATCGATCAGTCGTCCTCCCATGGACGACGGTCCGCCTTCTCCTCCATGCGCCGGGCGCGGTAGAAAGCGCGCCGCGCGTTCCGCTGTGCGGCGGTGTTCTCCGACACGCGATACACGTGTGCCACCAGTACCCGGTGCCACGCGCCGGCCAGATCGCGAAAGGCGATCCAGCGCGGCGACGGGAGCTGATCGAGCCGGCGCTCGACTTCCGCGGCGGTCTCACGAGAGACCGCGAAGTAGTCGTAGTGCGTCTCGATCTCGAAGAAATCCTGCTCGTTCTCCGGCTCCGGAGGATCGGCGAAGTAATCCTCGAGCCTGTTCATCATCCTTTACAGTGTGTGTGGAGTGACGGGGCCGCACCGCGCGACCCCGTCGTGAACTTCGCGGCGCCACCGGCCTGGGTGGCGCGGCGAACTACTCCACACCCACCTGACCGATGAAGTCGCCCAGCAACTGCGGCGTAGCCGCGTCGAAGCCGACCACGTCGAGCATCCCGGCATCGTCAGGATCGGCGATGCTGAATCCGTTGGATGCCATCGCGACGACCACCAGCTTCGCCGCGATCCCCATCCGCTCCCGGTAGTCGCGGAGCGCCTGCACAGGGTGGATGCTTCCTGCCCACGTCTCGCTGTCGGTGTAGATCACGAACGTGTCCACGGCCCAGCGGTTCCTCAGCGCCTCCACCATGGGCAGGGCGCAGTCGGTTCCGCCGAACTGCAACGCGCTCGTCGCCCGCACCACGTCGTCCAGCCGCTGGCGCGGCGAGATCGTCAGTGGAGTGAGACCGGTGTCGAGCTGCGACCCGTGCGTCTGCCGCCACATCGAAGGATTGCTCCCCCGCGTGAAGGCGACGAAACGATGGCTCGGCTCCCGCGCCGCAGTGACCAGCGCCATCGCCGCCGACGCCTCTCGGCACGATATGAACGGCAGGCCATGGACCGGCGCGCCCATCGAGCCCGACACGTCCAGAGCGAGCATGATCCGCTTGCCCGTGGACGGCACGTTCTCGAAGGCCAGGTAGAAGGCGCCGTCGAGCGCGTCTACCACCTGCGATACGGGGGTCCAACCATTTCTTCCCCGCACACCTTCGCCACGCGCATAAGTCCGCAGCGCTGCCAGCAGCTTGAGCGGATGTACGCGCGCCCTGCGGAGCGCCTCGCGATCGCCCAGTCGTGCGACGACCGTGTGCACGGCGGCGCTGCCATGCACGAGCAGGCCGACCTTGCTCATCACGCCCAGGTTTCGCACGAGCGCGCCGAGCGGCATGCCGTCGAGCAGTGCGTCCCACACCTCGGCGTACGCGAGCAGCTCGGTGGGGATCATCTCACGCGTGAGCTTGTAGATCCTGATCACGCTCGCCGCCTCGCACGGCTTCATCGTACGGATTGCCTGCACCGCCTCGATCCGCGCGATCACATCGCCGGCGCGAAGCGCCATCGCATCGGCGCCGTCGAGCTCAGTCACTCCGCCCCAGCCCTTCACGACGAAGCGGAAGAGCAGGTCGTGTGCGACCGAAGGCGGCTTCGGGTGTGCGAGCCGCAGTGCATCGCGATGCGACCAGCCGTCGCGCGCCTGGTACTTGAGGAGCTGGTACACCAGGTCGGCAGGCGACTTCGCCGTGTACCACCGACCCACGGCGTTGCGCACGCCGCGTCCCCAACCGCGGAACGCCTTGACGTACTGCAGCCAGTGCAAGAGATGTGTTCCCGTGCGTGCCACAGCCGGCAACGCGACGAAGGCGGTGGTGCGGGTCGCCTCGTCACCCCATGCAGCGGCGAGAGCAAGTACGAATAGCGCCGGATCGTTCTTCGGTGCACGGCCGCTCTGGCTGATCTCGACCACGCGGTTCACTACCCGGACGCCATCCTCGGCCACGCACTCTATCGCGGCTGTCGCGTTCTCGCGGGTGAGCTCGCGCTCTCCCACGTAGAACGTTCCACCCTCGCTCCCGAGGACGAGGAAGCGGTCGAGCCGCGTCCAGCGGTCCACCGCCCAGGTGAATCCGCCAGCGGAGTTCGGCACCTGCGCGGTGCCCGGTATCGGCTCGGCCTGCGGCGTGACGAGGCGCCGGAGGCGAGTCGCGAAATGCTGAGTGAAGTCGATCATTGCTCGCCCTCCTGTGGTCGAGTGGTTTATGGATTAGTTGCGCGTCTACGGAGTTGCGCGGATGAAGAATTGCCGTTGGGTCTCCCCGAACGACCGGGGAATCTCTTTGTGAGAGTTCACAGTAACCCAGCAGCGGCGACCCGCGCCTAGTGCGATGTGCCTCGCGGATGAGTTGTCCAACTCGGCCCCTGGCCTCCCGTGTCGTGTGCTAGGGTGGAGATGTGGGATAACCGAGTCGGTGCGGCCCGCGTGGAACAAGGAATTGGAGAATGCCGGCCGGACTCGAACCGGCGACAGCGAGATTAGATAACCCTCGTGCCTTCGGCCCGGCCGGGCCGGGCAAGTGTACGGCGAGGGGATTTCTCGAGCTCTACCAACTGAGCTACGACACCCTCCATTAACGGCATCAGGGGGACGGGTCTCGAACCCGCTCTCAGGGGTCCACAACCCCTTGTGCCGAGCTGCTTACACCACCCCCTAGTGAACCTGAGCTGCTCACCATACCGTCGGCGTGACTCGAACACGCGACCCCCTGGGTCGTAACCAGGTGCTCTGATCCACTGAGCTACGACGGT
>CAZTTY010000007.1:15289-83078 GCA_964616815.1 uncultured Gemmatimonadaceae bacterium | reverse complement strand
ACACGCGACCCCCTGGGTCGTAACCAGGTGCTCTGATCCACTGAGCTACGACGGTGTGTATGGGAGGTGATGGATTCGAACCACCGCGGCCCTCACGGGCAGCCGGGTTACGGCCGGCTCGTTTCAGCCACTCACGCAACCTCCCGAGTTAACGGGACCAGCGAGAATCGAACTCGCAACCTTCCGGTCGACAGCCGGATGCTCTGGCCAGTTGAGCTATAGCCCCAGTCGTGAGATGCCCGCCGCCGGCGCGACGAGAGCAGAATCGCATGACCGAGCAATGGGAGTCGCGTTGTCCAAAAGCTCGCGCGCCACGCTCCGCCGGCCGTCGACGGTCACCTCGCAGGTACTGCCTCCTGCATTACTGCATGTTGCTGCTTCCTTCCCGGACCATCACTTGTCAAAAAGCGGTTTGTACGGGGCGCATGAAACACGAACGCCCCACCTGGCACTCGGCGCAGGCGGGGCGTTCATATCGCTCCCGGATCCGGAAACAGCTCGTCGCACTCTACGGAGTGCGCCTCCCTGCATCCAACCATGCACCGAATCTTCCTGACTGCAGTCGATCGCCGAGCTCACTCGAGCTCGCGCTGCCGATTTCCACCGCAAACGCTGGAACGCCGCGATAATCGCGCGCATCCCGCCTGCTACTCTTCGCGCGGAGTTCCCATCCCCGTGCGATACCCTTCTCGAATCCGCACACGTCTTCCCCACGCGCGCCGTACGGCACGTCATGCCGCGCCGAGCTCTGGCAACCGCCAGAGAGCAGTGAGGCCGTGATGTGGGGAATCGTGAATGTGGTCATCGAGAAATGGCTGCTCCGAACGAGGTCATGCCTGCTTCCAGCTTCTGAAACGCAAAATCGCGTCGCCGATGATCTCCCGTGCGCCATGCGCTTCGGGTGTGTCGCCGCATTCCGCACGCGAGGCGTGCAGAAACGGTCGACTCATGAACATCGGGACGCGACTCCCAAGGCGACGAGTCTACAACGAGAGGGGATGATTTGTCAATAGCCCCCTTGGTCGTTGTCAAGCACCATTAGAAATGTCCCCTGTCTTACACCAATAGAAGTGTCCCCTGGGTGTTAAAGAGTGAGGTCAGCCCCGCGGAAGCGGGGATCCGTGTTGGTCTGCCAAAGCTGGATCCCTGTTTCAGCGGGGCTGACGGCGAGTCGATGTGGCTCCTGCTTTCTGCTTTCTGCCGTCTGCTTTCTTCTTACATCACTCCGCCCTCAATGCATCCAGCGGCGGCACCCGCGATGCGCGTATCGCAGGGAGAAGCCCAGCGGCGGCTGCGCTCACCGCCAGCACAACGATGGCTATGACGATGGATGGCACGTCGAGCGCCGCCACTTCGTAGAGTTGACTCGCCAGCAGCCTCGTCACCAGGATCGCTGCGGGCAGTCCGATGAGGATGCCTCCCATGGTGAGCAGCAGTGCCTCGCGAAGCATCAGTCGGGTCACGTCGCCCGGCCTCGCGCCGAGCGCCATACGCAGACCGAATTCGCTCGTGCGACGTATGGTGGCGTACGCCATCACGCCGTAGAGACCGAGCGCCGCCAGCATCAGTGCCAGCGCGCCGAACAAAGTCACTACCTGCGCCACCATCCGGTCCCGGCTGATCGAGTCTCCTATGAGCTCGTTCAGCGGGTCGACACTCAGTATGACGAGCGATGCGTCGGCGGCGTGCAGCGCCCGCCTGACAGGCACGACGAGTCGCGCGGGATCGCCAGTTGCGCGGATCTCGAGCCTGAATCTGCCGGGCACGTCATCCAGTTGCACCATGGGGAAGTACACCCGCCGCGACGGCGGCTGGCGTACACCCTGCTCCTCCACGTCTGCCACCACGCCGACGATCTCGCGAGCCGTGCTGTCGGTGATGAGATGGCGCCCGATCGCGTCTCCGTTCGGGAAGAAGAAGCGTGCTGCGGTCGTGTTGATCACCGCCACCTTCGCTCCGGTCTCGTTGTCGCGCGGCTCGAAGTCGCGCCCCTGCATCATGTGCGCACCGATCGCACGGAAATAGGCGGGTCCGACGTCGTCGTACGCCACTACGGTATCGCTGTCGGCGCGCGCGGTGTAGCCCTCCACCTGGAGCGTGGTTCCCGACTCGGTACCGCTGAAGATGCCGTTCTCGGAGTAGGAAACGACGCTCACTCCGGGTACGCGCTCGATCCGCGCGACGATGTCGCGTATGAGTGCGACGAGCCGCGGGCCCTCGTAGCCTGCGCGCTGAGCATCCACGTCGGCGATCACCAGTTCGTCGCGCGCCAGCCCGAGCTCGGCGCCCTGCAGCTTCTGCATGCTGCGAACCAGCATACCCGTGCCTACGAGCAGCAGCAGCGAGAGCGCAACCTGCGTCACCACGAGCAGCTTTCCGAGCGCGAGCTTCCCCGGCCGCCCCTGCGTCCCCGCCACTCCGCGCCCCTGCGCGCGCAGCGCGGTGGCCAGCTCCACGCGGGTGGCGCGCACCGCGGGGACGAGTCCGAAGAACACGGCGGTGATGAGCGAGAGGAGCGCGGCGAAGAGGAGCACACGACCATCGAGCTGCGCCTCGAGCGGGATGGGACTGGTGCCGCCGGCGAGATGCAGAAGTCCCGTGCTTCCCCAGTAGGCCACGAGAAGTCCCAGCGCACCACCCGCCACGGCGAGGATCACGCTCTCGGTGAGGAGCTGCTGTACCAGTCGCAGTCGTCCCGCGCCGAGCGCCATGCGTACGCTCATCTCCCGGCCACGAGCGGATGCGCGAGCCAGAAGGAGGTTCGCGATGTTGGCGCACGCGATCAGCAGGACGAGCGCCACGGCCGCCATGAGCGTGAGGAGCGATGCGGCGTACGAGCTTCGGTAGTACGAGAAGCCGCGCGCGCCGGATGCCACCTGAACGGCCTCCTCCTTCAGCTCCCGCTCGACGCTGCCGCGCAGTTCGCCCGTGGCGTTGGTGAGCAGCGATCGCTCGATCACCGCGGTGATGTCACCGCGCGCCTGCTCCAGCGAGACGCCGGGCCTCAGACGTCCCATCATGAGCAGCCAATTGACCGTCCTGTCATCCATCCACTCGGTGTGCGGCATCACGGATGGCTGCATCATGAGCGGGATCCACATCTCGATCGGCTGACCCACGATGTCGCCGGTGAATCCGACCGGACCCACTCCTATGATCGTCAGCGGCGTGCCGTTCACCACTATCGTGCGACCGACCGCCGAGCGATCGCTGGCGAAGCGGCGGCGCCAGTAGTCGTGGCTGATCACCACGACCGGATCATCGCCTGGCACTCGATCTTCATCTGCAGCGAAGGTGCGTCCGAGCGAAGCGTTGAGCTGCAATACCGAGAAGTAGTTTCCCGAGACGAATCGTCCATGAGGATGCTCCGCCTCGGCCGCCGTCCGCGCGCTGCCCGTACTGTCCCGGTCGATCAGCGCATCGAGCCGGCCCGTGCGACCCGACGCGTACACGCCGCTCAGCGACTGGTTCTGTGCACGCAGGTCGGCGTAGAGCGGAAACGAGGCGAGATCGACCCGCGGCGATCCCTGCGACAGCGATCCCGTACGCGTCGGATCGCCGATCGTCACGAGCTGTTCGGCTTGCGGCACGGGAAGAGCTCGGAGGAGCAACGCATCCACGAACGTGAACATCGCGGTGTTCGCTCCGATGCCGAGCGCCAGGATGAGCAGGACTACGACCGTGAAGCTCCTGTTCTCGAGAAGGGTCCGGACGGCATAGCCCGCATCCCGCGCGAGCTCTTCGAGATGGTTGGCGCGCTGCATGGCTCGCTCCCGCTGGTGGTCGATTGTGAGGCATTCGTCGCGGACCCGGGAGATGTCGCCGAAGCGCCTGAGAGCCTGGGCGCGCGCGGCGGCGGGCTCGAGCCCCGATGCCTCGAGCCGCCTCGCGCGCATCTCCACGTGGAAGCGGATCTCCTCGTCCACGTCGCGCTCCACGCGCCCGGCACCGCTCTCGATGCGAAAGGCCCGCGGCCGGCGATCTCGCGGATCGCCGGAGTCGTGTCGGGGATCGGACGTCATGCCGTGGCCGGCCCGGTAGCGCCCAGCGCTCTCCCGGCCGCTTCCACGAAGTCGCGCCACGACGAGGTGCCCACCCGCAGCCGGCGCCGGCCGTCGCTGCTCAACCGGTAGTACTTCGCCTGGCGATTGTTTTCCGAGAGCCCCCACTCGGCCTGGAGCAGACCCTGCTTCTCCAGCCGGTGCAGGGCCGGGTAGAGCGTCCCCTCGCCGACGAGCAGCACCGAGCCGGACACCTGCTCGATCCACTCCGCGATCGCATAACCGTGGCGCGGGCCCCAGCTCACCGCCTTGAGGATGAGCAGGTCGAGTGTGCCGCGCATGAGGCCGACGTCCAGATCTTCCATCGTATCCGCCGTGTGAGGTGCTGGCTCACGATACGATGCTTCCCATCGGCACGCAAGGGGAAGGGGGGAGCGGGCAGCAGGAAGCGGGAACGACACACGCTCCATGCTCAGGCCCCGAGAGAGCGGGGCTCCGCTGCTACCCGGCCAGCGCTACCTCCAGCTCTTCCTCTTTGTCTTTCTCATCCATTCGCGCGATGGTGAAGCCGGTGAAGCCGTAGATCGCGGCGATCAGCGGATTGATGAGGTTGAAAAAGGCGAAGGGGGCGTAGGCCAGCGTGGCGACGCCGAGTGTCTGGGCCATGAAGGCGCCGCAGGTATTCCAGGGGATAAGAGCGGACGTGAGCGTTCCGGCGTCCTCGAGCGAGCGCGAGAGATTCTTGGGGTGCAGCCCGCGTCGTGCGTATTCGAGTCGGAACATCCTCCCGGGCAGAACGATCGCCATGTACTGGTCGGAGGCGATCACGTTGCCGGCGAACGCGGTGAGGAGGGTAGCGGCGATGAGGCTCCCCGCGCCGCGCACTGCCCCCAGTATCGTGGCGGCGATCTTCTGCAGGAGGCCCGCGATCTCCATGGCGCCGCCGAACATCATCGCCGAGAGGATCAGCCAGACGGTGGAGAGCATGCTCGACATCCCGCCGCGCGTGAGAAGCTCGTCGAGCGCGGCGTTGCCGGACTCCAGTTTGTAGCCGTCGAAGAGCGCGGTCCACGATCCCTCGAGCAGCACCGCCCACTTCGGAAGATCGCTCTCGCCCACAAGCGCGAGTACGGCGGGCTGCTGGAAGATCACGGCGAACACGCAGCCGGTCAGCGCGCCTATGAGCAGCGCTGGAAGCGCCGGCGTCTTCATCACCACGAGCGCTATGACGAGCAGCGCGGGGAGGAGCATGTGAGGCCCCACCGCGAAGCGTTCGCTGAGCGACGCGGCGATCCCTTCGAGCTCCGCCGCGTCGGTGGGCGCGGGGAGGAGGAGGCCCGCGATGGCGAAGAGGATGAGCGCCAGCACCAGGCTCGGGATCGTGGTCCACATCATGTGGCGGATGTGGGTGAAGAGATCCGTCCCCGCGACCGCGGGCGCGAGATTGGTGGTGTCGGAGAGCGGCGAGATCTTGTCGCCGAAATAGGCGCCGGAGATGATTGCGCCGGCGGCGAGACCGAGATGCAGATTCTGCGCGGCGGCGATCCCCACGAGCGCCACGCCGACGGTGCCCGCGGTGGTCCACGAGCTCCCGGTGGCCACCGCCACGAGCGCGCATATCAGGCACGCCGCCGCGTAGAACACGGTGGGATTAAGGATCTCGAGCCCGTAGTAGATCATGGTCGGCACCACGCCGCCCAGTATCCACGTACCTATCACCGACCCGACTACCAGCAGGATGAGGATGGCGCCCATCGCGAGCGAGATGCTGTGCACCATCCCGCGCTCTATCTCGCTCCAGCGATAGCCGTTGCGCAGCCCCACTACCGCGGCCACCGCGGCGCTGAGCATCAGCGCGATCTGGCTCGCGCCGCTCGAGGAAGCATCGCCGAAGAGGTACACCGACCCGGCGAGTAGTGCGACGAGAACGCCTACCGGGATGAGCGCCTGCACGAGCGTCGGTTCTTGCCTTGGGCTGTCAGTCATCTCTCGGCAGTCCGAAGGAGGGCGGTGGCGAGCGTGGCGGCATCAGCGCGACCGCGGACGTGCACCGCGAGGGTCGCGAAGGTTAACCGGACGCCATTCGGCGCGGCAAGGCGGAAGGGATTCCTATTGTCCGACTTCCGCGATATCGTGTCTCATGGGCCGACGCATGTGCCCACCCGCCTTCCCGAGTCGCGATGCCGCCATCTCCACCGTCCGATCCCGCCGTCCCGCATCTCCCCCAGCGCATCGCCGAGCGAGCCCTCTTCGTCCACGATGATCCGGCCGTGGTGGCCGCGTGGTGTCGCGAGCACTCGGCGCCCGGTGCGCTGTTCGTGGCGCCGTCGGCGGGCGCGCGGCGTCGCGCGGTTCGGGCGCTGGCCGCGGCCAGCGGTGGCACGATGCTCGGCCTGCGCGCCGCATCGCCCTCGCGCTTCCTCCCCTCTCTCGAGGCGCGCGCCGGGCTCGCGGAGCCGCGACTCGTTTCCGCTGCGCTCGAGCGACTGCTGGTGGAGGAGGCCGCGCGCGCGGCGCGGGTTCCGCTCTTCGATGATCCGGGAGTGGCGGCGCCCGCCGGCGCGGTGCGCGCGCTCACGCGGCTCTTCCGCGAGCTCCGCCTGAACCGCGTCGCGCCAGACTCGTACAGGGAGGCCGGCGGCGACCTGCGAGCCGCGGATGCCTTTCGGCGATACGAACAGCGTCGCGCGGAACTGGGGCTGCACGACGCCACCAGCAGGATCGACCGCCTGCTCGAGCGAGGAGTGCCGGCGGTACCGCTGGTGCTCGACGACCCGGCTCTGCCGCATCGTGCCGGCTACGACCTCTATGCGGCGGCGATCGCGGCGGCGCCCACCTGCCACGCCGGCGTCTCCGCGCTTCTTCCCGATGGCGATGCGGGTTCCGCTACGACGGCGCGGCTCGCAGAGCTCGGCTTCGTCGTCGAACGCGCGGCCGCCGCCGCATGGCCGCGTGTCGAACGCCGCGTCATTGGAGGTGCCGGTATCCACGACGAAGTGGAGCTCGTGGCACGTGAGATTCTCTCCCGGCTGCGCGGCGGCGGCACCGTGTGCGATCCGGAGAGCGGTGAGCGGCGGGCGCTTCGTCCCGGAGACATTCTCGCCGCGGCGCCGCGCTCCAATTACGTGGCTCTCCTCCACGACGCCTGCACCAGGCTCGGCGTCCCCGTGGCGGGCAGGCGCCGCGTGCCACTCCTCGAAGTGCCGCTCGTTCGGGCGCTGCTCGCCGCCCTCGAGCTGCTCGCCGCTCCGGGCGACGACCGTGCGGAACGCGGACTCGCCCTCCTCGCCACTCCGTACGTGGGTCTCTCGCTCGACCAGCACGATCTCATCGCGCGGGAGCTCACCAGAAGGGCGCTCGGCGCGATGGAATCGTGGCGGCGCTTCGGCGATGGTGCGGGGAGAAGCTTCCGCCTGTTGGCGGATGCCGTGCCGATGATGATGGCGAGGCTCGGCGGGGAGCGCTCGCACCGGGAGCTCGCGGGAACCATAGTGGATCTCGCCACGGAGCATCGCTTCCTTCGCAACGGGCGCGAAGCGAATATCGACGCCGGCTGTTACGACGTCGTACGTATCGACCAGCAGGGGTGGAGCGCGCTCGAGGGCGCGCTCGACGAGCTCGGAACGGCGCTGCGACTGGCCGGGAGGACGCGTCTCCCTGCGCGTAGCTGGCTCGCCGAGCTGCGGGAGCTGCTCTCCGGCGCGCACGTCGCCGCGGACGCGAAGCCGATGGACGGCATCCGCCTCACGGTGGTCGGCGCTGGCCTGCCCGCCGCCGTGCACGTGTTCGCGGTGGGGTGGCGCGACGGGCTGGTGCCGCGTCGATCGCGGGAGGATCCCTTTCTCACCGAGCGCACGAAGGCCCGGCTCAACGAGCTGGGAGCGATCTTTCCGTTGGCGGAGCGCCGCGTGGCGCACGAGCACGAGCGTCGCGAGCGGGTGGTGCGCGCCGCGCGCGAGACGCTCACCATCTCCTTCCCGTCCGCGGACCAGGACGGCGACCCGCTGCTCCCGTCGTTCTACCTCGAGGACCTTGGCCTCATGAAGGAGGGGAGGGTGGCGGGCGAGATTCGCGGCGCGGGGGACGTCACCTGGCCGCTCTCCATCGCCGCCACGCGCGACGAGCGCGTGACGCGCGCCACGTACCTCGCACGACATCGGCCGGCTCGTACGCTGGGCGGCGAGATCGTGCCTGTGCGGACGCTGCTCTCGAAGCTCGCCCGGGGCGAGCTCCGCTCGTACGAAGGGCGGCGCCACGCGCCCCAGGTCATCCACCTTCGTGGGGCGGCGCGCGGCGAAACCAGGGAGCTCGCCCGGGTCATGTCGGCCAGCCAGGCGAAGCTGATCGCGCACTGCCTGTACGAACACTTCGGCTCGCACCGACTCGGCATCGAGCGGCTTCGCGCGCCCGAGGTGGATGCCCTGGTGATCGGCAACGTGCTGCACGCCGTCCTCGCCGAACTGGGGCGCGGGGGCTTCGATCCGGGGCTGGTGGAACCGCTGCTTCGTGCCCAGTGGGATGTCAGAGTGCTCGAAGTGCTGCGCGAGGAGCCGAAGGCGGAGTTCGAGCGCGAGGTGCTCGCGACGCAACTGCGCGAGCTCGCCGCAGCGGAGCGCGCGTATCTCGAGGCGTCCGGCGTGCTGGCCACGCACTTCGAGCTTCCTTTCGGTCGTCGCATGGCCGAAGACGGCGATGGAGACGTAGAGCCGGCGATCGACGGTTTCACACTCGACCTCCCGCCCGGGGCTCCCATCGACCGCACTCTGCTCCGTGGATCCATAGACCGGGTGGATGTGGTGGAGCGCCACGGGAGACGCTTCGGTGTCGCCATCGACTACAAGTCGGGTAAGGGAGCCTCGTACTGGAACCAGATGAACGACATGGCGGACTTCCAGCTCCCCATCTACTGCGCGGTTCTGCCGCTCATCGGGGTGGAGCCGGTGGGTGCATTCTACCTCGGCCTGGGCGATGGAAGGCGGTACGGAGTGGTTCGCGAAGAGTTCGCGGAGATCTTCGCGCCCGGCGCGGAGCGGGAGGTGAAGCGGCTCTCGGACGAGAAGTTCGACTCGTACATCCAGGTGCGCATGGATGCGCTGCGCGGCCAGGTGGCCCGCTTCGCGACTGGCGAGCTCGAGGTGCGGCCGCGCGGAGGCGACTGCGCGTTCTGCGATCTGCGGCCCGTGTGCCGCATAGGCGCCTTCGGCGGCGCAGGCAGCGACGGAGGCGAGTTTGCGGAGGCATGAGTCGACGGCAGCGCGAGACCGCGCCGTCGAAGATCTCGCCCACGATCTCACGGTGATCGCCGGCGCGGGCGCCGGCAAGACCTCCGTGCTCGTCGATCGCTTCGTGAAACTCGCGCGCGATCCGTCGGTGGGCCCCGATCACGTTCTGGCCATCACCTTCACGCGCAAGGCGGCGGTGGAGATGAAGGAGAGGGCGGTGCGCAAGCTGGAGGAGCTGGGCGAGATAGAGCTGCGCCGGAAGACGGAGGCCGCCTACATCTCCACCATCCACGGCTTCGCCGAGCGCGTGCTCCGTGAACGCCCGCTCGCGGCGCGGATCGATCCCGGGTTCGCCGTGCTCACCGAATACGATCAGGCCCTCTTCGTGGAAGACGCGCTCCGGCAGATGTACTCGCGCGAGGATCTCCGTGGCTTCGCGCGGCGGCTGGGAAGGCTCGGCGCGGGCCGGTGGAAGGTGTTCGCGCTGGTGCGCGAGGTGGCGCGACTGATGCGCGAGGGATCGGCGGCCGCATCGCGCGAGGCGGAACTTCTGCTGCTCTCCGACGACGCGTGCGTGAGCGGCGCGCTCGAGTGCGCTCGGGAGTACGCGAACGCTTGCGAGCATCGCGCGCTCCGGTGTCTGGAGGAGCTGGTTCCGCTTCTGAGCCAGGCGCGTTTCCGGAGTCGGAAGAAAATGTTCGAGCAGTGTCAGGACTACATCGCCACGGCCGAGACTTGCATCGGCACACGGTCGTTCGCCGGCGCGATGGACATACTCGGCGCCACCGGATTCACCTCGCAGATCCACGCCGACGATCGCGGGCCCGTGAAGCAGCTCCTGGGGCAGGTGAAGGAGCTCACGCATCTCGTGCACTCGGTGGATTGGGATGTACAGGAGCGTCTGGAGCGCGAGCTCGTGCCTCTCAAACGCGCCGTCTATTCCGCCGCCCGCGACATCGATGCGAGCTACGCGGCGCACAAGCAGCGGATCGGAGCCCTCGACTTTCACGATCTCCAGGAGCGCCTTCGCGAGCTGCTCGCCACCAACGAAGGCATACGCCGCGGCTACGTGGAGCGCCTGCGGCACATTCTCCTCGACGAGGCGCAGGACACCGACGAGCTCCAGTACGACATCGTCGCGCGCCTGCACGAGGGCGGCGAATCGCTGTTCATCGTCGGAGATCCCAGACAGGCGATCTACGAGTTCCGCGGTGCCAACCCGGACGTCTTCGCCGGCGTGGTGGCGCGGACGCCCGATGGCCAGCGGCTCGAGTTCCCTGAGAACTTTCGCAGCCGCCCGGAGATCATCTCGTTCGTGAACGGGCTCGGCCCGGCGCTGCTCGGCGAGAGCTTCATCGCGATGGAGGCACGCGCCGCCTGCTACGGTGCTGCGGCGCTTTCCGTGCCGGCGGTGAGCGCGATCTACTCGGTGCAGGAGCGCGCGTCGGAGGGAGACGACGAGCCCGTGGTCGACTCGATAGCCGATGCGCGCGCTCGCGAGGCGGACGCGGTGGCCGAGGAGCTGGTTCGCCTGCTGCGCTCCGGCACTCGGGTCATCGATCCGGACACCAGGCTGGAGAGCGCGCTGCGCCCGCGGCACGTGGCGCTCCTGTTCCGCAGCCGCACGCCGATTCCGCACTTCGAGCGCGCGCTCGCCGAGCGCGGCGTACCGTACGTTACCGCCGCCGGGCGCGGCTTCTTCGAGCGCGCCGAGGTCCTCGATTGCATCATGATGCTGCGGGCGCTCGCGCAGCCGCTCGACGACCTCGCCTTCGCGACCGTACTCCGTTCGCCGTTCGTGGGTGCGAGCGACGATCGGCTCTGGCGGATCCGGGAGTCCGGGGCACGGCCCGGCGAACCGCCCGCTCTGTATAGCGAGTTGCGCCGGGGGAGAGGCCTGCCGCGCTTCCGGAGGAAGTTCGAGCGGCTGCGCGCCCGCACGCGCTCCATGAGCGCCGCCGACGCGCTGGACGAGGCGATCCGCGTCTTCCGCTACGAAGCGGCGCTCGCCGCGCACGACGACGGTCCCGCGATGCTCGCCAATCTTGCCAAGCTCCGCGCCCGGCTGCGCGAGCTGGGCGCGCTCACGGTAACGGAGGGCTACCACGAGCTGCTGCGCGCGCGGGAGCTGATGCGGAGCGAGGCAACCGCACCGCTCGTGGGGCCCAACGATGATGTGGTGGTGCTCACCACCATCCACCAGGCCAAGGGTCTGGAGTGGCCGATCGTGTGCCTTCCGAGCCTCGAGATGGGCTCGAAGGGCGGGATGGATGACTTCAGTCCGCGACACGGCGCGCTGCTCTGCGATGCGCTGGACGAGAACGGCGAGAAGAGGAAGCCGCTCTCGGTGATCGGATTCGAGAACGAGCTCTCCGAGCGCCAGGAAGGCGAAGAGCGCCGCCTGCTGTACGTGGCGCTCACTCGTGCGCGCGAACGGCTCGTGCTATCGGGGTGCATCAGACGGGAGGGCCGCCTGCCGGAGTGGAAGAGTCGCTTCAGAACGCCGCTCGACTTTCTGGTGGAGCACACCGACAACGCGCTCTCCACGCCGGGCGAACACGACTGCGGAACGCTGATCACATCGGTGGCTTTCGTGAACGGCGCGGCGGCACCCGTCACGCAGTTCGAGGGAGGCGAGACTCTGGCCGCCGAGCTGGCACCGGCGGTCCTGGCGAAGCCGCCTGCCGATCCGCCGGCACTCATCGCGTCGGCGCTCCCGCTCACCGTGAAGGTGACCGAGCTGCTCGCGTTCAACCGTTGTCCGCGAGTGTATCGCTACTCGCACGTGCTCGACATCGATGAGCATACGCGACGCGATGCGGCGAAGCGGCCGGATGACGATGCCGCGCTCACGCCGGTGGAGCTCGGCACCATCGTCCATTCGCTGCTGGAGCGCGCCGATTTCGGTACCGACGACGTAGCCCGGGAAGTCGGACGGCTGCTCGGCGAGCAGCCCGAGGGACGTCGACCGGCGCTGGCGCGAATGCTGGAGCCCGTGCTCACGGGACCGCTGGGCGAGCGCATCAGGGGCGCGCGGCGCGTGGAACGGGAATGGCCCTTCGCGCTCGAGGCGGGCGGCGTTCTCGTGGAGGGCGTGATGGACCTCGCGATCCAGGGGAGCGATGGGAGCTGGACCGTGGTGGACTACAAGTCCAATGGCATCGCGCATCCGGGACGCTTCGAAGAGCTGGTGGCCCACTACACCAGGCAGCTCGAGCTCTATGCATTCGCGCTCTCGCGCTCGGGGGCCGGCGATGTGTCGCGCTGCGCGCTCCTCTTTCTCACCGGACCACGCTTACACGAATGGGCCTTCGATCCGGCCGGGTGCGGGGTGGAGGCGTGGGCCGCGGAGATGATCGGACGTATAGCGGCCCGCGACTACTCCACTACGGCGGGGAAGAAGTGCGAGCGCTGCGGCTACAGGAAACGCCGCATCTGCGACGTGGGGCGAGCGTGGGGTTCGGGGCACGCGGCGAAGGGCGGGGCGCTCCCTCTCGCCCGCGAGGATGACCCGAGTCTGCTCTCACCGGAGTAACCTCGGCCGTCAGGCCTGCACGGCCTCCGCCTCGATCGCGATCGAGATCTCGTTGCCCACTAGCAGGCCGCCGGCCTCGAGTGCCTGGTTCCAGACGAGGCCGAAGTCGCGGCGGTCTATCTTCGTCCTGGCGCTGAAGCCGGCGCGCTCCTTTCCTTCGAGATCCCTGATCTTCCCTTCGTAGGTCGCGCTGAGAACGACTTCCTTCGTGGTACCACGGATGGTGAGATCTCCCACCACCTCGAACTCATCGCCGGCCTTCCCGGCCGCGCCACTCACGCGCTTGCTTCTGAAGGTGATGGCTGGTTCGTTCTCCACGTCGAGGAAATCCGCCGAGCGCAGATGTGCGTCACGCTGTTCGTTGCGGGTGTCTATGCTGGCGGCATCCATGGATGCCTCGACTCTGGATCTGTCCGGATGGGCCTCGTCTGCTTCGATCCTGCCCGATACTTCGGAGAAGCGTCCCTTCACGGTAGTGATCATCATGTGCTTGGCGGAGAATTCCACCACCGTGTGGGCTGGGTCGAGCTCCCACCTGGTGAGCCCGGCCGTGGTGGTGCCGCTCTGAATCGTGGCCATTGTCATACCTCCCTGCCTGCTTTCCGGCGCGTTCGCGGCGCCGGAAGAGACCTCTGAATGCCATGCACTGGATGCTCCGCGCAAGTTTCCGGCCCCCGATCGATGCGGGCACGGTCAGGCGGCGCACGCAACGGGCGCACGGGCGGCTCTACGGCCCCGGCCCTCGCCAGAGCGCGCACAACGTGCTAGATCATAGCGGTAGCGGCCTTCTTCACGCCCCGGCCCCCGTCTTCGCATCCCCGTCCAATCGTTCCCAACCCAACGGCACCAGACAGGCGCAGCGATGAAGCAACGTCCTTCCACCCCTATCACGCGTCGCAGATTCCTCGGCGAGTCGGGCGCCCTCTGTGCGCTGGTTCTGGCGGGCCGGGCACCGGCCATCCATCTACCAGGCCGCAAGAGCTACGACATTCTCATCCGCAACGGTACCGTCTTCGACGGTACGCTCGCCGGTCCGGCGATGGCGGACGTCGCCATTACCGGCGGCAGGATCGCCGCCGTGGGACGCTCGCTCGGGAGCGATGCCCGTCTGGTGATCGATGCGCGCGGGTTGGCCGTGGCGCCCGGCTTCATCGACATCCACTCGCATGCGGACGGATCGATGTTCGAGGACCCGCGTGTGGAGTCGGTCGTGAGAGAGGGAATCACCACGGTGATCGTGGGCCAGGACGGCTCGTCGCGCGCGCCGCGCCGGGTGGAATCGGCGAGCGCGAGCTCTTCCGGCGGCGATGGCGGCAGACCTCCGTACCGCGTGGTGGGTGACGTGCTCGACGCGATCGACCGGCTGCCGAGCGCCGTCAACGTGGCGAGTATGGTGGGGTTGGGCACCGTGCGACACGTGGTGGTCGGCGACGATGACCGTCCGGCCACCCCTGAAGAGCTGGCCCGCATGACCGCTCTGGTGGAGACGTCGCTCGCCTCCGGCGCGTGCGGCGCGAGCTCGGGGCTGGAGTACACGCCGGGGATGTTCGCGCCGCTCGATGAGCTGATCGCGATCTGCAAGCCGCTCGCGAAACGCGGACTGCCGTACGCCACGCACATGCGCAACGAGGATGACCGCGTATTGAAGTCCATCGACGAGTCGATCGCGGTGGCCCGTGGCGCTGGCTGCCCGCTGGAGATCTCGCACCTCAAGACGCAGGGGAAGCGCAACTGGGGCAAGATCGACGACGCTTTCCGCCGGATCGCCGACGCGAGAAAGCAGGGACTCGACGTGACCTTCGATCGCTATCCGTACGTCGCCTACCAGACGGGCCTCTCCAACCTCTTCCCGAAGTGGAGCAAGGATGGCGGCAGCAGCGCCTTCGTCACGCGACTGTCGCAGGCCGACGTGCGCCCGAGGTTGCGGAAGGAAGTCCTCGCGAAGGTCGATCTGATAGGCGGCTGGGACAACGTCATGATCTCCAGCGTGTCGAACGAGGATGACAAGTCCGCCGAGGGGCAGCGCCTGGGCAGCTACGCGAAGTCGCTCGGCCGCGATGCGTACGACGTGGCGGAGGGGCTGCTCACACGGAGCCGCGGCAGCGTCGGGATGGTGGGCTTCGCGATGAGCGAGGAGAACGTGGGTCGCTTCCTGTCACACCCACTCTGCATGGTATGCAGCGACGGCGGTGCCTACGCCACCGAAGGTCCGGCGCGCGACGGCCACCCGCACCCGCGCTCGCTCGGCACCTTCCCCCGCGTGCTGGGGAGATACGTGCGTGAGCAGAAAGTGCTGACGCTGGAGCAGGCCATCCACAAGATGACCGGAGCGCCGGCGGCGCGGCTCAAGCTCGCCGATCGCGGCCAGTTGAAGAAGGACTTCGCGGCCGATGTGGTGGTGTTCGACCCCGACACGGTTATCGACCGCGCCACGTATGCGCAGCCGTTCCAGTATCCCGACGGGATCGGCGTGGTGGTCGTCAACGGTCAGGTGGCGCTGCGCGACGGACAGAGGCAGGACGGCGACGCACGGAGCGGGATCGCGCTGCGCCCGACCATCTGACCGGCGGCAGCAACGCTGCCGGTCCCGCTGGCGTCCACGGCCGGGCGAGGCGCCGCCCCTCGCGGCTGACGCGTGCGGGCTGGTGTCATCGCCCCGACCCTTCTAGATTCTCATGCGAAGGCGAATCCCGGCCGCGGGTGCGCGACCGGGATTCGTGTCTGATGGGGCGTAGCTGAGCTGGCAAAGCGCCGGACTGTTAATCCGGAGATCGCAGGTTCGACCCCTGCCGCCCCAGTTGGATTTGGGCAGAGGGCCCGTGAGCGTCGCTCACGGGCCCTCTGCACCAAAGACCCGGCCCCGTCGCTACCTCCTCGCCGAGGCGCTCCGCGCCTCCCCCTTCATCCACTTCGCCAGGAACTCGTCGCTCACCTGCTGGATGAGCCGATAGCTGGCCAGGTCGTACGCCGCGCCGTGCCGGCCCGGCGGATAGATCCTCAGGTCCACGTCCTTGCCGGCGCTCGTGAATGCCGTGAGGAGCTGCATGGTGTTCTGCGGGTGGACGTTGTCGTCCATCATCGAATGGATGAGCAGCAGGCGCCCGCTCAGCTTCGCCGCGTTCTCCACCGCCGAGCTCTGCTCGTAGCCGCTCAGGTTGTCGCCGAGCAGCCCCATGTAGCGCTCGGTGTAGATGGTGTCGTACAGCCGCCAGTCCGCCACCGCGGAGTTGGCGATGCCGACGGTGAAGATGTCGGGGTACATCTCCATCGTATAAAGCACGCTGTAGCCGCCGTAGCTGGTTCCCATGATCGCGATCTTCGATGCATCCACGTACGGGAGCTTCGCCATGTGACGAGCGGTCTCGGCGAAGTCGTGGCTCTCCCACTTTCCGAGCTGACGGTAGACGCTCTTCATGAACGTGCGCCCGTAGTTGTTGGTGCCGCGGTTGTTCACGCCCACCACTATGTAGCCCTGCTGCGCGAGCCATTGCGTCCAGGTGCTCGTGTCGAAGCGGTCGTACACCTGCTGCGATCCGGGCCCACCGTACACGGCGAAGACGACCGGGTATCTGTGCGTCGAATCGAAGGGCACCGGACGCACCATCGATGCGTCGATGTGAACGGAGTCGGACGTGGTGAAACCGAAGATCACCGGAGGTGAGTACGCGTTCTCCGCCAGCCACTCCCGCACGCCGGCGTTGTCCTCGAGCTTCCGGATCAGGCTGCTCCCGGTGGCCCGCAGCTCGACCTGCGTGGGCTGCGCGGTGGACGACCAGCTATCGATGTAGTAGCGCGTGTCCGGCGACATGTCGACCGAGTGCGTCCCGGCGGTGGTCGTGATCCGGCGTCGCGCGCTGCCGTCGAAGCGGATCGAGTAGAGCTGTCGCTGGAGCGGGGATGCCTGCGTGGAGCTGTAATAAATGGTCCTGCTCTTCGGGTCGATTCCCTCGACCCGCGTGACGCTCCAGTCTCCCTTCGTCACCTGGTCGATGAGCTTCCCCGAGTAGTCGTAGCGGTAGATGTGCTGCCACCCGTCGCGGTCGGAGATCCAGAAGAACTCGTGCGACCCCTCGGGAAAGGAGAGCATGTCGAGGATCCCGGCGTAGAAGTCGTACACGTCGATCCACGTGTCCGACTTCTCGGTCATGACGAGCCGCCGGCCGCCGCTGTGCACGTCGAAGAAGAAGAGCTTCATCTCGTTCTGCGGACGGTTCAGCGTGACGACGGCGAGCGTATCGGGACGGCTGGTCCAGTAGATGCGCGGGATGTAGAACTCGTTCTTCTCGCCCGTGTCGAGCCAGGTTCGCGTTCCGTTCTTCACATCGACCACGCCGATGCGCACCGTGGCGTTGGAGTCGCCCGGCTGCGGAATGCGGATCCGTTCCCAGTCCGGGTGCCGTCCGGAGTAGTCGGTAAGCTGTACCACCGGCTCGGCGCGGTCGTCGGTCTGCCAGAACGCGATGAAGCGGCTGTCGGGCGACCAGTTCCACGCTTGCGGGAGTCCGAACTCCTCTTCGTACACCCAGTCGAAGTGGCCGTTGTATACGTGCTCTCCGGCGTCGCTGGTGAGTCGCTTCTCCTGGCGCGTGGCCAGCGTCTGCACGTACATGTCGCCATCCCGCTCGTAGCCGAGCATGGAGCCATCGGGCGAGAGGTCGGCGCTGCGCGCGCCGCGGGCGGCGAGCTGAAGCGAACGGTCGCCGAGCGAGTAGACGTAGTAGTCGGCGGTTCCCGAGTTGCGGTAGATGCTCCGGAACCTGGTCTGGAAGATCAGGTGCCGGGAGTCGTGCGCCCACTGAAACGACCGGTACGTGAAGGGCTCGTCGGTTCCCGGAAAGGTGAGTCCGCGCGCGCTGAAGAGGAGTGTATCGCGTCCGGTGGCGGGGTCGAGAGCGCGGATGGCCTCCTCGCCGGTGGCGGGGTCCGTGCTCGTGTACGAGAAGCGCGCTCCCCGCTCGATCCAGTTCACATCCTGCGGGCCGGAGCCGCCGGCGAGCTGGCCGCTCGCGAATATGGCACTGTCGAGGTTCGCGAAGCGTCGTTTCTGCTGGGCCTCGGCCGGTGCGGACAACGTGGCCGCGGCCAGCACCAGGGCCGCCGCGAAGCGCAGGCGCATTGAGTCGTCTCCGGGTCCGTGTATGTCGTGAATCTACAGGCGGGATGTACAAAAGAAGACCCCGGACGACGGTGGCCGTCATCCGGGGATCTTCGTTCGGGTCCCGGGCAGCGGGGCCCGGCGAGTGGGATCACGCGCGAGCGTTACAGCTCGAAGGACGTCCCGCTCGTGTCGGGCGGAGTCATCTGCATCGACGACGTGGTGTCGCGCTGGAACGTGCTGGTGTCGCGCTGGAACATGGTCGTGTCGCGCTGGAACATGGTGGTATCACGCTGCATCGTGGTGTCCGGCACCGTCGTGGTGTCGTACATCATGGTCGTGTCAGTCACGGTGCTCGTGTCCTGCTGCAGAATGCCGGAGTCCGTCTGGAAAGTAGTGTCGGACCTGAGCGTGGAGTCGGTGGTGTCGTTCGCCATCGAATCACTCATCGCATTCTGCTCATCGGTGCTGGCCGTGAAGGGCAGGCCGAGGGCCGTCAGAACTTCGTTGATGTCGGTACCCTCGATGCCTCTGGCCTCGCGGATGCACTGTATGCCTTCGCGCGTGGCGTCATCCACCGTACCCGTCACTTCACCGGCGTGACAGCCGTTGTCGTTGATGGCTTTCTGGAGCTCTTTCACCTGGTCGGTGGTCAGACCGAGGTTGGTGCTCGGCGTTGCCAGCCGTCCTTCGGACGTGGTGTACGTGGTGTCCGAAGTCGTGTACGTGGTGTCGCGGTTGGTCGTGTCGCTCGTGGTCTGCTGTGCCAGTGCGAGCGACGGGATCAGTGCGAGCGCGCCGATGGTCGTGAGCTTGAACCTCATCATTTCCCTCCTGTTCATCGCGGATCTGCGGCGAATCATGTCCGCTGCGGGGCAGCGGGATACGTCGCGGGTACAGGTGCAAAGTCCGCACCCATCCGCGATGCGGAATCGAATTGCCGACGAATTATTCTGCGATGATCCGCGATCGAATCGAGAGTGTGATCGGTGTCACTGTGACGCCTGGATGCCGGTCACCAACGGCCGTAGTTGGACATCGAAGCAGCCGGTCGAAACGACACGTTGCGCGGTCCGCGCGAACGAATCGTACGAGGGAGTTCGGCGCTGTACGGATCTTGCCCGAGTGCACACGACCGCCGCGTTGCGCTCGAGGCGCGGACCATCCAAACGGAACGGAGGATTGTGATGACCATGAAGAAATCATCCCGCAGATTCGACATGCTCGGAAGCGCGGCACTCGCTCTGGCAGTGGTCGCCTCGATGGCGGCGTGCTCGTCGCGCAGCGACAATGCGCTGGCCGACGCCGACAGTGCCGCGAACAGTGCAGCGGACCGGATCGGCTCGGCGGTGGACACGGCTGCCGCGGCCGGTGCGGTGGCGATGGACACCGTCTCCAACCGCGTGGGGTCGGCGCTCGACGGCGACTGGACCGATGCCGACATCGTGGCCTACCTCGTGGCCGCCGACTCTGGTGAGATCGCCGCCGGCAAGCTCGCCAGTACGAAGGCCACCAACCCCGCGGTGAAGGCGTTCGCGGAGAAGATGGTCAGCGCCCACGGCACCATGCTGGACGAGACGGTGGCGCTGGCCGGCGAGGCCGGGATAGCGTACGCCGCCGCGAGCAATGATGACATAGGCGACCTGCGCAGCGATAGCAGGGATGCTCTGAAGGATCTCACCGACGAGCAGGCCGGCGCCGACTGGGATGCGGACTACGTCGACAAGCAGGTCGGCGCGCACCAGGATGTGATCGACCACGTGAACGATTTCGCGCAGAGCGCGAAGAATCCACAGCTCGTCACGATGCTGCAGCAGGCGCTCCCGAAGTTGCAGGGCCACCTGGATGCCGCCAAGGCGCTGAAGGACACCAACGTGGGAAACTGAACGGAGCAGCGTAGTCGAACGAAGAGGGGCCGGCAGCCACGCTGCCGGCCCCTCTTCGCGGGAGCGCCTGGCTCCGTCGTCATTTCTTCTTCTTTTTTCTTCCTCTCTCTTCGAAGAAGAGCGTCGGCGCGGAGTCGGCGCCCATGGCGTGGACGACGCGGTCGAGGAGTTGGGCGAGCGTTCGGCGGTTGCGCGGAGGAAGCTCGCGCAGGGCGCTGATGAGGCGGAGCTGCGCGATGTCGGGCGAGGAGCGCAGGAGGGTACGCCCGGAAGGCGTGAGCGAGAGTACCACGCGGCGCGCGTCGGCCGTGGACCGCTTGCGCGATACGTAGCGCTTCCGGACGAGACGCTCGACCACCGTGGACACCGAACTCTGATGCGTGAAGGTGCGAGCGGCCAGCTCGTTCAGCGAGTGTGCCGGAGTCTCGGACAGCGCGTGGAGCACGAAGAGCTGAGCGCCGCTGATGCCGAGCCGCCGCTCCGCTGCGCGCGTGGAGATGCGCAGCGCCTGCACGATGCGTCGGATGGCGTCGAGTGCCGCGGAGAGGTCGTCCGCGGTGCGCGCGGAACGGGCGGTGGTGGAACGGGCAGTGGTGGAACGGGCGCTACTCTTCTTGCGTGTCGGCATGCATCGATGGATCGGGGGAGACGGATCGGCGCCGCGTCGGTCCAGGTAACAGGTAATATGCGCGTAGTGGTAATATGTCCGCCGCGCAGACCGGCTACAATCGCGCCGCCAACCACAGGCACCACTGGCTCCCGGGGCGCATCCCAGGTTATCTTCTCCTCTCCACGGGTACGCGCCGGCGGGAGGGCCGGTCGCGCTCGAATTCATCAGCACGAGGCATCTTCATAATGGCTAACCACCGCAGGCACGGGATGGCGCTCGCGATATGCTGGCTGCTCTCCGCCGCTCTCTTCGTGTTCCTCTTCTTTACCTACCACAACACGAAACTGTCGTATCAGATGTCCTTTCCCGGGATGCCTCTGTACGGCGCGATGACCTGGTGGTTCTTCTTCACGATCCCCGTGATCGGATGGACCTGGGGCTACTTCAACGACCTCAAGGACCCGCAGGAGATCGAGCGCCGCTACGAACCCGGCCACGAGAAGGACGGCCACAAATAGGCCGCTCGGCAGCGGCCGGCGAACGAGCCCGGTGGGGCGATGCATCGCGCATCGCCCCACTTTTTTTCGCCCCCTCATTGCGCATTCCCGTCCGCGCCCCATATTCGGGCGACAAAACAGTATACCAAACGAGGTACCGAAATGGCGCGTACGTACGGAAGGGCGGGGGCATGGATCCCGGGGATCGCGGTCGCGATCTCCTGCATCGCGGCCGGTGCCGCCGCACAGGCACCCGGGAAGACGGCCGGAAGAACTCTCGAAGAGCGCGTCCGAAGCATCGTGGAGCGACCGGAGTTCGCCCATTCCACCTGGGGCGTGGAGTTCTACTCGCTCGATGACGGGAAGACGATTTTCTCCATCAATGGAGAGAAGTTCTTCGTACCCGGTTCCACCACCAAGCTGCTCACCATGGGGAGCGCCATGGGCCTCCTCGGTGCCGAGTACCGCTTTCACACGCGGGTGTACCGCACCGGACCGGTGCGGAGCGACGGGACGCTCGATGGCGACCTCGTGCTCGTGGCGAGCGGTGACCCCAACCTCTCGGGGCGGGTCCGGAAGGACGGCACTCTCGCCTTCGAGAACGAAGACCACTCCTACGATGGCAGCCCGAACACCAGGGCGGTGCCGGGAGACCCGCTTCTCGTAATCCGCGACCTCGCGGCGCAGGTCCGCGCGCACGGCATCAAACGCGTGGGCGGCCGCGTTCTCATCGACGCCACGTTGTTCCCCGAAGGCGAGCGCGAGCTCGGTACCGGGGTGGTCATCTCGCCCGTGGTGGTGAACGACAACCTCGTGGACGTCACGGTCTCGCCGGGAGCGAGCCCCGGTGCACCCGTCACGCTCGCCGTCTCGCCGGCCACGCCGTACGTGCGTTTCGTGAATCAGGCCACGACGTCGGGCGCCGAGTCGCAGCCGCACATCCGCTGGTCGAGCGATGTCACCAATCCCGACGGCTCGCACACCGTCACCGTGACGGGGACGATGCCGGCCGGAAAGCCGGCGGTCCTCTTCAGCTACGCCGTGCCCGAGCCGAGCCGCTTCGCGCAGGTGGCCCTGGTCATGGCGCTGGATGAGAAGGGCGTTCGCGCGGCGCTCCCGCAGCCCGCCGACCGGACCGACTTCGCCGCGCTCGCCGGATCGTACACCGACGCAAACCTCGTCGCCGAGCACGTGTCGCCTCCGTTCTCGGAGGAGGTGAAGGTGACTCTCAAGGTGAGCCAGAACCTCCACGCGAGCACGATGCCATACGTGCTCGGAGCGGTGCTCGCGGGCGATGGGTCGGCGCGGGCCGGGTTCGCCAAGGAGCGTGTATTCCTCGAGGACTCGCTCCGCCTGGATGTCTCGGGCGCGTCGCAGGGGGACGGCGCGGGGGGAGCTGCGCACTTCACGCCGTCGTTCATGGTGCGCTTCCTGGCGGCGATGGCCACGCGCCCGGACTATCAGAAGTACTTCGCCGCGCTCCCGGTACTCGGTCGCGATGGTACGCTCTGGAACATCCAGACCGACTCTCCGGCCGCCGGAAACGTGCACGCCAAGACGGGGACGTACGTGGAGGAGGACCTGCTGAACGATGGCATGATCGTGGACGGCAAGGGGCTCGCCGGCTACATGACCACCGCCGATGGGCGCCGGCTGGCATTCGCCATCTACGTCAACAACGTTCCCGTGTCGCTCGAGCCGGACGCGATCACGAAGGTGGTGGCCCAGGCCGTGGGCGAGGTGGCCGCCGCGGGGTACGAGACGCGCTAGACCCCACCGTTCACCTCGACCCCGTCCTCTAACGCCAGCGGAAGAGCTTCAACGCCGCCACGAAGCACAGCGCCAGCCAGGCCAGCGCGATCCCGAGCTCGCCGGCCACCGAAGCGAGACTCGCACCCTGGAGCATGTTGGCGCGGAGCGCGTCGTTGACGGCCGTGAGCGGGAGCGCCTGGATGAACGGCTGCATCGCCTTCGGAAAGTTCGCCGACGAGAAGAAGACGCCCGAGAAAACCCACATCGGCATCATCACGAGGTTCATCAACCCCGATGCGCCTTCCACCGTCTTCGCGCGCGCGGCTATCAGCAGTCCCATCGCGCCGAACGAGAGGGCGCCGATGAGACAGATGAGCGCCAGAGACACGATCGACCCCCGCATCGGCACCCCGAACACCAGCACGCCGAAGCCGAGCAGCGTGACGACCTCGAACATGAGCCAGGTGAGGCGCGAGAGGAGGAACGAGAGCAGAAACCGGGATCGCGACATGGGAGTGGCGATCAGCCGTTTGAGCAGCTTCCTCCGCCTGGCGTCGACGATGGCGAATCCGAGCCCCCAGATCCCGCTCCCCATGAGGTTCATGCCGAGGAGGCCGGGAATGACGAAATCGATGTAGCGCGAGCCGCGTTCGCGTACATGGCTCTCGCTCACTCCCACGGGGTCCGTCCGCCCGGCCGCGCGCTGCAGCGCGTCGTCGGTGATGAGCCGCGCCGAGAGCGCTTCGGAGCGCGTGTCGTCGTAGCGATAAACGACGGAATCCGCTCCGCGCGGCTCGACCACGAGTGCCACTGTCCCCGTGCGCAGCGCGAAGGCTGCCGCGCTGTCATCCATGATCTGGACGTCGAGCGCGCTGTCGCGGCCGAGCGCGGAAGCCACTTCCGCGGCTCCGGGTGCGGCGGACACCACCGCGACGTGCTGCTTGCCAGCGGGTCGGTTGCGAAACGCGATTCCGAGCCCCGCGGCGAGCAGGATGGGAAAGACGAAGACCCAGAACACCGCCTCCGGCTCGCGGACGAACTCCTTGTAACGGACGAGCGTGAGCTGCACGAGCGAGCCGTCGAGGAAGCCGCGCTTCCGCGCCGGTGCGTGTGCCGGTGTCGAGGGTGTCTCCCGTGCGTCCGGTCCGGTGCTCGTTTCAGTCATCGCGGAGATGTCTGCCGGTGAGGGATACGAAGACGTCTTCGAGTGTCGCGGTGCGGGTGCGCAGCTCGTTCATCTCGACCCGCCGCCGCGACAGCTCGGCCAGGAGCGCCGGTACCGTGCGATGCAGCGCGTCGACATCGAGCTGGAAGCCCTCTCTGGTTGCACGCGCCGCGCGCACTCCGTCCAGAGATTCGAGGACTCCGATGTCGGGCGACGCCCCGTTCGTGGTCGCGAACTCCACCACGTGCTCCGCGCCGAGCGATCTTATGAGCTCCTGCGGCGTGCCGAGCGCGATGACCTTGCCATGGTCCATGATCGCCACGCGATCGCAGAGGCGCTCGGCCTCATCCATGTAATGAGTGGTGAGGAGCGTAGTGCGACCGGTGGAACGGAACTGCTCGATCAGCTCCCAGAGCTGGCGCCTCGCCTGTGGATCGAGTCCCGTGGTGGGCTCGTCGAGAAAGAGGAGATCGGGGTCGCCCACCAGAGCGCACGCGAGCGCGAGCCGCTGCTTCTGACCTCCCGAGAGCTGGCCGACCCGTCCGCCGCGCTTCTCGCCGAGCTGTACGAGCCCGATGACCTCCTCCACATCGCGTCCCTCGCGGAAGAACGACCTGAACAGGCGGACGGTCTCCATGACCGTCAGCTTCTCGCTGAGCTGGGTCTCCTGGAGCTGGATCCCGAGTCTCTCGCGCAGCTCGCGTGCGTCGTCCTTCCAGCTTCGGCCGAGCACGCGCACTTCACCGCCGTCGGGCGCGGTGAGTCCCTCGCAGATCTCGATGGTCGTGGTCTTGCCCGCGCCATTCGGTCCGAGGAGGCCGAAGCACTCGCCGTCCGCGACGTCGAGGTCGATCCCATCGACCGCCACGACGTCTGCGTACGACTTGCGAAGCGAGCGGATGAAGAGAGCCATGTACGAATGGGATGAAGAGCAGGGAAAGATAGGGGAAGCGGGGCGTCCCGGAAGTACGCACGCTGGCGAATTCGCGCGGAGGGCTCCATCTATGCAGGCACCTTCCAACTACCAACCAGACGAGAGATGTCCGAACGTCCATACATCATCGCAGAGAGCAACTGGCGCACGGTTCGCGAGACCGAGTATCGCGTGGCCGTGCTGCCGTGGGGCGCCACGGAGGCGCACAACTACCACCTCCCCTACGCGACGGACAACATAGAATCGGAGGCCGTGGCGGCTGCCGCCGCCCGGCTCGCGTGGGATGCCGGAGCGCGGGTCGCCGTGCTCCCGGTGATCCCGTTCGGCGTGAACACCGGACAGCTCGACATCAAGTTCTGCGTCAACATGAATCCGTCCACGCAGGCGGCGCTGCTGGGTGACATCGCGAGCTCGCTGGAGGGGCAGGGGATCCCGAAGCTGGTGATCCTGAACGGACACGGGGGAAACGACTTCCGCTCGATCATCCGCGAGCTGCAGCCGCGCACGAAGGTCTTTCTCTCCTCCATCGACTGGTACAAGTGCGTGGACCCGCGTCCCTTCTTCGACGAGCCTGGCGACCACGCGGGCGAACTGGAGACGAGCGTGGTGATGCACGTGGCGCCGGCGCTCGTGCGGCCGCTCTCGGAGGCGGGATCGGGCGCCGAGCGGCGCGCGAAGGTGAGAGCGTTCCGCGAGGGGCGCGCGTGGGCTCCGCGTCGCTGGACGGCGGTGAGCGACGACACGGGAATCGGTAATCCCGCCGCGGCGAGCGCGGAGAAGGGAGCCCGCTTCCTGGATGCCGTGGCACGCTACGTGGCGGATTTTCTCGTGGAGCTCGACGCTGTGGACACCGGAGACCTTTACGCATGAAGCTCGACTGGGATGCGAAACCGCTCTCGTCCGACCTGGAAGAGATCACGACGCTCGACATGCACGCCGCCGGCGAGCCGCTCCGCATCGTCACGGGCGGCCTGGCGGAGCCCGCGGGCGCGACCATCCTCGAGCGGCGGCGCTACATGCGCGAGCATCTGGATCACGTACGCCGCGCGCTCATGTGGGAGCCGCGTGGGCACTACGACATGTACGGAGCCGTGGTGACTCCCCCCGCCTCCGGGGAGGCGGACCTCGGAGTGCTCTTCATGCACAACGAAGGGTACAGCACCATGTGCGGCCACGGGATCATCGCGCTCGTCACCGCGCTCATCGAGACTGGCGCCTTCCCGGCGCGCGACCGCGAGACTCCGGTCGCGATCGACACTCCGGCAGGTCTGGTGCGCGCCACCGCACATCTCGACTCCGATGGACGGGTGTCCCGCGTCTCGTTCCTGAACGTGCCGTCGTTCCTCTACGCCCGCGATGTGGCGCTCGACGTGCCGGGCGTCGGCGAGTTGCATGCCGACATCGTCTTCGGCGGCGCGTTCTACGCGGTGCTCCCGGCCGAGCGGCTGGGCCTCGAGGTGGCTCCCTCCCGCCGTGCCGCTCTGGTGGAGGCGGCGGAGCGGGTGACACGCGCGGTCAACGATACGACGTCGATCGTTCATCCCGTGGATCCCGACCTCGGCTTTCTTTACGGCACCATCCTCACGGGCCCTCCCGAGGATCCTCGGCATCACAGCCGCAACATCTGCGTCTTCGCCAACGCGGAAGTGGACAGATCGCCCACCGGCACCGGAGTCTCGGGACGGGTGGCGCAGTTCCACGCGCGCGGCGAGCTGCCGCTCGGCCGGGAGATCGCGGTGGAGAGCATCCTCGGTGCCGCCAGCGTATTCGGCGGCCGCGCCGTCGAGACGACGCGCGTGGGTCCGCACGACGCGGTGATACCGGAGGTGAGCGGCACGGCGTTCATCACCGGCCGGTCGCGGTTCCTCGTGGACCCGCGCGACCCGCTGGGAGGCGGGTTCCTCGTGGCGACGACGGGGGCAGGTACCTGATGCGGAAGTCCTGGCAGCGACGCTTCCGGGACCTCTACATTTCAGGTACCTGACTCCGCCGGCAGGTTGGTCGTGAGGTAGCGCGTGAGCAGGTGGTAGAGATGTACGGTGGTTCCGGCGCCCTCGCAGATGCAGTGCGAACGGTTGGGGTAGACCATCATGTCGAACTCCTTCCCCAGCTCCACGAGCCGGTTGGTGAGCCGCTCGAATCCCTGGAAATGGACGTTGTCGTCGCCGGAGCCGTGGACGATGAGGAGTTTGCCGCGCAGCCCCTCGGCGAAGTTGATGGGAGAGCCCCGCCTGTAGCCGTCGGCGTTCGTGGACGGGAGGCCCATGTAGCGCTCCTGGTAGATCGTGTCGTAGAGCCGCTGATCGGGCACCGAGGCCACCGACATCCCCACCTTGTAAAGCTCGGGCGAGCGGAACATGAGATTGAGCGTCATCGACCCGCCGCCGCTCCAGCCCCACACACCCACGCGTGTGCTGTCGACGTACGAGTGGGTGCTGGCGAGCGCGCGAACAGCCGCCGCCTGGTCGCGTGACGAGAGTACGCCGACGGCGCCGTAGATCACCTTGCGCCAGTCACGCCCCTTGAGGGAAGGCGTTCCTCGGTTGTCGAAGCTGGCCACGATGTAGCCTTCCTCGGCCAGCAGGTGGAACCAGAGGTCGCGGCTTCCGCCCCACGAGTCGCGCACGGTGGTGCTCGCCGGCTCACCGTAGACGTACACCAGGAGCGGGTAGCTCTTCGTGGAGTCGAAGGTGGAGGGAAGGATCATCCAGCCATCGAGCTTCACCCCGTCGCCCACGTCCACCTGCAGGAATCTCTTCGACGGCAGCCCCAGCTTCGCTACCGCGTCGCGCGCGTGCGCGTTGTCCACGAATACGCGGCGCGACCGGTGGTCGGGCAGGCTCACCAGATCGGTCACCGGCGGCGAGTCGGCGGTGGACATGGTGTGGAACGCCCAGCGGAAGTCGGGCGAGAGCTGGTAGCCGTGTGTTCCGCGGGCTTCGGCCGGTGTCAGACGCTCGGGCTTTCCGCTCCCGTCGAGCCGTGAGCGGTACAGAAAGCGCTGCGTGGCGTTGGTGGGAGAGGCGATGTAGTAGATCCAGCCGCCGCGTTCGTCCACTCCCTGAACGCTCTCGAGATCGAAGGCGCCTTTGGTGACCGGCCGCTGCCTGCTTCCGTCGCGCGATACCACGTATGCGTGGCGCCAGCCATCTCGTTCGCTGAGCCAGAGGAACTCCTTGCCATCCTTCAGCCAGGTGAGATCGTCCACCACTTCCACCCAGGCGCTGTCGCGCTCCGTGAGCGCGGTCCGCACCGTGCCCGTTCCGGCGTCGGCGAGCAGCAGCGCGTCGGTGTGCTGCAGGCGGTCGAGCTGCTGGATGGCGAGCTCGCGCGAGTTCGCGGCCCATTCCATCCACGCTATGTAGTGGTTGCGCGGGTCGCCGGGGACCTGCATCCACCTGGTAGCACCGCCGTCGGCGCTCACGACTCCCACGCGCACCGCGGAGTTGGTGGTGCCCGCCTTGGGGTAGGGGATGCTCGTGATGATCGGATAGAGCGAGTCCGTGGTGTTCACGAGGAGGTAGTCGCGTACGCCCGACGCGTCGAACTGCCAGTACGCGATGCTCTTGCCGTCGGGGCTCCAGCGATACGCATTGCGCAGGTCGAGCTCTTCCTCGTAAACCCAGTCGGAGGTGCCGTTGATGATGGTGTCGGAGCCATCAGTGGTGAGCGCGGTGATCCTCCCGCTGGCGAGATCCTCGACGTAGATGTCGTTCGCGCGCACGTACGCCACGCGCGACCCATCGGGCGAGAAGCGCGCGAACATCAGCGACGACTCCGGCGCATCGCCGCCGAGCTGCGTAAGCCTCCCGCTGCTCCGGTCGAGTACCCAGTAGTCGCCGCGCGTGTCGTAGCGCCAGACGCGTCTGGTGTTGGTGAAGAGAAGTACGCGCTCTCCATCGGGCGACCATTCGTAGTCGGAGATCCGGAACGGCGCCGAGACCAGCACGCTCCTCTCGCCGCCGGCCGTGGAGTAGCGGACGATGTCCCTGCCGCTGTTCTCGACCGTGGTGTACGCGGCTCCGTTCTCGAGCCAGCGCGCTGGCCCGAAGCGTTCGGTCGCGAAATCGCGCGAGGCGAAGATGCGTTCGATGGTCAGCCCGTCCTGCGCCGTGGAGGCGGCGGGCGCGAGGGTGAAGGCCAGGAGCGCGGCTGCGCAGAGTATTCGGTGCATCATGCTCGTGGGGGTTGTGGAGCGGCGGAGGCGGGTAGCGGGGTAGCCGGTGTCAGGCGCTCGATGTAAAAGGCCTGACACCGGCTACCCCGCTACCCGCCTCCGCCGCTCACATCGACCATACGGGCTCGCCGAGGACGTCCAGGCGCGGGCGAACGCCGAGTCCGGGTTCGGCGGACGCGGCGAGCCGGCCGTCGCTGCGGCGCGGGGCGCCGTCGGCGAAGGAGACGGTGACGTAGCTGTTGAAGTCGGTGGAGGAGAAAAGCAGCTCCGGCGGCGTGCTGTGGGCGAGGTGCGCGATGGCGGCCGTGGTGATGTCGCCGCCCCAACTGTCTTCTATGGTCATCGCGATCCCCAGCGAGACGCAGAGGTCGCGGATGCGCCGCGCGCGCGTGAGGCCGCCCACTTTGGAGATCTTCAGGTTGATGACGTCCATCGCCTGGTCGGCCGCGCCGCGCACCACCATGCCGATGTCGTCGACGACCTCGTCCAGGACGAACGGGCGCGGCGTGCGGCGGCGCACTGCCAGGCACTGCTCGTACGTCATGCACGGCTGCTCGATGTAGACGTCCACCGAGCGCACTGCGTCGGCCACGCGGATCGCGGCGTGCTGCGTCCAGCCGGTATTAGCGTCCGCCACGAGCACGTCGCCGCGCTCCAGCACGGAGGCGGCGGCATGGATGCGGTCGATGTCCACATCCGGGTCGCCGCCCACCTTGAGCTGGAACTTGCGGTAGCCCTCGCCGCGGTAGCGCTCGATGCTGGCCGCCATGAGCTCGGGGGTGTCCTGCGAGATGGCGCGGTAGAGGGGAAAGCTGGCGCCAACGCTGCCGCCCAGCAGGGTGGCTACGGGGAGCGAGGCGGCCTGGCCCAGGATGTCCCAGCAGGCGATGTCGACGGCCGACTTCACGTAGGGGTGCCCGCGCATGGCGCCGCCCATCACGCGGTCGAGCACGTCCAGGTTGCGTGGGTCGGCGCCGATGAGGTGCGGCGCCAGCTCGGCGATACCGGCGCGGGCGCCCGCGGCATAGGCCGGGAGGTAGGCGGGGCCGAGCGGGCAGACTTCGCCGTAGCCCGTGATGCCGCTGTCGGTCTCGACGGCCACGACGGTGGAGTCGAAGACATCCACGAAGTTGCCGCCGGACCATCGATAGCTCCCTTCGTGGAGCGGCAGATCCACCTGCCATACTTTGACGCCCGATATTTGCATAGCTAGAATGTATCCAATATCCGAGTCTGTGCCAGTAGCGGCCGCCTCCGGGCGGCCGGCCACGCGCGTGCTTGCGCCGCGCCCACCTTGTGGTATTGTCTCACCATGACCAGACCAAAGCCAGCAGTTCAGAAGCGCGATGGCGCCAGTGCCGCCCGCCGGCCGCGCGTCGTGCACGCTCCGCTCTCCCGCAAGACCCTCGGCACCGCCACGTTGGAGGCCATGCGCGAGGCGATACTGAACGGTACCTACTCCGAAGGTGACCAGCTTCGCCAGGACGCCATCGCGTCCGAGCTCGGCGTGAGCAGGATCCCCGTTCGCGAGGCGCTCCGACAACTCGAGTCGGAAGGCCTGGTGACCTTCACGCCGCACCACGGCGCCGTGGTCTCCACGTTCTCCGTGGCGGAGATTCGCGAGCTCTTCGAGCTGCGCGCGTTGCTCGAGACCGATCTCATCCGGCGCGCCACGCCCCGACTGAGCGACGCGGACTTCGAGCTGGCGGCTTCCATCCTGGACGCCTACGAGCAGGCGCTCGCGCGCGGCGATGTGAGCGAGTGGGGGGAGCTCAACTGGCAGCTCCATTCCACGCTTTTCGCGGCGGCCGGCCGGCCGCTGACGCTGCGCACGGTGGAGCGGCTCAGTCACCACGCCGACCGCTATCTGAGGATGCAGTTGGCGCTCACGCACGGCGAATCGCGCGCGAACGCCGAGCACCGGGCCATAGTGGCGGCGTGCCTCGAGCGCGACACGCGCGCGGCTGCGAAGCTCATGCGCGATCACATCCTGGGCGCGGGCCAGTCGCTGGTGAAGTTCCTGACGGAATACAGAGCGGCGCAGCGCAGGCAGGCCGCGGCGCGTTGACGGAGAAGACACGGCGCGCGAGCGCGCGGCACGCGACCGCTGTCGGTCGGGGCTGGATAAGGTATCCAGGCGCCTGAGAGACTACCTCCGCGCACCGCGAGGTCGAGCGTGTATCGACTGATCCTTCCGTTCGTTGCGGCGCTGCTTTCCCTGCCCATCTGGCCTGCCGCGGCCAGCGCACAGCGACGCGGGCAACGAAATTCCGGGCCCCCGGGAGCGGAAGAGCCTCCGCCGCTCCGCTTTCACTACCTCGGCCCCCACAACGCCGGGCGCCTCGCCTCCTTCACAGGCGTCCCCGGCGACACCACCACCTACTACATTGGCGCCTCCTCCGGCGGCGTGTGGAAGAGCACCGACGGGGCGAAGTCCTTCGCCCCGGTCTTCGACGACCAGCCCGTCCAGGCCATCGGCGCGCTCGCCGTGGCACCCTCGGAGCCCGGTACCGTTTGGGCGGGCACAGGCGAAGCGTGGGCCATACGCGACGCCGACATAATCGGCGACGGAGTCTACAAGTCCACCGACGCGGGCGGCCACTGGCGGAACATGGGCCTCCGGAACAGCGGACGCATCGGACGTATCATCGTCGATCCCACCAACGCCGACATCGTATACGTGTGCGCCCTGGGCCAGCTCGCGAACTCGGGACCCGAACGTGGGGTGTACCGGACGGTCGACGGGGGGAAGTCGTGGAAGCGCGTCCTGTACGTGAACGCCACCACCGGCTGCTCGGGCCTCACGATGGACGCGCACGACCCCAACACGCTCTTCGCCGGAACGTGGCAGGTGCAGATGCGCACCTGGGCGATGAACAGCGGTGGGCCGGGGAGCGGAATCTACGTCACGCACGACGGCGGCACTACCTGGAAACGTGTCGAGGACTCCGGCCTCCCGAAGTCGCCGCTCGGCAAGGTGGATGTGGCGGTCGCCCCCTCCGACTCGCGCCGCGTGTACGCACTCATCGAGACCAGCGACCAGGGCTCGCTCTGGCGCTCGGATGACGGCGGTTCCTCCTGGAACGTGGCGAGCTGGGATCGGCGGCTCATCGGACGCGCGGGCTACTACATCCGCGTGGAGGTGAATCCGGTGAACGAAGACGAAGTGCTCGTCGCCAGCAGCAGTCTGCATCGTTCGCTCGACGGCGGGCGCACCTTCGCCATCATCGATCGCGGCTGCGGCGACTGCCACGCCATCTGGATGGATCCGCTGAACCCGGACCACTGGGCGACCACCGGCGACGGCGGCGCGGGCATCACGCTCGACCACGGCCGCACGTTCCACCAGGCCACGCTCCCGGTGGGCCAGATGTACCACGTGGCCGTGGACGACCGCACGCCGTACTGGGTGTACAGCAACCGACAGGACGATGGTACCATGCGCGGGCCGAGCGACCGGCCGTTCATCGTACCGAACGTCCCATCGTACTACAGCGGCTACGGTGTGGGCACCGGAGTGCCGGGCGGTGGAGCGGCGCCCGAGCCGCGCGCTCCCAGCCTCTTCACGCCGCCCTTCGGGACGCTGCGACCCGAGGCCGGCTGGGAAGGGGGGCTCGGCGGGTGCGAGTCGGGCTTCACCATACCGCAGCCCGACGATCACGACATCGTCTGGGCGACATGCTATGGAAACAAGGTCACGCGCTACGATGCGAGAACCGGCGTGGCGCGCACGGTGAGCCCGTGGCAGATGACGCTCGACTCGCCGCCCGACGAGATCAAATACCGCTGCCACTGGACTCCGCCGCTCGCGATCGATCCGTTCGATCCGCACACGATCTACTACGGTTGTCAGGTGATCTTCAGGACCACCAACGACGGCCAGAGCTGGAGCGTGATCAGCCCCGACCTTTCCACTCGCGACTCCAGCCGGATCACCTCCTCGGGTGGACTCCATGCGGACAACCTCGGCCAGTTCTACGGCGAGGTGGTATTCGCGATCGCGCCGTCGTCCGCGCGGAAGGGACTCATCTGGGCGGGAACCAACGACGGGAAGGTGTGGTACACGAGCGACGGCGGCGGGAACTGGAACGACGTCACCGCCAACATCCCGGGGATGCCCGAGTGGGGTACGGTGCGCAAGATCGAGCCGTCGGTGTTCGACGCGGCCACCGCATACATCGCGGTCGACGCGCATCTCCTGGGCGATCGCGCGCCGTACATCTTCGAGACCACCGACATGGGGAAGAGCTGGACGAAAATCAGCGGCAGCCTCCCCTCCGACAGCCCGCTCTCGTACGTGATGTCCTTCGCGGAGAACCCGAACCGGCGAGGGATGCTCTTCGCGGGCACGGGCCACGGCTTCTACTACTCGCTCGACGATGGCGCGAACTGGACGCACTTCGATCGCGGGCTACCAGCGGCGCCAGTCTCGTGGATCACGCCGCAGAAGCTCTACCACGACGTGGTCATCTCCACGTACGGACGCGGCCTCTTCGTGCTGCGCGACATCACCACGCTCGAGCAGTCGGATGCGGTTCCGGCCAACGCGACCGCATTTCTCTACGAGCCGCGCCCCGGGATTCGCCATCCCCGCTCGGGGAGCGCGGAGTTTCTGTACGAGTTGAAGTCCACGCCGCGCAAGCCGCTGGAGCTGCAGATCCTCGACTCGCGCGACTCGGTGATACGTACGCTGAAGGCGGCGAGCCACATCGGCCTGAACCGCGTGGAGTGGGACCTGCTCTACGAGGGCCCGCACCAGGTGGAGCTGCGCACCGCGGCGCCCGACAATCCGCACATCTGGGAGGAAGGTCCGTACGTCGGCAAGGAGTCGCGTCCGGTGGTGCACTGGGGGATCGATGGTCCGCAGCGGCGCGGCCCGATCGCGGCGCCCGGCGAGTACACCGTACGCCTGAAGGTGGGCGACAGCAGCTATACCAGGAAGTTCGAGGTGGCGATGGACCCGGCCATCCAGTCGAGCGCCGCCGATCTCGTGGCGTCGACCGGCACGCAGATCACGATTCGCTCGATGATCGACACGACCGCCGACATGATCAATCGCATCGAGAAGATGCGCGAGCAGGTCGAGAAGCAGGTACCCGGCTCCGCGGGCGAGGTGGCGAGCGCGCTGCGCTCGATCGACAGCACCATGCTCGCGACCGAGTATCGTCTCGTAGCGCGCGCCAATCTGCAGAGCGACGACAAGTTCTACGTCGAGCGCCCCGCGATCTACATGCAGCTCCTCTGGCTCTCGGGCGAAGTGGGGCTCGGGGCCGGAGATGTGGCGGGCGGCGCCGACTACAAGCCCACCGACGAATCGCTGGAGTGGCTGAAGGAGCTGCAGTCTTCGCTCGCAGCCGCGAAGACGAGCTTCACGAAGCTCGTGTCGCAGGATGTGCCCGAGTTCAATCGGCGAATGCAGGGGAAGGTCACGCCGATCGCCACGACCGATCCCAAGCGGTAGACGACGGGGTCAGGCACCAAAAGTAGAGGTCCCGGGGCAACTGCCCCGGGACCTCTACTTTTGGCGCCCGACCCCGTCGTCTAGTTGCAGCTCTGCGGGTCGTTCCAGTTGCGGACGGGATCGTCGGGAACGTTGGGGTTGGTCTGCCGCTCGGTAGTGCCGTAGAGCAGCCGCCCCGGTACGTTCGCCTTGCCGGCCGCCGGCGTGATAGCGGGGAGGCAGGTGCGCTTGTAGTCGTTCCACGCCTCGATGTTCTGGAAGAGCGTGATGTACTTCTCGGTCATGATGTCTTCGAGGGTCACCGGGCCCGTCACCGGAGCGAGCGAGAGGGCCGAGTGCCAGTCGGTGGCATCTCCCCAGGCGGCCCGCTCCGCGTTGAGCGTGTCGAGCGCGGCCTCCGTTTCGCCCGCGTGGAAGAGAGCTTCCGCCTTGATGAGCAGATTCTCGTTCCAGGTGACGAGTGGCTGCGGATAGTCGGGCGCCAGCCGGAGATCGCTGACGTTGCCCATCCACGATTCCAGCGCCTGCCCCGGTTCCGCGCCGATGATGTCGTTCGAGGTGGTGCCGTGCTGGTAATACTCGGTGAGGCGCGGGTCTCCGGCGTCGGTGAGGAGATCGACGCCGAATTTCCCGGCGCGCAGCAGGCCGGTGCGGAGCCCGACGACCATGAACTGGTACCAGTCGTTCTGCTGTCCGGAGATGTCGGCCTGGAGCGTGAGGTAGTCCGAGGCCGGACTCGAGATTCCCTCGTTCGCCGCCTCGAGTGCCAGGGCGTAGTGGGCCGGGTCCTGCTCGGCGAGATGAAGATGGATACGGGCCACGAGCGTGTGCGCGAGCTCCAGCCACTTGGCGGGGTCGCCGCGATACGCCAGATCCGCCGCGCCGGGTCCCGCGCCTTCGCCCGACTCCAGGTTCGCTATCGCGTCGTCGAAGAGCGCGAGGACGTCGGAGTAGACCTGCTGCTGAGCGTCGTACTCCGGTGTCGGGAACGAGTCGGCCTTCGCGGCCTCGCGGTACGGCACGTTGCCCCAGATATCGGCCTCGGTTCCCATCATCCATCCTTCCACCACTTCGGCGATGCCGAGATAGACGCGATCTCCGCGCGCCCTCGCATCGTTCTCGATGGCGTGCAGGTCCACGAGGCCGCCTCCGGTGTACACGGCCTGCGACTCGCCGTCGGCCATTCCGGCGTCGAGGAGATATTGATCCCAGACCTGGAACTGCACCGAAGTGCCGGCGAGCTGCTGCATCCACATCGCGACCACTCGCGCCGGCTGGCCGTTCATGAACTGCCAGAGGTTGGCCTGGATCGCCACGAAGCGCTGGTTGGCCGTGGCGCTCGTGGCCGAGTTCGGGTCGGTGATGCAGTCGTCACACTTCAGGAAGTCGTTGCAGCCCGCGAATGCGAGCGTCGTGATCGTGGCCGTCAGCGCGGCCTTCAGATATCTATGCACTCTCTGGTTCCTCGCGCTCAACGGTTCAGGCCGACGGAGATCACGATCGACCGGGTCTGCGGGGTGTTGAAGAAGTCGTAGCCCTGTACCAGCGAGGCCGCGCCGACGAGGTTCGTCTCCGGGTCCACACCGCTGTAGTCCGTCCACGTGTGGAGGTTGCGGCCGGCTACCCGAAGGTCGATGCTGGAGAAGCCCACGCTCTGCACCCAGGGACGGTCGAAGGTGTACGAGACCGCCACCTCCCGGAGCTTCGTGTAGCTGCCGTCCTCGAGGAAAGGCTCGACGATGCCCGAGTAGCTGGAACCGAGTCCGGTGTACCATCCCTGTCCGATGGTGACGGCGGTTCCGGCGCCGGGGCCGGCCACCGCGCCCGGCATGATGTCCTTGCCGAAGGTGCGCTCGACGTCGCGCGCGCGCGTGTCGGCATGCGTTCCGAAGTAGGTGAGCGCGCCGCGGGTCATGTTCGCCACCTGGCCGCCCTGCTTGCGGTCCACCAGCGCGGAGAGCTCCCACCTGCCGTAGTGGAGATCCGTGCGGATGCTGCCGGTCCAGTCGGGGTTGGGGTCGCCCACCACCCGGTTCACCGGATCCTTCACGGGCAACCCGCTGGCGTCGATGTAGAGCGCCCCGTTGTTCTGCCCGGCGCAGGCGGAGGCGAGGTCGATCGCGCCGCCGCCGTTGTCCACGAGGTTGTCGCCCGAGCTGACGCCGCAGCGCACGAAGCCGAAGCCGCGGAAGGCGAAGGTACCGCCGACCGTGGCGGCCGGCACGGCGTCGGAGAATGTGCCGCCGCCGGCGCTGATGAAGTCGGCGCCGTCGAGGTCGAGGACGCGCAGTTCGTTCTTCGCCCACTGCAATCCGACTTCCCACGTCAGCTTCTCGTTCGTGATCGGCCGGATGTTGAACGTGGCTTCCCAGCCGCGGTTGCGGATGCGCGCGCCGTTGAGGAGCTGCGACGTGTAGCCGCTGGTAGGGGCGCGCGGCACGCTGAGGATCACGTCGGAAGAATTGTTGTTGTAGAAGGTGATCCCCAGATCAGCCATCTGGTCGAAGAGCCCGAGGTCGACGCCGGCCTCGATCTCCTTCTGGCGCTCGGGCCGGAGGTTGTCGTTGCCGAGCGTGCCCGATGTGAAGAGGCCGCCATATCCGGCGAGCGCGGAGTTGAGGAAATCTCCCCAGCCGGTGCCGAAGCTGCCGCTGCTGAGTGTGGTGACCGTGGAGTACACATCGGGCTCCTTGCCTGTCTCGCCGTACGCGATGCGGAGCTTGCCGTAGCTGAGTACGCCGCTGTGGTCATCGTTGCCGAGCGCGTTCGTGAAGGTCCACGCCGCGCTGGCCTTCGGGTACCAGGCGCGCGGGTTCGACTCCCCGAAAGTGGAAAAGCCGTCGTTGCGCAACGCCACGGTGAGGTAGAGCTGGTCGAACAGGTCGGCCGTAGCCTGGCCGAAGTACGACTCCGTGTGGATGGTGGAGTTGAACTCGCCGGATGTCTGAGTGACGGTGTTGTTCAGCGAGAACGGCTGCGGCGCTATGAGGTTGTTGCCCGTGGCGCTCGCGTTGCGGCTGCGGCGCATGTTGAGGTTCTGTCCGAGCGTGAGGGTGCCCGAGAAGTCGCTCGTGAAGGTGTGCGAGAGCGTGGCGAGCAGGTTGTGGTCGATCTGGAGGCGGTTGATCTGGCCGCGGAGCACCTGGCCCAGCGGGGCGACGCTCGCCGTGAAGGGAATGCCCGTGAGCCGGTTGTCGCCGATGTAGTCGCCGCCCAGCGTGTACTTGAAGGTCAGCCAATCGAGTGGATCGTAGGTCACGTCGAGGCTGGCGATCGTACGGTCGGTCTCCTCTGTGCTGGGGAGCTCGTACGCCGAGAAGAGCGGGTTGTCGTAGCCGCGCGACGTGGTGAGCGAAGTGGTGGACGGGTGCGGGAAGCGGTACGACCGCTGGAGATGTGTTTCCGGGTCGAGATAGGGGAACTGGTCGAAGTCCGGCGACGAGCGCATGCCGCCGAGCAGCAGGCCGGAGATGTTGCCGCCGCGCTGCGCGAAGGCGCCGCGGTCGTCGGTGAAGGAGACGTTCCCGCCGATTCTGAGGTTGTCGAAGAGCTGGTAGCTCGCCTTCAGTCGGGCGCTGTTGCGCGTGTACCAGTTGTTCGGGCCGATGATGGTGCCGGTCTGGTGAAGGCGGCCGAGCGAGAGATAGACAGTGGTGCGGTCGTTGCCGCCGGAGATGGAGAGATTGTTGTCGAAGGAGTGCCCGGTGTGGAAGAGCTCGCCCCAGTGATCGTACGTGGGCGTACCGGCATCCAGCTTCGGCCCCCAGGAGAGGCTCGAGGCCTGACAGTCGGGCGTGTCGCAGCCTCCGGCCATGCCGTTGGAACCCTGGCCGTACTCTCTCTGGAGAGGCACGGCCTTGTTCACATCGTCGAACGAGTAGGAGGAGCGGAGGGAGTAGCGCGTCTGGCCGGCCTGGCCGCTCTTGGTGGTGATGAGCACCACGCCATCGGATGCGCGCGCGCCGTAGATGGCGGCGGCGGCGGCACCCTTGAGGATCTCGACCGACTCGATGTCCTGCGGCGCGATGTCGGACGCGCGGTTGGGGGAGGTGGCTCCGTAGAGGTTGCCGCCCTCGCCCGGGATCGTGGAGTTGTCGATCGGTACCCCGTCGACCACGAAGAGCGGCTGGCCGTTGCCGGAGAGCGACTTGATGCCGCGGATGCGGATGTACGACGACGCGCCCGGCTCGCCCGACTGCGATACGACGTAGACGTTGGGGGCTTTGGCGGAGAGAGCGTTCACGACATTGGGTTCGTTGCTCTTCTGGATGACATCGGCCGAGACAGTGTTGATGACGTTGCCGAGCTTCTCGCGGGTAGTGCTGGTACCGGCGCCGGTCACGATGACTTCGCCGAGCTGCAGCGGGTTGGCGACGAGAGTGAAGTCGTGGGTAGTGGTACCGGGTGTGAGGGGGATGGTGACGGACTGCTCTCTGTAGCCGATGAGGCGTGCGTGGAGGGTGACGTTCTGTCCGTGCACCCTGTCGCTGGCGACGGTGAATCGGTAGTGGCCATCGGGTTGGGTGAGACTGCCCGCGCCGAGGCCGTCGATGAAGACGCTGGCCGATGCGAGAGGGGCGCCTGCATCGCTGGTCACTCGACCGGTGATGGTGGCGCCCCTCTGCTGGGCCGTGGTGGTTGCTGCGGAGATACACAGCAGTGCTGCGGCGAACAACGCTGGACGTTGCATGGTTCCTCTCTGTGGCAGTGAGTCCGTAGCGTTTGCGGGCACAGTCCGGCCCGCCGGTCCATTTATATTGGATACCATATATAGCGAGCGCCGGAGCGCAAGGTGCGGAGGAGGGTGGGCGTATGGCGGGGTGAAGGGTGGCGGTTCCATTGACAGCCGGCCTCATGTTGCGCGATAATGGCGGTTGCCCGCATGGGATATTGTATCCATGCCATGATCTTCCCCCAGAGGACCCAACCGGAGATTCCAGGATGCGACAGCCAGCACGCTGGGCCGCCTTCGCGGCCCTGTCGTTCGCCGCAGCGCTCCCGCCCGGCGCCGCTACCGCCCGTGCCCAGGGTACGGCCGCCGACTACGCCCGGGCCGAAGGCTACCGCGCCGCGACGGCCGGGCTCGTCGTGGACGATCCCGACACGCCGGTCTGGCTCTCGGATAGCCACCGATTCTGGTACCGGAAGTCGGTGCCGGGCGGCCACGCCTTCGTCATGGTCGACGCCGATGCCCGCACGAAATCGCCCGCGTTCGACCATCGGCGTCTCGCCGCGTCGCTCGCCCGCGCGCTCCAGGACTCCGTGACGGCCGCCACTCTCCCCTTCCGGAGCTTCTCTCTGGTGGATGACGGTCGGGCCATCGAGTTCTCAGTGGGGCCGCGCCCGGGCTTCGGTGCTCCGGTCACCTCGCGCGCACGCTGGCACTGTACCATCACCGATTACGTGTGCACGCGCGCGGCGGTCGTGCGCGATACGTCGGTGCGCGCGCGCCGCGCGTGGGGCGGTGGCCTCTTCGGCGAGCGGCGCGAGGCGCCGGACAGGCCCGTGCGGTCGCCCGATGGAAAGTGGGAAGCGCTCGTGCGCAACTACAACATCTACGTACGTCCCACGGACGAAGGCGATGGGACGATGCTCAGCACCGATGGGTCCGAGGGCGACGCCTACGACCCATCCTCGATATCGTGGTCGCCGGATTCGCGCCACGTCGCCGCCTACCGGGTGCGGCCGGGCTACCAGCGCGAGGTGCACTACATAGAATCGTCGCCCGAGGATCAGCTCCAGCCGAAGCACTCCACGCTCCTGTACAACAAGCCGGGCGACGTGCTGGACGTGGAGCGCCCTGTGCTCTTCGATGTAGCCGCTCACCGGCAGATCGCGGTCGATAGCACGCTCTTCCCGAACGCCTACAGCATGACGGCGCTCGTATGGCGCAAGGATTCACGCTCCTTCACATTCGAGTACAACCAGCGCGGACACCAGGCGTACAGGGTCATCGAGGTCGACGCCGCCACCGGCAAGGCGCGCGCGGTGATCGATGAGGAATCGCCAACCTTCTTCGAGTACTCGGCAAAGCTCTATCGCTACGACATCGCCGACGGGAAGGAGATCATCTGGATGTCCGAGCGCGACGGGTGGAACCACCTCTACCTGTACGATGGCCCGACCGGCAAGGTGAAGAACCAGATCACGAAGGGGAACTGGGTGGTGCGCGGCGTCGACTGGGTGGACACCACGAAGCGCCAGCTCTGGTTCCACGCGAGCGGGATGTACGACGGGAAGGACCCCTACTTCGTTCACTACTACAGGATCAATCTCGACGGGAGCGGGCTCACCACGCTCACGACCGCCGACGCGATGCACGACGTGGCGTATTCGTCCGACCACGAGTACTACGTGGACTCCTACTCGCGCGTCGACCTGCCGACGGTGATGGAGCTGCGTCGCACGAGCGATCAGTCGAAGGTGATGGACCTCGAGCACGCCGACGCGTCGCGGCTGCTGGCCACCGGCTGGCGCGCGCCGGAGGTCTTCACCGCGAAGGGGCGCGATGGGAAGACCGACATCTGGGGTGTGATCATCCGGCCCACCAACTTCGATCCCACGAAGAAGTATCCGGTGATCGAGAACATCTACGCCGGCCCCCAGGGCTCTTTCGTTCCCAAGACCTTCAGCACCCAGGCCGGGATGCAGGCGCAGGCGGAGCTGGGATTCATCGTCGTCCAGATCGACGGGATGGGCACGTCGAATCGCTCGAAGGCCTTCCACGATGTGGCGTGGAAGAACCTCGCCGATGCCGGATTCCCCGATCGGATCCTCTGGCACAAGGCGGTTGCGGCGAAATACCCGTACTACGACATCACGCGCGTGGGGATCTACGGAACTTCGGCGGGCGGGCAGAACTCGATGGGCGCTCTGCTATTCCATCCCGAGTTCTACGACGTTGCGGTGTCGGCCGCCGGGTGCCACGACAACCGGATGGACAAGATCTGGTGGAACGAGCAGTGGATGGGGTGGCCCATCGGTCCACAGTACTCCGCGTCTTCCAACGTGGATAACGCCTACCGCCTGCAGGGGAAGGTGCTGCTGGTGGTCGGCGAGATGGACAAGAACGTCGATCCCTCATCGACCATGCAGCTCGTGAATGCGCTGATCAAGGCGAAGAAGCAGTTCGACCTGCTGGTGGTGCCGGGAATGGGGCACGGATCCGGCGGCGCGTACGGCGAGGTCAAGCGCTTCGACTTCTTCGTGCACCATCTCCTGGGCGTGGAGCCGCCGGATCACAACGCGCAGGTGGCGACGGTGGGGGGGAACTGAGAGAGGGCAGATAGCAGAGAGCAGGAATTGCCATCGAAGGAAACGGGATACAGGAGACAGGAGACAGGAGCTGCACACATGGCATGGTCATTCCCGTGCCGTGGAGTGTATGGGTGGCGCTACCACAAGTTGCCCAAACCAACCCATGAGAAGGGTGAGCAATGAGTCGATGCCTCGCGAAGCGGATCTCGTGCACGCTGTTGATGGTCTCGGCCGGTGTTCTGGCAGTTGGTTGCAGCGGATCGGCGGAGCTGACCGAGCCGGAGGATGGACACCGCGTTCCGGACACGGTTCCGAGCTTCGCGTACACGTACCAGGAATTCCAGAATCCGACGCGTACGAACGTGTACGAGGACGGCCAGTGGGTGGCCACCTTCACCGACGACTCGTACACGGTCATCTACAGGAGGTCCTTCGACCGCACCTTCATCGAGGATGGCGACACGGTCATCACCGACATCCGGGTGCGCCTCTACACGGAACCGTACGACGGCCAGATCGGCCCGGCCGAGCGCGCGTGGCTCGACTCGGCGCGGGTGAGCACCAGGCCCGACATCATCCGCGACGCAGTCCAGTACCTTTCAGGTGTATCGGACATCTACGACGGAAGCCTGCGAATCGCGGGTGATGCCGCCTACGGCGATGGAATCGGCGCCGACTTCAACGACTTCCTCGGCATCTCCTGGACGTACGGAAGCACCACGGACAACCCGGAGAGCAGCCAGTATGGACAGATGGACTGTTCGGGTTTCGTGCGCATGCTCTATGGCTATCGCGGCACTCCACTCACCATCCCGCTAACGCTCACTGGCACGAGCGGAGACGCCATCCCACGTTCCTCGTACAATCAGTATCTGTACGGGCCCGGGGTCATCCTCATAGAAAACACGGAGTCGGAGGTGGATCCGGGCGATCTCGACGTGCTCCAGCCTGGCGACATTCTCTTCTTCGACTCTTCCTCGCGCGAGACGCCAGGGAATATCAACCATGTGGGGATCTACATGGGCGAGGATACGAATGGGCACATGCGCTTCATCTCGAGCCTTCCATCGAGCGACGGGCCGGCATTCGGCCGCTCGAGCGGGAGCGACTTCATTCTCGATGGATCCGGTTTCTGGGCGGGCGCACTGAGAGCGGCGCGCCGTTTCTGATCTACCTGAACGCCCGGACCGCCGGGACGGATGCTGCAGGACGAGAGAAGGCACCGTGGCTTTGGCCATGGTGCCTTCTCTCGCTGTGAGCCGCACGCCGCCGTTCACTTCATGTGCGCGAGATCGTGAAGGGAGTGGCCCGCGAGGCGGCCGGGATGGGGAGGGCGATCAGGACCTCGGCGTCCCCGGCGATGGTGAAGGTGGTGAGCGGTGCGTCACTCGCGTCGCTGACGCGGTATGTGCCGTCGGGGAGCCCCGAAAGGCGCAGCGTGGAGTCGTGCGCGGCGGAGGTCGAACTCTCTAGCTCGACGCGGACGCGCGAGAGGTCGTTCGCGAGGACGATCGATGCTGCCGGGGCGAAGCGGTCGCGCTCGAGCTGCATGTGCAGCCGCCCCGCATCGAGCATCGCGTGGAAGCGGCGGCGGACGCCGTCGCGCGGAGTGATCTCGATCGCGTCGCCGGCGCTACGCCAGTCGCCGCCGAGGCAGAAGCGGCCGAAGATCGGGTCGTCGGTCAACACCGTAGCAGCCGCACGGAGCGCGCCGCTGAAGCCTAGGTCGATCTCACACGAGTAGTACCACGAGCCGCGGTGGTGTGGCTGCTCGAGCCACGTGGTTCCGTACGGAGCGGGCTCGAAGCCGCCGCCTGCGCCGCCGTCGTTCTCCTCGCCGGGATACCAGTAGCCGTAGTTCGAGTCGGCCGGCCCGCTGTTGAGCAGCGCCCACGCGCTCAGATACGACTGGTACCCCAGACGCAGGTACGGCGCCGGGTCCTTCGCGAAGTTCAGCGCGTAGTCGAGCACCGACCAGCCGCCCATCTGTGACATGTAAGTGAGCACGTACCGGTCGCCGCCACCGCCGCGGTAGTCGCTCCCCAGGTAATAATACGCCGGCTCGATCGAGCCGCGGCAGAAGATGTTCGCGGCCATCTGCGCTTCCATGAACTTCCGAACCTGCTCGGCGGCGATCTCGCGCGGACGCCCGTCGGGCTCGTCCACGTTGTTGCCGTTCATCTCGTCGAGGCGCTGCATGGCGTACTTCGCCAGCGCATGCGTCGACTCGAAGCCGGTGGAATCGAAGGCGTATTCCGAGCGGAAGATGTCGACGTCGCCGCGCACGAACGTCCGAACCTTCCGCTCCCAGTGGATGCGCAGCCGCTGCGCCCGGTCCTGCATGTCCGCCCGCTCGAGCGCGTCGATCAGCTCCACTATCACCAGCTCGTTGTACAGTCCCGTCGCGTACGCCGACCAGCGCGTGATCTCCAGCGGTACGGTGAACATCGCCACGGCGGTGCCGTATGCGCGCTTCAGGTATTCTTCCGCCGTCAGCGAGGTGTGGATCTCGGGATGCTGCGTGGCCACGCGGTACATCGCGTAGTACATCAGCGTGATGTGCGGATAGTCGTAGATCCGCCAGAGATGCAGCCGCCCCTTCGGACCGCGGTCGGCACTCTCGCGGTTCGTCTTCCAGTCGGGGATGCCGTAGATGCCGTACGTGTAGATCTCGTCGGTCGTGCGCTGCAGCCCGCCCCACACGAACTTCTCGATGTAGCGGTCCAGTGCCGACACTTCCGCCTGCAAGGGATACTCGGCGTTTTTCGACGCGAGGAACGCGGGCTTGCTGAGCCCCGGATCGTCGCACGTCACCTCGTAGATGCGCCAGCCGCGGATGCGATCGTACTCGTCGGGACCCAGCAGAACGTGCGAATCCATGTTCCACTCGGCGAGGAGACCGTCGTACCACTTCGCCGGATCGCGATGCTGGTGGGCGGCGATGAACGCGGCGCGCTTGTGGATCAGTGTCTCCAGCGGCTCCGTGCAGAAGAACTCCAGTCGCATCCGGCGGTCGTCGCCGAAGCGCACGGTAATCAGGTTCTCGCCGGTCTTCGAGAAGCGGATGTCGTAGAGATGCGTGTCGCCCTTCGATGCCACTCGCCTGATCGTGGTCGTGCGCGGGAACTCGGCGTCCAGCCCGGCGATCCGCTCCTTCGTCCTGAGCGCTACGCGCGCGAACAGGTCAGTCGGCACGGTCATTCCCGGAACCACCTGCACGTCGATGAGCCGCTCGTCCACGAGAATCCGCCGGACCGCGTCGTAGTCGCCGGCCCAGAGGAAGTCGAAGGCGTACGACCGCGCATGTGAACCACGCGTGTCGCTCGCATCCTGCTCATTATTGCTGCGCCTTACGCTTCCGCCCCGCTCACCAGTGCCGCGCGGCGCCAGCATCGCGCTCGTGTGCGGCTGCCTCCACTTGCAGCCGCGCGAGAGCGCCTCGGCGCCCGCCGCCACGGAGTGCACGAACGCCCGGTATTCCGGACGCGACTCCCAGTACTCGAGCTGCGTGCCCGCTTCCGGGACCATCGTGAGATACGGACCGACGCTGTTCTTCCGCATCCAGAAGAAGAACGAGCCGTCGCCGGAGACGAGACAGTGCTTCAGCACGGCGGCGGTGGGCGACTGCCCGCGCTGTCCGAAGCGCGTGTTCATGGGGAGCGGGATCGCGAGATCGCCGATCTCGAGCGGCGCATCGCCGAGGTTCTCGAGCGCGACGGTCCATCTGATCCGCTCGCGCTCTACCTCGAAGCTCACGCTGAGTTCCAGCTCCGCGCGCGCGCCATCCTTCACGATGTAGCTGACGGTGTGCGTGGCTCCGCCTTCCTGCGGCTGGCTCACGCGCTCGGGCCTGGCTTCGGCACTCTCGAAGCTTCGCCATTCGCCGCCAGCTCTGCGATAGCGGATGGACACGTCGCCCAGCCGTCCGCCGGGCTTCACGTAGTTCGTGTCGTACTCGTCGCCCACACGGCGCAGCGTCGTGATCGCGCCCCGGTCGAATTCGACGGCGAACAGCGAATCGGACGGCCCCGCTCCCGCCTGGCCTTTCGAATCATCGTGCGCACCCGGAAGCAGTCGCGCGAGCGCCGCATCACCCAGCGCGAGATGAGCGCCCGCCACACCAGCCGCCTGGAGGAATCCCCGCCGGCTTACGGGCGGTGTCGCATCCACGTTATCCGGCACTCGCTCTTTCCTTCGCCTTCTTTATGATCGCCGCCATCACGTCGCGGTGTTTGTCGAAGGTGTCGTCCACCACCTGCAGCGTGGGAATCGATCCCGGGTAGATTCCGAGCGTCTCCTCGTTGAAGCGACCGAATCCCCATTCGTGCACGCCGCTGCTTCCGCGCCCCGGTGCGGGAGAGCTGAGATGCTGGAAGTTGCGGCTGTACTTCGAGAAGATCGGGCCGAGCCCCACCTGGAACATCGGGATGAAGCCGTGCAGCGCGTCGTACGGCATCTCGCCCACGCAGACGACTTTCGGGTACGCCTTCCTGAGATCTTCCACCAGACGACGCGTGCCCTCGTGCATGTCGCCGGTGGTGCTGTTCACGTGACCGCCGACGATGTCGAGGAAGTACGCGTCGACGCCGTACTTCTCGATCATTTCCGCGATGCGCCCGTAGAGATGCTCGCGCCATGGATCGGCGCCGAGGTTCATGTAGCCGAGCCAGCCGTCCTGGTGGCGATCGTTGCTCCAGTCCACCCAATCCAGATTGTACTCGTTGCCGTCGATCTTCTTCGTGATCGAGCCGGCGATCCTGGGCCAGATGGGCTGATTCTTGTTCGCCGAGTTGGTGCCGAACATCGGCATGATCTTGAAGCCCATCTGGTGCCCTTCGTCCACGAGCCGGCGGAAGGCCGCGTCGCCGCCCATCCGCTCGGACACCACGTAGTTCGGGTAGTCCCAGTAGTACCGTCCGTCCCATGCGGAGATGAACACCAGCACCCGATCGCCATCGATCTGCGTGCGCATCCAGCGCAGGATCTCGAGCATCTTCGGGTAGTCGTTGAACATGTAGCCGGTGTAGTGCATCCCGTGGAGCGTGGTCGCGAGCGCGACGTTGCGCATCCACGCGGGGACGTCGGTGCGCTCCTCCCACGGCTTCAGACCGAATGCGCGCTCGACGTGGCTCATGTGGAGCGCCGTGGCTTCCTCCGCGGTCGGCACGCGTCCCAGTCGCCAGGTGGGGATCTCGACGCGTTTGTCATCGCGCCAGGCGTCGTGCTCGTAGACCGCCTCCACCCGGTAGCTCTTCTCACCGGGCGCGAGGTAGTATCGCTTGGGGCGCACCTTGTCGTCGAGCGACGAGATGTAGAACACGTCGTTCGCAGCGGTGCGGATCATGAGAAGGGGAGTGAGCATGCTCCCGCCGGGGCCATTGAGGTCGCCCGCGCCGAAGGTGTAGCCCATGAGGATCTCGTTGTCCTTCTCATCCTCGAAGCGTCCGCCGCCGAACGAGACCTCGCCGCGCGGCACGCTGCGCACGATCGAGGTGACGGAGCGGACGGGTTTGTCCATCTCGACCACCGCGTCCCACTCGATGGTGCCGCCCTCGCGCCGCAAAGACGCGGTGAGTCGGCCCGGCTCCTTCATCTGCCCGCCAGCCCACACGAAGCCGTCGCAGGTGAGCTTCAGCGAGTCGCCGCTCCCCTCGACTTTCATCTTCGACTGGTCGAGGCCGTACGTGTTCTCCGGCGTGAAGACCAGAAAGCCGAATGTGTAGTCCGCGAACTGCACCGACGGTTCCGGGAAGTCGAAGGAGAACTTCATGAAGCCGCGACCGCGCGGCGGGATGAAGATCTCGCTCGTGGAGGTGAGCGGCACGATCGAAGGTGCGCCGTCGGTGACCGGTGGCACCGGTCCGGGTGCGGCTGCAGGACGTACGGGAGTCGCGGCTACCACATCGCGCGGCAGGAGCGTGCTCGCGCCCGCGATCCCCATCACCTTCAGCCAGTCACGACGATTGAAGAAGGAGCTCATGGCGATTCCGGTGGAGTGTGGAGCAGGAGTCGAGCATCGAGCCAATCCGCCGGGACGGAGTCGTCGCGGTCGGTGTTGGGCTGCACTATCGGTGCGACCACCAGTGTGAGCTCGTCCACACCGCGCACATCCACGCTCACCGGTACGGCGGCGCTGCCACGCGAAATGGTATCGCTCTTCCAGAGAGTCTTCCCGTCACCGCGCACCTCGAAGATCGCGCGCGCTGGCGACTGGCGGCGGACTCCCTCATCCAGACCCACGCTCGCCACGAACTTCGCGAAGCGACCGAAGATCCTGTAGCTCACCTGTGACTCGGAGAGCGTGCCGATCCCCTTCGAGTACTCCTTCCCGCCGACCTTCAGCGGCGAGCCGCGCACCGCGCGGTCCACGCCGAGCCGCTCCCAGTCCTGCAGCATCGAGATCGGCTCGAGGCCCGATACGAAGAGACTGTCTGGCAGGGCGGGCGTGTACGTCAGCTCCGCTCCCTTCTCGGCGGCCGTTCCGTCGGCCCACATCGAACGAACCGATATCTCGTGCGGCTTCCCAGGCGCGAGCCCGGAGACGTTCGCGCGCGCCGTGAACGCTTCGCCCAGCGGGCGGCCATCCACCGCCACCTGGTACGCGGAGCGCGGATAGTACTCCACCGGCCAGTGGAGCGTGGCGTTAGAGAGCCCGGTGGTCGTGGCCTCGATCCTCTGTGGCGACGTAACCGGGTACACGTAGGGCGCCGCGGGCTCGAAGTCGATCTGCCAGCGGACGAGCTGCGTGCTGTCGGTGCGGATCGTGACGGTGGCGTAGCCCTGATGGCTCGACCAGCTCACATGTACCGGTGCGCCGTTCGCCGTCAGGCTCGCCCGCGCCGTGGCTACACGGAAGCTCGCCTTGCCGCGCGGCAGCCCCACGGTGAGCGTGTACGCGTCGCCGCCTATCACTCTGCTCTCGCCCGAGAGCGATGGACGCTCGGCGCTCCCTCCGTGCTCCAGCGCGCGCAGATCCACCCACCCCTGCGTGATGTGCCGGCTCGTGGACACGAGCTCGGGCCTGTCCGTGGCGCGCACCAGCGTGATCACCCGCACGTCGCCGGCCGGTACGTCGATGAATACGCCGTGCTCCCACGATCCGTAGTACGTGCCGTTCCAGAAGTCGTAGACGTGATACATCGCCGTGGAGTCGAGACCGAGCGCACTCCACGAGAGGAGCCGGTTCGTGCTCTGCTCCGCATCGTAGTTGAACACGCCTACCACGTCGTAGTCCCGTCCCAGGTGGCTCACCTTGAGATCCATCAGCGGCTTCCGCGTGTTCGCCGGCCGGTAGAGATCGAGCGGCCGAACATCGGTAGCCGGATACACGCGCCGCAGCAGCTCGACGCGCGAATCCGGAAGATCGGTGAGCCGGTCGCTGCTCATCAGCGACTGGCCGGTGAGACCCATGATCGTCGCCCACACGCGCGCTGTGCCATCGCTCATCGGCGGCCGCACGATCAGCACGTCGGGGTCGGAGTACCAGGCGATGTCGTGCAGGAAGTTCCACCGCTGCACCGTCGAAACGGCACCCAGCACACCATCCCATCCCTGCACGATGTCGCCGCCGGTGCGCGAGCCGTTGTACATCCCCACGCCCTCGAGCGGTGTCCCCCACGATGCGACCAGATACGAGCTGTCGCCGATCGCGCCGCGTATCGTGCCGAGCGTCTTGCGGTACAGCTTCGCGCCGATTTCCTCCGGCGTTCCCTTCGGCACGGGGCCATGCATGTACTTCGTCTTGTCGCCGAATTCGTGAACGACGATCGTCTGCCCGTCGATCTTGAAGTACGTGAAGTTCAGGTCGCGCAGGTGCTCGAAGATCCCACCCAGATAGCCAGGTGCCGCGGGCGCCGTGGGATCCATGAGATAGCGACCCTCCCACGTGGTGGAGGCGCTCGAATCGTTGGGCGTCCAGAGGAACGCCTTCGAGCTGCGCGCCACCTGCGTGTTGCTCTGACCGTGCGGCGCTATCCAGATCCCGGCCTCCAGCCCGAGCGAACGGATGGAATCGGCGAGTCCGCCGAGCCCGATCCCGCTGAAGCGTGGATCGATGGTGCTCCAGTCGCGGTACGCTCCGGCGCCGCGCTCGCCCATCCCCTGCCACCCATCGTCGAGCTGTACGTAGTGCGCGCCGAACGGCGCCAGGTTCTCGGCGATCCAATGCGCGTTCGCGATCACCTCGGCGGGGTTGATCACGCGGTAGTAGTAGTACCAGGTGCACCACCCCGACGGCGGCAGCGGGAAGATCGACTTGTCGAGCGGCTCGTAGAACGTGATGCCGAGGGAGTCGCGGTAGTAGTGATCGAGCACGCGTCCGTCGGCGGTCGTGACGCGATCGGCCACCGGATCGAAGCTCCCGTCGGCGAGCGGCGTATCGACATCGCCGAGCGTGGTGATCATGAGGTCATCGCGCTCGCCGTCGCGCGGCGCGAGGCGGGCGGGGATGGTGCGCGGCCAGGGCGTCACCGGCCCAGCGTCCTCGGTCATGCGCGTTCCGGCGGGCATGTCCGCCGTCCGAGCCGCCGCAGCGCCGGCATCCGGCGACGGAGTGGCGGCGGGGAGCGGCACCGCCCGTACCGGCGGCGCAGCTCCCGCCGTCTGGGCGGAGCTCGGCGCCGCCGCACCGAGCAGCGCAGCGGCAGCGACGGCTGCGAGCATCGTACCGCAGCGCGGCGCGCGATCCGGTCGATCGTCGACTATCGCTCGCGCTCTTCGACAGGGTGCCTTCACGCTCCAGCTCCTGTGGGGTCTTCGATGGCCCTGGCCGTCGCGCGCGCGTCGGTGTCGCGATCGAGGCCCGCCATGAATCTGAGCAGACTGTCCTGCGTGGCGTCCGCGCGCGCCACCTCGCCCACCATCCGGCCGGAGCGGAGGACGATGAGTCGTGTCGAGAGATTGATGAGCTCGGGCAGCTCGCTCGAGATGAGCAGGATCGCCGCGCCTCCGGCCGCCAGTCTGTCGATCCACGCATGGATCTCGGTCTTAGCGCCCACGTCCACGCCGCGAGTGGGCTCGTCGAGGATGAGGATGTCGCTCCTGGCCGCGAGCCATTTCGCGAGCACGAGCTTCTGCTGATTGCCGCCCGAGAGGCCGGCCGTAACGGCATCCATGGAATGGGTGCGCACGCGAAGCCGGTCGATGTAGCTCTGCGCGAGCTCGCGCTCCTCCGAGGAGCGCACCCAGCCCAGCCGCGCCAGTGCACCGAGTGTGGGCAGCGTGGTGTTCTCCCTCGCGCGCATCGGCAGCACGAGACCCTGACGCTTGCGATCTTCGGGGACGAGGCCGATCCCGAGCGCCATGGCGTCGCGCGGATTCCGGATCCTCGCCCGACGCCCGCGCACGTGGATCTCGCCGGTCGCCTGGCGGTCGAGTCCGAAGATGGCCTGCGCCAGCTCCGATCGCCCCGCGCCCACGAGGCCGGCGAAGCCGAGCACCTCTCCGGCCCTGATGGAGAAGGAGATGTCCTGGAACCGGCCCGGGCTCGATAGCCGGTGCACTCTCAGCAGCTCCTCGCGCGGGTCCGACTGTACGTGCTCGGGATAATACTGCTCGATGCGGCGCCCGATCATCAGCCGCACGAGCTCTCCTTCGTCCACCGACTCGATGGACCGCGTGGTCACGTGGCGTCCGTCGCGCAGTACGGTCACGCTGCCGCAGAGGCGGAAGATCTCCGGCATCCGGTGCGACACGTACAGCACGGTCACGCGCTGCTCGCGCAACTGCGCGAGCAGCGCGTACAGGCGCTCGGCCTCACCCTCGCTCAGACTGCTGGTCGGCTCGTCGAACACGATCACGCGCGCGCCGCTTCCCACGGCCGCCGCGATCTGCACGAGCTGCTGCTCGGCCACGCTGAGCGCGCTCATCTTTCGCGTGGGATCGAGCGACGCGCCTACCCGCGACAGCATCTCGGAGGCGCGGCGGCGCAGCTCGCCCCGGTCGATGAAACTCCAGCGGGAAGGGAGCTGACCGAGGGAGAGATTCTCCGCCACGGACATGTTCTCGCAGAAGGCGAGCTCCTGATGCACCATCGCGACCCCGGCCCCGTGCGCCTCGCGCGGGCTCGCGAAGCTCACTTCCCGCCCGTCGAGGAAGATCCGGCCGGCATCGGGCCGTTGTATGCCGGCGAGGATCTTCCCGAGGGTGCTCTTCCCCGCGCCGTTCTCGCCGCAGACGGCGTGGCAGCACCCCGCCGCTACCTCGAACGAGACATCGTCGAGCGCCACCACGCCGGGGAAGCGTCTGGTGATTCCCTCGAAGCGTATGGCGGCGGGGGGCATGGTGGTTTGCGCTACTTGCCGAGCGAGAGGTACTTCTGGTCCACGTCGGGGTAGCCCCACGCCTGAAGCTGACGTGCCCACTCGCCCAGATTTTCCTTCGACACGCGAACCAGCTCCATCTGCACGTGCGCGGGGACGTCCTTCTTCAGATAGACGTGGTCGAAGATCGTATGTACGGACTGGTAGCCCCACAGGTAAGTGGGCTGGGCGAGGAGCACCGGCGTGAGGCCCGCGTCTATGTATGCGAGCTCCACGGGGAGCGCATCGACCGAGACGATCTTCAGCCGGGAGGGATCGAGGTCGGTGAGCAGCGCGCGCGTGAAGAGCGCCCAGCCGCCCACCATCGCCCACCCCTGGATCTCAGGATACGCGCGCTGCGCGCGGAGCACTTCGGCCGCCGCGTCCTGCGGGGTCTCGATGGTGTTGAACGTGTTGACGATGGTGATGCCGGGATACTTCTTCGCCTCGTCGAGAACGCCCTGCACGCGCTTCTGTAGATTCGGAGCGTTCTGGTTGCCGGAGAGGATCGCGATCTTCCCCTTGCCGTCCATCTGCTTCGCGAGCTCGGACATCACCTGGCTTCCCATGGCGTGGTCGTCGCCGCCGTAGAACGAGAAGCGCTTGGAGTCGGGCGCATCGCTGTCGAAGCTCATGACCGGAACGCCGCGTTCCACCGCTTCGTCGATCGCGCCGGTGATCTTCCCCGCATCGCTGGCGGAAACGAGTATCGCGTTGGCGCCGCTGTTCACGGCCTGCGCGATGCGCTGCGCCTGCAGCTCCGCGTTCTCGCTGGGCGGCGTGAGCCAGTTGATCTTCACGTCCACGCCGTGCTCCTTCGAGAGCTCTGCGGCCGCGGCCTCGGCGCCCGTGCGCGCGGAGAGGAAGACGGGGTTGGTGGAGCTCTTGGCGATCATGGCGATCGTGAAAGTGGAGCCGCCGCCATCTCCCGCGCCGTTCGCGCCGGCGTCGCTCCCGCCGCCGCAGGCCGCCATCCCGGCGATGCACGCGGTGGCGGCCAGACCCCGAAGCAGATTACTCGTTACGCGCATCCCTGGGCTCCTGTGGTGAAATGTTCTCCGTTGCACGTGGCGATTCGGCGCCCGCCGTTCGCGCCAGCCGGCGCGCGAGCAGCCTGGTACCGCCCTGGTCGAGCACGACGGCGAGGATCATCGCGGTGCCGATGATGATCCATTCGTAATTCTGATCGAGGTGCAGCGTGCGGATGGCCTGGCGGATGAGTACGATCAGCACCGCGCCGAGCGTGGCGTTGACCGCGCTCCCCTTGCCGCCCATGAGGCTGGCGCCGCCCACCACGGCCGCCGCGATCACGTAGAGCTCGTAGCCGTTGCCATCGGACGAGGATGCCGATCCGTAGAAGCTGGCTCCCAGGAAGGCGGCGAGTCCGGCGGTGAGCCCCGAGACTACGAACACGCCGAGCGTGATGCGGCGGACGCCGAGTCCGGAGAAGCGGCTGGCTTCCGGGTTGCCCCCCACGGCGTACACGTGGCGGCCCATCACCGTTCGGCCGAGATACAGGCTCCCGACCACCGTCACGAAGAGCATCGTGAGGAGCGGGACCGGGTAGAGCGCCGTGCCCATGCCGAGCGATGCCTTGGCGACGTTGGTGAGTGCCGGTGGCACGAGGATGCTTTCGGCGTGGCTGACGACGAAAGCGAGGCCGCGGAAGATCCACATCGTTCCGAGCGTGATGATGAACGAATGGACGCCCAGTCCGACGACCATGAGGCCGTTGGCGAGTCCGCACACCAGGCCGACGCCGAGGGAGATGCCGAGGCCCATGAAGACCGTGGTGACGGGATCCATGGGTCCGAGCGCGCGGAGGATCATGGTGGTGGCCACGCCGGCCATGGCGTAGATGGCGCCGACGGAGAGATCGATGGCGCCGGCGATGATGACGATCGTGGCGCCGACGCCCATGATGGCGAACGCGCTGGCGTCGGTCGCCATCTGGATGAGAGTATATTTGTTGAGGAAGTTGTTGACGGAGTGTCCGCTGACGGCATCCACGTGGGAGCCGGCACCGAGAGTGAGCGCGGCGCCGATCAGGAGCAGTACCACCACGAGCCCGACCTGCTGGGACTGGAGCAGGAGCCGGGCGGTACGTGGGAGGATCGGAGGGCGTTCCGCCCTGTCGCTTACCGTCTGCCTGATGAGCTCCATGCGGCGATTTGCGAGGGGGGTGTTCGGCGGGCGCAGTGCCCCGGGCCGCCGACTGTAAGCGCTTGCAACATTACGGCGCCGTACCGGGGCTGTCAACGTGGAGCTCCGGCTTGTGCGGCGCGCCCGCGGACGAGATACTAGCTAACGGCCAGCTCGTTTCCCATCCCTGCCAACGCACCCGACGATACGAGTACACATGACCCTCGAAGATGTTGCCAGGCGAGCGAAGGTGTCCACCGCCACGGTGTCGCGTGTTCTGAACAACGTCGGCCAGGTGAAGAGCAGCACCGTCGAACGCGTCATGCAGGCGGTCGAAGAGCTCAAGTACTATCCCAACCTCAACGCGAGGATGCTGGCGGGCGGTCCGAACCGCACGCTCGGCATGATCGTCTCCAACCTCGAGAACCCCTTCTTCCTCGACATCTTCCGCACCCTCGAGGCGGACGCGCACCGCCGCGGCTACGACGTGCTCGTGGCAAACACCGACTATCGTGCGCAGCAACTCGTCTCGAGCGTGAAGATGATGCTGGGTCGCGGTGTCTCCGGCCTCGCCGTGGTGGTTTCCGAGAAGCGGCCATCCCTCATCCGGGAGCTCTCCGAGAGCGACTTCCCCGTCGTGTTCTACGACGTGGGCGCGCCGCGCGCCAACATCACGAACATAAAGGTCGATTACCGGATGGGGATGCAGCGGATCGTGGAGTACCTGTACGGCCTCGGCCACCGGCGGATGGCGTTCATAGGGCACCATACCACGCTGGAGCCGCTCAGCGACCGGAAGGCCACCTTCCTGGAAGTCGCCGCGGAGTACGCGCCGCGCCTCAAGGTGATGACCGTGGCGAACGCCGACGGCCCCGCGGGCGGCCAGAATGCCACGCGCGAGATCCTGACGTCGGGCTTCCGCCCCACGGCGGTGGTCTGCGTCAACGACTTCATGGCCGTGGGCGTATTGCGGGAGCTGCACATGCGGGGAATCCGGGTTCCGGAAGACGTCTCGGTGACGGGGTTCGACGACATCGGACTGTCGGGTTTCGTGTCGCCGGCGTTGACCACGGCTCACATCCCCCGCGAGGAGATCGGCCACCTCATCGGCGAGGCTCTGATCCCGGGTCCCCGGGGCTCCCGCGCCGATGGTCGGGAGATCCGCATCGACACCACACTCGTCGTCCGCGAGTCCACGGCGCCGGCCGCGTCACGCGCGTCGGTCCGGAAGGCCGCCGGCAAGGCCGCCGGAGAGACGCCGGCCAGACCCGCCGGAAAGGCGCGCGGCAGGAAGGCTTCCTGACGCGCCCCTTTCGCGCGCCCGCTTCAACCCGTATAGTGTAAGCGCTTACACCACGAGGAATGGATGCACATCCACCAGCTCCGCTCGAATGTCGGCGGCGCGGCCTCCGCCGGCACGCGCACTGCCTCCGCCCCGGCCCGCTCCGCCGACGCCGCGCCCAAACCGCGGATGACGCTCGGTCTCCTCGTCGGCAATCGGGGCTTCTTCCCGGGCCACCTCGCCGAGGAAGGGCGCAAGGAGATGCTCGCCGTGCTCGCCGAGGAAGGCTTCGATGTGGTGGCGCTGGATGCGGAAACCACCAGATACGGGGCGGTCGAATCGCGCAACGATGCCAAGGCGTGCGCGGAGCTCTTCCGCGCCAACCGTGATCGCATCGCCGGCGTGGTCGTCACCCTCCCCAACTTCGGCGAAGAAGCCGCCATCGCCGACACGCTGCGCCTCGCAGGTCTCGATGTCCCCGTCCTCGTGCACGCGAGCGCCGACACGCCGAGCAAGATGGGAATCAGGTTCCGCCGCGACTCCTTCTGCGGGAAGATGTCGGTCTGCAACAACCTCACGCAGTACGGCATCCGCTACTCGCTGCCATCGGTCCATACCCAGGAGCCCCGCTCGGAAAGCTTCCGCGCGGACCTCGGACACTTCGCGGGCGTCTGCAGGGTGGTCAACGGGCTCCGCACGGCCCGCATCGGCGCCATCGGCGCGCGGCCCGCCGCATTCAAGACGGTGCGCTACAGCGAGAAGATCCTCGAGGCGAACGGAATATCCGTCGAGCCCGTGGACCTCTCGGAGATACTCGGCCGAATCGAGCGGCTGGCCGACGACGACGGCGCCGTGAGCGATTTCCTCGACCGCATCGTGGCCTACGTTCCCACCGACGGTATCCCGCGCCCCGCACTCGTCAAGATGGCGAAGCTCGGCGTGGTCGTGGACAACTGGATGCGCGAGGTGGATGTGCAGGTGAGCGCCGTGCAGTGCTGGACAGCCATGGAAGACTTCTTCGGCGTGGTGCCGTGCACGGTGATGAGCATGATGAGCAACGACCTCTTCCCGAGCGCCTGCGAGGTGGACATCTGCGGTACGGTGAGCATGTACGCGCTCACGCTCGCGTCCGGCTCGCCGAGCGCGCTGCTCGACTGGAACAACAACTACGGCGACGACCCGAACAAGGCCGTCTGCTTCCACTGCAGCAACCTGCCGAAGCACTTCTTCGAGGAAGTGCGGATGGACTACCAGGAGATCATCGCGGGCACGGTGGGGAAGGAGAACACCTACGGCACCTGTGTGGGACGCGTGAAGGCGGGCCCCATGAGCTTCGCGCGCTTCAGCACCGACGACCGCACGGGCAGCATCCGCGGCTACGTGGGCGAGGGCGCCTTCACTGCCGACCCGCTCACCACCTTCGGCGGCGCCGGCGTGGTCGAGATCCCGAAGCTGCAGGAGCTGCTGCGCTTCATCTGCGACAACGGCTTCGAGCACCACGTCGCGGCCAACCTCGACCGCTCCGCCGCGATCGTTCACGAGGCGACTACGCGCTACCTCGGCTGGGACGTCAACTGGCACCGGTGAATGGATAACATGCTGCTGGCGGGAGTCGACTTCGGGACACAGAGCGTGCGCGTGTCCATCGTGGACAGTGCGGCCGGTACGGTGGGATACGGCGTCTCCGAATACCCGGTGGTGCATCACCCGAAGGACCCCGACTTCGCCACGCAGTCGCACGAGTCGCACATGGACGCGCTGTGCGACGCCACGAGGCGCGCCCTCGGGAGCGCGGGCGTGGACGGCGCGCGGGTGCGCGCTCTGGCGCTCGACACCACCGGCTCCACCGTCATCCCGGTGGGCGAGGGGCTCGTCCCGCTCGACGACTACTATCTCTGGTGCGACCATCGCGCCAAGGAAGAGGCCGCGCTCATCACCGAGGTGGCGCACGCGGAGCGACTTCCCGCCATCGAGCGCTGCGGCGGGGTGTATTCGTCGGAATGGGGGTTCGCGAAGCTCCTGCACTGGCTGCGGCACAACCCCGGCCGGCGCGCGAGCTTCGTCACCGCGCTGGAGCACTGCGACATGGTGGCCGCGGTGCTCGCGGGCATCACCGATCCGCGCGACGTGGCGCGCAGCGTCTGCGCCATGGGACACAAGTGGCTCTGGCACCGCGACCTCGGCGGCTTCCCGTCCGACGATTTCTTCGGGAAGGTGGATCCGCTGCTCGAGGGGATCGGCGCGAAGCTCGAGGGTCGCTACCTCACCTCCGACCGCATCGCCGGCTACCTCTCGGCCGAATGGGCCGCGCGGCTCGGCATCGCGGCGGGAATTCCGATCCCGGTGGGCGCGTTCGACGCGCACTGGGATGCGCTGGGCGCCGGGATAGCGCAGGGTGACGTGGTGAACGTGGTGGGTACCGCCACGTGCATCATGGCGATCGCCGAGCGTGCGGAGTACGTGCCGGGCGTGTGCGGGGTGGTGCAGGGCTCCATCCACCCGGCCTATCTGGGGATCGAGGCCGGCCTCTCGGCCACGGGCGATCTCTTCGAAGCGGTGGCGCGGCGCGGAGCCACCACGGTGCGCGAGCTGGCCGCCGGGATCGAAGAGTATCGTGCCGGACAGACCGGCCTCCTCAGGATGACCTGGGACAACGGCGACCGCACCGTGCTCGTGAACCCGCGTCTGGGCGGTGTGACCTTCGGGTGGAATCTGCAGCACGGCGCGCGCGACGAGCTCTTCGCCGCCATCGAGGGCACGGCGTTCCACACGCGCGTGGTGCTCGAGCGGATGAGCGAACACGGCGTGCCGGTGGAGCGGGTGATCCACGCGGGCGGCATTCCGCAGAAGAGCAAAGTGCTGAACCAGGTTTACGCGAACGTACTCGGCAAGCCAGTGCTCGTGCCCGAGCGCCCTGTCACGAGCCTCGGATCGGCGCTCGTGGCCGGAGTGGCGGCGGGCGCGTTCCCGTCGATAGAAGCGGCGCAGGCGGCGCTCTGTCCGCCGTATCGCACGGTGAGCCCCGATCCTTCCACGCGCGACGTCTACGAGCGGTTGTACGCCATGTATAGAAAGCTGTACTTCGGCCTCGGCGATCCCGGTTCGGAGGCGGTGGCGGTCGGCGAGATACTTCCCGCGTTGCGCGCGATCGCGGCGGAAGTCCGGTAAACGACGGAGGTCGGGCACTCGATGCGGAGGGGCTTTGCCCTCCTACATCGAGTGCCCGACCCCGTCGTTCACCGCGCTTGCCCGTAGTACGCCTTCGCGCCGTGCTTCCGGAGGAAGTGCCTGTCCAGAAGCTGCCTGGAGATCGGTGGCGCGGTGGGGTTGATGGATGCCGTATCGTAGGCCATGTGCGCCACCGTCTCGAGCAGCTCGGCCGTGTGTACCGCGTCGGACACCGTGGGCCCCCAGCAGAAGCTCGCATGCCCCGCGACCAGAGTGGCGGGCATCTCCGACGGGTCCACACCGCTGAAGCGCCGCACGATCGCGTGTCCGGTGTTCTCCTCGTACGCGCCGGCGATCTCCGACTCATCCAGCGGGTCGGTGATCGGCACCGCCCCCCTGAAATAGTCCGCGTGCGTGGTGCCCATGCAGGGGATCTCGCGTCCCGCCTGCGCCCACACGGTGGCGTAGTGCGAATGTGTGTGCACCACGCCGCCGATGGTGGGGAAGGCGTCGTAGAGCACCAGGTGCGTGGCGAGGTCGGACGATGGCCGCAGCTCGCCCTCCACCGTCCGTCCGGCGAGGTCGGTGACGACGAGGTCTTCCTCGCGCATCTCCTCGTAGGGAACCCCGCTCGGCTTTATCACCACGAGGCCGCTGGCGCGATCGATGGCGCTGGCGTTGCCGAACGTGTAGCGCGCCAGACCGCTTCGGGAGAGGTGGAGGTTTGCGCGGAGAACATCGGCGCGCAGGGAAGAGAGGTCGGCTGGCGGCAAGTATGGACTCCTCAGTCGTCGTTTTTCAGGGTTATGAGAATCACACCGTGCGCGCCACGCATCCCGTAGGACGAAGTGGAGCTCACGTCCTTAAGAACCTGGATGTTCTCGATCTCTCCGGGATTCAGCGCCCGGAGAGTGTTGCTGACCTGTCCTTCGCTCACGGGCATGCCGTCGATCACGAGGAGCGGTTCGCCCGCGGATGCCACCGAGACCGAGCCGTCGCTCTCGCGGCGCAGCGTCATGTCGCCGCCGCGGATGCGCAGCGAGATATCGCCGTTGTCCGCGCGTATGACCCGCAGGCCGGCGACGCGGCCCTGCAGAAACTCGGCGATGTCCTGGACGTGACGCTCGCCCAGCTCGGAGGCGGGGAGCGAGTCGGCCGATCCGGTTCGCCGGTTGCCGGCCTCCGCCGCTTCCGCGGAGCGCCGGGGCCCGGGCGTGGGGTGCTCCGGCGCCGTGTGTGAGCCCCCGCATCCGGCGGACGCGAGGAACAACGTACCGAACACTGCTGCGGCCGTGAGAGTCGACATGGGTCCCTCCTCCACTTACAGGTAGCCGCCGCAACCGCGGACGCGGCGGAGGCGGATTCCCGTCGTGCCGTGGGGAACGGCAGCGAGTCCCGTGCCCTGCCGACTTCACGGGCGCGTACGTTTCGAAACGTACGCGCCCGTGAAGTCGGCAGAGAGGGGAAGCTCGATGGATCTCCTCAGTATCCCGGATTCTGCTCCAGCTTGGGGTTCGTGGCCCGCGCGTCGTGTGGAATGGGAAACAGTGATCTGTAGTCGCCGTTCGGGGTGTGGTTGAACCAGGTCTTCGTGGTGAACACGCCGAAGCGGATCAGGTTCGTGCGGCGGTGTCCTTCGATGGCGAACTCCCACCCCAGCTCGTCCAGGAAGCGGCCGTACTGGATGTCGGCGCCGCCATTGTAGGTGGGCGTGCCGCCGGCGGCGTTCTTCACGATCCCATCCGTGTCCGACCAGCCATAGTTGTAGGAGCTGCCCTCGAGCAACTCCGCGCCGGTGACGGTCGCCTTCTCCGGGTGGTCGCCATTCTCGAATGCCCGCTGGCGCACGTCGGAGACGATCGTGGCCGCATCGTCCTCGTGTCCCGTCCGGAGCAGAGCCTCGGCCTTCATCATCAGGATCTCGGCGTACCTGGCGATCGGGTAGTCGACGTCGGACGCGCCGGTCTCACCCGCGTAGATCTCGTACTTCCAGACCGGGTAGCCGTTGTCGAAGTCCGTCTGGTACATGGACGGCACGTACTTCACGAAGTCGTAGCCGACGCCGGCATCGTCGAACACCGGGCCTATCAGCCACGTGTCGTGGAGCCGTTCGTCGTCGGGGTCGTACGTGTCGATGAATTGAGGATTGGACGCGCTGCCACCCCACGGAGTGGCCGCCAGGTTGAGGGCCTGCTTGAGATCGGGCTTCAGCGTCTTCATGTGGAAGGAGCTTTCCGTAGCGTTCACCTGGTCGTACGGCACGACCCAGATATTCTCGAGCGACGTCTCGTTGTAGCGCGAGAACGGAGTGCGATAACTGGCGTCGAGGTGGTATTTCTGGCTGTCGATGATGAGCTGGGTGGTCTGGAGCACCTTGTCGTACTCCGGCGTACCCGTGTAGACCTCCGCGTTCAGATAGGTACGCGCGAGGATCGCGAGCGCGGCCCACTTGTTGACGCGGCCGTACATGGCGGTACCCGTCTCCTCGGAGAGATCCGGGATGGTCTCCGTGAGCTCGTTCACCACGAAATCGTAGACCTGCTGCCGCGTGGCCTGGTCGGGGATGTCGGAGGAAGTGAAGTCGGTGACGATCGGTACGTTGCCGAAGTTGTTAAGCAGCAGGAAATAGTAGTAGGCGCGAAGGGCGCGGAGCTCCGCCGTGAGGTGGACCTTCGTGTTCTCCTCCACGGGGACGATACCCGAATCGATCTGGTAGAGCACCAGGTTGGTGGCGTTGATGCCGTTGTAGGCGTTGCTCCACAGCGAGCCGGGCTGACCCTGGTTCGCATCCCACCTGTGCTGGTGCATCCGGATGTACGTGCCCTGATCATCCCAGCCGTTCGGCCGGTTGGGCGTCAGAAGGGCATCGGCGGATTCCTCCTGAGTGTCGATGTTCCCGTACCAGGCGAGCCACGTCCAGCGGAGGGGAGTGTACGCCGGGGCAACGAGCGATGCGAGGTCCTGCGCTGTCGGGTTGAAGTTCGCCGCCGTGATCTGATCGTAGGGCGATTCCGTGAGGTCCGTACACGAGGCCGTCATCAATCCCAGAGAGAGACTGAGCAGCGCGAAGGCGATATTGGTCTTGATCCATCTCATCGTGGTACCGTCCTGAGAGGGGATGCTGGTCCGGGCGTTGGCGCTCTTTCAGGTGATCGTGTGATGTATCAGAACGTCAGATTGACTCCGGCGGTGAACATCCGCGTCGTCGGATACGTGTCGCGCTGATCGTTGCCGGGGCTCAGACCATCGAGACCGAAGAGGCTCACTTCCGGGTCCATCCCCGTGTAGCCCGTGAGCGTGAAGAGATTGCTGCCCGAGAGATAGATGCGCGCGCTCGAGAGCACGTTCGAGGCGGGGCCTAGCAGGCCGGGCGAGATGGTGTAGCCCAGCGTGATGTTGTCGACCTTCCAGTAATCGCCATCCTCGACGTAGTAGCTCACCAGCGACAGCGGATAGGCGAGGATGTGCTTCCCGTACACCTTGTCGAGCGCGGAGCGCAGCATGTTGTACTGCGTCACGGTCGGGTTCTCGTAGAACATCCGCTGGAAGTTCAGGATCTGGAATCCGAAGGCACCGCGCATGTTGACGTTCAGGTCGAAGCTCTTGAAGCGGACGCTGTTGTTCCACGCGACGTAGTGCTTGGGCAGACCGTTGCCGATCACGCGCCAGTCCTTTTCCTTCGCGTCGGCGATGGAGATGCGGTTGCCCGTGCTGTCCAGAACGACCCACACGCCATCGTCATCGATGTCGACCGACTCGAGACCGAAGAAGTTGCCGATCGGCCCGCCCACGTCGATGCGGTGCGTGCTCAACTGGACCGGCTCGCCGGTGTAGCCGGCGTAGAAGGAATCGTCCGTGCGATAGACGGCGTTGGAGAGACTCACCAGCTTGTTGCGGTTGGTCGACCAGTTGGCGCTGGTGGTCCACCGGAGGTCGGGGCCGCGGATGACGTCGTAGCTCAGCGATGCCTCGAGGCCCTCGTTGCGCATCTCGCCCACGTTGGCGAGGATGCTGCTGTAGAGATACGGCGGCACCGGTACATCGTAGCGGTACAGCATGTCCTTCGTGTCGCGGCGATAGACATCGAAGCTGCCGCTCAGGCGGGAGTCGAACATCGCGAAGTCGGCGCCCACGTCGATCTCGCCCTTGCGCTCCCACTTGAGATCCGGGTTCGGGTTGCGCGAGGGCGAGAGCCCCTGCACCCACTCGCCGTTGTACAGGAACTTGGAGCCGTATGCGTAGCTGGTGAGCGACTGGTAGGGGTCGCGCGGGGCAATTCCGGTCACGCCGTATCCCGCGCGCAGCTTCAGCTCGTCGATCCAGGTCACGCCATCCATGAACTTCTCGTTGGCTACCTGCCAGCCGGCCGATATGGCCGGGAAGTAACCCCACTTGTGGTTGGCGCCGAAGCGGGAGTCGCCCTCGTAGCGGAGACTCGCCATGAGGAGGTAGCGGTTGTCCCAATCGTAGTTCAGGCGGGAGAAGAAGCCGATGAGCTTGTGGCTCTCCTTCCCGCTCCCCATCGTCGCCTTGCCCTCGGTGAGATAGCTTCCCGACTCCAGCGAGTTGTAGCCGAAGAGGTCGGTCGGGAAGTTCGTGTTGCTGGCGTTGAAGTTTTCGCGTTCGAAGTCCTGATAGCTGTAGCCGCCGAGCAGCGTGACATGGTTCCGGCCGAAGGAGTTGTTGAACGTGCCGGTGAGCTCCATGATGTGGTCGATGCCGGAGCCGGTGGTGCGGTAGGCGGTTCCCTTCAGCCCGTTGTAGTGCTGGAAGGTGGTGGCCTCGCCGTACAGCGAGTCGCTCCGCTCGGTACCCACCATCGCGGAGAGCCGGAGGCTCTCGACCGGACGCAGCGTGACCGTACCGTGCAGCCGGAGGTCGCGTGCCTCGGAGTGGCCGTTCTCCTCGTTGATGACGTTGAGCGGGTTGTAGTAGTTGTAGCCGCCACGGTCCATCCAGTCGCCGTTGGCGTCGAGCACGCTGTCGGTGGGGTTGCGGATCAGCGCCTCGCGCCAGGCATACACGTAGCTCGGTCCCGCGAAGTTATTGTGAATTCGCGAGAGCAGGTCGAACTTGGCCTCGAGCTTCCCGTCGTACATCCGCTGGTTCACGCTGATCCGCCCGTTCATCGTCTTGTTGTTGGAGCGGATGAAGATTCCCTGGGCGTCCTGGTAGTTGAACGAGGCGGTGTAGTTGGTGTTGTCTCCGCCGCCCATCACGCTGATGTTGTGGCGCTGGCTCACCGGGCTGCGCAGGACGAGGTCCTGCCAGTCGGTGGTGGTTCCGTAGTCGGTGATCGACTTGCCGAGCGGAAACTCGAAGCCGCTGGAGATGAGGTTTCTGTAATCCTCGGCGGTGAGGAAGTCGGGCGTCTTCTTGAGCTGGGAGAGACTCGCGTAGCCATCGTATCTGATGGTGGGATCTCCGCCGCTCGACTTGTTGGTGGTGATCAGAATGACGCCGTTGGAGGCGCGCGAACCGTAGATCGCCGCGGCGGAGGCGTCCTTGAGGACACTGATGGAGGCGATGTCGCGGGGGGCGACCGTATTGAGGTCGCCGGGCACGCCGTCGATCAGCACCAGCGGGCTGGTGGCGCCGCTGAGCGTAGTGAGGCCGCGCAGCATCAGCTCGGTGCCCTGAGTGGGATCGCCGGTGGGAGTGGCGATGGCGAGCCCGGGAACCTTGCCCGCGATGAGCGACGCGGCATCCTTTGCCGGGGCCTCGGTGAAATCTTCCGAGGTGACGCTGGATACCGCGCTGGTGATCTCTTCTCTTCGTTGGGTACCGTACCCCACGGCGACCACTTCTCCGAGGACCACGGCCTGGGCTTGGAGGGCGAAGTCGGCGGTCACGTGGCCGCCGGGCGTCACCGTCACCGTGCGTTCGCCGGGCGCGTATCCGATTCGCTGGACGCGGATCGTGGTCTGGCCGGCGGGCACGTTGGAGATTGTGAATCGTCCGGCGTCGTTGACGGCGGTTCCGAGCTTGGTGCCGCGCACGAGCACCTGAGCGCCGTTGAGCGGTTGGCCGGTGGCGGAGTCCACCACAGTGCCGGTGACTTCGCCGGTGGCTTGTGCGGAGGCCCGGGCAGCGCTCGCGAGCACGAATGCGGCCAAGAGGGTGATCCGCACTATCCAGGTTCGCATCGTCGATCTCCTGTGCTGAGGGATCCGGCTCACGAGGGAGCCGTGCAGCGTGTAGAGGGTGGGATGGGCTGACGGGGAACGGCTGGCGCGACAGAAACGGAGGGCGTGGCCGGCGTCGCGCGCGGGGCGCGGCGCCGGCGTTTTTTCACGGTGGGCGGCGGTGAGGAATCGCCGCCCCGGATTGCAAGCGCTTACATATTCGCATGCAAGCGCTTACATCATCGAGCATATATTGTATCCGGAGGGGAGGTGGACGAGACACGATAGGGAGCACGGTACAACCTGTCAAGAGATGCGCGACCGCGGAACCGCGCCGACCCGCCGATACCGCGCCTGATGTGCCGGCGGCCGCCATCCGATCCCCGGCGCGCCCCTCCAGGCCTCAGCGCAGCTCGTCCGACCGGACTACCCGCACCCCGTACACCGCGCCAACCTGGCTCCCCTCCCGCGCCTGGAAGCGTACGGTCACTTTCCGCTTTCCCTCGACCAGCGACGCCGGGATCGCGTACGTCGCGTCGATGAACCGGCCTGGGTCCGAGCGCTCCACGTGCTCCTCGGCCACTCGCTGCCCGTCCACCAGGATCTCGAACGATGCCGGAAGCGTGCGCCGGTCCGCCGTGTAGTACGTCGCCACCACGGCCATCGGATGCGCCGGATCCACCGCCAGCTCGTACGAGAACCAGCTCCGGCTCGCACGCGCCGTACGACCCATGTTCCAGTGCCGCGAGGTGCCCTCGCCGCTCTGGTAGTCGTGCTCCTTCTCGCTGGAATCGCTCCCCGGCTGCACGGATGCCACGCTCGCGGCCTCCAGCTTCCGCCGGCGCTCGGCGTCCGAGCGATACTCCGCCTGCTTCTTCGCCCATGCCTCGCTGGTGTACGTGTCCCAGTAGATCGCGTAGGTGCGCGCGCCCATCCGGTAGAACGGTATGAGCTCCACGTCGCGCACCTGGCCTTCGGCGTTCGGCTCGCGCCCCACGCCCTTCGTACGGAAGCGGCCCGGCTCTCCAGCCACGGGCTCGAGCCATTTCTCCACCGGCTCGTCGGACACCAGTACGGGAGCCGCGCTGTAGTGGAACAGTTGGCCCTCCTCGCCGCGCCGCCGCGAAGGCTCCGGGCCGAGGTCCGCGGCCAGCACGAGCGGGCCCCACATTATCGCGGTGCGGTTCGGCTGGTCGGGCGTGGGCTCCAGGCGCAGGGTCATCGGCAGCGTCACTTCCACCACGTCGCCGCTCCGCCAGGTGCGCTTCACGTCCACGAACTCGCCCACGGGCGCGGGCGACGAATACATCTTCCGCCGGTCGGCACGCGATCCCGTGGTGAGCTGCGTACCTTCCACGGGGAGCTCCACCGCGCTCCCGTTCACCTTCACCGCGAAACCCTCGCCCGCCCAGAAGGGTCGGCGCACCGAGAGCGTGAACTTCCGTGGAGAGCGGAGCGTGAGGGTGAGCTTCGCGTTCTGGCCCTCGGGAAAATCGGTGGCCATGGCGAGCCGCGCGCCGCCCGCGCTCCACTCGGCCGTGGATGGCGCGTACTGGGTCACCCACAACCTGTCGCCCGACTCGTAGTAGATCCCGTCGCCGTGCAGCGCGTGGTTCTCCATCCCCGTGCCCACGCAGCAGGTGAAGCTCTCGAACATGTCCTGGTACTCGTGCGTCACGCCGCGGCCCACGGGCACCATGTAGCACATGCGGCCATCCTCCCGGTTCATCGAAGCCAGCGCGTGGTTGTACATCGCGCGCTCCTGGAAGTCGCCGTAGTGAACGTCGGGCCAGATCGAGAAGAGCTGCCGGCTCAGCTTGAGCATGTTGTAGACGTTGCACGACTCCGCGGTGCGGCCGTCGACGCGGGCGCCCAGCAGGTCGGGCGGACCGAAGTACTCGTCGGTGCCGTCGCCGCCGGTGGAGAAGCTGTGATGCCGGGCCACGATGTCCCAGAAGTAGCTCGCCGCCAGGATCTCCGCCGGGTCGCCGCCGTAGATGTAGCGGGCGGCGTTTCCGATGAGCTTGGGTATCTGCGTGTTGGCGTGCTTTCCGCCCAGGTTGTCCTGGTGGCGCTGCAGCGGCTCGATGAAGGCTTCCTGCTCGAACTTGTACGAGAGGCGGAGCCAGCGCTCGTCGCCGGTGTCGTGCCAGAGGTCGACGAGCACTTCGTTCATCCCGCCGTACTCGGTGTCCAGCATGTGCTGGATCTGGGGGTGGCTCAGCTTCGAGAGCACGCCTTCAGCCCAGGCGGCGAACTTCGTCTCCACCTCGAGGGCGGTGCGGTTGCCCGTGCGGCGGTAGGCATCGCGCAGGCCGCCGTAGGTCTTGTGCAGTGTGTACCAGGGCGACCACTCGCCGTTCAGATCGAAGGCGGCGGCCTTGATCTCGCCGCGCGCGAGCGCCTCGAAGCACTTGCGGCCGCCCTCGAGCGCGCTGAGATAGCCGTCGCCGTGTTTGTCCTGCACGGTCTTCAACTCATCGACTATGTAGTTGGCGCGACTCCGGAAGCGGTCGTCGCCGGTGGCCGCGTACATGAGGCTCACCGCCGAGAGGTAGTGGCCGGCGATATGGCCGGTGAGGTTGCGGCCGCCGCCGTCCCACCCGCCGTACCCCTCGGCCTTCGGCTTCAGCCCGGCGCGCTCGCGGTAGTGGGCGAGCATCCGGTCGGGCTCGAGGTCGAGGAGGTACTTCATGTCGAGCTCCTGCGCGTGGCGCAGCGGTCCGCCGGTGAGGCGGACGCTCTCGAGCGGGAGCGGTCGCGCGCGCAGCATCTCGCCGCCGTCCCGCGCGCTCCGCGCTCCGAATCCGCCGGGCTGGGCGGCGCCCTTCGCGAAGGGGATCGCGTCGAGGAGGGGTACGGCACCGGCTCCGACGCCGATCTTGAGGAGCGTACGACGGGAGAGCGACATGGGGATCTCGAGTGGAGGGTGAACCGGCCGGCCGGTGCGGCGAGCGGGCCGCCTGGCGGCAGCGAAGCATCGCCGTGCCGGCGGGCGGGGCGTGGCGGATACGGGGCGGGCACATTCCGCCCTCTGCTTCCGCATAGATTATCCCCGGATCGGAAAAACGCAAGCGCTTACATTCGGTCCGCGAAACGACGGCGACCGGGGTCGATCGCGGAACGAGGTCTCTGGACACGGAGAGGGGGGCGCTGACAGCGGGAGAGCCCCCCCAACGTTT
>CAZTTY010000007.1:0-15279 GCA_964616815.1 uncultured Gemmatimonadaceae bacterium | reverse complement strand
AGGGGGGGGGCTCCCCGCGGCAGCGCCCCCTCTCCGTGTCCAGAGACCTCGCCCCCCGTTCAGCCGCAACCCGGCATTCGGAAGGCGCCTATCCGGGTGGAATAGTTCGTCGCGCCCTTCTTCAGGTAGTCACCCACGTACCAGATGGTGCAGTCGTCGTCCGGGTCGATGGCGGTCTGGGTGTAGTCCTCCCAGCGAAGCGTGTTGGTCTGCGAGTCCTCGCCCTCCACGAGCACGGTCTCGTGCAGCGTGAGCTCGCCGAGCGGGTCGCCGGAGAGCCGACCCGCGAAGCGCTGTCCGGCGTAGTGCGGCGTGCCCCCGAAGGAGTAGCCGATCGCGATGTTGCCGTTCCGGTCGATGGCCGGGCTCGGAAGCCAGCGGTACGAGGAATCCGGCGCATACGTGCTCTGCTGCACGAGCTGCACGTCGCGCGCGCTGTCGAGTCCGAACTCGTACCAGCGCACGCCGCCGCCGCCGGCCGTGGTGTTCACCGAGTGAACCGCCACGATCGATTCGCGGTCTCCGATTCTGCGATACACCACCCTGGCCATGATCTTGTCGCCCTGCGCGTCGAGCCTGTTGCCCGTGCCGGGCTGCGGCACGCAGCTCGTGAGCTGGCCGCCGCACAGATAGAAGTACGGCGCCACGGCGATCTTCTCCGGGCCGGTGACGCTCGTCTTCGACGGGTCATCCCAGTCCACGTGATACTTCCACACGTAGATGGTGCTGTCGCTGGGGCGTCCCCTGAGCTGTGTGCCGCCGGCGGCGAACATGAGATTCGGCGCGCCCTTCGGCGGAAGCTGCTTTCCGTCCAGATCGGCATTGTTCAGGAAATTCACGCTGTCGATGATCACGCACTGCTCGGTGGCGGGCTCGCCCTTCAACATCTTCGCCCGATCCACCACGCAGGCGTGCTTCTGGATGATCTGGTCGCCGGTGCTGGTGGGCACGTAGTAGCCATCGGGCCACACCGCGGGGCGCGGGTAGTCGGGGAAGAGCGGCCGCACGAACTCGTAGCGGTAGTAGGGGCCGAACGGATCGCTCCCCTGGCTCACGGCGTAGCACATGGCGTACGATCCTCTGTCCTGCCTCCGCGCTGCGCGCTGGCGCCGCTCGGCGCCCGCGCGCGCCGCGCTGTCGCGCGGCGACGGGGGCGGAGGCTCGTGCAGCCGCTCGGCCTCGCCCGGCTGACCCGGCCGTCCCGGCTGGCTCTCGCTGGCCGGTTCGTGCGCCTTTGGCGCGCGCGGCTCATCGGGACGGAGCGGGAGCCGCGAGAAGATCGGCATCACGACGAGCCAGCGGTCCGCGAGCTGATCGTAGCGCACCACTGCGTCGCCGTTGTTGCGCTCGTCGCAACCGCCGCCGAAACCGCGGAACACGTTGTTGGTCGGCACTGGTCCGTAGAGAACCTTGCCGGTGGTGTCGTACGTGCTTCCTTTCTTCGTGAAGATCGCCATCCGTGTGTTGACGGTCTGCACGATGTGATCGGGGCCCACCGCGAGCGAGTTGTCGGACGGGTTGCGCAGCGTGGCGCTCCCCTGCGGCCCGACGAAGCTCTCGCCCAGCCCGTCGAAGCTGGCCAGCAGCTCGGCCGCCGGCCTCGTCCCCTGTGCGGTCTGCTCCACGGCACCGGAGCCGGGGAGTGTGGTCATGATGGGAGCGGCGCCCACGCGTCCTTCGCGCTCCTCCTCTTCCTCCTCGTCGGGATAATCCGGCGCGAGCACGTTCCCGGGCGGCTCGCCCTCCGCATCGGTGCCGCGCTCCTCCCGCGCCGCTCGATCCACACCCGATTGCATACGCGGTGGCCGCGCGTCGAGCCGCTCGGACACGTCGAAGCGGATGGCCGTGTGGACCGTGGCCGCACCGGCCGCCGCGAGCGATTCTCCCTCGCTCCCCGGTCGTGGGCCGGTCGCGGTCCCTCCGCGCATCAGGAACGCGAGCGCCATCGCCAGCGCCAGGAGACCCGCCGCGAATGTCAGTGTGCGTGCACGCTGCTTCATTACTCTCGTCCTCGAATCTGAAGAATCGATCGACGATCGGGGGCCGGTGCACGCGGCACCGACCCCCGACGCCAGTCATCATCCATCACTGCCGTACCATCGGGGCTACGGCGTGTCGCAGGTGGGCGCCGCCTCGGGAGCGCTGTCCCAGTACACTCGAGTGCTGAAATCGTCGGGACCCTGGCGCGCGATCGCCGCCTGCATGCTCTCGGCGTTCACGGACGCCTCCCGCGTGGAGTAGAAGTAGCGGCGCGGGATGAAGTTCACGATCGCGGCGGGGCCCGGCACGAGCGTGTTCGGCTGGCAGGTGCGGCGCCATACCGACCACGCCTGGCCGCCGTCGGTGAATAGCGCGACCCACCTCTGTATGGCGATCTGCTTCAGCCCGTCCGTGCCGCCCTTGTAGGCGATCTCGGGCCTCGCGAGGAAGGCGCTGATGGCCGATGCGTCGGTGACCCCCCACTGCTCGAGCGAGGCGGTGATGGCCGCGTCGTAGTTGGCTTCGGCGTCGGCCGGCGAGAGGCCGCCCAGACCGCGCTCCGCGGCTTCCGCCTTGATGAACATCAACTCGGCGTACGTCATCAGATACGATGGCGTGGAGAGACCGGCCGACGTTCCGAAGGTTCCGTAGCTGGTCACGCCGGGGTAGAAGGCCAGTCCCGGGCGCGAGGCGTAGCTGAACCACTTGCTCGAGGAGTCCTGCAGCAGACCGTTGGGCATCCCGCCGTAGCCGCCGGGATACACGGTGGAATCCTCGACCGGCTGCGCGTAGATACCGATGCGCGGGTCGTGCGAATCGATGAGGATGTTCATCAGGGTGCGCGACATGCGCCGGTCGTCGCGCCCCTTGTTTGCGTTGGTCCACGGGTTGTCGTACACGCCGTCGCCGGGCCACACCAGCATCGCGTTGTCGGCGTTGGACTGGAACACGCCACCCGGCGCCGCGAAGGCGGCGGCGAGCTCGGTACCGGCCGTGGTCGGATCCACGTTCACCAGACGAAGCGCCAGTCGGGCGCGGAGCGAGTTCGCGAAGCGCTGCCACTTTCCGAGGTCGCCGCCGTAGATGACATCGGCGCTTCCCAGTCCTTCGGCTGCTCCGGATGCGCCGGCCATCGCGCCGGCGGCATCGCCGAGCGTCTGGATGAGCCCCGCGTAGATGTCCTTCTGCGGGTCGTAGGAGGGAGTGACGGAGCCGTCGGCCTCGTCGGCGTGGAGCGCTTCGGAGTAGGGCACGTCGCCGTAGGTGTCGGTGACGTACGACCAGGCCCACGACTGCATCACCTGAGCCGGCCCGTAGATGGCGGGCCGGTCCAGCGCCATCCCCTTCTCGATGACCTTCTCGAAGTTGATGAGCTCGCCCGAGTACGGGTTGTCGAAGCTGCCGCTCGTGGAGGCGGCCTGCAGATCGACGTACGAATCGGTGGTCGGGTAGGTGGTCTGCGCGAGGTGCTGCGTCACGAACGATGTCTGGTTCATGTCGTAGCCGCTGCCGAGCCACCGGTTCACGGCGGTCCTGACGGCGCCGGTGAAGACCGGCCCCGGGGGGGCATCGGTCGGATTGTTCGGGTCCGTGTTCTGTCGCGTGAGCGAGTCGGGATTGCAGGCAGCCACTCCGGCGCCGAGCACGAGCGCGGCGGCGAGGGTTGCCAATCTCTGCATGGTCATAATTGGCTCTCCGTAACGGAGTGGAAGGTCAAGGTCTGATCTGGAGGTTGATGCCGATGCTGCGGTTCTGCGGGATCGGCATGTACTCGAAGCCTTCGCCGTTGCCGGAGCTGTAGGCGAACTCGGGGTCGATGTTCGGAATGTTCTTGTGAGTCCAGATATTCCGGCCCACGAGCGACAGGTTGGCGGAGCTGGCGAAGAGCCTGCTCACGACGCTCTCGGGAAGATCGTAGCCGACGCGTATCTCGCGCAGCTTCACGTAGCTGAGGTCGTAGGTGTACGCCTCGTTGATCAGCCACTTGGCCTGGAACCACTGCTCCGATGTGACGAGCCGGTCGTTCGGCTGGCCGGTGGCCTCGTCTATTCCCTTGCCGACGATACCCGGCTCGTTCCAGTCCACCTCGCGGCCGAGCAGCGTGTTGGCGCAGGCGCCGCTCTGCTCGCACATCATGTTGGTGTTGCTGAAAGTCTCGCCGCCCTGCCGGACGTCGACCAGGAAGCCGAGCGAGAACTGCCGGTACTTGAGCGTGTTGTTCCAGCCGCCGGTCCAGTCGGGATTGATGTTTCCGAGGAGGGCGGTGGGTCCCTGCTGCGGGAGGCCGTTGGAGAGGAGCAGCTCTCCGGTGGCCTCGTCGCGCTTGTAGGTACGACCGTAGAGAGCGCCGTACGGTTCGTGCACGCGCGCCTCGATCGTGGCCGAACGCTGGGAGGCGAGGATCACCGTGTTCAGGCCGGGTGCGAGCGAGACGACCTCGCTGCGGTTCCGGGCGAAGTTGAACGACGTGGTCCACTCGAAGTCGTCGGTCCGTACGGGAACCGCGTTGACAAGCGCCTCGAAGCCGTGGTTCGTGATCTCGCCGGCGTTGAGCGACTTGGTCTGGAAGCCGCCCGTGGAGGAGACCACCAGATTGATGATCTGGTTGCGCGTGCTCTTGTCGTAGTAGCTCGCGTCGAGCGAGAGGCGATCGCCGAAGAGGCCGATCTCCGTGCCGATCTCGAAGCTGTTGGTGAGCTCCGGCTTGAGATCGAAGTTGGCGATGTTGGTGCTCAGCTCGTACTGGGGGAGCGATCCGAACTTGTTGCTCACTCCGTTGTAGGTGGAGGCGAGCTGATAGGGGGACGCGTCGTTACCCACCTGCGCATAGGCCGCCCTGAGCTTGAGGAACGAGAGCGCTCCCGAGGCGAGCGACGGGATGGCATCGGTGAGCACCACCGACGTGTTCACGCTCGGATAGAAGTACGAGTTGTTGCCGCGGGGGAGCGTGGACGACCAGTCGTTGCGCGCCGTTCCCTCGACGGTCCACCAGCCATCCCAGGTGAAGGAGAGGGAGCCGTACAGGCTGTTGGTCTGCCGCTGCGAACGATAGTTGTCGAGCGTGGGCGAGATGGCGGCGTTCGAAACGTTGTAGATCCCCGGCACCGAGATGCCGGCGGTGTACATCTGATCGCTGCGGGACTCGCTGTAGCGGCGCGTGGCGCCGAAGAGCCCGCTCATGGCGATTCGGCTCGTGAGGGAGCGGTTGGCGTTCAGGAGAAAGTCGATGTTGTTCTCGCTGCGGTACTGGTTCACGAACGTGAAGGCACCGGCGTAGTTGGCGTTGCTGAAGGCCAGGTTGCCCTTGGCGAACATCCGCTCGATGCGCCAGTTGTAGGAGTCGAGGCCGGCGCGCAGCGTGGCGTCGAGCCAGTCGGTGACCTGGTAGGTACCCGAGGCGCTGGTGATGACGCGCTCGCGGTTGTCCCTCTCCGGGTTCTCGTACTGGAGCCAGAAGGGGTTGTTGTGGAAGTTGTGGTTCCAGTTGAAGAGGTTGCCATCCTCGTCGTAGTACTTGTCGCGGAGGGCGTCCATGTCCACCTGCCGGCCGAACCAGAGGAACTGCTCCATGATGCCCGTGTTGTAGCCCATCCCCGGGCGGTTCTTCGCGCGGTTGCGGGCATACTGGAGCGTGGCGGTGGTGGAGAATCTGCTTCCGAGTCTCAACTCGCCGCCCAGCGCTCCTGTGATGTTGTGGAACGAGTTGGCCGGGATGACGCCGGAGATGTTCGTGTTGCCCAGCGAGAGGCGGGCGTTGGCGTTCTCGGTGCCGCCGGAGACCGCGACGGTGGTGGCGAAGGTGTGTCCCGTGTCGAAGAAGCTGTCGACGTTGTCGGGGTGGGCGACCCAGGGCTGCTGCGGGCCGGTGAACTGATCGATGAGGCGTCCATCGAGTCGGGGGCCGTAGCTCTGGTCGTAGTTGTCGTTGATGCCGCCGCCCTTGCCATCCACGTACTTGAAGTTTCCGGCGGAGCCCTGGCCGTAGAGGTTCTGCCAGTCGATGTACGTGGCGGGGCGCTCCCAGGTATACGAAGTGTTCACCTGGGTGTTGACGCCGCCCGAGCGTCCGCGCTTGGTGGTGATGATGATCGCGCCGTTGGCCGCGCGCGAGCCGTACAGCGCCGCGGCGTTGGGGCCCTTCAGCACGGAGATGGTCTCGATGTCATCGGGGTTGATGTCGGCTATGGTGTTTCCGCCATCGATGCCCGTGTTGCTGAGCGATCCGCCGTTGGGCGACGACCCGCGGTTGTCGTTGGCGACCGGCATGCCGTCGACCACGAAGAGCGGGCTGTTGTTGCCGTTTATGGAGTTGGAGCCGCGGAGAGTGATCTTGGCGGAGCCGCCGGCGGTGCCGGATCCGGTGATGGTGAGGCCGGATACCTTGCCCTGGAGCTGCTCCACGAAGTTCTGCGAGCGCGTGGTGTTGAGCTCCTCGGTGCTGAGCTGCTGCTGCGCGCTTCCGAGCTGGCTCTTCTCCTTCTCGAGGCCGAGCGCGGTGGTGACGATGACGCCCTGCAACTGCGTGGGCATCGCTTCGAGGGTGAAGTTCTGCGTGATCTCGCCGGCGACCAGCTCGATCTGCGCGGACGCCTGGCGGTAGCCGATGCGTCGCGCGGTGATGGTGGCGGAGCCGCCGGTGACATTCTGTGCTGCGACGACGAAGGAGTAGCGGCCGTCCTCGTTGGTGAGAGTTCCGATGCTGGTGCCCTGGAGGAAGATGCTCGCGTTGGGGAGCGGTTCGCCGCTGCTGCCGGTGACCCGGCCGCTGACGGTGGCGCTCTGTTGAGCGGCGGCGAGGGCGGGGAGGGCGATGAGGGAAGCGAGCGCGGCGATCGCGAGGCGGGCGAATCGGCTCGACGCGCGGGGCAGTTTGGTAGTCATGCGCATTCCGGCGGTGACGGGGGATACGGGAATCGGCGGTTCGGTTCGGGTGGCGCGCCGGTCGGGCGGCGTGGGGTGCGGGAGTGGGCCATCGGGATGAGTGAGTGGCTGGGAGTGGGCCCGAACCGCACGCGGTTCGGCGGTGGGCGCGGGCAACGGGCGTCGATTCCGTGCCGGGGGCACCGGGCGGCGCGCGTGCCCGGTCCCGGCGGATGCAGTATATTGTATCCGCCGAGGCCGGAACCATACAATTGGGGATGCCACACGTTTATGCAAGAGCGCCGAGGTGGGGCCGCTGCCCGCGCGATCTCTTGACAGGAGGGCGGAGATCGCGCTTGGTATGTGCCGATCACCCGCCTGGGCGGATACTATATCCGGCCTGGCCGCCGTCCCCGAGCCGCCGCTCGTGACCCACCGCTCCCCCGAATGCTCCAGGAACTTCCATCGCCGCCGCCGGCCGCGTACGCTCGACGGCCGGACCCCACTCCCGTAAAGCTCTTCACCCCGATGCCGCGCCATGCCCGTACCTGACGAGAACCCCCGCCGCACGCGCGGCCCCGCCCGCCCCGCCCGCCCCGGCCTGCGTACGCGCACCTTGCCTGCAGATGCGCGGCGGGCGCGCCGCGCCGCGGCGGTGCGCCCGATCGCGGCGCTCGTCCTCCTGCCGCTCCTCTTCGGTACGGCGCGGGCGGCCGCTCAGCCGGTAGTGCGGGATGTCTTTCCGCCGGAGGAGTACGCGGCGCGGCGCGCCAGGGTGATGGCCGCCATAGGCGATGCCGTGGCCGTCATCCAGGGGACCACCGAGCGTCCGGGCGAGCAGCCGCTCCGGCAGAGCAACCAGTTTCACTACGTGTCGGGCGTGGTGGCTCCGCGCGCGCTGCTCGTGATCGACGGCCGCTCGAAGCGCTCCACGCTCTACCTCGAGCCCGAGACCGAGCGGCGCGTGCGCGTCATGTTCGGGCCGCTGCCGGAGCCGGGCGACTCCACGGCCCGCGCCACGGGGATGGACGCGGTGCTCGAGCGCGGCGCGTTCGGGGATGCCGTAGCGCAGCTCGCGCGCGAGGGACGAACCATCTACACCCCCTTCCGGCCCGAAGTGCTCGGGAGCGCCTCCGCCGGCGACGTGGTGAGGCTGGCGAAGGCCACGCGCGACGATCCGTGGGATGGCCGGATCTCGCGCGTCGAAAGCTTCATCGCCAGGCTGCGCGAGCGCGCGCCCGGCTCGGAGATCCGCGATCTCGACCCGATCCTCGACTCGCTGCGCGCCACCAAGAGCCCGCGCGAGATCGAGGTCATCCGCGAGGCCACCCGCATCACCGGGCTCGGCATCATGGAAGCCATGCGCGACGCGAGGCCGGGGATGTACGAGTACGAGCTCCAGGCCGACGCCGAATACGTCTTCAAGAAGCACGGCTCGTACGGCCCGGCCTACTTCGCGCTCATCGCCACGGGGAAGAACACTTTCTACACGCACTATCACGCCAACACGGCGCGGCTGGAGTCGGGCGACCTCGTGCAGTTCGACTACGCGCCGGACTACCGCAACTACACCTCCGACGTGACGCGGGTCTTCCCCGCCAACGGGAAATTCACGCCGAGGCAGCGGGAGCTGTACACGATCTACCTGCGGCTGTACCAGGCGTTGATGACGTCCATCCGCGTGCACGCGACGCCGGCCGAGATAGTGGAGGCCGCGGTGGCGAAGATGGATTCGATCATGGGCTCGTACCGCTTCACCGATGCGAAGATCGAGTCGGCGGCGGCGCGGTTCGTGGAGCGCTACAGGAACAGCCGGCCGCGGGCGCTGGGACACACGATCGGGATGGAGGTACACGACGTGCGGAGTCGGACGGCGACGCTGGAGCCCGGTCTGGTTTTCACGATCGAGCCGCAGCTCACCCTGCCGGAAGAGCACATCGGCATCCGTCTGGAGGACGTGATCCTGATGACCGAGACGGGCTACGAGAACCTTTCGGCCTTCGTGCCGATCGAGGTGGACGACATAGAGCGACTGATGTCGCAGCCGGGTCTGAGCGACGCCGAACTGCGGCTGCCGGCGCGCCAGTGAGGTTGCAGCGGCGGTGCAGGTTGCGTTCTGCCGCGAGCATCGGATATTTTATCCACGAGAGCCCCAGCCCCCGTCGCGGACCGCGCCGGCCGCCGCGCCGGCGCGACGGAGCTCAGCCACGATCCCGGCCGGCACGGCCCGGTCGCGCACGACCACTCTTTCACTTCCGCCGATGAGCTGATGGCCTCCAACGCCCCTCTCCTCCAGAACTTCGTCGCCGGCGCCTTCCGCAAGGCCGAATCCGACGGCTGGATCGACGACCTCGACCCCTCCAACTCCGCCGACGTCATCGCGCGCGTGCCCACCGGCTCCGCCGACGATGCGCGCGCCGCCGTCAGCGCGGCCGCCGCGGCGCTCCCCGCGTGGCGCGCGCTCACCGGACCCGCGCGCGCCGAGCACCTCCACTCCTGGGCCGCGGCGATCGCGGCGCGCAGGGAGGAGCTCGCGCAGGAGATGGCGCGCGAGGTGGGGAAGCCGATCGGCGAGGCGAGGGGCGAGGTGGGGCGCTGCATCGTCATCCTCCGCTACTACGCCGGCGATGCCGTGCGCTCGGTGGGCGACGTCATCCCCGCCGGCCTGCCCGGTGCGCTGCAGTTCTCCCTGCGCGAACCGCTCGGCGTGGTCGCGCTCATCACGCCGTGGAACTTTCCGCTCGCCATCCCGCTCTGGAAGGCCGCGCCCGCGCTCGCGTACGGCAACACGGTGGTGCTCAAGCCGTCGGAGATGTCGTCGCGCATGGCGTCGCTCCTCGCCGAGACTGCGGCGGCCGCGAACCTTCCCGCCGGCGTCTTCAACGTGGTGATGGGAACCGGGCCGGACGTGGGCACGCCGCTCATCGAGTCTCCGGAAGTGCGCGGAATCAGCTTCACGGGCTCCTCCGCCGTCGGCGCCCACGTGGCGCGCGTGGCGGCCGGGCGGAACGTGCGCTACCAGACGGAGATGGGCGGGAAGAACGTCGTGATCGTGGCCGCGGATGCCGACCTCGATGCCGCCGCGTCGCTCACCGCCGCGGGCGCCATGCGCTACGCGGGGCAGAAGTGCACGGCCACCAGCCGCGTGGTGGTGGACAGGAAGGTCGAGGGCGCGTTCCTCGACCGGCTGCGTGCCAGGGTGGAAGCGCTTCCGTTGGGCCCCGTGGACGACCCCGCGGCGGCGGTGGGCCCGCTAATCAGCGCGCGCTCGCGCGAGAGCATCACCAGCGCCCTCGCCGAGGCGCAGGCGGAACGCATCTTCGGCGGCGAGCTCCCGGACGACGAGCGCTTCGGGCGCGGCTTCTATTTCGCCCCGCTCGTGATCCGTCTCGCCGACCCGCTCGCGCCGCTCGCGCAGCGCGAGCTCTTCGGACCCGTGCTGGGCACGCTCACGGCCGGCGATCTCGACGAGGCGATCGACATGGCCAACCGCACCAGCTACGGGCTCAGCGCCTCGCTCTTCACCCGCGATGTGAGCACCGCGCTGCGCTACGTTCACCGCATAGAAGCGGGGCTGGTGCGGGTGAACGGCGACACCACCGGTGTGGATCCGCACGCGCCTTTCGGAGGGATGAAGGGCTCCAGCTCGGGCAGCCGCGAGCAGGGGCCCGCCGCGCGCGAGTTCTATACCGAGACGAAGACGGTGCAGATCAACCCGTGACGTTTCCGCAGATTCACCTTCGAACCGGAGGGCGGCGCATCGCGGCGCGGCCGGGCCGCCGCCATCCGGCAGTTACGTATCGCTTCTCATCCCCTTCACCGGACCGACATGCTAGCCACTGACTGGCGCGGTGTCTTCCCCGCGATCACCACTCCCTTCCGCGAGGATCTCGCGGTCGATCACGACTGCCTCCGCGATCACGTCGCGTGGCTCGTGGAGCGTGGCTCCACGGGCATCGTCGCGCTGGGATCACTCGGCGAGGCCGCCACACTGAGCTTCGACGAGAAGGTCTCGATACTGGAGAGCTGCAAGGCGGCGGCCGGCGGAGTGCCGGTCGTGGCCGGCGTCTCCGCGCTCGCCACCAGCGAGGCGGTGGCGCTCGCCCGTGAGGCACGGCGTGTGGGCTGCGACGGGCTCATGGCGCTCCCGCCCTACGTGTATCAGAGCGAGTGGCGCGAGATGAAGGCGCACATGGAAGCCATCATCGAGGCGACGCCGCTCTCGTGCATGCTCTACAACAATCCCATAGCCTACGGCACCGATTTTCTCCCGGAGCAGATCGCGGAGCTCTGCGTGCACGAGAATCTCCACGCGGTGAAGGAATCGAGCGCCGACATCCGCAGGGTCACGGCGATCCGCGCCATCCTCGGCGAGCGGCTCTCGATCTTCGTGGGCGTGGACGATCTCATCGTCGAGGGGATCGCCGCGGGAGCGGTGGGGTGGATCGCGGGGCTGGTGAACGCTCTCCCCGACGAGTCCGTGCGGCTCTTCGAGCTGGCGAGCGCGGGAGAGAAGGAGGCGGCTCGTTCGCTCTACGACTGGTTCCTCCCGCTGCTCCGCCTCGACCTCGGCCCGAAGTTCGTGCAGACGATCAAGCTCGTGCAGGCGGAGCTGGGGCGCGGGAGCGCCCGCGTGCGTCCGCCGCGGCTCGAGCTAGAGGGCGCCGAGCTCGAGGCGGTGATGGCGACCATCAGGGAGCAGCTCGCCGCGAGGCCGGCCGCGTAGCATGGCCGCGCCATCGGATGTCCGCTCGGTGGAGGTGGTGGACTCGCACACCGAAGGGGAGCCCACCCGCGTGGTCATCTCCGGGTGGCCGCAGCCCGAAGGCGGTACCATGCTCGAGCGCCGCGAGGCACTGCGGCGCGACTTCGACGCGCTCCGGCGCGGCGTGGTGTGCGAGCCGCGCGGACACGACGCGATCGTGGGCGCGCTGCTCACGCCGCCGGTCGAAGCCGACTCCACGGCCGGCGTGATCTTCTTCAACGACGTCGGCTATCTCGGGATGTGCGGACACGGCCTGATCGGCGTGACGCGTACGCTCGAGTTCCTCGGACGCATGAAGCCGGGGCGCATCCGGATAGACACGCCGGTGGGCATCGTGGGCGCGGAGCTCGCCGGCGACGGCACGGTGACCATAGAGAACGTGCCGTCCCGGCGCTACGCGGCCGACGTCGAGGTGAACGTGCCGGGCGTGGGGCCGGTGAAGGGCGATGTCTCCTACGGCGGCAACTGGTTCTTCATCGCCGAGCTCGATGAGCCGGCGCTGGAGCTCGCGAACCGCGTGGAGCTCACGCGCGTGACCACCGCCATCCGCGACGCGCTGATCGCGCAGGGGATCACGGGCGCGGATGGCGCGCTGATAGATCACATCGAGCTGGGGGCCGCGCCCACGCGCTCCGATGCCGACAGCAGGAATTTCGTGCTCTGCCCCGGCGCGGCGTACGACAGGTCGCCGTGCGGCACCGGCACCTCGGCGAAGATGGCGGCGCTGCACGCCCGGGGAGAGCTGGCCACCGGCGCCCGCTACCGCCAGGAGAGCATCACGGGCAGCCTCTTCACCGGATGGCTGGAGGAGCGTGACGGAGCGCTGGTTCCCTTCATACGCGGCAGCGCGCACGTGACGTCGCGCGCCACGCTCCGCTTCGACCCGGCGGACCCGTTCCGCTTCGGGTTCCCGGAAGGGTGATGTCGAACGGCCAGCCCGATGCGCTGATAATTGGAGCTGGAGTCGTGGGGGCGGCGTGCGCGCTGGCGCTCTCGCGCGAAGGGCTGCGCGTGCTGCTCGTCGACGCCGACTTCGTGGGGGGCGGCAGCACGGCCGCCGCCATGGGGCATCTGGTGGTGATGGACGACTCCGAGGCGGAGCTCCGGCTCACCAGGTACTCGCGAAATCTCTGGTCCGAGCTGTCGGAGGAGCTTCCTCCCGATTGCGAGGACGAACGGCGCGGGACGCTGTGGGTGGCATCGTCGCCGGAGGAGATGACCGCGGTTCGCGAGAAGCAGGAGCGCTACGCGAGCAACGGGATCGCGGCGGAGGTGGTGGATGAACGCACGCTCGCCGAGATGGAGCCGGAGCTCAGGCCCGGGCTCGCGGGCGCCCTGCACGTTCCCGACGACTGCGTGCTCTACCCGCCCGCGGCGGCCCGCTACATGGCGGAGCGCGCGAAGACGTTGGGCGCGGAAGTGCGCGAGCAGTGCGTGGCGGAGAGCATCGACGGCCGGACGGTGCGGCTGCGGGAACGTGGCGGCGCGGAGTATCTCGTTTCGGCCGGCGCGGTGGTGAACGCCGCGGGAGTGGACGCGCCGCGGCTCACGCCGGGGCTGTCGATAATCCCGCGCAAGGGACATCTGCTCATCACCGACCGCTATCCGGGCTTCTGCGGATGCCAGCTCGTGGAGCTCGGGTACCTGCACAGCGCGCACACGCTGGGCGGGGCTTCGGTCGCGTTCAACGTTCAGCCGCGCGCCACGGGACAGCTCCTGATCGGGTCATCGCGCGAGCTGGTGGGTCGCGATCCCGAGGTGAACAGAGAGCTGCTGCAGTCGATGTTGCAGCGCGCGATCGACTTCATGCCCGGGCTCGCGGGATGCAACGCGACGCGCGCCTGGACCGGCTTCCGGCCGGCCACACCGGATGCGCTCCCGCTCATCGGACCGTGGGAGGGGGCGGACGGCGTGTGGATCGCGGCGGGCCACGAAGGCCTCGGGATCACCATGGCGCCGGGCACCGGCGCCATGATCGCCGACTTCATCCTCGGCCGCACTCCCGCGATCGACGCCACACCGTTCGCGCCGGGGCGTGCGATGCCCGGCGCCGCCGAACCGGCGGGGCACTGAGCGATGGCGGAGAAAGTGGAGATCGTGGTGAACGGGCGCCGGCTGCGCGTGAGCGAAGGCATGATGCTCGCCGCCGCGCTGATGGATGCGGACGTCGGCGCCTTTCGCTCCTCGGTCACGGGCTCGCCTCGCGCGCCGATCTGCGGGATGGGGAGCTGCTTCGAGTGCCGCGTGACGGTGAACGGCCGGCCGCACCAGCGCTCCTGTCTCATACCGTGCAGCGATGGTCTGGTGGTGGAGACGGGACGCTCGGGAGGCGGCGCCGGATGAGCGAAGAGATCCTCGCGGAGGCGGGAGGGGATGCCGTAGACTGCGACGTTGCGGTGGTGGGAGGCGGGCCCGCGGGCATCGCCGCCGCCGCGCGCGCCGCGGAAGCCGGAGCGAAGGTGCTGCTGGTGGACCAGGGGATGCGGCCCGGCGGCCAGGTGTGGCGACATCTCGAGCAGGGAAGAGACCACCTGCCGAAGCTCGCGCGCCGCTGGCTCGACCGGCTCGACCGTTCCGGCGCGCGGTGCCTCTCGCTCGCCACGGTGACCGACGTCACGGGCGACCGCGCGCTGCACGTGGTGCACGAGGGACGAGGCATCGTGGTGCGCGCCGGTGCGCTGGTCATCGCGACCGGAGCGCGCGAGCTGTTCATCCCGTACCCCGGCTGGACGCTCCCCGGCGCCATGGGGATCGGGGGCGCGCAGGCGCTGGTCAAGGGCGGAATGCGGGTGCGCGGGAAGCGCGTGATAGTGGCCGGGAGCGGACCGCTCACGCTTCCCGTGGCGGCGGCGATGGCACACGCGGGCGCGCGGCTCGTGGCGGTGCTGGAGCAGGCGGGCATCCCCGCTGTGGCCGGCTTCGCGCGCACTCTCTGGCGTCACCCTTCGAAGGTGATCGACGCGATGCGCTATCGCTCGACGTTCCTGGGCAGCCCGTATCGCACCGGCTGCTGGGTGGAGAGCGCCGAGGGCGACGACAGGGTGCAGCGGGCGACGCTCACCGACGGGCGGCGGAGCTGGACGGAGGAGTGCGAGCTCCTCTGCTGCTCCTACGGTCTGGTGCCCAACGTGGACCTGGCCCTCCTACTCGGATGCGCCGTGGAAGACGGCCGCGTGGAGGTGGACGCCAGGCAGCGCACCAGCGTCGCCGGCGTGTTCGCGGCGGGTGAGCCGACCGGTGTGGCGGGCGAGCTCGCGGCGCTCACCGAGGGTGAGATCGCCGGATACTGCGCGGCGAGCGAGGCGGCCGAGCCGGGCCGCGCGCTCGCCGCCGCGCGCCGGCGGTGGCGAACGTTCGGCGAGCGGCTCGCGCTGGCGTTCCGCCCGCGCGCCGAGCTGCGCGATCTCGCCACGCCCGAGACCATCGTGTGTCGCTGCGAAGATGTGCCGCGATCGCGTCTCGACCCGGCGTGGAACGTCCGGCAGGCGAAGCTGTACACGCGGATCGGAATGGGCCCGTGTCAGGGCGGCGTGTGCGGCCCCGCGTGCCAGTTCCTCTTTTCGTGGCCACAGGGCCACGTGCGCCCTCCCCTCGGTGCGCCGCCGGTGGGAGCGACCGGAACGACGGAGTCGGGTATCTGACGCGGGTGGCCCGGCAGCATCGCTGCCGGGCCA
>CAZTTY010000006.1:0-98036 GCA_964616815.1 uncultured Gemmatimonadaceae bacterium | reverse complement strand
CCCAGGGTGAACGAAGTGCGCGCGGTGGAGCGATCGACCACTTCCGCCATCGACCGCACGCCGTACACCGGCACCGACGGTGCCAGCTCGCGCAGCGCGCGCTGCACGGGGAGCGTGACGTCGTTCGGATCGGCGCTGCTGCGCACGGCGAAGGCGAGGGTGCGCGGTGCCCACCGCACGGAGTCGGCGCCGCCGCTCGCGGTCGCGGCGCCAGGAGCGACCACGAGCGGGAGGTACACGGTCTCGTCCGGCGGTTCAGCGAGCCGCGTGCCGTGCACGTCGCCCGTAACGCCGATCACGGTGAACCACGGTCCCACCGGCGCGAAGCGGACGCGCCGTCCCACGGCTGGTTCGTTTCCCCAGTAGCGCTTCGCGAACGCGCGCGTCACCAGCGCCTGGAGCGGCGCGCGCGACGCGTCCGGCTCGTCGAAGGATCTCCCCTCGATGATGGGGATGCCGAGCGCGCCGAAGCTCGCGGGCGTGGCGTACGCTACCTGGTGTATGTCGGGCATCTCCTGCCCCCTCCCGCCGGCGGGCGCGCTCCCCTCCAGAAAGACCGCGGTGTCCTGCCGCGCTTCGGCCTCGAGCGGAACCTTGGAGATCGCGCCTGCCGCCTGAACGCCGGGGAGCGTGGCGATCTCGTCGAGCGCTCGCGTGACGAAGCCGACGACTGCTCCGGTGGTGGGATAGCCCGCGTCGGGGAGTTGCACGCGGAACACGTACGATCGCTCGGCATCGAAGCCTGGCCGCACCGAGTGCAGCGCGCGGAAGCTGCGCGCCATCAGTCCCGCGCCCGTGACCAGCACCAGCGCCAGCGCGAGCTGCACTATCACGAAGAGCCTGCGCGTGCGGTGGCGACTGCGCCCCGCGGTGCTGCCGCGCGCTGCCCGGATCAGCGCCGACTCGCCGCCCGAACCGTACGAGCGTACCGCCGGCACGATGCTCATCACGAGCGCGGTGAGCAGTGTGATCGCGAGCGCGGCGCCGAGCACGCTCGCGTCGATCCCCACCGTGGAAATCCGTGGAATAGAGATCGCCGATGGGAGCGCGCGCAGCGCACGCAGTCCCAGCCCGGCGAGCGCCACTCCGATCGCGCCGCCCACCGCGGCGATGATCAGTCCCTCCGAGAAGAATTCGGCGACCACCACGCCGCGCCCTGCGCCGAGCGCGCGGCGCACCGCCATCGCGTGCTGTCGCTCTTCCGCGCGCACGAGAAAGAGGTTCGCGACGTTCGCGCAGGCGATGAGCAGCAGGAACGCCGCGGCGCCGAGTACTACCCAGAGCGCGTGTCCCACGCCGCCCAGCATCACGTCGCGGAGCGGGCGCACGACCGGCTCCATGTGCGTGAGTGCAATCGCGTTCGCGGTGAGCCGTCCGGGGAACGCTTCGGGAGCTTCGGGGAGTAGGCGCGCGAGCTCGGCTGCCGCGGCACTCGACGTGACGCCGGGACGGAGTCTCGCCACGGCCCGGTAGTCGAAGGCGGCAGTCTTCGTGTTTGTGGGGTCGATGCCGATCGGCAGCCAGAGCGAGGTGCGCGCATCGGGGAACGCGAAGTTCCTCGGCATCACGCCGATCACCTCGTGCGGCACGCCGTCGATCACGATGCTGCGGCCGATGATGTCGGGATCGGCAGCGTACTGCTCGCGCCAGAGGCGCTCTCCGACGATCGCGACGGGGGCGGCGCTCGGCAGGTCTTCATCCTCCCGGAATACGCGTCCGCGGATGGGCGTTACACCGAGTACGCCGAAAAGGCCGGCACTGGCCTTCGCCGCCTCCTCGCGTTTCGCGCCGGCGGCATCGCGCTCGGTCGTCGCGCTCAGATTCACATCCGCCGCTCGAAAAGCGCCGATGTCGGTGAAGACGTGGTTCGCGCGACGGTAGTAGAGGAAAGTGCCGTCCGACTGATCGACGTGGCTGATCCCCTGCAGTTGCATCGAGTGGGAGAGCTCGACGAGCCGATCGGGGTTCGCGAAGGGGAGCGGCCGGAGGAGCACGCCGTTCACCAGGCTGAACACGGCGGTGGTGGCGCCGATGCCGAGCGCGATGGTGAGCGTGGCGGTGATGGCGAAGATGGGAGCGCGAAGGAGCCGTCGCGCGGCGCGGCGAAGGTGCAGCGGAACGGCCTCGAGCCAGGCAATGGTGCGGCGGCGGTGAAAGTCTTCCTGCGCGATGCCGACGTTACCGAAGCGGCGGTGCGCCTCGAGGGCAGCTGAGTTGCGCGGAAGGCCCTCGGCCACGAGGCGGTCGGTCTCGAGAGCGAGGTGCGAAGCGATCTCCTCGGCGAAATCCGCGTCGGAGCGGCGCCGGCGCCTGAGGAAGTGGAGAGGGTGCCGCATGGATCACCCCGCGGAAGAGTGCGGATCGAGGACGAGCGCCATCGCATCCGCGAAGGACCACCATTCGCTCGTGGCGCGCACGAGCTGGCGGCGTCCCGCGGCGGTGAGCTCGTAGAAGCGCGCCCTGCGATTGTTCTCCGAAGTACCCCATTCGGCGCGGATCCAGCCGCGCTCCTCGAGCCGTTGGAGGGCGGGGTAGAGGGAGCCGTGGTCGACGAGGATGGAGTCGCGGGAGGCGGACTGGATGGCGCGCGCCACGCCCTGTCCGTGCGCGCGTCCGGAGGCGAGCGTGCGGAGGACGAGCAGGTCGAGCGTGCCCTGCAGGAGCTGGATTCGTTCTCTGGTAGACATTCTACCCCACCATACGGACCTTCGGGTAGAATGTCAACAGGAGGCGGGGTGGTGCAGCGTGCTGGGCGGGGCGGTCTTATGTAAGCGCTTGCAGTCCGCCTGCTCGATGGATACTGTATCCTCGTGACCTCGAGCCGTCAGCCCACCACTCTTCCGGGAGATGCCATGAGCAACCGCGAGTCCTCGTCCAAAATCACCCGGCGCCAGTTGCTCGGGACGCTGGGCAAGGCGGCGCTCGGGGCCGCGGCCATCTCGCCCGTTCTCCAGACCGCAATCCTCGGCCAGGCGCGCGCGCAGTCGCCCGCCAGACGCGGCCCCCTGCCCGGCGCGGGCGACGCTCCCGTCAACGGCGTGGCCGGCGTCGATCGCGTGGTCGTCATCCCCGGCAAGAGCTACCTCCGCGGCTGGGCCGGCTACGGCGAGCCGCCCGAGAGCAGGCCGCGCCGCCGCCGCGGCGCCGACGCCGACTCCGCCCCGCCCGTGCCCACCGGCCCGACGCCGAAGGTGCGCTGGAGCAGGAAGTCCGGACCCGGTCGCGTCTCCTTCGCCGACGAGAACGCGCTCGCGACCACCGCCACCTTCTCCGCACCGGGCGTCTACGTCATCGAGCTCACCGCCGACAACGGCGAGAGCAGGGCGTCGTCCACCATTACCGTGAAGGCCGAAGAGCCGCCGCCGGCGAAGCAGCTCGATCTGGTGCACACCCGCCGCTACTCGATCGACAGCCAGCTCTGGAACCATCGCGTCAAGGCGCTGATCGTGAGCTGGATTCCTCACTGCATCGAGATGCTCGAGAGCCCGGATGTGCAGGCGGGCGGGCTCGACAACTTCATCGAGGCGGGGAAGGCGCTGCGCGGCGAGCCCCACGGCGCCCACAAGGGCTACGTGTTCTCCGATGCCTACGTGCACAACGCCGTCGAAGCGATGAGCATCGCGCTCATGGTGGATCCCGGGGGAGACGCCGAGACCGTGCAGGCGCAGGATCACCTGCGCGCGACGCTCGAGCGCTGGATACCCATCATACTCGCGGCGCAGGAGCCCGACGGCTACATGCAGACGGCGTTCACTCTCCCGCGCACGAGCAACCGCGGCGGCAATCAGGAGCCCGGTCCCTTCCACCACTGGACTCGCCGCCACGATCACGAGGGCTACACCGCCGGCTACTTCCTCGAGTCGGCGATCGTGCACTACAGCATGACCGACCTGAAGGATGCCCGTCTGTACGACGCGGCAAAGAAGCTCGCCGACTGCTGGTACGCGAACATCGGTCCCGCCCCGAAGAAGGCGTGGTACGACGGCCACGAGGAGATGGAGCAGGCGCTCGTGCGCTTCGGGCGGTTCGTGAACGACACCGAAGGAAAGGGTAAGGGCGACAGGTACATCGAGCTCGCGAAGTTCCTCCTCGACAGCCGCTCCCGCGCCGCCAACGATCCGCGCGAGCGCTCCGAGTACGATCAGAGCCATGTACCGGTGGTCGAACAGTACGAGGCCGTGGGACATGCGGTCCGCGCCGTCTATCTGTACTCCGGCATGGCCGACGTGGCCATGGAGACGCACGACCACGACTACCGCAGCGCGGTGAAGTCGCTCTGGGACAACATCGTCCACCGGAAGTACTACGTCACCGGCGGCATCGCGAGCGGCGAGACGTCCGAGGGGTTCGGTCCGAACTACTCGCTCCGCAACGAGGCGTATTGCGAGTCGTGCTCGAGCTGCGGCGAGATCTTCTTCCAGTCGAAGCTGAATCTCACCTACCACGACTCGACCTTCGCCGATCTGTACGAGGAAACGATCTACAACGCGCTCCTCGGCTCGCTCGCGATGGACGGCAAGACGTTCTTCTATCCGAACCCGCTCGACGCACGGCGGGTGCGCACTTCGTGGCACGGCGTTCCGTGCTGCACCGGCAACATCCCGCGCACGCTGCTCCAGATGCCCACCTGGATCTACGCCAAGAGCCCCGACGGCGTGTACGTGAACCTGTTCGTGGGGAGCAAGGTGGAGCTCGGCGATGTGGGAGGCACGCACGTCCAGATGGTGCAGAAGACGAACTACCCGTGGGACGGAAAAGTGGCTGTCACCGTGAACCCGGCGGCTCCGAAAACACTTCGACTACGCGTGCGCGTGCCGAATCGCGATGTGAGCGAGCTCTACTCGAGCACTCCCGCCGCGAACGGCATCACTTCGCTCGCCGTGAACGGGTCTTCCGTCACGCCGAAGATCGAGAACGGCTACGCGGTCATCGACCGCACGTGGAAGGCGGGCGACACGATCGAGCTCGAGCTGCCGATGAAGATCCAGCGCGTGCGCGCCATCGACGCCGTGGAGGCCGACAGAGGAAAGGTGGCGCTCCGCTACGGCCCCCTCATCTACAACATCGAGAAGGTCGACGTCGGCGACATCGGGAAGGTGCTCCCGCCGAACGCACAGCTCACCACCGAATGGCGCGGCGATCTGCTCGGCGGCGTGATGGTGATAAAGGGGAAGTTCGCCGATGGCAGCCCCATGATCGCGATCCCCAACTACGCGCGGATGAATCGCGAGCCGCCTCCGCCGCCGCGTCCGGCGGCGAGCGAAAGCGCATCGGGCGGGCGGCGCGAGCGTCCCGCTCCGCCACCGATCGCGTCGGTGGTGTGGATGAACGAGCGAGGAACCGCCGGGTCGGGCCGGTGACTTGGAGGGCTCGGTCGTGATTCCGCCGAGCCCTCTACAACCGGAGGTCCGACTTCGTAGTTTACCGGGGCCTGATTCCACGAGCGAGGAACGAAAATGGAAACGGTCGAACACCTCCAGCGGCTCGCAGATCACTGTCTGGCGGCGGACGCCGCCCTCGCCGAGTCGCTGCGCGCCGCCGCGGCGTCGAGCTCGATCGTGCGCGAGTACGCGCACATCCTCGGCGCCGAGGAGACCTGGCTCGCGCGCATCGAGGGCCGTGCACCGCGTGCGGCGATCTGGCCGGCGGGTCCGCTGGACGAAGTGCTGGCGCTGCGAGCGGAAGTCACCGAGTCGTTTCGCGCGTTCGTCTCCACGCTGCGGAACGCGGACCTCGAGCGGATGGTGGAGTATCGCAACAGCGCAGGGATCGCGTTCTCCACCGGCGTGGCCGACATCCTCTTCCACGTGATGCTCCACGGCCAGTATCACCGCGGCAAGGTGAACCTCATGCTGCGGCAGAGCGGACTGGCACCGGTGCCCGCGGACTACATCGCGTTCGTGCGCGGCGTCCCCGCCGCCACGCAGGCCGATGCCACCCGGGTGAACGTCGTCGACCGTAGCTGACCCTGGGGGCGGCTCAGCTCCGCCGGGAGCTTCCGGCGAGGGCGAAACGAACGCTGGCGCCGAGCCGTAGGGAGACCCACGACCGCCGCAACGTGCTTCGCGCGCGACCGGACGCGGCAGTGCGTGCGAGTGCGGCGTCCGTGCATCGCGCGCCTCGCGTCGGCGCGACCCCGGCCATCCTCAGTCCAGCGAGCTCCTGCCAATGCGCGACATCCGCTTCGCATTCCGCACCCTGTCGAGAGCGCCGTTCTTCACCATAGTAGCGCTGCTCACGCTGGCGCTCGGGATCGGCGCGACCACGGCGATCTTCACCGTAGTGGACGGCGTGCTCCTCCGCCCGCTTCCCTATCCCGAGCCTCAGCGACTGGTGCGGCTATCGGAGGTGGGAATCAAGGGTGGCAGGAGCAACTTCTCGGATCCCGACTTCGAAGACATCCAGGCGCAGACGCGCAGCTTCACCTCGATGGCGAAAGCGTCGGACTGGGGGGTCGTCTCGGTGGTGGGTGGCAACGAGCCGGTGCGCGCGCACGCCGCGGCCGTCTCGATGGACTTCTTCCGCACGATGGGCGTCCAGCCGCTGCGCGGTCGCTTCTTCCTTCCCGACGAGCAGCGTGAGGGCGGAACTCCCGCGGTGGTGGTGAGCACCGGGTTCTGGCGCAGCGTGCTCGGCGGTGCGCCGATCGGTTCCGGCATCGCGCTCACGTTCGACGGAATGGTGTTCACCGTAGTGGGGGTGGCGCCGCCGGAGCTCGACTATCCAGCGGGCGCGGCGATCTGGGCCCCGGCCGAGCTGTTCGGGCGGAATCCGCATCGCACTGCGCACAACTGGCCGGTGCTCGCGCGGCTCGCGCCCAACACGACGCTGGAGCAGGCCGGTGCGGATGCCAACAACATCGGCCGAAGGATTCGCGCGCAGTACGGAGAGGAGACGGACATGGTGGGCGTCGCGCTCGTGCCCCTGCGCGAGGAGATGGTGGGGCACCTGAAGCCGGCGCTGCTCGTTTTGCTGGGCGCTTCCGGCGTCCTCCTGCTGATCGCCTGCGCCAACGTCGTGAATCTCATGATGGCGCGTACGGCGGCGCGCGATGGCGAATACGCTCTGCGCGTCGCGCTCGGCGCGTCGCGCGCGCGGCTCGTGCAGCAGTTCGTGGCCGAGTCGCTGGTGCTGGCGATCGGCGGCGGGATACTCGGAGTGTTGCTCGCGGGCGTGGGCGTACGAGCGCTGCTGGCGTTCCAGAGCGGAGACATCCCGCGAGCCGCGGGCGTGCACGTGAGCTGGACAGTGCTCGCCTTCGCGTCCGGAGTGTCGGTCGCCGCGGCGCTGGCCATGGGGTTCATCACAGCCATGCGCGCCGGACGCGGTGATCTGCGCGCCGCTCTCGCGGAGTCGCAGCGCACCCAGGCCGGCGCCGGCGCTACCATGCGGCTGCGCGGCGCGCTGGTGGTGGCGCAGATGGCGGCCACGATAGTGCTGCTGGTGGGCGCCGGGCTGCTCGGCCGGAGCTTCATCAAGCTGCTCGAGGTGAATCCCGGTTTCCGAACCACGGACGCGCTCGTGCTCGACGTATCGCTGCCCTCCGTGTCGGGCCGCGACAGCGTCTGGGCCACGAGGACGGTGAGCTTCTACGACCGGCTGATCGAGCGGCTGGGCTCCATCCCCGGCGTGCGCGAGGTGGGCGGCGTGACGGTCCTCCCGCTCGGCGACGACATCGGCGGGAACGGGAACTTCGTGGTCATGACCAGCCCGGACGAACAGGTCACGATGGAAAACTTCGGGGAGCTCGCGCGCGACAGATCGCGCTCGGGCAACGCGTACTTCCGTGTCGCGAGCGGCGGCTACTTCCGCGCGATGGGCATTCCGCTCGTGAAAGGACGCCTCTTCGACGAGCGCGATACGCGAAAATCGCCGCACGTGGCCGTGATCAGTGAATCGCTGGCGAAGAAGCGGTGGCCCAACGAGGATCCGATAGGGAAAGTGATCCAGTTCGGCAACATGGACGGCGACATGCATCCGTTCACCATCGTCGGCGTCGTGGGTGACGTGCGCGAGGAGGGGCTGGCTTCGGCGCCGCTGCCCACATTCTACGCCGACTATCGCCAGCGCCCGTGGTCGGCGGACGGATTCAACCTGGTGATGCAGGGCAACGTCGAGAGCGCATCGGTGATCGCCGCGGCGCGCCGCGCGGTTTCCGAGTTGCGTCCCGACGTTCCGCCGCGCTTCCGCACGATCGAAACGGTGGTGTCCACCTCGGTGGCCGACCGTCGCTTCACGCTGCTGCTGATCGGCGTCTTCGGCGCCTCCGCGCTGCTGCTCGCTACGCTCGGTGTGTACGGCGTGGTCTCGTATCTGGTGACGCAGCGCCGTCAGGAGATCGGCGTACGCATCGCGCTCGGCGCGCAGTCCACGGACGTGGTGAAGCTCGTGCTTCGCCAGGGCACCATCCTGGCGCTGGCCGGAATCGCGATCGGGGGCGTCGCCGCTCTCGCCTTCACTCGTCTGATCCGCGGCCTCCTCTTCGACGTGAGTACCGCCGACCCTCTCGCCTTCGGCGCCGTGATCCTCTGCATGCTCGCGGTAGCCCTCCTCGCCTCGTTCGTCCCCGCCCGCCGCGCCGCGGGTATCCCGCCGATGAGCATTCTCAGAGGGGGATGATGAAAGAGAGCAGAGAGCGGAAAGCAGAGAGCAGAGAGCAGTCGACTACCTCGGGGTAGAGGGCTGTCTCGCCACGAGTTTTTTTCCCGCTCTCCGCTCTCCGCTCTCCGCTCTCTGCTCTCTACTTTCTGCTCTTTGCCTCCCCCCACCTCCCCCATGTCCCCACTCCCCGAATTGCGCTACGCGCTGCGGCTGTTGCGGAAGAGTCCCCTGTTCACGCTGCTCACCGTCGTCGTGCTCGGTGGGGGGTTGGGGGTGAGCATCTTCACCTTCTCGTTCCTGTACACGGCGATGGTGAAGCCGCTGCCGGTGAGTCGAGGCGAGGAGATCGTAAGAGTATCGGCGGCGGAGGGGCAGAGGACGGGCGGGCTCGACGCGTACGACCTGGCGCGGATGCGGGGATCCATCACGACGCTCACCGATATCGGCGCATACACCGGGCGGCAGCTCGTGGCGGCGGACGAAGATGGAACGCACAGCCGCACGCTCGATGCGACGGCGGTCGAGTGGAACGTATTCCGCGTGACGCGCACCGCCGCGGCGATGGGGCGTGGCTTCCGGCTGGAGGATGAACTGCTCGGAGCGGAGCCGGTGATCGTGCTGTCGCACCGGACCTGGGCTTCGGTGTTCGGCGCGGACAGCTCGCTCGTGGGCCGGCGCATCGAGCTCGACGGAGTTCCCACTCGCGTGGTGGGGGTCATGCCGAGTGGGTACGGCTTCCCGGTGGCATCGGACGGCTGGGTGCCGCTGGGGAGGGCGGCGCTCGATGACCCCGCTCCGGGGAAGGTGAAGCTGGATGTGTACGCCCGCCTCGCACCCGGCGTGAGCGCCCGGGCGGCGCGCGCGCAGTTGCAGGTACTCGCCGACGAGGCGCGGCGGAGCGGGCTGGCCATCGAGGCTGCCGCTGCGGCCGCCGCTGCGAGCGTCGCCGGGGTGGCGGCGGACAGCGTCCCGGCGAAGATCGAGGTGGAGTCCTTCCCGAAGGCGCAGATGGGCGGCGAAGGGCCGCTCGTATTCAGCGTGCTCAATCTCCTCGCCTCGCTGGTACTCCTGCTCGCCTGCGTCAACATCGTCAACCTCCTGCTCGCGCGCGTGAACGACAGGTCGCGCGAGATGGCTGTGCGGGTTGCGTTAGGCGCCACACGCGCGCGTCTCATCGCGCAGAACCTCGCGGAGATCGTGATCCTCACAGTGGCGGGCGGCGCTCTGGCCACGGCGATCGCGGCGTGGGGGCTGAATGTGGTGAACCGGTGGGCGCACACTCACATCCCTGGGAACCTCGCGTTCTGGTGGGTGTGGCGGCTCGATGTGTACGGAGTGATAGCCGCCGGAGCGTTCGTGACGCTCACCATCGCCCTCCTTGGCGGGGTGGTCGCGGCGCGCACCACGAGCATGAACATCAACGCGGTGCTGCAGGACACCTCGGCGCGGGGCGGCGGTCGCGGACAGGGGCGCGCGGCGCGCGTACTCGTGGCCGCGCAGGTGGCCGCGGTGTCGGTGCTGATGTTCTTCGGCGTGCTCTCGGCGATACTGGCCGAGCGCGTGGTGCACATGGATCTCGGCTTCGATACGAGCGGCCTGATGAACAGTCATCTGGTGCCCCCCGCCGAGCATCACGCGACGCCGGCGAAGCGCGGGGAGTTCTACGCGGCCGTGCGCGGTGCGGTGGCAGCGTCTCCGGAGGTGGATGGGGCGGTGCTGCGCGCGAAGCTGGCGGACCTCGGAGACGCGCGCGGGTCGGACCGCGTGGAGCTCGGCGCGGGTGCGTCGGCGACGCGCAACGGCACGCCGCGCGCGTTCGTGCGTGCGGTGCTCGGGCCCATGGAGCTCGTCGGAGCGCGTGTCTCGGCCGGTCGCGCGTTCGACAGTCGCGACGGCGCGGGCGGCGCGCCGGTGGCGATCGTCAGCCGCGCTTTCGCCGCGGCCAACTGGCCGGGGAGCCCGGCGATCGGGCGGCAGATACGTCTCGCCGGAGTCGGCGAAGTGGAATGGCGAACGGTGGTGGGCATCGCGCGCGACGTGCCGCTCGGCGACCCGCTCGCGCGCGACAGGAGCGCACTCGCCGTATACGTGCCGCTGCTGCAGGCCGACGCCGGGACGGCGATGATCACCCTTCGCGGCCGCGACAATCCCGCCGCTGCGGTGACGTCGCTGCACAGGGCAGTCGCCGCGGCCGACCTCACGGCGGCGCCTTCGGAGGTGTCGACGTACGATGAGATGCTCGAGCAGTCGGCGCTGATATCGCGGTCGGTAACGAAGCTGTTCGCGGTCTGCTTCGTCTTCGCGCTGCTCCTCGCGGTGAGCGGCACGTATGCACTGATGGCGCGCTCCGTGGGACAGCGGACGCGCGAGATCGGCATCCGGCGCGCGCTCGGTGCCAGCGATGCCACAGTGCTCTCGCTGCTGCTGCGGCAGGGCACTCGGCAGTTCGGCGTGGGCGCGCTCGTGGCGCTACCGGCGATGCTCGCGATCGGCGTCGCATTCGCGCGGATCTTCCCGGTAGGAGTGATGTCGGCGGTGGCGGCGTGCGCGACCGTGTCTGCGACGATCGCCGCGGTGATGCTCGTCGCCACGTACCTGCCCGCGCGGCGCGCACTCGGCGTCGCGCCGCGCGATGCATTGTGGCGGGAGTGAAGGGAGGCGGCCGCGGCACGATGGCCTCGTTCGATGGAGCGGAGCGCGATGCTCGATGAAGTGATGTTCGACATCCGTTACGCGCTGCGCACGATGCGCAGGAACCCGGGCTTCACGCTCGCCGCCGTGTCGACGCTGGGGCTCGGGATCGGTGCGAATGCGACGATCTTCTCACTGGTGAGCGCGGTGCTCCTGCGCCCGCCGGCGGAGGTGCGCGAACCCGACCGGCTCGTACACGTTTTCACCAGCGACTACAGCGGGCCGCGCTATGGGGCTTCCTCGTTCGCGGACTACCTGGATTACCGCGACGGGGCTGGCGGGTCTCGCGGCGTTCGCGCCCACTCCGCTCAACTTCAGCGCGGACGGCGCCGCGAGCCGGGTCTGGGGCGAGGAGGTGAGCGACGACTATTTCGCGGTGCTCGGCGTCGCTCCCGCGCTCGGTCGCGCATTCGTACCGGATGGCGGGCGCACGCTGCGCGCCGCGCCCGAGGCCGTTCTGAGCCATTCGCTCTGGCAGAGCACGTTCGGGGCGGATCCCGGAATCGTCGGACGCGAAGTTCTGGTGAACGGATACCCGTTCACGGTCATCGGCGTCGCGCCCGCGCACTTCCACGGCTCCATCCGCGGAGTGCAGGCGGACATCTGGGTGCCGTACGCCGCTAGAGGCCTCCTCTCGCCCGCGCGGAACGCGGCCGTGAGCGATGTCGAGGAGGGGCGCGGTGATCGAGGGATGTTCATCATCGGCCGGTTGGCCCCCGGCGTGACGCTCGCCGCGGCGCAGAGCAGCTTCGATCTGATCGCCCTCAGGCTCCACGATGCACACCCTGGCTACTGGAGCGACGTGCATGGCGAGTCCCGCGTCATCACCGTCACATCCGAGCGCGATACTCGGCGGTGCGGTGGGATTGCTCATCGCGAAGTGGGCTGCCGGGCTGCTCGTGTCGTTCAGGCCGCCGCTGCCGGTACCGATCGCGCTCGATGTCTCCCTCGATGGTCGAGTACTCGCGTTCGCGGCACTGCTCGCCGCGCTGACGGGGCTCATCGCCGGGGCGGCGCCGGCGTTTCGCGCGACTCGTTTCGATCTCGTTTCCTCGCTCAAGGGCACGGCGACAGACAGCGGTCGACGGCATCGTGCTCCCGCGCTGCAGAGCGTGCTGGTCGTGGGCCAGGTGGCGACCTGCGTCGTGCTTCTCACGATGGCGGGACTCCTGCTCGGGAGCCTGCGTGCCGCGCAGAACGTGGATCTCGGATTCGACCCGGACGACGTCGCCATCTTCTCCACGGAGCTCGGCAGTCAGGGCTACGACGAAGCACGAGGACGCACGTTCTACGAGGAGCTTCTGAATCGCGCGGAGGCGCTCCCTTCGGTGCGCGCTGCGAGCTTCGCGGAAAGCACTCCATTGGGGCTCGGTTATTCTCGCAGAGGCGTCAGTGTGGAGGGATACGAGCCCGGGCCCGGTGAGGACATGGAGTTCGGGGCCAACATCGTGGGGCCCGGCTACCTCGGTCTCATGCGCATCCCGCTCGCATCCATAGGTCTCCACGGAGTGATGGCGTACGCCGTCGCGCAGCGAGCGCGCGAGTTGGGGATTCGCATGGCGCTCGGCGCGGAGCCGGCGGGCATCTGGCATCTATCGAGTGGTGCTCGGCCACAGTGTAAAGTTGACGCTGACGGGTCTCGCGTTCGGCATCGTGGGCGGGCTCTTGCTGTCGCGCCTCGCCCGAGGGGTGCTGTTCGGAGTGAGCACGGCCGACCCCGCGACGCTCGGGAGCGTGACGGCCGTACTGGCGACAGTAGCGCTTCTGGCGAGCTTCATCCCCGCTCGCCGCGCCACGCGGGTAGATCCTCTGGTCGCGTTGAGAGAGGAGTGAGCGGCCTGCGACAGGCAGAGCAGGTGATGCGACGATGCTTCGAACCACCGGGCCGGTACTTGTCGGGTGAACGACGGCGACGTATGGTCGGGGAGAGAGGATCTCTCATACAGCAAGGAGCGGATCGATGAAAAACTTCGAGGAACTCGCCGCGGCCGATTCTCCTATGGCGAATCGAGATCCCGCGGCCGACTTCTGTGCGGGCCTCCTGGTGCCGGGCCTGGGCCAATGGCTGCAGGGAAGACGTACCGCGGGTGTGTACTTTCTGCTCGAGTTCGCGGCGCTGGCGATCGTCGCGCTCGCCTTCCCCGCGTACGCCACCGCCGCCTGGATCGCGGCTTCCGCCGTGCTTCTCTTCTCCTCCGGCGAAGCTGCGCGCGCGGCGATGCTTTCGCGCGGTTCGTAGCCGGGCGCTCGTCAATCACTATCGACCCGGACCGCGTCGGCATGGTCCGGTCCGCCGAATGAACCCATCCACGAGCAGTGCTGTCACGCCGTGAGTGAACTGGACGACCTGATCTCCGATCTCGATGAGGGCCACGCGGGCGACCCTTGGCACGGCCCGTCGCGCGCCGCGGTCCTGGCCGATGTGACCGCCGCCGAGGCGGTATGGCGCCCGCCGGGCGGCGTGCACTCGATCTGGGAGCTCGTTCTGCACATGGCCGGCTGGACCGGCGAAGTCGCCAGCCGGCTGCGTGGCTCGCCGCCGAAGCTCCCGCCCGCCGGCGACTGGCCGGTCGTTCCTTCCAGCGCGACCGAGTCCGAGTGGAAGCACGCGCTGCGCGAGCTCGACGATGCGCACGGCGCTCTGGTGGGCGCGATCCGCGAGCTGGATCCGGATCTGCTTGGAACGGTGGTCGTCACCGCCCCCGACGCACCGCCCGGCGCCGGCGTGACCAATGCGGCGATGCTGCGCGGCGTGGCACAGCACGACGCTTATCACACCGGGCAGATCGCGGTCATCAAGAAGCTCGCTCGAGGCGCTTCGGCGGAGCTGGGCCCGACGACCTGAGCGAGCGGGGTTCGCGGCGTCGAGGGGGGGTGGATCGCGAAAAGCGGGGATACAATGTAGAATACTAAGCCGAGCAGGCGGAACCCTCGCCGATACCGGATGCCAACGAGCCAGAGCGCCTCGATCTTCCGCCCGAACGCGCTGGCCTCACGCTCTTCCCCCCGCGAACCCCACGAGCTCCGCCCATGTCAAACTGCCCGCGCAATCCCGCGAGCGCGCTGCTCGCCACCGTCAACAGACCGCACGTCGCCGCGCTCGCAGGATCGCTCGCGGCCGCGCTGATCCTCGCCGGCTGCGCCTCCTCCGCGAGCGGCAACGTCGTTCCGCCCGCACCCGCTCCGGCCACCACGGCCGTGTCGTCGAGCGGCGCGCTGGCCGCCCGGAGCGACTCGACGCGCTCCGCACCCTACGACGTGGTGATCCGCAACGGCCGCGTCTTCGACGGCGCCGGTAACCCGTGGATCGCCGCCGATGTCGCCATCCGTGACGGCCGCTTCGTGAAGATCGGCAAGGTGGATGAACACGGCGTGCGCGAGATCGACGCGCGCGGCAAGTATGTCTCGCCCGGATGGGTCGACATGATGGACCAGTCGGGTTCCGTGCTCCGCAGGAACGGGCTCGCCGAGAACAAGCTGCGCATGGGCGTCACCACGGCGATCGGCGGCGAGGGCGGCACCCCCGTTCCCGCCGGCAAGGTCGCCGAGTATTTCGCCTCGCTCGAGAAGCAGGGGATCAGCATCAACTTCGGCAGCTACTACAGCGAGACGCAGGCACGCGTCGCGGTGCTCGGCAGATCATCCCGGGCGCCGAACGCCGCGGAGCTCGACAGGATGCGCGCGCTCGTCGACACGGCGATGATGGGCGGCGCGATGGGGATGACCACCGCGCTGATCTACCCGCCGAGCAGCTACGCCAGCACCGAGGAGCTGATCGAGGTGGGGAAGGCGGCGGCGAAGCGCGGCGGGATCTACGCCAGCCACATCCGCGATGAAGGGAAGGGGCTCGTCGGCGCGGTGACCGAGGCGATCGCGGTGGGTGAGAACGCGGGGATGCCCGTGGAGATCTTCCACCTGAAGGCGGCGTACCGCCCGGGGTGGGGCACGTTGATGGATTCCGTGAAGCACGTGGTCGAAGCGGCGCGCGCGCGCGGCGTGGACGTGGCCGCCGACATGTACGTGTACACGGCGGGCGGCACGGGCCTCGAGGCCACGATCCCGAGCTGGGCGTTCGATGGCGGCGCCGACTCGCTGCTGAAGCGACTGGCCGATCCCGCGATCCGTGCGCGTCTCAAGCGCGAGATCCAGACCGGCTCGCCCGGCTGGTGGAACATCGTCGAGGCGGCGGGCGGGTGGGACGGCATCGTCCTCGTGAACGCGCGCAATCCGGAGAACGCGAAGTACGAGACGAAGACGCTCACCGAGATCGCGAAGATGATGGGGAAGGATCCCGCCGACGCCGCGTTCGACCTCGTCTCGCAGGGGAAGGGACGCGTGATGGCGATCTACTTCATGATGGGCGAGCCCGACATCGAGACCGCGCTCAAGTTCCCGTGGACGAGCATCGGCAGCGACGCCGGCGCCGCGCTGAACCCGGGCGAGCAGGACGGGCTCGGCCTCCCGCATCCGCGCAGCTACGGCAACGCCGTACGCGTGATCGCGAAGTACGTGAAGGAGCGCCACGTTCTCACGCTTCCGGAGGCGATCAGGAAGATGACGTCGTGGCCCGCCACACGCATGCGCCTCGCCAACCGCGGGATGATCAAGGAAGGCAACTGGGCGGACGTGACGATCTTCGATCTGGATTCGCTGCAGGACCTCTCCACGTACGAGCAGCCGACGCTCTTCCCCACCGGAATCGACTGGGTTCTGGTGAACGGAGAAGTCGTGATCGATCACGGCAAGCACACCGGCGCGAAGCCGGGTCACGTGCTCTACGGGCCGGGACGCACGAGGTAGATGCTGGGTGGGGTGCTCCGTGCGTACCGCGATTGCACTACCCGACGCCACCTCTCGACGCGGCAGTTGGCGTTCCGGTCCGGACGTTCGCCATCGTCGGCCCCTACGGCGGGATCGACAGCACCACGTTCCGGGTCACGGGCACCGGCGATGCCGCCTACAAGCGTGCGATGCTGCGGACGATTAGCAGCGCACGGTGGCGGCCCGCGAAAGTAGGCGCGTGCCCGGTATGGAGTCGCGTCGGCATCGCGGTCACGAACATGGGCATCACTCGGTAAACGACACGGCACGGTATGCCGGTGCCGCCGGACCGTGTGGATCCCTCGTCATCGCGCTCGTTCGCCCTGCGGCACACTGGCATCATGAACCGCGGCGTCAGCCGACGGTCGCCCTCCCCACGCGCGCTACGTGCCGTATGGGAACGCTGCACGAGGCGGCGATGAAGCAGAGTTCGTGCGCCTGCTCGTGCAACGACTTCGCCAGCTCCGCATCATCGCCCTCGGCGATGGTTACAGCGGGATGCAGTACCACCTCCTCGAACTGCCCGCCGCCACGGCCGTCGAATTTCAACGTTCCGCGGACGTCGTCCTCGTACGCGAGCACCCGGATCCCGTTCCGGGCGCAGAGCGCGAGATACGAGAGCATGTGGCACGCGGATATCGCTGCCAGGAAGTGCTCCTCCGGGTTGTGCCTGCCCGGGTCGCCCTTGAACCTGGGGTCCGCCGTTCCCTCCAGCTCCGGCTTCCCATCCACCAGGAAGCGGTATTCCCTCCCGTATCCGGCGTAAGTCGCGGTGCCGGCGCCGGTGTTCCCATCCCAGATCAGCCGGGCCAGGTATTCGTGGGCATTTCCCGCCATGCGTGAGCTCTCCTCCTGGCAGTGTGTCGTACTTCGAGTGTCATCCCTTCCGCTCTGGAGAAACGCCCGGGCCCGGCGTCACGTTCCTCCTCCGCCGACCCGGCCGCCGCGCAACCCTTCCCGCACGCCCCGTGTCTCACGGGCAGTCGGTTCGGATGCCCTGGGAACACCGAGGTCTGGTGGAAGAATCACAACTTCTGACGAGAGCTAGAGCCGGCGATCCGGCGGCCGAGCGTGCGTTGTACGATGCGCACGTCGACCGCGTGTACAGGCTCGCCTATCGACTCGCCGGTAGCGACGATCTCGCGCAGGACTTCACTCAGGACACGTTCATCCGGGCGTTCGAGCGGCTGAAGGAGTTTCGGGGCGACGCGAGCTTCGCCACCTGGCTGCACAGCATCGCGGTGTCGGTGTCGCTGAACGGTCTCAGAAAGGTGAAGCGGCTGCGAACTCGCGAAACCGATCTCGATAATGCGGATGCGCACGAATGGAAGCAGCGGCGCGCGGAGCCGGATCTCCGAATTCGACTCGCACAGGCGATCGACGCGCTTCCGCCCGGCTACAGAACGGTGTTCGTGATGCACGATGTGGAAGGTTTCACGCACGAGGAGATCGCCGGCGCGCTGGGGCTGCAGCCGGGCACATCGAAGGCGCAGCTATCGCGGGCGCGGGCGAGACTGAGAACGGCACTCGCCGATTTCAGGGGAGAGTGGACGGCATGACGGACGACGAATTCGAGAACTTCCTTCGGCACGCGGCGCGCGACTACAACGAGCCGCCGTCCACGCCCCGCGACGCGATGTGGGTGCGCATCGACGCCGCGCGGCGCGCGAAGAGCGCACCAGCGCCGCTGCACGCCGTGTCGCCGCATCGCTGGCTCGTGATCGGCTCGGCGATCGCCGCGATGCTGCTCGTGGGAATCGCGATCGGATACGTGTGGCGCGGCACCGCCGACTCGCGCCTCGTGGCTGAGCATCGGGGCAGCGCGATGGATTCCGCTCGGCCGCTGCTCGCGGGTGCGGAAGCCACGCCCCCGAGCGTTCCGGACTCCGGCGCCCGATCGCAAGATCGCTCCTCGGCCGGCACGTACGCCGACGCCGGTACCGCCCCCGCCCCCGCCCCCGCCACGCGCGCGGACGCCATCGCTCGCGAGCGCGCGCCGTCGGCAGAGGGGGAGCGGCGCAGGCGGCAGGACGCCGCCTACGCGGCTCTCACCGCCGAGCATCTGGGGCGCGTGGAGATGCTGCTCACCTCCTATCGCGCGGAATCCGGGCGCGGCGAGGTGGATACGCAGATCACTTCCTGGGCCGGCGATCTACTCGGCACCACGCGGCTGCTGCTCGACTCGCCCGGCGCCGACGACCCTCGCATGCGCAAACTGCTCGGCGATCTCGAGATGGTTCTCACGCAGATAACCCAGCTCGGCGCCGAGCGGGGCACGAGGAAGGATGATCTGCAGCTCATCGATCAGTCGCTCCGTTCGCACGACGTGATGACGCGAATCCGCGGCGCGACACCGGCCGGTGCCGGCGCGCTGCCGATCGGTACCTGAGGAGAAATGGAAATGTCGAAGCTCATATCGCTGATCGCGGTGGCGCTGGCCGCCGGGGTGGGCGGCAACTGGACCGCCCCCGCGATCGGCTCGTACTACGAGAGCGGCCGATACGAGGATGCGGCGCAGCCCTTCCGCACGCTGCCGTCCGACGCGCTCTTCCCCGGCGACACCGCCGACTCGCTCTACCGCGAGGCGCGCAAGTGGCTGAACGATGGCGACTACGGGCGTGCCGCGCGCATGTTCGAGCAGATCGCCGACGACTACGGCGAATCGGCCTACGCCGCGGACGCTCTCTACTGGCGCGCGTTCGCCCTCTACAGGCGCGGCGGAACCGATGATCTGCACGACGCGCTGGCGAGTCTCGACGAACAGCGCTCGCGCCACCCACGGGCGGCGACCCGCGGCGATGCGTCCGCGCTCGAGACGCGCATACGCGGCGAACTCGCGAAGCGCGGCGAAGCGCGGGCCGCCGAGGAGATCCACAAGTCGGCCGACTCGGCCACCGAAGGGTGCCCGTCCGATGACGACGACGTGCGCGTGGCGGCGCTCAACGCGCTCATGCAGATGGACGCCGCTCAGGCGCTCCCGGTCCTGAAGAAAGTGCTGGCGCGCCGCGATGCGTGCTCCGAGTCGCTCCGGGGGAAGGCCGTGTTCATCGTTTCGCAGAAGAACGACGCGGAGAGCGCGAGCATCCTCCTCGACGTCGCGCGCGGCGATCCGTCGGCCGACGTGAGAGGGAAGGCTGTCTTCTGGCTCGGCCAGGTGGCGGGCGACCGGTCCGTTGCTCTGCTCGATTCCGTGCTGCGCTCCACGAAGGATGAAGAGCTGCAGCGCAAGGCGATCTTCGCGCTGTCGCAGCACTCGGGCGAGCAGGCGGGCAGGATTCTGCGCGACCTGGTGGGCGACAGGAATTTCTCGGAGGAGATGCGCGGGCGCGTGATACTCGCGCTGGCACAGACGCGCGGCGACGAAGGAGACGCGGGCTATCTCCGACAGCTCTTCCCCTCCCTCGATAGCGATCGCCTGAAGGAGCGCGTGCTCATGGGAGTGGCACAGCGCGGCGGCGCCGAGAACCGGCGCTGGCTCATGGACATCGTGGCCGACTCCAAACAGACGATCGACGTCCGGAAGAAGGCGCTGTTCTGGGCCGGGCAGGGCGGACTTCCCATCGCCGAACTGGCGTCGATGTACGGGCGCCTGTCCGAGAGGGAGTTGAAGGAGCAGGTGATCTTCGTCCTCTCGCAGCGCGGCGACAGCGCCGCGGTCGACAAGCTCATCGACATCGCCAGGCACGACCCCGATGTGGAGCTCCGCAAGAAGGCGATCTTCTGGCTCGGACAGCGCGACGATCCACGCGTGCGGCAACTCCTCGAGGAGATCATCGCCAATGACTCGCTCTGACACGAACGCGGGACGCGCGCGCTTTCCGGGGCGCGCAGGTCGCACACGATGCGCGCGGCGGGCAGGCGTCCTCTTCGCGACGGGAATGGTGGCGGTCCTGCTCGCGCCCCCGGGTACGAGCGCGCAGCAGTCGCTGGCCCGGCGCATAGCCGGAGTGCGCGGGGAGGCGGAGCTCCGTTTCGCTTCGCGCCCCGGAGTTTGCGGCGACGGGGAAGGCAGCCTCTCCTTCGTTTCGCCCGCGGAAGGGCGCTACACCGGCATCCGTGGGCGCGACTGGAATCACGGCTGCGAGCCGGGGCCAGTGCGCGTGCGGCTCGCCGTGACCGACGGCGCTGTGACGCGGGTGCGCACCTACGTCGGCCGGCCGCGCGGTTCCCGCCTCGACAGCGCGTTCACCGACCTCGGCGTGGTGGGCGCGCCCGAGGCAGCCGACTACTTCCTGGAGCTCGCGCGCACTGCCGACGAGCCGGTGGCGCGGAAGGCGATAGTTCCCGTGGCGCTGGCCGACAGCGTGACTCCGTGGCCCGCGCTCCTGGAGCTCGCGCGCGATCGCGGCCGGCCGATGGGGGTGCGGAAGCCTGCGCTCTTCTGGGCGGGACAGCGAGGCGCGCCCACTCCCGATCTGCTGAAGCTCTACCGCGAAGCTCGCGAGCCGGAGCTCCAGCGGCAGCTCATCTTCGTGCTCTCGCAGAAAGACGACTCGTCGGCCCTCGACGCGCTCATCGAGATCGCGCGCAACGACCCCGACCGCTCGATGCGCAGGCGGGCCTTCTTCTGGCTCGGCCAGAAGGACGATCCGCGCGTGATAGCGCTGCTCACATCCATTCTCGAGAAGTGAGGAAGGAGCGATGCGCACCATAGACGGGAAACCCGGCGTTGCCGCGCCGACGCGGTCTACGCCGGCCTTCGTGACGAGCCGCGCCGCGCGGGCCGCTCGCGTACTCGCCGCGGCCGGGTCGCTCCTCGCCGCCACCGCGCCGCTCCACGCACAGTCGCTGGAGAGCCGCATAGCCGGCGTGGGCGATGGTACCGTGCAGCTCCGCTTCGCTTCGCGGCCGGGAGTCTGCGGCGATGGGCGCGGGAGCATCGGCGCAGGCGGCAGCACGTTCATGCGACAGAGCGCGTCCGACCCGGATCATGGATCCGGCAGAGAGTGGTGCACGCCGGGCCCGGTACGCGTGGTGCTCGGCGTGCGTGGCGGCGCGGTTGATCGTGCGCGCGTATTCGTGGGCGGGAACGACACGTCGTCTGAAGTTCACGACCTCGGCATAGTGGGGGCGCCCGAGGCCGCGGACTACTTTCTCGCACTCGCGCAACGTACGGAGTCGCGAGTGGGCGATGACGCCATACTCGCGGCAGTACTCGCCGACAGCGTCACTCCGTGGCCGGGACTGTTCTCCATAGTGCACGGCGAGAGCGTCCCGCGCGGGACGCGCCAGAGCGCGACTTTCTGGCTCAGTCGCGGCGCGGCGGCGGCGGTCAATCACCGAGAGCTCTTCGCCGAACGCGAGGAGGACGAATCGGAGCGCGAGCAGGTGCGCAACGCGGCGATCTTCGCGCTTTCGCAGCAGCCGCGCGACGAGGGGGTGCCGGCGCTCATCCGGGTGGCGCGCAGCAACGCCTCGCCAGCCGCCCGCGACAAGGCGCTCTTCTGGCTCGGCCAGTCGGGTGATCCGCGCGCGCTCGACCTCTTCGCGCAGATCCTGGAACCGAGATAGCGGCGGCGGTCTGTCGGATCTCCGGGTCAGCGTTAGATTGTTGGCTCAGCCCGCTCTGGCCCGGAGGTCGCGATGCGATTCGATGTCCTGTTGGGATTCGTCGGTCTCGCTGGATCTTCAATACCGCCCGATCTCCGCCCCGATGGAGATGCTCGCTTCGTCGGCTCCGCAGCGATTCCATCGCGGAGCGTCCGCTGATCTCGCTCCGCGTTGCCAACGACGGCGATCGCGAAGAGATCCACGCGATCCGCCACCGCGTCTACGCATCCGAGCTCGGCCAGCATGCGGAGAACTCCGAAGGACGACTCGCGGATGCGCTCGATGCCGCGAACGTCTACCTGGTCGCCACGATCGCGGGTGAGATCGCCGGCTTCGTGTCGATCACGCCGCCGGGCGATGCGGGCTACTCCATAGACAAGTACTTCGCACGCGAAGAGCTGCCGCTCCGCTTCGACGACGGCCTCTACGAGGTCCGGCTGCTCACCGTCACCGCCGCCAGACGGGCGGGGCGCGTGGCCGCGCTGCTCATGTACGGCGCGTGGCGCTACATCCAGGCGAGCGGTGGACGCACGATCGTCTGCATCGGCCGGACCGAGGTGCTCGGCATGTACGAACGCGCGGGACTCCGGTCGCTCGGTCGTCGCGTGCGCTCCGGGATGGTCACATACGAGCTGATGGCGCGCGATGCGCGCGACGCGCTCGCCGGTTGCGAGCACATCGCGGCCGATCTGGAGAGACGCGTCGACTGGCGCGTCGACGGGGTGAGCTTTCGAGCGGGCGGCTCATGCTACCACGGAGGAGCGTTCTTCGAGGCGATTGGCGAGGAGCTGGACTGTCTGGAGCGGAGAGCCGGTGTGATCAACGCCGACGTGCTCGACGCCTGGTTCGATCCCGCGCCCGACGTGCTGGCCGCGCTCGCCGAACACCTCGGGTGGGCGATGCGAACGTCACCACCCACGGGGTGCGACGGCGTGCGGCGCGTGGTGGCGCGCGCGCGCGGCGTGGCGGAGGAGAACGTGCTCCCGGGCGCGGGGTCCTCCGATCTCATATTTCTCGCCCTGCGGCACTGGCTGCGCACGGGTTCGCGCGTGCTCATACTCGACCCGATGTACGGCGAGTACGCGCACGTTCTCGAGCGGGTCGTCGGATGCGACGTCGACCGACTCGCGTTGGCCCGGGCACGCGGCTACGCCGTCGATGTCGACGAGCTGTCCGCGCGGCTGGAGCAGCGCTACGATCTGGTAGTCCTGGTGAATCCCAACAGCCCGACCGGCCGGCATCTGCCGGCGCGCGCGCTCGAGAGGGTGCTGCGCGCCGCCCCTCGCCGGACGAGGTTCTGGCTGGACGAGACCTACGTGGAGTACGCGGGCGAGGGGCAGTCGCTCGAGCGCTTCGCGGCCGCCAGCTCCAACGTGGTCGTCTGCAAGTCGATGTCGAAGGTCTACGCACTCTCCGGCGCGCGTTGCGCCTATCTCGTTGGCCCGCCGCATCTGATCGAGGAGCTCCGGACGATCTCGCCGCCCTGGGCGATGAGCCTGCCCGGGCAGATGGCCGCGTGCACGGCGCTGCGAAGCCAGGACTACTACCGGAAGCGCTGGTCGGAGACGCACGTACTCCGCGAAGGACTGGCCTCGGGACTGCGCTCCCTGGGCTGGGATGTGGTTCCGGGATGCGCGAACTTTCTTCTCTGTCACATCCCGGGCGGGCAGCCCACGGGCGCGGCGCTCGCGTCCGCCCTCAGGAAGCGGAAGCTCTACGTGCGCGATGTGCGGAGCATGGGGCGCTGCCTGGGCGATCGCGCGCTGCGCATCGCGGTAAAGGATGCGGTGACCAACACGGCGATGCTCGAGATCGTACGCCGCACGCTGGCGGAGCTACCCGGGAGCTCCCGGGTAGACCCCGCCGCATAGCGGCCGGCGGCCATCAGACCGGCGGCGGCACCTCTCGGTCGCGAACGGCGGTGCGGCCCACCGAGCCGCTCCGCACACTCTGGTGCAACTCGCGGATGCGGTCGCGGTTCTGCAGAGTGCCGCGGTACTGCTTGTCCACCAGGAGCCGGACATCCGTGGGCAGTTCCTTCTCCAGAGCCTTCTCGTAGCGCTCCACGGCTGCGTTCTCGCCCCGCTCGCATTCGGCGACTATCGCCTCGTCATCCTTACCTGTAATGGCCGCCTTGAGGTTCAGCCAGCCGCGATGCATCGCGCCCGTGGCGCTCCCTCCATCCTCGGGATCACCCCCGAGGCGGCGCACCGCTGCCTTGAGATCGGACTCGGCGCGCTCGATGTACTCGATGCGAGTTTGAAAGATCTCCTTCGCTCTCGGGTTCCCGATCGCCTCGGCGGCGTCGCGGAATCCCTTCACCCCGTCCTCACACGTCTCGATGAGATCGTTGAGCACGGAGATGACGTCGTCGTTGTCCATTGCCATGGTCACGCTCCCGCAGCAGAAGTGAAACTCGTGCCTGGCGCTCACGCTCTCCGACCCACGTCGAGACAATGTCGGAACCCTCTTGCGGCCCGGGCGCCGCACCGGCAACTGGCCGCCATGGATCGGCGGTGGACGCAGGCAAGGTTGCACGAAGCGTACCCTCTGCCGCCCCCGGCGCCGGGTGCCAGGAGCGGTCGGCCAACGCGCGTCAGCGCCGGCCGGTACTCGTGACGCGACGGCCGATGGCCAGCACGCCCGTGATCACGAGCGCTCCGATCGCGAACATCCCGAGCTCCAGCGGCCACAGGTTGTGCGACGTGGGATCGATGGCAGTGTCGATCAGCAGCCGCACTATCGCGAAGCCCATGAGGAGCAGCGGAACGGCCGCCGCGGCGCGCCATCCGCCGCTCCACTTGCGGTATGCCCACGCCGGCGCGGCGAGCCCACCGATCAGCATCGTCACCAGCGCGAGCCCGATTCCGCGCATGAACGCTATGTCGCCCGCGGTGGTCGGCTCCCTCATGGCTCGCTCGCGCTCGGCGCGATACACGGCCTCGTCCGCTGCACGCAGCTCCGTCACCCAGGGCGCCGCCGGGCGCGGCACGGTCGCCGCGCCGGTCCAGTGCAGCCTCACGGGATAGCGGCCGAGCTCCCACTGCGTGCGAGCGAGGCCTGTGTACCCGGCTGAGTTTCGGCGATCTCAGCCCTCACCGCTGCCTGACCCGCGGCCGAGGCCGCCATCGCGCACAACAGCGCTCCCGTGATGTACCGCCTCATGTTGCACCGTCCGTGTCGGTACGTAGTCCGAGAGAAAGACGATCGGAGTCCGGCGGGGTCAGGAGAAAGGCCAGGAGAACCGAGGGATCGGGCTCTTCGATGTGGAGAGCGAACGCCATCCGCATCCGGGAATCCGATCCCGCGGTTCACCGCGACACTGCCGCGTCACATCGGCTCGTCTGCCGAAGGGCCGTACAGCCCCGGCACCGGGACGCCGAGGAGCCGGTAGTAGACCGTGAGTTGGGCGCGGTGATGGATGATGTGGTTCAGCAACAAACGACGGACGTGGTAACCGCGGGGACCGGAGATGAGGACGGTGTCACCGTTGCGGAGCGTCCAGGTCTCGCGAAGGGCGCCCTCGTCGAGTGATGCGAGCGCGGTGCGGGCCGCCGCCGCCTTTTCATCGAAAAGCTCGAGGAGCTCCTCTCGGGTGCGTGCCGTGGGCCGAACGTATGGCTTTGCGGCGAAGTCGAATTCGGAGGTCGATGCGATCGCCTGCCCGAAGCCCGGAAGATTCGCGATGTGGCCCGCCAGATCGCCAAGAGTCGTCGACTTCTCGTGCGGCCGCCAGTCGGCGTGCTCGTCGGGGAAACGGTCGAGCGCGCGGCGAGTGTTGGCGAGCTCCTCTTCTAGATCGGGGAAGAGAGAATGGAGCAGGGGCTGGCTCCCAGCCGTGGCATCTGAATGCGAGTGGGTCATGATGGGCTGCGTGTAAGGGTGAGTGGCGCTCCTCCGAGGCGGGAGCTCCGGCGTGCCCGTCCCTCAGCGAAGCGGGATGGTCCATAATACCGAATAGAGGCCGAAATGCAAGCGCGCTGTACCTCCGCGTGTCCGGCGCCGACCACGGTCGGGACAGCGCGAGGCACGCCCCGGAAACTAAAGCGGGGCGCCGCGCGGCATGATGGTGCGCGAGACGATGGACCCGATGGCGGCCATCAATCAGCGTGTGGTGGACTGCCGCGCCTCTCCTCCTCCCGGGCGGCTACGCACGCCCCCGCACGCTCCACGAGCAGCGATCGCTCCCGGGCGTTGCGCGTGAGCGATGCCGCGCGTTCGAACTGGGCGCGCGCCTCCTCGTATCGTCCCAGCTTGTACAGGAAGTCGCCGCGTACGCTGGGGAGGAGATGGTAGTTCGAGAGCGCGCGCTCGCCGGCCAGGCGCTCCACGATTTCGAGTCCGGCCTCGGGGCCGAACGCCATGGCCACGGCCACCGCGCGATTCAACTCGACCACCGGCGATGGCGCGACGCGAGCGAGCGCTTCGTACAGCGCCGCGATGAGCCGCCAGTCTGTCTCCTCCGCCGAGCGTGCGCGGGCGTGGCACGCGGCGATCGCGGCCTGCAGCGTGTAGGCGCCCGCGGGGTGGCCCGTACGCTCCGCGCGCTCGAGCGCGGCGAGGCCGCGGCTGATGAGCATGCGATCCCAGCGCGACCGATCCTGGTCGAGAAGGAGAATAGGCTCGCCCGCGGGGCCGGTGCGCGCGCGAAGGCGCGATGCCTGGATCTCCATCAGCGCGACGAGTCCGTGCACCTCTCCTTCATCGCTCGCCAGCTCCGCCAGGATCCGTCCCAGACGCAGGGCATCCTCGCAGAGTCCGGGACGCGCCCAGTCGTCGCCCGCGGTGGCCGAATACCCCTCGTTGAAGATCAGGTAGATGACCTCCAGGACCGACGCGAGCCGCTCGCCCAGGTCGGCGCCGCGCGGTACTTCGAATGGCACCTTCGCATCACGCAGCGTCTTCTTCGCCCGTACTATGCGCTGCGCGACAGTGGCTTCGGAAACGAGGAACGCGCGCGCGATCTCGTCGGTGGTGAGTCCGCCGAGGAGACGGAGCGTGAGCGCCACGCGCGCTTCGGTGGAGAGTACGGGGTGGCACGCGGTGAAGATGAGACGGAGCAGGTCGTCGCCGATGTCGTCGTCGAGCGATTCGTCGAGCCTGGCCGTGTCGTCCTCGCGGCCGCCGTCCACCTCGTGGCCCAGCTCCTCGTGCTTACGGTCGAGCAGTTTGTTGCGGCGAAGCAGATCGATCGCGCGACGCTTCGCGGCGGCCATGAGCCAGGCGCCCGGATTGTCGGGCACTCCCGACTGCGGCCACTTCTCGAGCGCGATCACGAGAGCATCCTGCGCGAGGTCCTCGGCCGCGCCGACATCGCCCACCATGCGCGCCAGCGCCGCGATGAGCTTTGCCGATTCCATTCGCCAAACGGCGTCGATCGCCCGGTGCGTTGCGGCGGTAGCGGTCACACGGAGCAATCAAAGTCGCTCGCTCCGCGTGTGCAAGACGGCGGCGACGTCGCCCCCGTCGGCCCCGCTCACGATGCCAGCGGATACTCCGGTCCCGCGATGCGGTCGCGCCCGTACGCGGGGGCATCGCACATCTGAATGGATCTCGCGTTCGCCGTCGCCCGGTACCCGCGGGAAGCGCCGCCCGTTGCTAGCTCTGCTGCCTGGAGTCCAATTCCGCGCGCAGCCGCTCTTCCTGCGCGCGCAGCTCCGGAGTGAACTCCTCGCCGAAGTCCTCCGCTTCGAATACCGGCCGGATCTCGATGTCCGACTCGCTTTCCATGGGGTTCGGACAGCGTTTCACCCACTCGATCGCCTCTTCCATCGACTTCACCTGCCAGAGCCAGAAGCCGGCGATGAGCTCCTTCGTCTCCGCGAACGGCCCATCGATCACCGACCGCTTCGATCCGGAGAAGCGCACCCGCGCCCCGCGCGAGCTCGGGTGCAGCCCCTCGCCCGCCAGCATGACTCCCGCCTTCACGAGCTCTTCGTTGAACGCTCCCATCTCGGCGAGGAGCTTCTCGCCCGGCATCTTCCCCGCCTCGCTCTCGTCCGTCGCCTTCACGATCACCATTACTCGCATCGCCGTATCTCCACGCGTTTGCAGTCGAGGCGGCCAGCCGGCCACTGCGGCCCGGCACTCCTGCCTTGCCTCTACCATCACGTCGAACGAGCCCGCACCGGATCGACATCGGCTCGACGCGACCCGCTCGGGGGCAGCTCTACAACTCTTCCGGCGGCCGCACTTTCCGGAAGAAGGCGTAGTAGAGCGCGGTGTTCACCGCCTGGAGCGAGGCAGCTACGAACAGCGGGAGAGAGAGGGCCAGACTCTGCATGAGCTGTCCCGCGACGGTGGGACCCGCGCTCGAGAGCGCCTGGAGGGGCAGGTTCGAGAACCCCGCCGCGGTGCTGCGATCTTCCTCGTCCACCACCCCCATCAGAAACGACTGGCGTATGGGTCCGGAGATCGCATTGACCTGCGTCCGGAAGAGAAGGAGGAGCCCGGCGAGCCAGAAACGCGGCGCGACCGCCATCGCGGCCAGCAGCAGCACGGCGAGCGAACGAGCCGTCACCACCGCGCTCACGGCGCCGAGCCGTCGGGCGAACGCCGGCGCGAGCAGGTTCGAAGGTGCGGCCACGATGTTGGCCAGGAAGTAGAGCGCCCCCAGCTCGGCCGGGGTAGCGCCGTAGCGTACGTGAAACCAGTACACCAGAACGGGACCGAGCATCCCGACCGCGATGCCGTTGGTGGCGTTGGTGATCATGAATCGCGGGAGCATGCGCCTGGTCGCCTCGCCGAGCCGTGGCGCGCCCGGCTTCCGCTGTGTGCGCGGAAGCTCGCTCACGGGTATGACGACGATCGCCATCGCCACGCCGATCACCATCGTGAGCAGGAAGAGCGCGCGCTCTCCGGTCATGACCTCGGTACCGAAGGCGCGATGCAGCAGCGACGGCGTGGTGGCTACCAACGCTCCCGCCGAGCTCGCGAGTACACCTACCAGCGACACGGCGCCGAACGCCGATGTCCGCCGTTCGTCGCCCGCGTGCTCCGCGATCAGCGCCTGCTCCGCCGGGAAGTAGGGGCCGAACGAACCGCTGGAGCCCGCGCCCCCGCCCCGGCCGATCGTACCGATCGCGGCCGCGAACAGGAGTGTGCCGAACCCCGGCGCGAGCGCGAAGATCAGCCCGCTCGCGCCGGTGAGAACTCCCAGCAGCACCAGGAGCGGCTTTCTACCGACCCGGTCCGCGGCGAGTCCGACTATCGCGGTGAGCGCCATGCTCCCCAGCGACCCGGCGGTGAACACCGCTCCCATGCGCACGGCGGAGTAGCCGAGCGAAACCAGATAGATCGGGACCGTGATGTTGAGGTAGCCGAGCGAGAGACTGCGCAGCGCGCGGCCGATGAAGAGGCGGCGCAGATTCGGATCGGAGAGCGAGTCCCGTATCGGCGCCAGCGCCGCGTCCAACCTCATCGACGCGGCGCGATCCGGGCGGCGTCATTTCTTATGAACCGTGTGATCAATACGCCGACGACTCGATTTGCAGATCCGCCGCCGCCCACGCGCGCCGGAAGTCCGCCATGGCGCGGGCGGCATCCGCATTCTTCCAGAGCGTCCGCGGTGCGCAATTGCCGTATCGCCTCCGGGTGATCGCCGCGCCCCCGCGCGACTGGAGTCGTCTCGTGAGCTGGTGCCGCAGGAAAGACATCCCCGGAGCAGCGAGCAGGTCGGTCGGTATCGCCGTCGCCCGGCGGTCGGTGGTGCCGATGGTCTGCGCTCCGCGGCCCGCCATCGCCGCCGCGAGCGCCAGGAAATCGAAGTAGTGCGGATAATAACCGGTGGTGTAGCTGTCGACGCCGGGGTGCACGCCGCCATCCGAACGTCGGGTGCCGGAGTCGATGAGCGAGCGCACCCACGCGATCTGCGCCTGGCCATGCTGTCGATATCACTGGCGGTGGCGAACTCCGGCGTCTACGATGCGGATGCGAGTCGTGCTCATCCATTACTCCACAAGCAGAGGTCATGCATGGAAATCGAGTTCTTCGGTGCCGCCCGCGAGGTCACGGGCTCCTGCCACATCGTGCGGACGGGCGGGAAGACCATCCTTCTCGACTGCGGCCTCTTCCAGGGCAAGCGCAGGGAGTCGGAGAAGAAGAACCTCACCCTGCCGGTGCCGGTGGACGAGATAGATGCGATAGTGCTGAGCCACGCGCACATGGATCATGCGGGCCGGCTGCCGTACCTGACGGCGAAGGGATACGACCGGACCATCTGGTGCACGGCGGCCACGCACGATCTGGCGGCCATCATGCTGGCCGACTCGGCGCATATCCAGGAGATGGACGCGAAGTACCTGAGCGCGCGCAATCGCGAAGCGGTGCAGCCGCTCTACGATGGTGATGACGCCAGGCGAGCGGTGGAGAAGATGGTCGGGGTGCCATACAATCGGCCCTTCGATGTCCTCCCTGGCGTGAGCGCGCGCTTCACCGATGCGGGTCACATCCTGGGCTCCGCCTCGCTCGAGCTCGAGGCGCGCGAGAAGGGCGGCAGCAAGCGGCTGGTTTTCTCCGGCGACGTGGGGCGCTGGGGGCTCGCGATCATCCGCGATCCGCAGCCGCCGCAGCGCGCCGACGCGGTGATCATGGAGTCGACCTACGGGAACCGGGACCACGAGTCTGTGGACGGCGCGCGGGACAAGCTCGCGAAAGCCGTGACGGAGACGGCGGCGCGCGGAGGACGGCTGCTCATACCGGCTTTCTCCGTAGGGCGCACGCAGGAGATCGTGTACGGACTTCACGCCCTCGCGCTGGCCGACAGGATCCCGAACATACCGATCTATATCGACAGCCCGCTCGCCACCGATGCCACCGCGATCTTCGAGGCCCACCCCGAGGTCTACGACCGGACGGAAGATCTGGTGAGCACGACCAATCGGCTTTTCCGTTTCGACCTCGTGCGCTACACGCGCGACGTGGAGGAGTCGAAGAAGCTCAACACGATGCGCGGCCCGATGGTGATCATAGCCGCGTCCGGGATGGCGGAGGGCGGTCGTATCCTGCACCATCTGCGGCACGGCGCCGCCGACCCGCGCAACACTATCCTGGTGGTGGGCTTCATGGCCGAGCACACGCTGGGCCGGCGGATCGTGGATCGCGCGAAGATGCTGAAGATATTCGGCGAGGAGGTGCCGCTGCGCGCGAAGGTCGAGATCATCAACGGCTACAGCGCGCACGCAGACCGCACGGAGCTCGAGCGCTGGCTGGATGCCGTGAAGGGGACGTCGCCGGCGCTCGAGCGGGTATTCTTGGTGCACGGCGAGCCCGAAGCGCAGGATGCGCTCGCTGCCCGGCTCGAGAGCCACGGCTACCAGGCGAGCTCGCCCTCGCCGGGTACGAAGGTCCAGCTCTGAGCCTCGCGCCAGCTTGCGACTGACGTCATGCGGTGCTATCATGATATCATGGTAAAGCCAAATGACAGGCGCCGTCGCGGGGTCGCCGAGCCGGTTCAGGTATATCTGGAGCCAGCCGACCGCGCACGACTCGACTGGCTCACGGAGACGCTGGATACGACGAAATCGCACGTGCTCAGGCGTGCGCTGGAGGCGCTGGAGCGTCAGGTCGCGGATCCGGAGGCGCATCCGGCGCTGCGTATCATGAGGATCGCCGAGGGGCTGACGCCGTCCGGCTCGCCAGGCTACGACGTGGCTGCCGAGCACGACCGATTCCTCGCGGACTCCGAGGAGGGATCGTGGAGGCGGGATGCGCCAGAGCCGGCGCGAACCGCGCATGGACGGCGCACGGCGAAAAAGCGTGGCTAGCGAGCTGTTCGTCGACACCAGCGCCTGGTACGCGCTCGTGGATGCCGGCGAGCGCGACCGGCCGCGAGTGGCGAGCGCGCTGCGCGACGCCCTCGAGCATCGCTCCCGGATCGTGACGACCAACCTGATAGTGGCCGAGACGCATGCGCTCCTGCTGCGGCGCTTCGACCACGCTGTTGCTCTCGCCTTCCTGGGTGAGGTCCGCGCCGAACCGAACGTGGTCGTGGAAAGCACGCGCGAAGTCGAGGAGCGCGCGCGCCGCGACTGGCTGGAGCGCTTCGCGGATCAGGACTTCTCGCTCACCGATGCCGTTAGCTTCGTCGTCATGAGCGAGCGGGGCACATCGTGTGCGCTCACACTCGATCACCACTTCGCCGTTGCGGGGTTCGAGGTGAGGCCTGGAACTGCAGCGTGAGGGGGCAGTCCGGGGGGGACATGTATGCGCACACTCGTATTCGGTGCCACGGGCGTGGTGGGGAGGAGGGCGGTTCCGCTGATGATCGAGGCCGGGCACGCCGTGACGGCCGTAGGGCGCAACCCGGAGCGGTGTGCCGCGCTCGAACGCTCGGGCGCGCGGGTGGTCCAGGTGGATCTCTTCGACCGTGGCGCGGTGCAACGTGCCGCCGTGGGACACGATGCCGTGGTGAACCTCGCCACGCACATGCCTGCGTCGGCGTTCAGGATGATGCTCCCGGGCTCCTTTCGCGAGAACGACCGCATCCGGAAGGAGGGCTCGGCGATCGTAGCGGCCGCGGCCACGGAGGCCGGCGTCCGGCGCCTCGTCCAGGAGTCGTTCGCGCCGGTGTACGACGATGGCGGCGGCCGGTGGCTCGATGAAGAGGCCCCGCAGCGGCCCGCCCGCTACAATCGGACGGTGCTCGATGCCGAGCGTTCCGCTGGAGAGTTCGGAAGTCGCGGGGGAGCCTGGGTGGTGCTCCGCTTCGCCTGGTTCTACGGGTCCGATTCCTTCCTTCCCGAGATGGTGAAAGTCGCCCGGCGCGGGTGGGCTCCCGTCCCCGGCGCGGCAGGCGCGTACTGGTCGTCCATCTCGCACGACGACGCTGCGGGCGCGGTGATCGCGGCGCTCTCCGCGCCTTCGGGTCCGTACAATGTCTGCGACGACGATCCGCTCACGCGTCGTGAGCTCCTGGATGCGCTCACCGATGCGTTCGGCATCGCGCGAGTGAAGCCGATGCCACCGTGGGCCGCTCCGCTCCTCGGTCCGATGGGAAAGTTCATGGGGCGTTCGGTGCGGATGTCGAACCGGAAGCTGCGCGCTACCGGCTGGTCTCCGCGTTACCCGAGTGCTCGGGAGGGTTTCCGGGCAGTGGCGGGCGAGGCGTTCAGCCGATCGCCAGCAGACGGATGAGCGCGATGGCGAGCACGATCAGCACCGCGAGCGACGCGCTCACGGTGATGATCACGGGCCGCCCCACCCGTCCCACCACCCTCAGATCGACGCCGAGCCCGAGCGCCGCCATGGCACCCACGGTGAGCCAGGTGGAGAGCGAGCGCATGGGCGCTATCCACAGGTCGGGGATCGATCCGGTGGAGCGGAGGAGCGCGAGCACCAGGAACCCGGCTATGAACCAGGGCACGAAGCGCGCGAGCTGGAAGCGCGATGCTTTGGCTGCGCCGACGGTGTCGGCGGTGTCCTTCCTGTGCCAGAGCGCGATCCCCAGGACCACGGGACCCAGCATCAGCACCCGAACGAGTTTCACCAGCGTGCCCACCTGGCCGGATAGCACGCTCACCGGGAAGGCCGCGGCGAGGACCTGCGGCACCGCGTATACGGTGAGGCCCGCGAGGACGCCGTACTGGTAGTGGCTCAATGACAACGGCGCTATCAGCAGCGGCAGGCCCAGTATCACCACCACCCCCAGGATCGCCGTGAAGGCTATGGCCGATGCCACGTGCTCCCGCTCGGCGCGAATCACCGGCGCCACCGCGGCGATCGCCGAGTTACCGCAGATCGAGTTCCCGCACGCGACCAGAAGCGCGAGCTCGTGCGGGAGACCCATGGTGCGGCCCAGCCCGTAGCTCGCCGCGAGGCCGAGCACTACGAGAAGCACGATCCCGAAGGCGAGCGCGGGGCCCGCTCTCACGAGCAGCGGAAGGTCCACGGACGCTCCCAACAGAAAGACCGCCACTTCGAGCACCTGCTTACCCGTGAAGCGCACGCCCGCGTCGAAGGTGGAGGGTGGGACCCAGAGCGTACGTACCACCATGCCGAGCAGGATCGCCACCACGAGCGCTTCCACGATGGGGTGGCCGAAGATGCGCGTCTCCAAACGGGCGGCGCCTGCGGAGGCGAGTGCCACCGCCGCGGCGAGGGCGATGCCCGGGAGGAGCCGTGGAAGCGCGGGCGGGATGATGCGGCGGACCGTACCGGCCCGCCGGTCGCGCGGCGCGCTCCCGGATCCCGGTCCGGCCGGCGCCGCTATCTCCACTGCTCTCGATTCCTTTGCTGCGGGCATGGCTCCTCGGCGCTGCTCGTCGCGTTGTGGCTCGTTGCTCACGGAGATTAGCCATGCGATACTCATAGATCAAAGACAATTAACTCACCATTACATAACGCACGATTATGGCACTCAATCTCCATCACTTGAGGGTCTTCTCCGCGGTCGCCGAGCATCGCGGCTTCTCTCGCGCGGCGGCCGGGCTGCACATCAGCCAGCCGGCCGTATCCAAAGCCGTACGGCTGCTCGAGCGAGAGGCCGGCGTGCCGCTCATCGAGCGGGCCGGCCGCGCGTCTCGCCTCACCGCGGCGGGCGAGCGGCTGGCGGCGCGGGCGCGCGAACTGTTCGGCGTCGAGGCCGTGGCCGAGGAGGAGCTCCGTGCGCTTCGCGGTCTGGAGGCGGGGAGCCTGCGCGTCGGTGCGAGCACCACGATCGCGACGTACCTGCTGCCGCCCATCCTCGCGCGGTTCCACGACGCGCACCCGGCGATCGCGCTGCGCGTGACGAGCGCCAACACGCGCGCGATCACGCGCGCATTGCTGGAACGCCGTCTGGATGTCGCCCTGGTGGAAGGGCCCGTGGAGCATCCCCGAATTGCTCGGCGGCGCTGGCAGAGCGACGAGCTGGTGGTGATCGCGCCTCCCGGTCATCGGCTCGCCTCGCGACGCGGGGTGGCCGTCGGCGAGCTGGCCGCCCAGCGCTTCGTGGTGCGAGAGCCCGGCTCCGGTACTCGCGAAGTCGCCGAGCGCGCTCTGTCGAGGCACGGCGTGCATCCGGCCATCGCGTTGCAGCTCGGCAGCACAGAGGCGGTGAAGCAGGCCGTGGCGGCGGGCCTCGGCCTGGCGATCGTCTCGCGCTATGCCGCGGAAGACCAGCTTGCCCTCGGTCGTATCGCGCGTGTGAAGCTTCGCGGAGTCGCTCTGAATCGCGCGCTCACCGAGCTGAGGCTGGAGGGGCGCACGCCGAGCGCTCCGGCGGCTGCCTTCGTACACTTCATGACCACGTGATGAAGCGCCGTCCTCCGCCGCGCGGCCCGCCGGCACGGGCAGCGACGGAGTGTGGGCGCACCATCGTATCGGCACCGCTCGTCGAGCGGTGCAGGAGTGACAGCCATGCCGAATCGCCTCGCCACCGCCGTCGTCCGTACTGCCGTCTGTCTCTGCACGCTGGCCTCGTGTACCGCGGCGGCGCCGCGCTCCAACGGCAGCGATGCCGTCGTGTCGCGCAGCGTGGAGTATGTCTGCAACGAGGGGCAGCAGATAAGAGCGACGTACCTCGAGTACCACGGTGGCAGCGCCACTTTCGTGGTACTGGAGTGGAACGGGAACGACTACGGACTCGCGCGCGCCATCTCCGCGAGCGGCGCCCGCTACGCCAGTCTCTATGGCCCCACGCCGGCCGACAACGGCCTGGAGTGGTGGGAAGGCCGGGGCGAGGCGCGGCTCGGTACTTTCACCGGCAAGAATCTGTCGGACACGCGCCCGCTGCTCACCGCCTGCAAGCCGCGGTCGACGCCGCGGTAGCCGCCGCTGCGGCTGCCGCAGCGGCCACGGCGCCATCGAGCGAGGGCGGCGGGCCCTCGCTCACGTCGTTCTTCAACTACCGGCCTCCTTCCCGCCGGCCGCGGTCGAGACCGTCTCGCCGCCCTTCACGTACTCGTCGAACCAGCCGATCCACCGTGCCCACATGTCCAGGTTGTTCTCGATGGCGCGCGGCGTGTGTGATTCGAACGGATACTCGTAGAGCGCTGCGGTCTTTCCGAGGCTGGTGAGGGCGTGTATGAGCCGCTCGCTCTGGATCGGCCACGTGCCCGTATTGTTGTCGGCGGCCCCATGGTACATGAGAAGCGGGGCGTTGATCTGATCGGCCGAGAAGAAGGGCGACATCTCGATGTACGTCGACGGTGCCGACCAGATGTTGCGGCGCTCCGCCTGGAAGCCGGTGGGTGTGAGCGAGCGGTTGTACGCGCCGTCGCCCGCGATCCCCGCCTTGAAGAATGGCGTGTGCGCCAGCAGGTTCGCCGTGGCGAACGCGCCGTAGCTGTGTCCACCGTGGCCGATGCGGTCCATGTCGATCACGCCGAGCTTGTCCACCGCGCGCATCGCTCCGTACATGGCATCCACCATGTTGGAGATGTAGGTATCGTTGTAGTTCTCGCCCACGATCGGGATGTCGGGATAGACTATCGCGTACCCCTGCGTGAGCCAGAGCTCCGACCATCTCAGCCAGGTGAGGTGCGTGTACTGGTTGTGGTTGCGGGTCCGGATCGCCGCGCGCGTGTAGGCGTCGGGGGTGGTGAACTCGCGCGGGTACGTCCAGAAGATGGCGGGAACCTTCTCGCCCTCCCGGTAGCCTGGCGGCAGCGTGACCCGCCCCTGCACCTCGAGGCCGTCCTGCCGCGCGAAGGAGAAGTCCACGTGCTTCGCGGAGGCCAGCTCGGGAAACGGATTTCCGTTGTGCGTGAGGTTCACCGGCTCAGCGCCGCGGCTCCAGAGATAGCTGTCGGGGAATAGGGTGACGCTCTCACGGCTCACGATCATGCGTTGCAGGTCGCGGTCGAGCGCCACCAGCGGCCGGTCCCACGTGTTCTTCGAGCCTTCGAAGATCCGCGTGTGCGCGGTGTCGGAAAGCGATACGCGATCCACGAAGGGCTGCGGCCGGAAGTCGGCGGCCAGTCCGTCGCCGCGCAGATATACCGCGTCGCCCGCGGCCGAGGTGAGCACGTACTCGATTCCGTTGCCTGTGCGCTGCGTCCAGAGCTCGCCGGGGTCGGTGAGGATGCTGTCGGTGTGGTGGAAGCCGCTCAGCAGCCGGCGTTCGGCCGGCTGGGAGCCGAGTCTCCACTCCGCGATCGCCCCGCGGTTCTTGTTCGATACGGTCGCGAACGCGCGCGCCCCATCGCGCGTGTAGACCACTCCACGCACGGGGTCCTTGCTTACCGCGACCGCCTTCGCCTGCGCGGTATCGAACGGCGCGGCGAGGAGCATGACGCGGTCGGTGCCGGCGCTGTCGCGCTGCAGCCACGAGAGGCCGGCCGAGTCGGGGCGCCAGGCGATCTCGCGCGGCGACGTGTCGCGCCCCCCGCCCGGCCTGCCGCCGCCTTCGTGCAGCGCGGTGGACTCGATGGTGGCGAGCACTTTCCCACCACGGTCGAGCACCACCGTGCGAGTCGGGAAGCCGCGATAGCTCGTAATGAAGGAAAAGGGACGCTCGAGGTAGGTGGCCAGGATGTACCTGCCGTCGGGGCTCAGCGAGATGGACTCGTACATCCGCGGCTCGCCGATGGAGCGGGGCGACTTGCCGGGCGCGAGCTCCACGATCTGCGAGCGCGTGTAGTACTCGAAGAGATCGGCGTCGTGCGAATCGCGCAGCAGGTTCGAGAACGTGCGCGTGGAAGTCGGCTCGGGGCGCGTGAGACGCACGAGCGGACCGTCGGGAACGCTGTCGCGCTTCGGCTCCGGCCCCCGGTTCGAAGGCACCATGAGCGTGATCACGCTCCCTTCGCCGGTCCACTGGAGCATCCGCGAAGGGCGCATGTCCACCACGGGCGCGATGTTGATCTGCGCCTCGGTCCCGATGGTGGCGAGGATGCGGGCGGCACCGAGGCGCGAGGCGCTCCCCGTGGCCGCGTCCGCGGTCCACACCTGCGTACCTCCAGGCAGATGGGCGAGGAAGGCGACCTTCCGCGCATCGGGCGACCACATCATGTCGCTGATGAACGTTCCGGACGGCAGCTTCACTTCGCGAAAGCGGCGCGCGTCGAGATCGTAGATGCGGAGGCCGTCGATGCCGTACGTATCGAGATGCCAGAGACGGTCCGTCGCCGGGCGGATCTCCAGCTCGGCGAGCCGGTAGGTGGGACGCGCCATCAGCCGGAGCGTGGAGAGCTGCGTCGCCAGCGGTACGAGGAAGTAGCGTCCATCGGGCGACGGCGCATCCAGCGTGGCGAAGTTGGGGTCGCGATGGAAGAAGTCCGCGATCGGCGCGGGCGGCTGTATGTAATGCGCCTCCGCCTCGCGCACCGCCGCGAGCTCCGGCTGGTCGGCGGGGCGCTGCGCCGCCGCGCCGGCGGCGGTGGAGAGCTGGGCGGCGGTCGTGGCAGCCGGGAAGGCGAGAAGGATCGCGACCGTGCTGGCCGCGGTCCACAGGCGGTGGCGCGCGAGACTCATTTGTGACTCCCTCTTGGTTTTGGCGTGTCCGGGCAGCCGAAACGTGCCTGAGTGTCGCCGCGATGTCGAGAGCGGCAGCCGCTATTTCACCCTCGCGCGAGGCGCCTTCCCGCCCCATACTTACGCGGCCGCACCGGCACCCATTGCCCCGGACGCGGAGATGATGTATCTTAGTACTAAGATTAACGCGGAGCGAAGAGTGAGAGCACGACCCCGAACGGCGCGTACGGAGAAGGATCCCGGCAGGGCGGCGTCCTCGGCATCCGCCAGGGCCGCCTCCGGCGCCCGTGCGGTACGGGGCGCCGCGGGAGCGCAGAGTGGGAACGGCAAGCGGGGCGCCAGAGGGTCGGAAGACGCGGCGCTCAAGTTGTGGGTGGTGCTCGCGCGTGCGCAGCTCGCGGTGGCGCGCCACGCCGAGGCCGATGTGGCCCGCCACGGACTCACTCTCACGGAGTTCGCGATCCTCGAGGTGCTCTACCACCGCGGCCCGCTCCTGCTGGGCGAGGTGCAGCGGAAAATTCTCGTCTCCAGCGGTGGAGTCACCTACCTGGTGGATCGCCTCGCGGCGCGAGGACTGGTGGAACGGCGCGCGTGCCCGCACGATCGCAGGGCGCGCTATGCGGCCCTCACGCCGGCGGGCGAGAAGCTGGTGGCGCGCATCTTCCCCGAGCACGCGAAGGCCATCTCCCGTGCCCTGGGAGGGCTGTCGGCGGCGGAACAGGCGCGCGCGATCACGCTCCTCCGCAAGCTCGGACTGGCCGCCGCGGCGCTCCCGCCTTCGACGGGAACTCCCTGAGCCTTCTCTTGCTTAATTGTCTCAGTACTGAAGTTCCAGAATCTCAACCATGGAGATACGAAATGGCTGCCTCGACGGATACCACTACCGGTCGCACCACCACGTGGAAGATCGATCCGGCTCACACGCTGGTGGAGTTCACGGCAAAGCACATGATGATCACCAACGTCAGAGGCCGTTTCGCGAGCCTGGAAGGCGTCATCCAGATCGATGAGGCGAAGCCGAGCGACTCCTCGGTGAACGTCGAGCTCGAGGCCGCCAGCATCGACACGCGCGTGGACCAGCGCGACCAGCACCTGCGATCGGCCGACTTCCTGGATGTCGAGAACTTCCCGAAGGTGACTTTCCGCAGCACGAAGATCGAGGGCGCGTCGCTCGAGCCGGGCAAGAGCTTCCGCGTCGTGGGTGAGCTCACCATCCGCGGTACCACGCGCGAGATCGGGCTCGATGCCACCTTCGACGGCCGCGGTCGCGACCCGTGGGGCGGCGAGCGCGTGAGCTTCAGCGCCGACGCGAAGATCGATCGCCGCGACTTCGGCCTCACATGGAACGCCGCGCTGGAGGCCGGCGGCGTACTGGTCGGCAACGATCTCAAAATTCACGTCGAGGCCCAGGCGGTGCTGGAAGCCTGAGTCGGCGGCGACGTTTCGAAGTAGACGACCGGGCCGGGTCGTGGCCGCCGAGGCGTCGAGCCTCTGCATCCACGACCCGATCCGGTCGTTCCCACTCCAATCGGTGGACGTCATGGCAGGCATACCGGGAATCCATCACGTGAGCGCGATCGCGAGCGATCCGCAGCGCAACCTCGATTTCTACGCGGGTTTGCTCGGGCTTCGCCTCGTCAAGCGCACGGTGAACTTCGACGATCCGCAGACGTACCACCTCTACTATGGCGACGAGGCCGGGACGCCGGGCGGAATCATGACGTTCTTCCCGTGGCCCGGCGCGCGGCGCGGCAGGCAGGGAAGAGGCCAGGCGGCCGTAGTCTCGTTCGCGATCCTCCCCGGCGCCGTGGGCTTCTGGGTCCAGCGGCTGCTCCGGCACGGAGTGCAATACCAGGGACCCGCGAAACGAACCCAGTCGGGCGGCGCGGTGGAGCAGGTCATTTCCTTCGAGGATCACGACGGGCTGATGCTCGAACTGGTGGCGAGCGAGGAGGCCGAGTCGCGCAGCGCGTGGAACGGTGCGCCCGGCATCGCGCGCGAGCTTGCGATTCACGGCTTTCACCACGTCACGCTCTGGGTCGACAGGCACGAGCCGAGTGAGCGCGTGCTCGTCGATACCCTCGGCTTCCGCGCGGTGCGCGAGGAGAACGGCACGCGGCGCTACGCCGCCGGCGATGGCGGGCCGGGCTCGCTGGTGGATGTGCGCGAGGTCGGCGGATTTCCGCTCGGCACCGGCGGCGCCGGCACCGTACACCACGTCGCCTGGAACGTGGTGGACGACGCCACCGAGCTCGCGCTTCGCGAGCGCATCTCCTCGGCGGGAATGCGACCCACACCGGTGATCGACCGCCAGTACTTCCGCTCCGTCTACTTCCGGGAGCCGGGTGGCGTGCTGTACGAGCTGGCCACCGCCGACCCGGGCTTCTCGGTCGACGAGCCGCTGGAGCATCTCGGAGAGCGTCTGATGCTGCCGCCGCAGTACGAGGCTCGGCGCGCCGAGATCGAGGCGATCCTCCCGCGCATCCACCTCGGCATACCCGCGGCTGCCACCTCGGCGTTCGCCGACGCGGGTGGGCCGGAGGAAGTGAGCGGCGCGGCGCTGGACTTCGTCCACCGCTACATCCCGCCATCGGAGGCGGGCGAGCGGTCCGGGAGCACTACGCTCCTGCTATTGCACGGAACCGGAGGGGACGAGAACGACATGATCCCGCTTGGGCGCGCGCTCCTTCCCGGTGCCGCGATACTGAGCCCTCGCGGCAAGGTGAACGAGAGGGGGGCAGCCCGCTTCTTCCGCCGGCTGGCGGAGGGAGTACTCGACCAGGAGGATCTCGAGCGCCGCACCGCCGAACTCGCGGATTTCGTCGAGGCGGCGGAGCGCAACTACGGTATCGACCCTCGGGGCGTGGTCGCCGTCGGCTTCTCCAACGGCGCCAACATCGCCTCGAGTATCCTGCTCAGGCGGCCCGGCGTGCTGCGTGGAGCGGTGCTGCTCAGTCCCATGGTGCCCTTCGAGCCGGAGGCTCTCCCGAACCTCCGGGGCACGGCGGTGTTCATCGGCTCCGGGCGGAGCGACCCCATGGTGAGCGCCGGCGAAGTCGAGCGTCTGGCCGCGCTGCTCCGCGAGGCAGGTGCGGATGTCGACGTGTACTGGCAGCCGGGCGGTCACACGGTCACCGGGGAAGAGCTGGAGGCCGCGCGCGACTGGATCGTGCGGTTGGTGGCACTGGGGAGCGCGGCCTGAATTCCGTCGCGGCGGATGCGTGGTACGAGAGATGCGCATCCGCCGCCGGACCCTCGGCAGACTCGGACGCCCGCCATGAACACAGAACGTGAACTGATGCTCGCCGGAGAGCTGTACGATCCGCTCGATCCGGTACTCGTGGCTGCGCGAACGCGGGCGCGCGACATCTGTCAGTCGCTCAACGCCACGCGCGAGGCCGAGACGGAGCAGCGCCGGGCACTGCTCGTGGATCTCTTCGGAGCGGGAGGCGATTCCGTCCTGATGCAGCCTCCCTTCTACTGCGACTACGGCACCAACATCGAGTTGGGCGAGCGCGTTTACTTCAACTTCGATTGCGTGGTGCTGGACGTCTGCACGGTGCGGATCGGCGACTTCACACTCTTCGGGCCGGCGGTGCAGATATATACGGCCATGCACCCGCTCGATGCGGTGGCACGCCGGGGGAAGGAGTTCGGGAAGCCGGTGGCGGTCGGGTCGGACGTGTGGGTGGGTGGCGGCGCGATAATCTGCCCCGGCGTGACGATCGGATCGCGTGCGGTGATCGGCGCCGGGAGCGTCGTGACGCGCGACATCCCCGACGACGTATTCGCCGCGGGGAATCCCTGTCGGGTAATTCGACAAATAGGGGAGTAGCCTCTGGCTGCCGCTCCCCTGAAGGGGGGTTAGCCGGCACAGGTAGATCCATCTTTCTCTAAAAGAGATGAATAATTGGCTTTTAGAGAAGGATCAGTTACATTCTTCGCGTTCGTTCGTTGGATGCAGGTCGGGAGCTGTTCATTCCCCAACCCTGCCACGAGCCGGAGAGATGATATGAGAGATTCGAATGAAACGCGCGCGGAGCGGTACCTTCGCTTCAGCCAGTCGGGACTGGTCGTCACACTCGTCCTGATAGTGGTACTGGGCGGGATCTGCATTGCGATGGCCTTCGCTCCGGATGCCGGTGCGCGTTTGATGGCGCGCTCGGGATGGATGCTGGCGGTCGCCATCGCGATAGCGGTCGTGATGCTGCAGGCGGCGACGCTGCGCGGCGAGCGCTGGAGGCCCGACGCTCCCGAAGCCCTGGCGATCGCGCGCGACGAGTGGCGGAGGAACAGCATGGACCGAGCGATGCGCGCCGCCTTCCTGATCCTTCTCGTCGCTCAGCTCCCGCTCGCGCTCCTGTTCGCACGGCTTCCATCGCTTCGCGCGGTGACGGCGATGGCCGCCGCGACGGCTACACTCGGCATGGCCTCCTTCATCGTGCTCTTCCTCTTTCTGAATCGCGACTCGGGGGGGATCGATGAACGATGAGTCGTTGCGAAACACGCTGAAAGTGCAGCGCGCGATGCGAAACCTCACGCAGGCCGATCTGGCGGCGCTGGCGGGCGTCACGCGCAGATCGGTGAACGCGATCGAAACCGGTCGCATGGTGCCTTCCGTATTGTTGGCATTGAGGCTGGCGCGTGCGCTCGATGTCTCGGTAGACGCTCTCTTCATCCTCGATGGCCGCTCGCCGGCCGGTCAGCCAACTCTGTCCGCCAGGTAGTCCGGCCGCTGAAGCGCCGGATCCTCCACTTTCGCGGGCCGACTCTCGCTCGAAGAGCGAGTCCGCCCGGAGCCTCCCCGAAACCACTTTCCACATGTCCCGCATCAGGTCGTACGTCGCCGCCTTCGCAGCCGCCGTCGCTGCTCTGGCGTTCGCCCCCACGCAGTCGGTGCGCGCGCAGGCCGTGCCGACGGATTCGGCGATTCTCGAGATCATCAAAACCCGCGTCGACAGTGGTCGCTCGCGCGGCATCGCGGTCGGCGTTCTCGAAAACGGAAAGCGCCGCTTCGTCAGCTACGGTTCGGCGGGGCCAGGCAGGGCTCCGCTCGACGAGCATACGATTTTCGAGATCGGTTCGATCTCCAAGACATTCACCGGGCTGCTCCTCGCCGCTGCGGTGGAGCGCGGTGAAGTGCAGCTCGACGAGCCGGTGGCCCGGCTCCTCCCGAAGGGTACGACGGTACCCTCCTACGAGGGGCGTCAGATCACGCTCGTCGATCTCTCCACGCACCGCTCGGGTCTGCCGCGCCTCCCCGGCAATTTCTCGCCGGCGAATCCCGACGATCCGTATGCCGACTACGACGCGAAGAAGCTCTACGCGTTTCTCTCGTCATATCAGCTTCCCCGTGCACCGGGCGACAGCGCGGAATACTCCAACCTGGCCGTAGGCCTGCTCGGACACGCGCTCACTCTGAAGGCCGGTGCGCCGTCATGGGGCGCGCTCGTGGAGAGCCGCATCACGAAGCCGCTCGGGATGCATGAGACCTTCGTCGATGTCCCGGCCGCGCTGCGCGCCAGGGTGTCGGCGGGGCACGACCCGCGCATGGACTCGGTGCCGGCATGGCATCTCGATGCGCTGTCGGGCGCGGGCGCGCTGCGTTCCACCGCCAGTGACATGCTCACGTATCTCGCCGCCGAGATGGACACGCTGCACGGACCTCTCGCTCGCGCGGTTGCGACGGGACGCAAGCCGCGCGCGGCGTTCGGCCGCGACAGCATCGCGCTCGCCTGGCTCGTGCACGATCTGGGGAATACGCGTGGCTGGTGGCACAACGGAGGCACGGGAGGATTCCGCAGCTTCGCCGCCTTCGATCCGACTCGCGGCGTGGCGGTGGTGGTGCTGTCGAACGCCGCCGTCGAGGTGGACGACATCGGGATGCACCTGATCGCCCCCACATCTCCGTTGCAGATGCCGCCGGTTCCCGTGCACCGCACCGAAGTCGCGCTGACGCCGGCGCAGCTCGAGCGCGTGGTCGGCGACTACGTGCTGGCACCCACCTTCACGTTTCACGTCACGCGCGAGGGTGATGCGGCGTACGTACAGGCCACCGGGCAGCAGAAGATCCGGATGTGGGCCACGTCGCCCGACCACTTCTTCCTGAAGGAAGTGGATGCGCAGCTCGTTTTCGCGTTGGACGATGCCGGCGGCCCGGCGAAGAGCGTGACGCTCCTGCAGAACGGAGCTTCGCAAACCGCTGCGCGCAAGCCGTGAAGCAGGGCGAGCCGGGACGCGTCGTTGCGCGGTGTCGCGCGACGGCGCGTCCCGGTTCGTTCAGGCGCGAAGGTACTGCACCACGCCGGCCATCAACATCTGCACGCCAACGATCACGAGCAGCATCCCCATGAGCCGCTCCACGGCCGTGAGGCCGCGATCGCCGAGTATCGTGCGCAGATGGCTGGAGAAATAGAGGATGATGGCAGAAGCGAGCCATGCGAGCGCCACGGCTCCCAGCCAGATCGGCCACCGGTGCGGATCGCGCGTCATGAAGAGCAGTTCGGTCGCGAGCATCCCGGGGCCAGCGGTATACGGAATGGCGAGTGGGACCACGAACGGCTCCTCGCGCACATCTTCGCGCAGCGAGTGCTCGCTGCTCGGGAAGATCATTCTCACCGCGATGAGCAGCAGGATGAACCCGCCTCCCGCCGTCAGCGCGGCCGGCGAGAGCTGCAGCATCTCGAGGATGTAGCGGCCCGCAAAAAGGAAGACCACCATTATCACGAGCGCGATCAGCAGCTCGCGTACGATCACCCTGCGGCTGCGCGCCGGATCCACGTTGCGGAGCGCCGTCAGGAACAACGGCACATTCCCCAGCGGGTCCATCACGAAGAAGAACAGTACCGCGGCGGAGATGAGCGTCATCGTGTCAGGAAGGGTTCCAGGCGGGCGAGCTGGAGACCGCCCACCCTCCTGAAATCCTTTCGATTCAGAGTCGCAAGCGCATCGCCCCGTGCCAGAGCTGTAGAAGCGATGATGAGATCGTGCGGTCCGATCACACTTCCCTTTCGCATGAGCGCGGCCCAGAGCTCGGCGTGCCGCCGCGCTTCCAGCACGCCGAATGGAAGCACGGGGAGGAGATCCAGAAGCGCCTCCACGAAAGCAGCACGGCGAGTGCGCGCGGCCGCGTCCCTCGCGCGATGATACCCGTGGAGGAGCTCGGACGCGGTGATCGCCGCCATGGCCACGGCCTCCTCGGCGTTGGCCTCGAGGAACGCCGGGAGATCCAGCGAGCCGCGTTCGGCGGCGATCAGAACCGAAGTGTCGAGGATCAGTCCCAGGGGCCGCGAAGAGCCGGCAGAACAGCCCTCCCCTCCGCGATGTCCTTCTCCAGCGCCGCGGCTTCCTCGTTGCCGAGCCGCGGGAGGTCGTTCCAGCGCGCGGCGAGCTCCCTGGCCAGGAGCGATGGTGCCGTGCCGGATTTCGGAGCCCCGGCGAGATAGAGCGACACGGCCTCGCGCGCGACGAGCGACTTTGGTACACCCCGATCCCGCGCCCTGCGCGTGAGGATGCGCGAGAGCTCGAGCGGCAAGCGGAGAGTGAGGTGTGTGTCCTTCATGTGTTACAATCTAGTCCGTCTGTAACACATGCGGCAAGTGGCAGAGCTCCGTCGGGTTCCCCGCCTTTGGTCGGTCCGCATCGCCTCGATGCCGGCGGCAAGCTTCTCCATCGCGACTCGGTGCCGCTCGATGGCAGGAGCGGCGCCGAGGTCGCGGCGCTGGTCGCACAGCGCTGCGAGGGGGCGGCCGGCCGCGTGGGGGTCACGATTCCCGGTATCTACCGCGCGGCGCGCGGCACGCGATCTTCCTCGCGGTGGGAACCGGGATCGGCGCGGGGATCATGGTGGACGGGCGCGTGCTGCGCGGCCACGGCGACATCGGTGGCGCGATCGGTTGGCTCGCGCTCGACCGGCCCTATCGCGAGGAGTACCGCTCCTGCGGCTGCTTCGAGTATCACGCTTCCGGACCCGGCCTCGCGAAGGTCGCGCGCGAGCTCCTGGCGCACGACGCCGGGTACCGTGGTGATCTGCGCGCGCTCGATCCGATGGCGCTCACCGCCGAACGCATCTTCACGGCGTATGCGAAGGACGATCTCATGGCGACATGCGTCGTCGATGATGCCATCGCTGGCGGAGTACAAGCGGCGGGTAGCGGGGGTGTAGGGGGTCAGGTGCCCGACTCCATCGTTCCCGCCGTCGCGATGAGCTTCTCGAAGCGCGGATTACCGTGGAGCGGTGTCCACTCGGGATCGATGCGCAGCCAGCCGGCGGTGGTGTGACTGGTCTGGCCGTAGAGCGGCTCGAGAAGGTCCAGCGCATCTTCATGCTGGCCGGCGAGTACGTAGATGCGCGCGAGCGCCTTCTGCACTGCGTCGTCGACCGCGGCCGGCACCGTGTCACGGATGGAGTTGATGGGTGCAGGCGTCTCTACGCTGGTGCCGGTCTGGGTGAGCTGCGCGCCGCCGTCGCCGGGTGCGCGGGCGATGCCGAAGTCGGCGACCAGCGCATGCCCCTCGGAGAGGAGGATGTTCTCCGGCTTGATGTCGCGGTGCACCACGCCGTGGCGGTGCGCGTAGTCGAGCGCATCGGCCGCTTCGCGCGCGATGCGCACGGCGTCGTCTACGGGGAGCTGTTTCTCTCTGGAAAGCCGCTCGCGGAGCGTCTCGCCTTCCACGAAGGGCATCGTGAACCAGAGCTGTCCCGCGTCATCGCCGGAGTCATGAACCGTGAGGATGTGCGGGTGCTGCAGCCGCGCGGCGAGCTTGATCTCACGCTGAAAACGCTCGGGGCCGAGCGCGTTGGCGAGATCGGGGTGCAGAACCTCGAGCGCCACCGGTCGATCGTGACGAACATCGTGCGCCAGATAGACCGTAGCCATGCCGCCACGACCGAGCTCGCGCTCGATCAGGTATCGTCCGGCAAGAGACTTCGCGAGCTCGTCGTGCGATTCGTTCATTCGGTGGGCAAGCCGGGAGAGCGCGGGGGGCGTGCAGTGCCACGCCGCGGAGGCGCATCGCGGCGTGCAATCATATCGCGCTATCCATGACGACGCCAGCGGATGCGCGCCGAACGATCGCAGCGCGTTCTCTCGGCTTCGCCCCCCCTCCCTCGCGCTACTCGCCGCTCCCCGCGCGCGTGATCACCCTCCCCGGGAGAGTCAGCTTTCCGGACGCGATATCGAAGACATCCACCACGCACAGCAGCGGACTGTGGACGCTCGCGTTCACGCGCAGCGCGGCTGTCACGCCGTCGTAGCCGAAATCGGCGACGGAGCCGATGGCGTCGAGCGGCACCTCCACGCTGATCTCGTTGCCGGCGATGCTCGGCTCGTATCCGGGGCTGTCGATGAAGATCGGGAGGCCCGGCCACGTGCGAGGGAGCTTCGGCTTCGTGCCTTCGGGGATGTCGCGCACCTTGAGCGCACCGGGGCCACACTCGTCGTCGGGGGTCAGCACCACCCAGTGCGAGTGCCAGAGGTCACCATCGTTCTTCGTGTCGCCATCGCCGTTTTCATCGTAGAGCGGCGTGTCGTCGAAATCGGGATGCGCGGTGGCGGCGAGCGCCAGCGTGCCGGTGTTTCCCTCGAAGCCGACCGCTGCGGGGTCGAGGGAGGTGGGCCAGACGTAACTGAACACTTCGCTCCCGGCCAGCTTGCCCGTGGGAGTGGGTCTGGTCGTCCCCGCCTTCGCCGACACGCGCTCGGTGAATACGAGCTTGTCGCCATCGCGCCGAACACTCGTCATCACGAGGTCGAAGGGAGCGACATCGGGCCTCGAGGGGAGCGCGGTTTTCGCGTCGCCGCTCGCCGATGCGATGCTCGAGGAGTCGCTGGCTGGTGCGTGGTCAGTCGCCGCCGGCGATGCGCCGGCCCCGGGTTGCGGGGCAGGTGCCTTGCCAGAGCAGGCCGCGAGGACGATGGCGGCGGCTACTCCGATGGCGCGGCGTGGAGCATGGTGGTCGTGGAGCTGCATGGTGTTTCGCCTCCCTGGTCGGTGATCGAGCGCGGGCGCACCGGATGGGACGAGATATGCCCGCGCCCGGTTCGCCGTTACTTAGGACTCCTAAGTAATGGCGAATATTGTAAGGAGTCCTTAAGTTTCGGTCAAGGGTGCCGGGAATGCCGCTGCGCCCGGGCTCGTCACCGCTCCACCGCCACATGTCACCGTCTACCGCCCATGCCCCGCAAGAAGCGCGAAGGCCCCGATACTCCGCTGGCGCGACAGGTCACGGCTGGTCTCTTCAAGCTGGGGCTCGCGCTCCGCACTCATGTACGGCGCGATACCGCGCCGCGCGGGCTCAATCCGACCCAGGCTCAGATCCTGGCGCTGCTCCGCGCCAGCGAAGAGCCGCTCTCGCTCTCGGACGTGGCGCAGGGAATGGCGGTCACGGCGCCCACCGCGAGCGACGCGGTGAAGGCGCTCGTTGCCAAAGGGCTCGTCGCGAAGACGCGTGCCGCCGACGCCCGCGTGCTTTCCCTCGCTCTCACGAAGGCAGGCGTGCGAGCCGCCGACAAGGGAGCGAGGGGGCCGGAGTTCGTCCTTGCCGCCGTGGATGCGCTGACCGCGGAAGAGCAGGCGGCGTTCATGCGCGCACTGGTGAAGATGATTCGCACGCTTCAGGAGCGTGGCGACATCGTCCCCGCGCGCATGTGCGTGTACTGTCGCTTCTTTCGTCCCTACGCGCATCCGGATGACCCGGAGCAGCCGCATCACTGTGCGTTCGTGGACGCCCCGTTCGGCGATCGCGCGCTGCGCGTGGATTGTCCGGAATACGAAGACGCCGACCCGGCGCGCGCGGCCGGCAATTACGAAGAGTTCGTGGCTGCGCCGGGGGGGACGGGCTCGCCGGACGCTACGCCGGACGGTCGATAGTTCGACATCGAACGAACCCCGGCTACAAGGGCCGCGGCTCGGTCGTACCGGCGAGGTGCCGCGCCGGCCGCGCGCCTCTCACGGAGAGCTGCGCCATCGCGGCGAGCCACGCCTTCACTCCCCCTGCAGCACGGTTCTGGGATCGAGACTCGTCGCGTGGCGCGCTGGGAGGTACGCCGCAATCGCCGCCACCATCCCCATGAGCAGCGCCACTGCGCCGAGCACGCGCGGGTCCAGCGGGCTCACCTCGAACAGGAGCGATGCGAGCAACCGCGACATCGCGAGCGCGCCCACGAGTCCCACGCCCAGTCCGATCCCCGTGAGCAGCAGTCCATGGCCGATCACCGCTCGACGAATCACGCCGGCTTCGGCGCCGAGCGCCATCCGGATTCCCAGTTCGCGACTGCGCAGCCGGACGCCGTACGAAAGCACGCCGAAGAGTCCGAGCGCCGCGAGGAAGAGTGCCACCCCCGCGAAGGCGACCAGCACCCGCAGTGTGAATATGCGCTGCGCCATGCCGCGGCCGATCGCATCCTCGAGCGTGGTTGGACGGTAGACCACGAGCTGGGGGTCCAGCTCCGCTGTCGCGCGCCGCACGGCGGCCAGGCTCTGCGCGGGAGACGCATCGGTGGCCACCACCTGCGTGAGCGCCCAGTTCCTGTCGCCCGCGAACTGCGCGTGCGCGTGATAGACGTAGGGGGCCTCTCTCCCTTCCTGATCCAGCGCCACGTCTCCCACCACCCCGATCACTTGCGCGTCGAAGCCTCCGGTGTGCAGAGTCTGCCCGAGCGGATCGGCCCCGGGGAAAAGACGCTCGGCGAGCGACTGGCTCACCACCACGCGGCGTGGTGCGCTGGCGTCATCGCGCGCATCGAAGATGCGGCCGGCGACGAGCGGGATTCCCACCGCGCGGAAGTAGTGGCCCGAGACGACGCGCTGCTCCGCGCCGACGAACGACTGCTGCGGAGTGCCCTCGGCTCCAGCGAGCGGTCCCGTCATCGCGCGCGTGCCCCACGTGTTGTAGCTGCCGGTCGTGGGTAGCCGGCTCACGCCGCCGGCGGCGCGCACGCCGGGAAGGCGCTCGATCGCGGCGGAGTAGTCTTCGTAGAAGCGTGCGCGCGCCGTTGAATCGTAGCGCGCGGCAGGGAGGTTGAGCTCGAAGGTGAGGATGTTCGCGGTGCGCACGCCGAGCGGCGTGTCGCGCAGCCGCTGGAGACTCGCGAGCAGAGCGCCCGCGGCCGCGAGGAGCACGAACGCGAGCGCCACCTGCGCCACGACCAGTATCGATCGCAGTCTGCTGGAAGCGCCGCCGCCGCTCGCGGAGCGCCCCTGCTCGCGGAGCACGTCGGCTGGTTTGCTGCGCGCCGCTCTGCGCGCGGGCGCGAGGCCGAAGATGAGCGCGCTCGCGGTCGCGATGACCAGCGTGAAGATGAGCACGCGAGGGTCGAGCGACGCTTCCCCGATGCGCGGGATGGAGCCGCCCGCGAGGAGCACCAGCAGCTTCATGGCGCCGATGGCGACAGCGATTCCGGCGGCGGCACCCGCGAGCGCCAGTGCTATGCTCTCGGTCAGGAGCTGCCGCACCAGGCGATTGCCGCCCGCGCCGAGCGCGGAGCGGAGCGCGAACTCCCGCTGTCGCTCGGAACCGCGCACCAGCATGAGGTTGGCGATGTTCACACACACGAGCAGAAGCACGAGCCCCACGGAGCCCAGCATCAGCTCCAGCGCCCGGCTCGACGAGCCCACGACATCTTCCTTCAGCGACACCAGCATGGTGCGCATGTCCTTCGCATTTGGAAACTCGCGCGCGAGCGCGACGTCGAGCGACGCGAGCTCGCCCCGGGCGCGCGGGAGCTCCACGCCGGGCGCGAGGCGGCCGATCACCGTGAGGTAGTGATTCCCGGGACTCATCTCGGCGGGATCGATCGCGATGGGAACCCACGCGTCGATGCTGCCGCTCACGGGATCGGAGAAGCCGGCGGGCATCACTCCCACTATCGTGCGCGGCACGCCGTCCATCGTTAGCGCTTTCCCGATCACGGTGGGATCGCCGGCGAACTGATTCTTCCAGAGCGCGTTGCTCAGGATCACCAGCGGCGCGCCGCGTTCGTCGCGCTCCTCGAAGGGATGGCCGAGAATGGGTCTCGTTCCCAGAACGTCGAAGTAGCCGGAGGTGATGGGAAGGATCCGGATGCGTTCGGTGCCATCGTTTCCGCCGATGTCGGCGCCCTGCGCGCTGTAGTCGTAAACGGCCGCCAGGCCGGAGAAGGTGGCGAGGTCGCGTTGGAACTCGCGGAAGTGCACGTCGGTGACGAAAGTGTGCCCGTTCGGATAGCCGTCGGTGTACTGGTAGAGACGGACTAGCTGCCCCGGCTGCGAGTAGGGAAGCGGCTCGAGGAGCACCGCGTCTACTGCGCTGAAGACCGCCGTGGTGCCGCCGATCCCGAGCGCGAGCGTGACGATGGCCACGAGCGAGAAGCGCGGGCTCCGGCGCAGCGTGCGCACCGACCAGCGCACGTCGCCGGCGCTCTCCTCGAGCAGCCGTGTACCGCGCGCGTCGCGCACTTCCTCCTTGATGCGCTCCGCGCCGCCGAACGCGATCATGCCTCTTCGCCGAGCCTCGGCGGCGTCGACGCCGCTTCCGCGCTGATGCTCGGCTTCCATGTCGAGATGGAAACGGATCTCCTCGTCCAGCTCGCGCTCCTCGCGGGCACGGAAGAGAAGCACGCGTGCACGCTCGAGAAGATCGGAGAGGATGCTCATGCGCCCTCCGGAACGAAGGCGGCATCGAGCACCCAGTTGACCGCGTTCGAAGTGCGCGTCCAGCTCACGAGCTCGACCTCGAGCTGTCGCCGGCCTGCGGTGGTGAGCTCGTAGTAGCGCGCGCGCCTGCTGTTCTCGGTGACGCGCCACTCGGAGCGGATCCAGCCGCGCCGTTTCATCCGCTGGAGGGCGGGGTAGAGCGAGCCCTGCGTGACGAGGAAGACATCTCGCGAGAGCAGCTGGATGCGCTGCGAGATACCCCAGCCGTGCATCGGCTCGAGCGCGAGCGTCTTGAGAACGAGCAGCTCGAGCGTGCCCTGGAGCAGCTCGGAGCGGTCGGCGTCCGGCATCGGATCTCCTGTAGTGCGTCTGAAGGAGAGTAACGACCTTCCTTCAGACAGTCAACAGGAAGGGAAGGCGCGGGCGGCGCGAGGTCGTGCGGATGCGGTCAGCCACCGTTCGCGACCGGCGCGGCGGCCGGCGACACGGGCTCGGTGGTCCGGTGCCAAGGTCGTGTGGCAAGGATATTATAGCACATAACGTTTCTTTTATTGGCAATAATAATAATGATATATTAGTTTACGACATGCCTAGAACGACCCCATCATTGCCGCTCGAGGTGCGGCGGGCGCTGCGGCAGCTCGGTCCTGATCTCAAGGACGCCAGGCTTCGCAGGCGTCTCCCCATGTCCGTCGTGGCGGAGCGTGCGCAGATATCGCTGCCCACGCTCTCTCGCGTCGAGCGCGGGGACGCCGCCGTCAGCATGGGGGTGTACGCCACCGTTCTCTGGGTACTGGGCATGGGCGATCGCATCGGTCGCCTGGCCGCGGCCGAAACGGACACCGTCGGATTGCACCTGGAGGCGGAACGTCTGCCGAAACGAGTGCGATTGCCACGACGCAAGGCGGCTGAACCTCCGCCGGAGCGCTAATGGAGGATCCCGCAGCCTTCGTTGCGATCGAGTTGAAGGGCGCCGCACGCCCCGTGGGGCGCCTCTGGACCAGCGGGGTTGGGAGGGCAGAGCGGGCAACGCTGGAGTTCGACTCAGCGTGGCTGGCGGCCCACGGAAGCGCGAACCGCGCGTGGCTGGAAGTGATGGGATGGCACGGCACTCGCTTTCCCTCGCCGGATACGACCACGCGCACTGACCGACTGGTGCGGAGCGCTGCCCGGCGGCTATCTCACAGCGATGGCACTTCTCGGAATGATGGATGTCAGTGTGGCGTTCGGCGGACCGCCCGTGCTCGACCATGCTGACCTGCAGATAGAACGCGGCGAGCGCGTGGCACTCCTCGGACGCAACGGCGCCGGGAAGAGTACGCTCATGAAGCTCCTGGATGGCACGCTCCTCCCCGACTCGGGCGAGATCGTGCGGCAGAGCGGCGTGAGCGTCGCGCGCCTGGAGCAGGAGCTGCCGGTCGACGTCGATGGCAGCGCATTCGACGTGGTGGCCGCTGGTCTGGGTGAAACGGGGCGGCTCCTCGCTCGCTACCATCAGGCGAGCCAGCGGGTAGCCGCTGATCCGGGCGAAGCTGCGCTGCGGGAGCTCGACCGTCTGCACCAGAAGCTGGAGGCGGCCGGCGCGTGGCGCGCGCACACGCGCGTCGAGACGGTGATGGACCGCCTCGGACTCGATCCCGACCTGCCGTTCGCGAACGCTTCAGGCGGCCGCAAGCGCCAGACGCTCCTGGCGCGCGCTCTGGTGCGCGAGCCCGATGTGCTTCTCCTCGACGAGCCCACGAACCATCTCGACGTGAACGCGATCGAGTGGCTGGAGACGTTTCTCCTCGAGAGCGGAACGACTCTGCTGTTCGTCACGCACGACCGCGCGTTCCTGCGGCACGTTGCGACGCGAATCGTGGAGCTCGATCGCGGCCGGCTCGCGAGTTGGGGCGGCGACTACGATACGTACCTCGAGCGCAAGGAGGCGGCGCTCGCCGCCGAAGCGCGCGAGCGGGAGGAGTTCGACAAGCGACTCGCGAAAGAAGAGGTGTGGATCCGCACGGGAATCCAGGCCCGGCGAACCCGCAACGAAGGACGCGTGCGTGCGCTCGAGGCGATGCGTCGCGAACGCGCCGCGCGGCGGGAGCGCGCCGGTACCGTAAGACTCCGCGCCCAGGAGGCGGAGCGGTCGGGACGGCTGGTGATCGAGGCGAAGAACGTGAGCTTCGTGCGTGGCGAAGGTGCCGGAGCGCGCACCATAGTACGCGATCTCGACACCACCATCATGCGCGGCGACCGCGTCGGGATCATCGGCCCCAACGGCTCGGGAAAGACGACGCTCATCCGTCTACTGCTCGGCGAGCTCGCTCCGAACACGGGCTCGGTGCGCGCCGGGAGCGGGATCGAGCTGGCATACTTCGACCAGTTGCGCGAACAGCTCGACCCGGAGCACACCGTGTTCGACAGCATCGCCGATGGCGCGGACTTCGTCGCGATCGGCGGAGAGCGGAAGCACGTGCACGGCTACCTGCAGGACTTCCTCTTCACGCCCGACCGCGCCCGGACGCCCGTGCGCGCGCTCTCGGGCGGCGAACGCAATCGGCTCCTCCTCGCCCGGCTCTTCACGCGGCGCTTCAACCTGCTCGTGCTCGACGAGCCCACGAACGATCTCGACATCGAGACGCTGGAGCTGCTCGAGAATCTCCTGCTGGAATTTTCGGGGACGCTGCTCCTGGTGAGCCACGACCGCGCATTTCTCGACGACGTCGTGACGAGCACGCTCGTGCTGGAGGGCGATGGCCGCGTGGGTGAATACGTCGGCGGCTACAGCGACTGGCAGCGGCAGCGGCCGATGCCCGAAGCAGCGGACGCGCGCGCGGCCCCCGCAGCGAAGCCGCGGTCGTCGCCAGCCGGAGAATCGCGGGATCGGAAGGAGCGTCGGCTCAGCTACCGGGAAGCGAAGGAGCTGGAGGCGTTGCCGGACCGTATCGCGGAGCTGGAGCGCGAACGTGACGGCGCGTACGCATCATTCGCGGACCCCGAGCTGCTGCGCGACGGCGCCGCGGCGGCGGGTCTGAAAGCGCGGCTCGAAGAGCTGGACGCCGAGCTCGCCGCGGCGATGGAGCGCTGGGAGGAGCTCGCGACGCTGGAAATGCAGGGGACGGCTGGCAATTAGATAGCTACCTATCTAAATTATGGCGCATGTCCTCCAGATCGCACGCCGCACGCGCCAACAACGAACGCAGCTTCCTCACCGCGCTCGGCCCCATCCGACAGGCGCTCCGACGGATCAACGGACGCGCCCTCGCGCCGCTCGGCGTCTCCACCGCGCAGGCCTACCCGCTCGTCATCATCGCCGGGAACGACGGCATCCGCCACGGCGAGCTCGCCGATCGTCTGGACATCGAGGGACCGACGCTCGTGCGCACCCTCGACCAGCTCGGCGCGCTCGGCCTCGTGGACCGGCGTATCGACCCGGCCGACCAGCGTGCCAGGACCCTCCACCTCACGCCCGCCGGGAAGGCGCTCGCCGCGCGCGTGCAGCCCGTGCTCCACGCGACGCGCGCTCGTCTCCTTGCCGCGGTGTCCGACGAGGATCTGGAAGTATGTCTCCGCGTCTTCGACGCGCTGCGCGCCGGTATCGAACAGGATGAGGTAGCCGCACCGAATGAGTGAAAGCACGGCAGTTCTCGAACTCCCCGCCGATGAGGAACCGACAGCAGTACTGATACGAACCAGCGCCGTCGAACGCCGCGGAGCGGAGCACAAGTACATCATCGCGTTTGCCGTGGTGCTCGCGGCTCTCATGCAGGTGATCGACAGCTCGATCGTCAACGTCGCGCTCCCCGACATGATGGGGAACCTGGGCGCGAGCCTCGACGAGATCGCGTGGGTGTCCACGGGCTACATACTCGCCAGCGTGATTGTCATCCCCCTCACCGGCTTCCTCGGTGATCTGTTCGGACGGAAGCGCTACTTCGTGGGTTCGATCATCCTGTTCACGATGTCGAGCTTCTTCTGCGGCGCGTCCCATTCGCTCGGTGCGCTCATCATGTGGCGCATCATCCAGGGCGTGGGCGGCGGCGCGCTGATGACGGTGTCGCAGGCGGTGCTCTTCGAGTCGTTCCCGGTGGAGGAAGCCGGAATGGCGATGGCGCTCTTCGGGCTCGGCGTCATGGTCGGCCCCACCATCGGCCCCACGCTCGGCGGCTGGCTCACCGACAACCACGGCTGGCCGTGGATCTTCTACATCAACATCCCCTTCGGCATCCTCGCCGCTACGATGATCGCGGCGTACGTGCACGACCCGCTGCATCAGAAGCGGCCGCGCACGATAGACTACATCGGCATCGCGCTCCTCATCGTGAGCGTCGGCTCGCTGCAGTACGTGCTCGAGCACGGCGAGCGGGATGACTGGTTCGCTTCGCACTTCATCGCCACGCTCACGGTGGTCGGCGTGGTGGGGTTGGCGGTGCTCATCTGGCGCGAGCTCACCACCGATCATCCGGCCATCGACTTCCGCGTGCTGCGACACCGGCAGATGTGGGTGGGCACTCTGCTCGGCGTCGTGATGGGGATCGGTCTCTACGCGATGTCCTTCACGCTCCCTGTCTTTCTGCAGGGTAACCTGCACATGACCGCGGAGCAGACCGGCATCGTGCTGCTCCCCGGAGCGATCGCCACCGCGCTCTCGATGCTCGTGGCTGGGCGGCTGAGCAACCGGGTCGATTCGCGGCTGCTCATAACGGTCGGGGTATTGATCTTCGCCACCGCCGCGTGGCAGCTCTCGCTGATAACGGGGCAGAGCGGCGAGGCGGATTTCTTCTGGCCGCTCATACTGCGCGGAATCGGCCTCGGGCTGATGTTCGTGCCGCTGACCACCATAACGCTGGCCGAGCTCTCGCCGAAGGAATTGCCACAGGGCACGGGACTCTACAATTTCTTCAGGCAGCTCGGCGGGTCGTTCGGTATCGCGGGAATCTCCACGCTCATCATCCGCTTCACCGCCGAGAACCGGGCGAACCTCGTGCAGCACGTCTCGCTCTCTGACCCCGCGACGCTGGAGCGGCTCCAGATGCTGACCCGGGGGTTCATGAGCCGTAGCGTCGACTACTCGACCGCGCAGCAGCGCGCGCTGGCCGTGATCGACGCGCAGGTCATGCAGCAGGCGAGCGTAATGGCGTATGGCAGGGTTTACGTACTGAGTGCGCTGATCATCCTCGTGCTCATACCGCTGCTCCTGCTGGTGCGCCGGACCCGCGGTGCCGGCGGCTCGCACGCCATCCTCGAATGAGTCTCGTACGCCGATCTTCCGCTGGCGCGGGCGCCCGGCCTCCGGCGGAGTCTGTGCCCTTCGAGCGGGACAGTCGTCGACTCAATCGTCGAGAGGAGAGTCGGCGAAGACGTGCCCTCCGGCCCTCCGGCGCCTGATTCGTGCCTCCGGCGAAGCGCGCGCTCCGGGTCTACACTACGGTCTCCTCCCGCTCGACCGATCGCCAGCAGCTCGCCACCCGATCTCCTCCACACGTATGCATCCGCTACCGCGCACTCCCAGGGCGGGTCACCCGGTGCACTTCACAGCCGGATTGGCGGCGCTGCTCCTCGCCCTCGGCCCGGCGCGCGCCGCGGCGCAGCGATCGGGGCTCGGCTTCGAGAGCATGGCGCAGGAGCGCGGTCTGTCGAACGGAACCGTCACCGCGATGGCGCAGGGGAGGACGGGGCTCCTCTGGTTCGGGACGGAGGACGGTCTCAATCTCTACGACGGGTCCCACTTCACGCTCTACCGTCCAGTGCCCGGCGATACCACATCCATCGCCGATGGGTGGGTGACCGCGATCCTGATGGCGCGCGACGGTACTCGCTGGTTCGGCACGCTGCACGGCGGCCTGAATCGCTACCAGCCGCGGACACAGAACTTCCGCAGGTACAGAAGCGTCGCGGGCGATCCGACCACGCTGAGCAGCGACCAGGTGAACGCGATATACGAGGCGCGCGATGGCGCGTTGTGGGTGGCCACGGCGCGCGGGCTCGACCGGCTCGACCCGGCCACCGGGCGGGTCCGCCGCTTCCAGCCCATGCCCGATGATTCCTCCGCACTGGGCAACGACGTGGTAGCGGTGGCCGGCGGCGCGGGCGGCACCATCTGGGTGAGCTCCCGGTCGGGTCTGTTCGTGTTCGACCCGGCGCGGGCCAGCTTCACGCGCGTCTCGAACGAGCTGCGAACGAATCTGGTGCTCACGCTGCTCCGCGACCGCGATGGAGCGATGTGGATCGGTACGGAGGACGAGCTGCTAGCGGTGGACCCGGGCACGCGCACGGTTCTGAGGCGCTTCGCGCGGCGCTCGCCCGCGGACTCGCTGCCGTTCACCGGCAGGGTGCTCGCGCTCCATCAGACACCCCAGGGACGGATCTGGGTCGGAAGCGATGACGGCCTGGCATCGCTCGACCCGCGTACGGGCGCCTTCGCCCGATACCGCTACGACAGAGACGACCCGCTCTCGCTGGGCGGCAGCATAGTACGCTCCGTCATGGTGGATCGTGGCGGCGTACTGTGGGTGGGACTGGAGACGTATGGGGTGAGCAAGCACGCGCCGGCCGCGATTCACTTCGACCTCATACAGCACGACCCATCGGCGTCCCGCTCGCTCAGCGACGGTTACGTGCGCGGGATCTCGCAGGACCGCAACGGTGACATCTGGATCGCGACGCAGTTCGGGGGACTCGACCGGCTCGACCACCGGTCCGGGGGCATCACCGTCTATCGCCACCGGCCGGGCGATCCACGCTCGCTCCCCGGCGACGACGTGTGGGCGGCGCACGAGGATCGCACGGGCGTCATGTGGGTGGGACTCCACGAACAGGGGCTCGGCACGTTCGATCCGGCCACCGGCCGGTTCACGCGCTTCCCGGGTGTGCCTCACGACGCCAGCGTGAACCTCGTGTACGAGGACGGCGCCGGCGCGCTGCTGGTCGGTCTGGAGGGGCGGGGAATGGTCGAGATCTCCGCCGACCGCCGCAGCGTGCGGACATTCGGGAAGACCGTGGGTGACCAACGCGTGCTGATCGACGACGATGTGCAGGCCATCCTGGAGGACCGCGAGGGAATGCTCTGGGTGGGCGGCGTGCGCGGCCTCACCCGGCTCGACCGGCGCACCGGAGCGTCCACCTTCTACACGGCCGTGCCCGGGCGGCGCGATGCGTTGGGAGCCGACTTCGTGACGAACATCTTCGAGGACAGCCGCGGCACGATCTGGGTTTCCACGAAGGGAGGGGGGTTGAGCCGCTTCGATCGCGGCGCCGGGCGGTTCGAGACGGTCGGAGTGGCGGACGGTCTTCCGCACAGCTTCGTGTACGGGATCCTGGAAGACGCGCGCGGGCGGCTGTGGCTGAGCACCGACGATGGGATCGCGATGCTCGATCCGCATACACGCGCGCTCACCCGCTACGGGCTGGATGACGGCCTTCAGGCGCGAGAGTTCAACCGGCGTGCGCACCTGCGCGCTTCCGACGGCACGATGTACTTCGGCGGAGTGAACGGAGTGAACGTGTTCCGGCCCGATGCCGTGGCGCCGCCGCCCCCGCCGCCGCGTGCTACGTTCGTGACCATGCGCGCGGGCGGCGATCCGGTGCGCTACGTGGTGCGGATGAATTCCGATTCCGTGATCCACCTCGCTCACGACAGGAATGCCTTCACGCTCACCTTCGTCGCGCTCGACTACACGGCGCCGGAGAAGATCAACTACGCGCACCGCCTGGAGGGGCTGGACCGGGACTGGATCGGGACGGGGAACCGCGGAGAGGCGAGCTATACCAATCTGCCGCCCGGGCGCTACGTGCTGCGCGTGGCGGCCACGAATGTGGCCGGCATCTGGAATCGCGATGCCGCCGCGGTGACCATCGTGGTGGAGCGTCCCTGGTGGGGTACCTGGTGGGCGCGTCTGATAGCCGGGATCTTCGTGCTGAGCCTTCCGGTGGCCGGAGTGCGTATTCGGACGCGTTCCATCCGCCGGCGCAGCGCGCTCCTCGAGCGGCGGGTGGAAGAGCAGACGCGCGATCTCACGGAAGCGCACGAGCGACTGCACGAGGCTCTGGAGCGCGAGCGCGAGTCGACACGCGAGCTGCTCGAGATAACCGCCACGGTCCCAGGTGCCGTCTTCCGGCTGCGGCACACACCCGGCGGCACGCCGTCGCTTCCCTTCGTGAGCGAGGGAGTCGCGGTGCTCTGCGGCCGTGGCCACGATACTCTCTCAGGCGACGGCGCGGATCCGGGAGCGATCGCGCGGATGATCGTCGAGCGGATCGACCCGAAGGATCGCGCCGCCGCGCAGCGAGCTCTGGCCACGCTGGGCCGCACTCTGGAGCCGTGGCGCGCACAGCTTCGCTGGTATCCCGAGGGTGGCGGAGAGCCGCGCTGGCTCTCGGTGCGCGCGCATCCGTCGCGCCACGACGGCAGCTCCATCGTATGGACCGGCGTGGTGACCGATGCCACGGCGGAGCGCCGCGCCGAGTACGAGCGCGCCACGCTGGAATCGAAGATGCTGCTGGCGCAGAAGTCCGAAAGCCTCGGTGTCATGGCTGGCGGAGTGGCACACGACTTCAACAACCTCCTGGTGGGCATCCTCGCCAGTGCCGACCTGCTGCGCCACGATGCGGTGCTGGATGACCACGCGAACGAGACCGTCGGCCATATCCGCACCTCGGCGCTGCGCGCCGCCGAGCTCACGAGGCAGCTCCTCGCCTACACGGGGAAGGGGAGCCTGGTAGTGGAAAAAGTGGAGCTGTCGGTGCTGGTGCGCGAGATGCTCTCGCTGGTTCGCAGTACCGTTCCGCGCACGATCGAATTCGACTTCCACGCCTGCGAATGCCCGTCGACCGTGGAAGCCGATGCGACCCAGCTCCGGCAGGTAGTCATGAATCTCGTGACGAACGCGAGCGAGGCGATCGGCGAAGGGCCGGGAGGTGGACGCGTGACGGTGCGGGTGGGAATCGACGAGCGGCCGCAGAGCGAGCTGGGTCTGCAGCAGCTCGCGGTCGACATGCCGTCGCGAGGCCCGTACGTATCGCTGCAGGTGACCGACGACGGGTGCGGGATGGACGCTGCCCTGGTCGAGCGCATCTTCGATCCCTTCTTCAGTACGAAGTTCACCGGGCGCGGGCTGGGGCTGGCGGCGCTGGAGGGGATCGTGCGGGCGCATCACGGCGGAGTGAGCGTGAAGTCGGTGCCATCGCGTGGTACGCGGTTCACGGTCTATCTACCTCTGGTGGAGACGGCGGCGCGATACGTACCGGCAGATCGCGCCGCATGCGCTGAGCCGTCGCCGGTGGCCGCGGCCCGCGTGCTGGTCGTGGACGACGAGGAGCTGGTGCGGCACTCGGTGGTTCGCATCCTGGAGAAGTTCGGCTACGAGACAGTGGCCGCGGCGGACGGCTCGGAAGCGCTGGCCGCGATCGTGTCGGGACGCTCCGTCGACCTGGTGCTCATGGATGTGACCATGCCCGCGATGGACGGCCCGACAGCCGCGCGCGAGCTGCGCGCGCACGGCCTGGAAGCGCCGATCGTCCTGATGAGCGGTTACGCGGAGGAGGAGCTGGTGAGCCGTGGCGTGATGACTCACGCCGATGGTTTTCTGAAGAAGCCGTTCGAGGTCGCCGAGCTGCTGGAGGCGGTGCGAGCGCGGCTCGCGCAACTGGTCTGAATCGGTAGTCGGCCTTCACGCGCGTCGCGGGCGGTGTGTCCGGAGTCATCCGTATGCGTGCCCGGGCCGCGCCGGCCGCGATGCGCACGACCGTGCGTTCCGCGCCCGGCGGCGGATCACCCCGCCTCGAGCTGCTCCTCCAGCAACTCGAGGCACCGGGCCGCGAGTGCCTGGGTATCGTACGTGTGACCGCCCGCGGAGCGCCACACGAAAACGCCCGGGGAGTCTTCCACTGGATTGAGCGCCAGCTCGCCCACTATCGTGGCGCCTTCGCGGCGCGGAGGCGCGCCGCGCCGCGACACCACGCCGCGCCAGACCACGACATCCAGCTCGCCGAACGTGGCCTCATCGCCCGCATCGGGATACCAGGAAACGCTGATGGCCGCGCCCGGACCCTGCAGGATGCAGCCCGTCGGCGTGCGATGACGCTCGATCGTGACCGGTCCCTGCTCCGTGCGAGATACCGCCTTCTCGGGCGCGAGCTCGTCGAGAAGTGCGGTGACGGCGTGTTGCACCGCGTTCCGCTCCTTGGCTGTGGGCGGCGTTGCCCAGGGAGTCGAGGAAGGTTCGGCGGATTCGTCCATTATGCCTGCCTTGCGTGAGTGGGCGCGGCGATCCGGCGCAGAGCCGCGCATGCCAATTGTGCTTCATTGAGCGGCCTCACGCCAGAGCAGTCGATGGATGGAATCGGGTCGTTGATGTATCGAGTCCGGCAGCAACAGTGCCGGACTCGATACATCAACGACCCGATCCCGTCCTTCTCCGCCAGGCGCGGATGGCCTTCGCGTGAACAGGATAATGGCCGTACGTGTCCAGGCGCAGTCGCCGGCGGAAGCGCGTTTCCTTCGCGTACAGCTCGGCCGGAGCGAGCTTCACATACGTAACGAGACGACCGTGCACGTCTTCATGCCGACTCAGTACTTCCTCCAGCGACAGCCCTTTCCGCTTCTCGGTCATCAAAGCGTTGAACGAATCTATCCCGCCATACTTCACCGAGTAGCGCGGCGGCCGGCCGCCCTCCCGGATGTGCGGTAGATGCTTCAGCGCCTCCTCTTCCCACCACGTCACGTGCGCTATGATGTCGCGCACCGACCACTCGCCCGTGACGCCCGGCTCCAGTAATTCGGCCTCGGTCAACCCGGCGTACGATTCCTCGAAGTCCCTCCATGCGGTCTCGAGACGGCCCAGCACCTGTTCGATTTTCATCGGACGCTCCGCATTCTGGTTGTCGCACGCCGCGGTTGCCGCGGGTGCCCACGGCGGGATGGGGACCGGCGCGCGTCGACACGCCGTCCGCTGTCCCGACCCGCTGCTCGTCGATCCGCAGGCCGTGTGCTTCCGGGCGCCCGCCCTCCTCCGCCGCTACGCAATCTGGCGCCTCCCGGGGCGCCGTCATGGTTGTTTTCGGACATGGATACTCCACTCGTAGCTTGCGCGTAAGTGCCCACGGGGTAACACTTTGTACCTCTGGTTCGCGTGTCCGAAAATGGCTGGTGCCGAATTCGTGCCGGCGCTATCATCCACCCATGACCAACGACCACGCGGCTCTCTACAACGCGCTGGCCTCGCGAGATCCACGCTTCGATGGCGTGTTCTTCGTGGGCGTCACGTCCACTGGCATCTATTGCAGGCCCGTCTGCACCGCCCGCACTCCGCGAGAGTCCAACTGCCTCTTTTTCTCCAGCGCCGCGGCCGCGGAAAAGGCTTCGTTCCGCCCCTGTCTCCGCTGTCGACCCGAGCTCGCACCCGGCTCGGCACCGGTGGACGATGCGCAGCGCATCGCCGCACTCGTCGCGAACCGCATCGAGGAAGGGCTGCTCGATGACGGCTCCAGTCTCGAAAAGATCGCCGAGCACTTCGGCTGGAGCTCGAGACAGATCCGCCGCATCGTGCGGCGGGAGCTCGGCGTCTCGCCCATGGAGCTCGTGCTCACCAGGCGCCTCCTCCTCGCGAAGCAGCTCCTCGCCGAGACCGCGCTCCCGATGGGCGAGATCGCGTTCGCGAGCGGCTTCTCGAGCGTGCGGCGCTTCAACGATGCGTTCGTCTCGCGCTACGGGATGCCGCCGACCCGCTCGAGAAACGGCGGCAGCCGGGCCAACCGGAGCGAGCGCGATCCCGCCGCGAACGATGTACTCACGCTGCAGCTCGGCTACCGCGCCCCGTTCGACTGGCGGGGGCTTCTCGACTTCATCGCCGCGCGCGCCATGAAGGGTGTCGAGGCTGTGGATGCCGACGTTTACATGCGTACCGTGCGGCTCGGCGAGTGCGCCGGGTGGGTTCGCGTGCGCGACGAACCGGCCAGACGCGCGCTGCTGGTGGAGCTGCCGCGAACGCTGACACCCGCGCTCCCGGTGCTGCTGACCCGGCTGCGCAATCTCTTCGATCTCGGCGCCCGCCCCGACGTGATAGGAGAGCGGTTCGCGCGCGATGTGCTGCTCGGTCCGGCTGCGGCGCGGAATCCCGGTCTTCGCGTACCGGGCGCCTTCGACGGTTTCGAGCTCGCCGTGCGCGCGATACTCGGCCAGCAGATCACCGTGAAGGGCGCTACCACGCTCGCGGGGCGCTTCGCTTCGGCGTATGGCGAGCCCGTAGTCACTCCGCACGCGATGCTCACGCATCTCACCCCGCGCGCCGAGCGCGTTGCCGGGGTGGAAGCGAGCGAGCTGGCGGTGCTCGGAATGACCGGTGCGCGGGCGCAGTGCATCGTGGACCTCGCGCGCGCCGTCGCGTCGGGAACGTTGAAGCTCGAGGCCGGCGCCGACTCCAGCGCCACGATGGAGCGGCTCGTCGCCATCCGGGGCATAGGGCGCTGGACGGCGAACTACGTGGCGATGCGCGCGCTCCGCTGGCCGGACGCGTTTCCGAAGGAAGACGCCGTGGTGCGCAAGAGGCTGGGGGGTGTGACCCCGGCGCGCGCCGAGGAGCTCTCGCTCGCGTGGCGCCCCTGGCGGAGCTACGCCACGCTGCACCTCTGGCGCGAGGCGTTGTAACCCGCCCGGCAGGATGTCCGTACGGCCCCGTGACCCCGCAATGCCATTCTCTCCGGCCGGGACCGCGCATGGATACCCTCCTCCACGACATTCGCCAGAGCTTTCGTAAACTGGGCAAGCAGCCCGGGTTTACCGCCGTCGTCATCCTGACTCTCGCCCTGGGCATCGGAGCGAACACGGCGATCTTCTCCGTGGTGAACACGGTGCTTCTGCGGCCGCTCCCATTCGGGGATCCCGGCCGCCTGGTCACGATCCAGCACCACTATCCCACTCTCCAGCTCGATGCGCCCGTCTCGGTGCCCGGGTTCGCGGCGTACCGACACGAAACGCGGATCTTCAGCGCGGTGGCGGTGGAGGCCTCCTGGTCCGCCAACCTCACCGGCGTCGGCGATCCGGTGCGGCTGCGCGGCGGCCGGGTCTCGGGCGACTACTTCCGCACGCTGGGAGTCTCCGCCGCGGCCGGTCGCGCACTTCTTCCCGAAGAGGATGCGCCGGGCCGCAACCGCGTGGTCGTGATAAGCGACGGGCTCTGGAAGCGGCTGTTCGGCGGCGAGCGCTCCACGGTGGGAAGCAGCATATCGCTGAACGGCGAGAGCTACACGATCGTGGGCATCATGCCGCCATCGTTCCGGGATTTCTGGTCGCGTGATGTGGAGCTCTGGACTCCGCTGGCGCTCACGCCGGATAATTTCGCGACGGCCAACTTCACGAATGAGTGGCTGAATCTCACGGCGCGTCTCGCGCCCGGCGTGACCACCGAGCAGGCCGCGCGCGGGCTGCGCGCGTTGGCGGAGAAGCTGAAACGAGACAACCCGGGATCTTTTCCCGAACAGTGGACGCTGAACGTGAAGCCGCTCGACGAGATCGCCACGGGCGACATCCGGCCGGCGCTGCTGGTACTCCTCGGTGCGGTGGGATTCGTTCTTCTGATCGCCTGCGCGAACGTGGCGAATCTTCTGCTGGCTCGCGCCGCGGGGCGTACCAAGGAAGTGGCGATCCGGTCGGCGCTGGGAGCGGAGCGCTGGCACATCATCCGACAGCTCCTCACGGAGAGCGTGGTACTCTCGCTGATCGGCGGTGCGGCGGGACTGGTGATCGCCTACTGGGGCGTGCGCGCGCTCGTGGCCGTGAACCCGAGCAACGTTCCGCGCGTGGACGAGCTTGGGATCGACGGCAACGTGCTGCTCTTCACCGCGATCGTTTCCGTCGGAACGGGACTGCTCTTCGGCCTGATACCGGCGCTGCAGATCTCCCGCAGCGATCTGCAGAGCACCCTGCGCGAGGGCGGCCGGAGCGGCAGCGGCGATCGGAGTGGCCAACGGGTGAGGCGCGTGCTCGTCGTCGCCGAGGTGGCGCTCGCCCTCACTCTGCTCGTGGGAGCCGGCCTTCTGGTGAAGAGCTCCGCCCGTCTCTCTGGTGTGGACCCGGGCTTCGATCCGAACGACGTGCTCACGCTGAGTCTCTCGCTCCCGGACGTCGAGTATCCATCGGACACCGCGATAGATGCGTACTTCGATGCGGTGATCCCGGCGATCGAGCGTCTCCCCGGCGTTCGCGCCGCCGGCGCCACGAGCGTGATGCCCTTCGGCGGCGGCTGGACCACCGGCGGCTTCAACGTCGAGGGCTACCAGCCGCCGCCCGATGCGAACGGACCGTGGGGAGACATCCGCGTCATAAGCCCGGGCTTCCTCCAGACGTTGAAGGTACCGGTGCTCGCGGGCCACGTCTTCACCGAGCAGGAGGCGCGCGGCGCCCGTGCCGTGGCCGTGGTGGATGAGGAGTTCGTGCGTCGCTTTTACGGCTCGCCCGCGGACGCGATAGGGAAGCGCATCTGGCGCGGATCGGCCACGCCGAACGACAGCACGCGGTATGTGACCATAGTCGGTGTGGTGGGACATACCAAACACGAAGGCCTCGCCGCGGAGCCGCGTGTGCAGCTCTACCTCCCCTACGCGCAGTACGGCGGCTACGGCCGGATGGACATCGCCGTGCGAACGGTGGGAGATCCGGCGCGCTACGTGAGCGCGGTACGTGGCGCGGTGAGCTCGGTGGACAGAAACGTGCCGGTGGCGAACATCCACACGCTGGACGAGCTGATATCGTCGTCCATGGGTCAGCGGCGGCTCTCGATGACGCTGCTCGGGGTGTTCGCGGGTATCGCGCTCCTCCTCGCCTCGGTGGGGATATACGGCGTGATGGCGTACAGCGTGGTCCAGCGCACGAGCGAGATGGGGCTGCGGATGGCGCTCGGCGCCCGACCGCGCGATGTGCTCGCGCTGGTGCTCCGCCAGGGGATGGCTCTGGTGCTCGCCGGAGTCGTGATAGGCGTGGTGTGCGCTCTCGCGATCACGCGCGTGATCGCGAGTCAGCTCTACTCCGTCCGCCCTACGGATCCGGTGACGTTCGTGGTGGTGGCCGCGCTGCTCTCGTGCATCGCGCTGGTGGCCACTCTCGTTCCGGCCTGGCGGGCGACGGTGGTGGACCCCACCGTCGCGCTGCGGGAGGAGTGACGGTCGAGCGGCGGGGGGTCGGGTCCGGAATGGTAGAGGGGACGACAGCATCGCTGTCGTCCCCTCTACCATTCCGGACCCGACTCCGTCGTTTACCCACCGTGAAGAAGTGTGAACGAGTGCAGCCGGGCGTCGTGGTCGTGGATCGGCGATGAGACTATCAGCTCATCCGCCCCGGTTCGCTCCACGAAGCGCGCGATTCCCTCTCTCACCTCGGCGGCGTCGCCAACTATCGAGGCCGCGAGGTTCTCCTCGATCTGCGCCCGTTCCCACGCGGGGATGGTGGATTCGAAGTCGGCCAGCGGCGCCGGCATGAGGCCCGGATGTCCGCGGCGGATGTTGATGAACATCTGCTGCAGCGATGTGAAGAGATAGCGCGCCTCCTCCGTGGTGTCGGCGGCCACGACGTTCACGCCGAGCATGACGTACGGCTTCTCCAGCGCGCCGGGCTCGCCCGTCGGCGTGAAGCGCTCGCGGTAGACCGCCAACGCCTCGAAGAGCAGGCGCGGCGCGAAGTGTGATGCGAAGGCGTACGGGAGTCCGAGCGCCGCGGCGAGCTGGGCGCCGAAGAGGCTCGATCCCAGTATCCAGATCGGCACGCGCGAACCGGCCCCCGGGATCGCCCGCACCGCCTGTCCCTCTTCGGCCGGCTCCAGGTAGTGCAGCAACTCCACCACGTCCTGCGGAAAGGTGTCCGCCGCACGCGGGTCGCGCCGCAATGCGCGCGCGGTGGGGACGTCGGAGCCCGGGGCGCGGCCGAGGCCGAGGTCTATCCGGCCGGGGAAGAGCGCTTCGAGCGTGCCGAACTGCTCGGCGATGACGAGCGGCGAGTGGTTGGGAAGCATGATGCCGCCCGCACCGACGCGGATGGTGGAAGTGCCGCCGGCCACGTGGGCGATCACCACGGAGGTTGCGGCGCTCGCGATGCCGGTCATGTTGTGATGCTCCGCCAGCCAGAAGCGGCGGTAGCCGAGTCGCTCGGCGTGGCGCGCGAGGTCGAGCGAGTTGGCGAGGGCCAGGGAGGCATTGCCATCCTGGCCGATGTGAGCGAGGTCGAGGATCGAGAGGGGGATCATCATGGAGTGCGGCCGGGCGCAGTGCGTCGGGTCGCGCCGCGGCTGCGGTGCCGTGGCGCGTCAGGATTCTGATTTCGTCTCATGGGTGAACGCGCCGGGGGCCGCCGGAGTGCCAGGGTCGGGCGCCCTTCCCGTGCACGTTATGGTATACCAACCAGTACACATTGCGAACCCCGTGACCAGCCGCTTACTTCCTCCGCATCATGACCGATACCCAGACCACTCCCGATGCCGGCCGCTCCATGGCCTCCCTCGACACACCCTTCCTTGCGCTCGACCCCGACCGTATGGAGCGCAACCTCGCCCGCCTCGAGCAGCGGATGCGCGATCTCGGCGTGGCGCTCAGGCCGCACATGAAGACGCACAAGTCGATCGATGTGGGGAAGCGGATGAGCCGCGGCATCAACCCCATCGCGGTCTCCACACTGCGCGAGGCGGAGATGTTCGCGGACGCGGGCTATCGCGACATCACCTACGCCGTGGGAATCGCGCCGTCCAAGCTGCCCCGCGTGCAGGCGCTTCGCCGCCGTGGTGTGGACCTGGCCGTGATCCTGGACAGTGTCGAGCAGGCGCGCGCCGTGAGCGATGCGTCGCGCTCGAGCGGCGATCGCATCCCTGCCCTCATCGAGATCGACGCCGATGGCCATCGCGCCGGCATCGTTCCCGGCGACGACAGGGTGCTCGACGTGGCTCGCGCGCTCGCGAACGGTAGTGACGCGGCGGAGCTGCGCGGCGTGTTGGTGCACGCCGGCGAGTCGTACGGGTGCGCTTCACCGGATGCCATCGCCGCCGCCGCCGAGATCGAACGCGCCGCGGTGGTGAGCGTGGCGACGCGGCTGCGCGCAGCCGGCTTCCCCTGTCCGGTGGTGAGTGTGGGCTCCACGCCCACGTCGCACTTCGCCCGGACCCTGGAGGGAGTCACCGAGGTTCGCGCCGGTGTCTACCTGTTTCAGGATCTGGTGATGGCCGGGATCGGAGTGTGCGAGCTCGACGACATCGCCATCTCCGTGGTGGCCACGGTCATCGGGCACCGCCCCGAGCTGGGCTGGATCATCACCGACGCCGGATGGATGGCGATGTCGCGCGACCGTGGTACGGCGTCGCAGGCGGTGGATCAGGGTTATGGCGTGGTCACGGCGATGGATGGTACGCCGTACGAGGACCTCATAGTGGTGCGCACGAGCCAGGAGCACGGCACGATGGCCATCCGTGCTGGAAGCGGGGCCTCGCTTCCCGATCTCCCGGTGGGCTCGCGCGTACGCGTCCTGCCGAACCACGCGTGCGCCACGACCGCCCAGTACGATCGCTACATGGTGGCGCCCACGGGGAGCGATCGGATCGTAGCGGAATGGGAGATCTTTCGCGGCTGGTGAGTGCTGGCGAAGCCTCACCGGACGCGATGCTGCGGGTCCGTGCGGCTCAGTCCCGCGTGAGCCGACGTCAATGTTGCGCTACGAGTAGCGTCCGCCGCTCCCGGGCTGCGCGTCGTCATCGGCGGCGGCGTCGATGCGCGCGGCCCGCGCGGGCACCACGCGTACGCCGCGGCTGAGCGTCTGGCCGACGGGGCAGCGGTCCGCGATCTGGATGAGACCCTCCTGCTGCTCCTCGCTGAGCGGGCCCGCGAGATCGATCTCGCGTTCGATCTGATCGATCCCTACCGACTTCTCGGCGCAATCCTCGCAGTCCTTCTCGTGAACGCGGCTGTGCCACAGTCGTACCGTGACGCCTTCGAGCGGCCAGCCGCGCCGGTCCGCTACGATGCGGAGCGTCATCGCGGTGCACGCTCCGAGCGACGCGAGCAGGAGATCGTATGGCGTGGGGCCCTTCTCCGTTCCGCCCACCGAGAGCGGTTCGTCGGCGATCAGGAGATGACCGCGCGCCCTGATCTCCGTCACGAACCCGCTCGCGCCTCCCTGGACGATCACCTCGTTCCGTCCTTTCATTCTTTCCTCCCTCCCGCTCCGATGCGGGTTTCGCGGTCCTCGTAGGCCGTCCTCCGCGAACGCTGCCCCTGTGCGGCTAGATTTCCGCCGGGCCGTCACGACGACGGCTCGAGACTATCCAGGCTCATGTGATGAATAGTTCATATACGCGGCCGTGGCCATCCCCCGGTCGGATGATTCTGAGGGCCTGCACGCTGCGCTGCCCGCGCTGCGGCGGCCGGGGAATCTGGCGTACCTGGTTCCGGACGAAGCACGCGTGTCCCACCTGTGGGCTGGTGCTCGAGCGGGGCGAGTCCGAGGACTACTGGCTCGGTGCCTACATGTTCAATCTGGTGGCCGCCGAGCTGATCTCCGTGGCGATCGCCGTCCTGCTCATCATAGTGAGCTGGCCCGACGTCGCATGGAACTTCGTGTGGATCATCTCGATACTGCTGGCAGTGATCATGCCGTTCGTCTTCTTCCCGTTCGCGCGCGACCTCTGGCTCGCATTCGATCTGATGTTCAGGCGACATGACGAGGAGATCCCGAGGCCGGGCGGGGAGGGATAGCCGGTGGGCGAAGAGCGGCGACCTCCGTCCGCGGCCGTGAACGGCGTCGCGAAGATCCGCCTCGTGTGCATCGACGTGGACGGTACGCTCGTGGGAGCCTCCGGGACGGCCAAGCCGGCGGTCTGGGACGCGGTGGAGCGAGCTCGTTCCGCCGGGCTCCAGCTCGCGCTCTCATCCGGCCGCCCGTGCTTCGGCATCACTCGCGAGCTCGCGCTGCGCATGGGCCCCGCGGGGTGGCACAGCTTCCAGAACGGGGCGAGCGTGATCGACATCGCCAGCGGCAGCTCGCTCTCGGCGGGGATCGACACATCGGTGGTGCGGGCACTCGTCGCCCGCGCCGGCGAGACCGGGCGCCTTCTCGAGCTCTACTCCGACGACAGCTACGCCTTCGTCGGCGAGTCGGAACGCTCGCGCAGGCATGCCGAGCTGCTCGGCGTCCCGTTCGAGCCGAGGCCGATCGAGTCGCTCGCTGGCCCGGTAGTCCGGGCGCTCTGGCTCCTTCCGCACGACGAAGTCGCGGCCGTGATGGCGGAACCTCGTACCGGCCTCGAGATCTCCCGCTCCACGTCTCCCGTGATGCCGGACACCTGCTTCGTCAACATGACGCGTGAAGGCGTGGACAAGGGTACGGCGCTGCGCGCGATCGCGGAGGAGACCGGGACCCGACTCGACGAGATGATGTACGTGGGCGATGGGCACAACGACGTGGTCGCGATGCGCCTCGTGGGCTTCCCCATAGCCATGGGGAACGCCGACGCCGACGCGAAGGAGGCGGCCGCCCGGACGGTGGCGAGTGTGGAGGACGACGGCCTGGTGGAGGCGCTGGAGCTCGCGCTCACCGCGCGGGCGGGCGCGTGAGGATCAGGCGCCGGCGTCCGGAAGCACGGGCGCCGGCGCCGGCGAGAGTCCGGTCACCTCGAGGATCTCGTTCTCATCGAGCGTCTCGCGCTCGAGCAGCGCCGCGGCCAACGCGTCGAGCTCTCGGCGGTGCGCGATGAGCAGACGCTTCGCTTCATCGTGGCTGTCCGAAATTATCCGCAGCACCTCGAGATCGATCGCGCGCGCCGTCTCGTCGCTGAACGGCTTCGCCGCGCCGTGACCCTCCGTTCCGCCCAGATACGGATTCTGCCTGGGCGCGAGCTGCACCATCCCCAGCTCGTCGCTCATCCCCCAGCGCGTCACCATGCCGCGCGCGATCTGCGTGGCCTGCTCGATGTCGTTTTCCGCGCCGGTGGTCCTGGTGCCGTACACCACTTCCTCCGCGGCGCGGCCGCCGAGGATCCCCACGATCTTCGAGCGCAGATACGATTCGGGATAGTTGTAGCGGTCCGCATCGGGGCGCTGGTAGGTGACGCCGAGCGCCTGGCCGCGCGGCACGATGCTCACGCGATGCACGGTGTCCGCATCGGGAAGCACGAGTCCGAGAATCGCGTGGCCGCCCTCGTGGTAGGCGATGCGCTCGCGGTCGGCGGGGCTGAGAATGAGCGGGCGCTCGGGTCCGAGTATGATCTTCTCGAGCGCATCGAGGAAGTCCACCTGCCGCACGTTGTCGCGGTCGCGCCGCGCGGCGAGGAGGGCGGCCTCGTTCACGAGATTTCTGAGATCCGCGCCCGAGAGGCCCGGCGTCGCCTGGGCGAGCTCGCCGAGCTCCACGTCGCTCGCGAGCGGAACGTGGCGAGTGTGGACTTCCAGAATCGCCTCGCGGCCGTTCCGATCCGGGAGGTTCACCACGACGCGGCGATCGAAGCGGCCCGGCCGGAGGAGCGCACGGTCGAGCACGTCGGGCTGGTTCGTGGCGGCCAGCACTATGATCCCCTCGCGGCTCGAGAAGCCGTCCATTTCGGTGAGGATCTGGTTCAGCGTCTGCTCCTGCTCGCTCGACCCGCCGATCGCCACCTGGCCGCGCGCGCGGCCTATGGAGTCCAGCTCGTCGATGAAGATGATCGCGGGCGCGTTCTCGCGGGCCTGTTTGAACAGGTCGCGCACGCGCGCGGCGCCGACGCCCACGATCATCTCCACGAACTCGGAGCCCGCCATCGAGAAGAAGGGCACGCCGGCCTCGCCCGCCACCGCGCGCGCGAGCAGCGTCTTCCCGGTACCGGGCGCGCCCACCAGCAGCACTCCCTTAGGCGCGGTGCCACCCAGGCGTGTGTACTTCTCGGGATCCTTCAGGAAATCGACGATCTCCACCAGCTCGTTCTCCGCTTCATCGATGCCGGCCACGTCGTCGAAGGTGATCTTCACATCCTGATTCTGATCGAAGCGCCGCGCGCTGCTGCGCCCGAGTCCGGCCAGCGCGCCACCCATGCCGCCGCCCTGCTTCATGCGCCGGTAGAGCCAGACGTAGAACACGATGATGAGCAGCGCCGGCCCGAAGCCGAAGAGGAGCGTGATCCACTGATTCCCCCCTTCGCTGATCGGTCTCGCGCTGATCTCCGTGCCGTGCTTTATGAGAAGCTCCTCGAGCCCGGGGTCCACGAAGGCGGGGAGCGTGGTGGCGAAGGTCGTGACGTCCTGCGGCTGGACCCGGGAGGCGGAATCGGGTTCCGTCGGATAGCGCACCGGCGTGCGGAAGCGTCCCGTGATGCTCACGCCGTGGCTGTAGATCGACTCGACGTTCGACTTCGTGACTTCCGCCTTGAACAGAGTGTACGGGATCACCGTCGCCTCGCCCTCCCGTGGGAGGAGGAAGCGCACCACCAGGAAATTCAGGATGAGGATGATGATGAACCACGTCCAGGTACGGCGCGGCGGCATCGCCATCTGCTGGCCGGGCGCATCCGGCCGCTTCTGACCGTCGTTCCTGGACGATGGGGGCTGGCGTTTCGCCGCATCGCCGCGTGTCGGCACGTTGGAGTTCTCACCCGGCATTTTTCAGTGGCGCCCCCCGCGCTCGTCCTTGCGACTCGATGGGAACTGGGTGCTCCCTTCGCAATATACGACTGCGCCGTACCTGACCCCGTCGTTCGACCCGACTATTCTTCCATTGCAGCCGGGCGTGCCGGCGTTCTCAATCACGAGTTCGACCATAGCGAGTGGGAGGAGCCCATGATCCAGCTTTATGACGAGGCCAGCGATACGCACATCGGTGAAATCGGCGAGGAAGAGCTCCAGTTCCTGATCGACCAGCTCGAGGAAGAGTCCACACGCGACACGAACTACTACATCTCCGCGCCCACTCTGGAGATGCTCGCGAAGAACGGCGCCGATGCGAAGCTCATAGCGCTCCTGCGCAGCGCGCTGGCCGGGCGCGAGGGCTTCGAGATGCGCTGGGTGGCCGGCTGACGCGCGAGCGTCCGCGCGCGCTCCGGTTGCGAGCGAGCGCATTCATCTCACGCCGATGACCGCGTCGACTTCCGGAACCCGCCTGCTTCCACCGGTGGATGAATCGGTGGACCACGTTCTCGGACCGGCCGACTCCGGGATCGCGCTCGTCGAGTACGGCAGCTACGACTGTCCCTATTGCAGGGCGGCCAACGAGCGGATCAGGGATCTGCGCGACGAGTTCGGCGATCAGATGCGTTACATCTGGCGCCACCGCCCCATACCGGGGAGCGACCTCGCCCAGCGCGCGGCCGAACTCGCGGAGCGTGCTGCGCAGCGCGGCAAGTTCTGGGAAGCGCACGTGGAGCTCATGACCCGCTCCCCCTCGCTCACCGAGAGTGATCTGCGCGCGGTGGCGGCGAAGATCGAGCTGGACGAGGAGCCGCCGCCGGACGACGGCGTGGAGGCGCGCAGGGCGCACGAGCACGTGGAGCGCGACATCGCCAGCGCGCGCGCGAGTGGGGTGCGCGTCACGCCCACGTTCTACATCAACGGCCGGAAATACCTGGGTCTTTGGGACTCGAGCGAGTTCAACGACGCGCTTCTCGGATCGCTCGGCCATCGCGTGCGCGAGGCGGCGCTCGACTTCGCGAGCTGGGCCCCCTCGGCCGGCATCCTCCTCCTCCTGGCCACCATCCTCGCCGTCACCCTCACCAACTCCGCGATGGGAGCTCCCTTCCAGGAGCTCTGGCAGATGCCGCTCGGCTTTCGCTTCGGCGGCTGGAGCCTGGAGCTCCCGCTGCTGCGCTGGGTGAACGAGGGGCTGCTCACGACCTTCTTCCTGGTGGTGGGACTGGAGATCAAGCGCGAGTTCACGGTTGGACATCTCTCCGACCGCCGCTCGGCCGCTCTGCCGGTGGCGGCGGCCATCGGCGGGATGGTGGTGCCGGTGCTCATCTACCGGCTGATCATTCCGTCCGGACCGTGGGCACACGGCTGGGGAGTGCCGATGGCCACCGACACCGCGTTCGCCATTGCGATCATCATCATGCTGGGCAGCCGCGTGCCGTTGGAACTGCGGATCTTCCTGACGGCCGCCACAATCGTGGACGACATAGGCGCGATCCTGGTGGTCGCCTTCTTCTACTCCGAGGCGATACGGCCGGAGTGGCTGATACTCGCCGCGGCCGTGCTGGCAGTGCTCGTGCTCATGAACCGCGCCGGCGTGTACCGGGTCACTCTCTACCTGCTGATCGGGATCGTGCTCTGGGCCGCGCTTCTGGGCGGGGGGCTGCACGCTACGCTCGCCGGCGTGCTCCTGGCGCTCGTGATCCCCACGCGCGACCCGCCCAACTACCGCGCGCTGGCCGCGCAGGCCGACGCCATCCTCATTGCCGAGTCGCAACGGAGCGAAGAAGTCCTGCGTCGCGGCCCCTCCGAGGCGGCGATGAGCGCGCTCGACCGGATCCACGACAGGCTCGAATCGCCCGCAGACCGCCTGCTGCGCAACGTGTCCATGCGCTCCAACTACGTAGTGCTTCCGGTATTCGCGCTGGCCAACGCGGGGGTCGCGCTGAATTTCGAAGTGCTGCGCGGCCATGGCCAGCTCATCGCGGCCGTGATCCTCGGACTCGTGGTTGGAAAGCCGCTGGGAATCGTGGGCGCGTCGGCGCTGGCGGCCCGCCTCGGCATCGCCGCCAGATCCACCGCTTACACTTGGGGCCAGCTCGCCGGGGCGGGAGCGCTGTCGGGGATCGGCTTCACGATGTCGCTCTTCATCGCGAGCGAGGCGTTCCCGCGAGCGAGCGACTTCACGGCCACGAAGATCGCCGTCTTCGCCGCTTCCGGGCTCGCGGCTCTGGTCGGTGCCTTCATGCTCTGGCATACCGGACGCGAGGAGGCGGTGGCGTCGGGTGGGGCAGCCGAGGAGACGAGGGAAGCGTGCACCCTGGTCGACGATGCCGCGGGAGAGACGGCCTGAACCTCTCTCGCCGAAGCTCCTCCGTGTCGTGCCGCACCCCGCCCTGCTTCCCGGCGGCTGACCCCGCCCCTCCGTGCCCCCGGGCACGGAACCGTGGAGCGTACTCCCACGTTATGGGACGTGTCATGTCCCGTAGATGCCTCGAAAACGGATCCCCGCCTGCGCGGGGACGACGAACAGCGGGATTCCCGCTTTCGGGGGGATGACAACGACATGATCCCCGCGTTTGCCGGGATGACCTCCGTCACCATCAGCCAGCTCACAACCGTGACTCGTATGTGCCGCATCTCCTCCGTGCTCGCAGTGGCGCTCATCATCTCAGCCTGTGGAAAGGGAACACCCCCTCCGCAGATGCCGGCTCCGGAGGTGTCCGTCGTGACCGTCGTACCGCACGAGGTGGCGGACGACGTCGAGCTGGCGGGCGAAGTCCAGGCGTGGCGTACCGTGCAGGTCCGCGCGCAGGTGTCTGGCGTGATCGTCGCGCGGCCGTTCCGCGAAGGCTCCGAAGTGCGGCCGAACGACGTCCTCTACCGCATAGACCCGGTGAGCTACCAGGCCGACTACGATGCGGCCAGGGCACAGGTGGCCGATGCCGAGGCACGGCTCGCCAACGCGGAGAGTAACGCGGGCAGACTGCGCCCGCTCCTGGCCGACAACGCGGTGTCGAAGCAGGATGTGGACAACGCGGAGTCGGCGGTGAAGCAGGCGCAGGCTTCACTGAGCGCCGCGAGAGCGGCCATGGAGCGCGCGCGGAAGAGCTTCAGCGAAACGGTAGTGCGCGCCGAGATCGCCGGACGCGTGGGAAGGGCGCAGCTCGACGTCGGCACGCGCGTCACGGGTCCGAGCGACGTTCTCACCACGATAGACGTGCTCGATCCGATCTACGTGAGCTTCCGTCCCTCGGCGCAGCAGCAGCTCGCCTGGCGCCGCAACCCGGACACCCGCCGCGCCCTCTCGTCGGGCGGCTCCGCGCGCGTGCAGGTGACGCTCTCCGACGGCAGCACCTTGCCCACGCTCGGCCGCATCGGCTACGTCGACCCCGTGGTGGACCCCGCCACCGGCACGCAGCAGTACCGGGCCGAGTTCGAGAACAGCGAGCACATGCTCCTCCCCGGCCAGTTCGTGCGCGTCAGCCTGCAGGGGCTGGTTCGCGACAGCGCGATCGTGATACCGCAGCGCGCGGTGCAGCAGCAGCTCGGGCGCCAGAGCGTGTACGTGGTGGGGAAGGGCGACACCGTGGCCGCGCGCGAGGTGAAGGGAGCCGGGTGGTCGGGCGGCGGGTGGCTCATAGAGAGCGGATTGCAGGCCGGTGATCGCGTGGTGGTGGACGGAATACAGAAGATCGGACCGGGGATGGTGGTCCATCCGGTGGCCCTCGCCGACAGCTCGGCGGCCGACACGTCGGGCGGCGATCGCCCGGCGGCCAGCAGCGTCGCACGGGACGGAGGCGATCGATGAGCGAGACTCCCCCCGTGGGCGGCAGGACGGGGGCGCCGCACCCGAACGCCAGTCGCGACTACTTCTTCGTGCGGCGGCCGGTGCTGGCGATGGTGATCTCCATCGTCATCACCCTGCTCGGCGGCTTCGCGCTCACCACGCTTCCCGTGAACCGCTACCCGGAGATCACGCCTCCGGCTGTGCAGGTCTCCGCGGTGTTCCCGGGGGCGAGCGCGCAGGACGTGGCCAACGCCGTGGCGGCGCCGATCGAGCAGCAGCTCAACAGTCTCGATGGACTGCTCTACTACAAGTCCTCGAACTCGAGCAACGGCGTGATGAACCTGCAGATCTTCTTCGACATCTCGCGCGACCAGGATCTGGCCGCGGTGGATGTGCAGAATGCCATCAGCCTCGCCGAGCCGCAATTGCCCGCCGCCGTGCGGCAGAACGGCATCACCATCACGAAGGCCAACACCAACATCCTCTTCTTCGGAGCGCTGCAGTCCGACGATCCGCGCTACGACGCCGCCTTTCTCACCAACTACGGGAAGCTCTACGTCGAGAACGAGCTGAAGCGGCTTCCGGGCGTCGGCAACGCGACGTTCTTCAGCACGCTCGACTTCTCGATGCTGCTGAGCCTCGACCCGGGCCGGATGGCGCAGCTCGGCATCACCGTGGCCGATGTGACGGCGGCCGTGCAGGAGGAGAACGCCACCAAGCCCGCCGGCCGGCTCGGACGCGAGCCGGCGCCGCCGGGTACCCAGCTCACGCTCCCCGTGACCACACAGGGTCGCCTCAGCACGCCGGAGGAGTTCGGCGACATAATAGTGAAGGCCGAGCCCGACGGCTCGATCGTGCACGTGCGCGACATCGCCAACGTCACGCTCGGCGCGCAGGGGTACGACATCGCCACGCGCATCAACGGGAAGGAGACGGCGGTCTTCGCCATCTACAGCCGTCCCGATGCGAACAGCCTCGAGGTGAAGAACGAAGTCGAGACCCGGATGAACGAGCTGGCGGCGACGTTCCCCAACGGCGTTACCTGGACTTCACCGTTCGACACGACGCCATTCATCACGGAGTCGATCGCCGAGGTGGCGAAGACGCTCGTCGAGGCGATGCTGCTCGTCACGCTGGTGGTGTTCGTGTTCCTGCAGAGCTGGCGGGCGACGCTCATCCCCGTGCTGGCGGTGCCGGTCAGCATCATCGGCACTTTCCTGGGGCTCAAGGCGCTCGACTTCTCGGTGAACACGCTCACGCTCTTCGGGATGGTACTCGCCATAGGCATCGTGGTGGACGATGCGATCGTGGTCATCGAGAACGTCGAACGAATAATGGCGCAGGAGCACCTCCCACCCAGGGAGGCCACCAACCGCGCCATGCATCAGATCGCCGGCGCGCTCATCGCCATCGTACTGGTGCTCTGCTCGGTGTTCATCCCGGTGGCGTTCGTGGGCGGGATCACCGGAAGCATGTACCAGCAGTTCGCCGCCACCATCGTCATCTCGGTGGTGATCTCGGGCCTCGTAGCGCTGACGCTCACTCCGGCGCTCTGCTCGCTGATGCTGCGCCATGCGCCGGAGGAGACCGAGAACCGCCTGGCCCGCTGGTTCAACGATCGCTTCGCGCACCTCACCGGCCGGTACACCGACGCGGTGGAGCGCGTGATCGGCCGCCCGCGCACCTGGTTCGCCGTCTTCGCGGTCATCCTCGCGCTCATCGTGGTCTTCTTCCGGGCGGTGCCCGGCGGGTTCCTGCCCACCGAGGACAAGGGCGTGTTCGCGATCAGCGTGACACTCCCCGACGCCGCATCGCTGCAGCGCACCACCGATGTGGTGAAGCGGGTCGAGGACATGGTACGCGCCGAGCCGGCCACGCGCACCGTGGTATCGATCGTGGGACTCGACCTGCTCACCCAGTCCAATCAGACCAACTCGGCCACTCTGTTCGTATCGCTGAAGCCGTGGAGCGAGCGTGAAGGCGAGGACCAGTCGGTGGATGCGGTCCTGGGGCGCGTGAACGGCAGGCTGTTCGGCATGAAGGACGCGATCGGCTTCGGGTTCAACCTCCCCGAGATATCCGGACTCGGCGCAACCGCGGGCCTCGAGATGAACCTGCAGGAGCGTACCGGCGACGACATACGGCAGTTCGCCGCGGCGGTCGGCAGCTTCGTGCAGGACGCGGCGAAGCTGCCTTCGATCGCGACCGTGAACGGCGGCATCCGTACCGACGTTCCCGAAGTCTACGTGAAAGTGGATGAGGATGCGGCGCGCTCCCGCGGGGTCGGCAGCGGACAGATCTTCTCGACCCTGCAGACGATGCTCTCCACCCTCTACCTCAACGATTTCAACCTCTACGGCAGAACGTACCGAGTGCAGGCACAGGCGCAGGCGGAGTTTCGCCAGAAGCCCGAGGACATCGGGCGCTTCTACGTGAGGAGCACGAGCGGCGACATGGTGCCGCTGTCGGCGCTCGTCCAGACCGAGATGCGCGGGGCTCCGAGCCTGATCACGCGCTTCAACGGGTTCCCGTCGGCGCTCATCACCGGTACCGCCTCTCCGGGACACAGCTCCGGCGAGGTGCTGGACGAGGTCGAGCAGCTCATGGCGGACAAGTATGTTTCGCAGGGAGTCGGCTTCGCATACAGCGGCCAGTCGTTCCAGGAACGTGCATCCCAGGGACAGACGGGGCTCGTGATCGCTCTCGGCCTGGTGCTCGTTTTCCTCGTGCTCGCGGCGCAGTACGAGAGCTGGTCCGTGCCGTTCGCCGTGCTGCTGGGACTCCCGTTCGGCGTGCTCGGTGCACTCATCGCCGTCTGGCTTCGCGGGATGCCCAACGACATCTACTTCCAGGTGGGCATCATCGCCGTCATCGGGCTCGCGGCCAAGAACGCCATCCTCATCGTGGAGTTCGCGAGCGAGCTGAGACGCGAGGGTAAATCGATTCGCGAATCGGCGGTGGAGGCCGCGCGCGAGAGACTCCGGCCGATTCTCATGACATCGTTCGCGTTCATCCTGGGCGTGGCCCCGCTCCTCACCGCCGGCGGCGCGGGTGCGGGAAGCCGCCACTCGCTCGGCACGAGCGTGGTGTTCGGGATGCTCGGTGCCACAGTCATTGGAATCTTCTTCATCCCGCTCTTCTTCGCCGCGATCCGCGCGCTCTCGGAGCGGCGCTTCTGGCGGCGCGCACCCGCCTCCGCGACCGCGACCGATTCCGCCGGGGGGCGCTGACCATGCGGATATCGAACGGAGCGGCGCATAACCGGCGTGCGACCGCGGCATCGTCGGCGCGTACGGTGCTGAGGGGTGCGCTGGCCGCGCTTTCCGGCGTCTGGCTCGCGGCGTGTGCCGTGGGCCCCTCCACGCGAGTGCAGTCTCCCGCCATCCCCGTGCCCCAGCGGGCGGACGGCGCGCTCACACCCGCGACGCGCGAATTTCTCGATTCGCTCGCGACCGCGCGCGAGTCGGGGGAGGAGCCGAGCGGCGCGGTGGTGACGAGGCCGGAAGCGGCGCGCCGCGCCGACACCACCGCGCGCGCGCTTCCGGTGCCGAGGCGGCTCGACGTGAACCGCCTGCGCGATCTGGCATGGCTCGACGTGCTGCACGATTCGCAGCTCGTCGCGCTGGTCGACAGCGCCGTGGCCAACAACCGCGATCTGCAGGTGGCGCAGGCGCGAGTGCGCGAGTATCGCGCGCTCAACGGCGTCGCGCGCTCCGGGCTCTTTCCGCAGCTCACCGCGAACGGATCGGCCAGTACCAATAAAGTGGCCTTCGGGCCCAACGTGGTGAAGTACGATGCCGTGCGCGTCACCGGCGATCTCTCCTGGGAGCTCGACTTTTGGGGGCGGCTGCGCCGGCAGGCGGAGGCGGGGCACTACGACTATCTCGCTTTGCGCGCCGACGAGCGCGCCACGCTGCTCACGCTCGTGAGCGACGTCGCGACCGCGTATCTGCAGTTGCGCGAGCTCGACGCCGACCTCGCGATCGCTCAGCAGACACTCGAATCGCGGAAGACCACGCTCGAGCTGGCGCGGCGCCGCTACGCCCAGGGCGTCATCTCCGAGCTCGACGTACGCCAGTTCGAGGCGCAGCTCGCCGATCCGGCCGCGCGCGTCGCCGACTTCGCCCGGCTGCGCGTGCAGCAGGAAAATGCGCTGGCCGTGCTCCTCGGCCGCGCGCCGGGATCGATTCCCAGAGGCGGCTCTTTGGAAGACGCGGTGGGGGCGGTGCAGGTGCCCGACTCCGTTCCCGGCGTGCTCATCGCGCGCCGCCCCGACGTGATGGCCGCGCAACGGCGGTTGCAGTCCGCCACGGCGCGCATAGGCGTGGCGATCGGCAATCGACTTCCGTCCATCATGCTCGGCGGCAGCTACGGCGCGCAGAAGCCGGACTTCGACGGCCTCTTCGACAGGAGCGGCGAGCTGTACACCGCGCAGGTCGGAATCTCCATCCCGCTCTTCACCGGCGGACGGCTCGCGAACCAGGAGCGCGCCGCGCGCGCCGCGGCCGACGAGGCGCGCGGGCAGTACGAGCAGACCGTGCTCGAGGCGCTGCGCGAGGCGAGCGATGCGCTGGCCGGGGTACGGCTGAACCGCGATCAACTGGTGGCGCAGGCCACGCAGGCGCAGGCGTTGCAGCGTGCATTCGCGCTGGCGCAGGAGCGCTACAGGAGCGGGATCGCCAGCTACCTCGAGGTACTCGACGCGCAGCGCAGCTCCTTCGCGGCCCAGCTCGCGCTGGTGCAGGTGCAGCGGCAGTATCTGGTCTCGACGGTGGAGTTGTACCGTGCTCTGGGCGGCGGGTGGAACGCGAACGAGGACGCGCGGTGAGCGGTGTGGTCGAACGTGTGGCGGCCGGGCGTGCGGCTGGAGCTGAACGCGAGCGTGCCGCGAGCAGCGGTGACGCGATCTGATGGAGGTGCCGGATGCGTACAGGGATGATCGGGGCCGGTAACATAGGCGGCACGCTTACGCGCCACCCCGGTGCCCGACCCCCGAAACCTCGCTTTGGCGCGCTGGCGCGTGTATGCTGCAAGTATGGCCAGTGTAGCTGCAGGCGCGGCCGAGCCCCGCTATTTTCGCGATCCGGCCGACGTTCCGTCCGAGCTGGAGACGCCCACGGGCACCGTTGCGGATACCCGCGGACGGCCGCTGCGCGACCTGCGCATATCGGTCACCGACCGCTGCAACTTCCGCTGCGTCTACTGCATGCCGAAGGAAATCTACGGGAGCGACTACGAGTTCATGCCTCGCACGTCGCTTCTCACCTTCGAGGAGATCTTCCGGCTCGCGCGCATCGCGGTGTCACACGGCGTCGAGAAGCTGCGGCTCACCGGCGGCGAGCCGCTCCTCAGAAAGAACATCGAGGAGCTCATCGCGCTGCTCTCCGGGTTGCGCACGCCCGACGGACGCCGGCTCGACATCGCGCTCACCACCAACGGATCGGCGTTGGCCGCGAAGGCGCATGCGCTGAAAGAGGCGGGACTCGAACGCGTGACCGTGTCGCTCGACTCGCTGGACGACTCCACCTTTCGCGCGATGAACGACGTGGACTTTCCCGTCGCCAGAGTGCTGCGCGCGATCGACGCCGCCAGCGAGGCGGGGCTCGGCCCCATCAAGATCAACATGGTGGTGAAGGCGGGAGTGAACGAGAAGGACATCGTTCCCATGGCGCGCCGCTTCAGGGGGACGCCGCACATCCTGCGCTTCATAGAGTACATGGATGTGGGCAACACCAACGGGTGGCGCATGACCGACGTGGTTTCGTCGGCGGAAGTCGTGCGCAGGGTGGGCGACGAGTTTCCGCTGGAGGAAGTGGCGCCCAATTACGAGGGAGAGACGTCCGAGCGGTGGCGCTATCGCGACGGCGCGGGTGAGATCGGCGCCATTTCCAGCGTGACGCGTGCCTTCTGCCACTCCTGCACGCGCGCGCGGATCTCCACGGAAGGGAAGCTCTACACCTGTCTTTTCGCAACGCACGGACACGATCTCCGGGCCCTGCTCCGCGCCGGCTGCAGCGACGAGCAGCTCGCCACCGTCATGGCTCACATATGGCGTGCGCGGGCGGACCGCTACTCGGAGCTGCGCGGAGCGGCCACCGAGGGGCTCCCCGTGCTCGACGGGAAGAAGATAGAGATGTCGTACATCGGTGGGTAGCTACCGCGGCACGGGGCGTACCCGGCCGCCGCTGCTACTTCGCCACTTTGCCTATCCGCACGCGCCACACCTCGGGTCCCTCCTCCAGCGCGTCCCAACTGAATTCGCCCTGGTGCTCGGCTTCGAACTGATACCAGAGCGGCTTGGGGTCGTGGTCGTTCACGAGCACGTACGCGGTGCCGGCTTCCAGCGCGGCCCACTCGTCGAAGATGATCTCGTGGCGCACCTTCGGGGTCTCGCTGCGAACGTCGATCACGCGGTCTTCGGTCGGCACTTTCACTGCTCCTGATGGATCGTGGTGGCCCTCCGCCTCGAGCTTCTGCTCGAGACGCGAGAGGTAGTGCATCGCGCCGTCGAGGCGCTCCGCGTCGGCGGGCGAGCTGCCTCGGAGCAGCGACCATCCCTCCGCGGCGAGGCGGGACGCATCCCATGGCTGGCCCGCCTGCCCCAGCTTGCGAAGCGTGCGGGCCAGAACGCGCGTGAGCGCGGCCACTACTCGCGTGTCGGGCGATCCTGCAGGTGCGCTTTCCCGTGTCGGCGTGTGCATCACCAATGCTATCCGCGTCGCGGATGCGTCTCAATCGTGATGCATGGTACAGGGCGGGCGACCGGCCTCCGTCCCCTACAGCACCATCCACCACGGTGCAGCGAGGATGCGATCGGCGATCCAGAATGCCCGCTCGCCGCCGTGGAGGACCACGCCGCCGCGAGCCAGGGTGCCGTACTCCTCGAGGAAGCGCCGCACGTGTGACGCGTCGCGCGCGGTGGGGGCGGTGCCCGCCTTTGTCTCTACCGCGACCAGCTCCCGCCGACGCTCGAGGACGAAGTCGACTTCCGCGCCCGAAGCGGTGCGCCAGTAGGAGATCTCTGGGCGCGGAACTTCGGTGTCGCGCCACACCAGAAGGTCGTTCAGTACGTAGTTCTCGAGGTGGGCACCGGTCGCGGCTCCGCCGCCCAGGTGAATCGCCACCCCCGTATCGTTCCAGTAAAGCTTGGGAGTCTTGATCAGTCGCGTGGTGCGGTTCCTGGCATAGGGGGGAAGGCGTGTGGCCTGATACGATGTCTCCAGCAGGTTCATGTACTGCTGAACCGTGCTCTGTGGCATGCGGACATCGCGCGCGAGCTCCGCGTGGTTGAGCAGATTCCCCACGCGGAGGGATGCCGCCTGCATCAGCGCCTGGAAGGCGGGCAGGTTGCCCACCGTCTGAAGGTCGCGCAGGTCCCGCTCCAGGTAGGTGGCCACGTAGCCGTCGAACCAGAGCGACCGGGCTTCGTCGTCGGGCTCCTCCAGTACCGCCGCCGGGAATCCACCTCTCCGCACCGCGCTCTGCCACTCTTCTGCCGGAGCGGATTCGGCGCGAACCATGTCCAGCCAGTCATCGGTGGGCGTGTCGAAGAACTGCGTCCAGATTCCGGCCGTGCCGAATCCGAGCTGTTCGCGGCGGGCGAGCGGCCAGAGACGGAGGTAGAAGGCGCGGCCCGCCAGGGAATCACCCACGTGCTTCATCATCAGGAGGTTCGCCGATCCCGTGAGCACGAACTGGCCGCGGCGGGGCGGGTGCACTGCATCGACGACGGTCTTGATGGCGAGGATGAGCTCCGGATCGCGCTGCACCTCGTCGATGGTCATCTCCGTCTCGCTCCTGGCGAACGCGCGCCGGTCGGTCTGCGCGGCGATCAGCGTGGCGGAATCGTCGAGGGTGAAGTACGGTCGCGCCGCGGTACTTGGGTGGGAGAGCACGAATGTGCTCTTGCCTGCCTGTCGAGGGCCGGTGACGACTACCACGCGCATCGTATCGAGCGCCTTCTGGTAGAGGCGTCCCGCGGCGCGCGGAAGGACCGGTGTAGGGGGTGGTTGCGGCGGGGTCGTCATGTGCTGCCGGACAATATATACCCTCTCTGCTGATAATCAACATCAACGATGTTGATTGTCAGCAAAAAGGCGATGCGCCGGCTACCCCCTTGCATCCCGGCGGGAAAGCGTACATCATATGCCTTAACTAACTAGTTAATCTATATGGATGATCAAGTCGAGCAGAACCAGAACGTGAAGGACGGCGCCACCGAACAGCGCATCCTCGCCGCGGCGCGCAGGGTTTTCATCCGGCGCGGGACGGCCGGCGCGCGCATGCAGGAAATCGCCGCCGAGGCCGGTGTCAATCAGGCGCTGCTCCATTACTACTTCCGCTCCAAGGACCGTCTCGCCGCCACCGTCTTCGCCGAGGTCGCCGGACGTCTTCTCCCGGAGCTCGCCGCGCTCCTCGGCTCGAGAGCGTCGATCGAGGAGAAAGTCCGGCGCTTCGTCGATCTCTACATAGATGGCGTTCGCCAGGCACCCTTCATCCCCGGCTACCTCGTCTCCGAGCTGCACCAGCAGCCGGAGCGGCTCACGGAGCTCATCGATGCCGCCGGCCCGGCCGCTCTCGATGCCGCCCGCTCGGTGCGCGAGAACCTCGACGCGCAGCTCCGCCAGGCGGCCGCCGACGGCGCCATCCGGCCCATCGCCGCCGAGCAGCTCTTCGTGAACATGGTGGCGCTCTGCGTGATGCCCTTCCTCGCGCGGCCGCTCCTCGGGGCGCTCCTCGGCATGGACGACGAGTCGTTCGATCGATTCCTCGACGAACGGCGCCGGGAGCTGCCCGGCTTCATCATCCGGGGGTTGAAACCATGATGCCGCCATCCCCGATCCGCGCGGCGGTGCTGGCCGCAGCGATGCTCGTTCTGGAGTCGCAGGGCGCCGTGCCCGCACAGGGCGCGGTGCAGCGCCGCACTCTCACCCTGGACGCGGCGCAGGCCGCAGCCGTGAAGCACGATCCGCGCGCACGCCAGGTCGACATTCTCGCGGCGCAGTCGGCACTCCGGCGGCGCACGCTGGATGCCGAACGTCTGCCCGCGCTCGGCCTGGCCGCGCAGGGGCAGTATCAGTCGGATGTGCCGGAGATACCGCTCGCCTTCCCCGGCGGGGCGAGCCCGCCGCTGCCGCCGCACGACAGCTACGACGCGCACCTCGAAGCGAGCGAGATGCTGTACGACCCATCGCGCGGCGCGCGCCGCGGCGTCGAGCGAGCCACACTCTCCCGGTCGCAGGCGCGCGTTCGGAACGCGTTGTACGCACTGCGCCAGGAAGTGAGCGACGCCTACTTCGGCGCACTCCTCGCCGCTGCCCGGCGCGCGGAGCTGGCGACCGTGGCGGCGGACCTCGATGCCCGCCTCCGCCAGACGCGAGATCGCGTGGATGAAGGGAGCGCGCTGCCCGGCGAAAGTGCCGCGATCGAGGCCGAGCTGCTTCGTACTCGCCAGTCGCTCGCTGAGCTCGATGCGGCGCGGAGCGCCGCGCTCGCGGTGCTCGGTGGCCTCATCGGAGAGGACGTCGCCCGCTCGGACTCGCTCGTGCTCCCCGATGCCGCCGCAAGCGTGGCGGATGCTCGCGCGGCTCTGGATACGCTGCGCGCGCGTCCCGAGTACACCGAGTTCGCGCGCAGCAGGGACGTGATCGAGCGGCGGAGCGGGTTGCTGGCGGCGCGCAGCCAGCCGCGCATCTCGGCGTTCGGCAGAGTGGGGTACGGACGGCCGGCGCTCAACCCGCTGGGCACGGAGTTCGACGACTACTGGCTCGCGGGCGTGCGCGTGGAATGGTCGCCGTTCGACTGGGGAAGCACGCGTCGCGCGCGGGAGGAGCTGGCGCTCGAACGCGAGATCGTGAACACCGAGGAGAACGCCTTCACGGAGCGGCTGCGCCGCGGAGTCGCGAGCGAGCTGGCGACGATCGACCGCCTGCGGAACACGCTCGCCGCCGACGACACGATCATCGCGCTGCGCGAGCAGGTCCTCGACGAGACGCGAATCCGCTTCGACGAGGGAGTGGTGACCTCGGCCGAGTACGTGGACCGCGAAACCGACGCACTCGATGCACGCCTCGCACGAGCGACCCATCGCGTGGAGCTCGCGAGGGCGCGCGAACGTTTTCTGACACTCACCGGAATGGAGGTGCGGCGATGACCATGGCACATCGTGCAGTGCGCCGCCCGGCCGCCGCGGCCAGCGTGCGGCTCCGCGCAGCGGTCGCGCTGGCAATCGCCGCCAGCCTGGCAGCCTGCGGCGGGGCACCCGAGCCGGATGCCTACGGCAACTTCGAGGCGATCGAAGTGGTGGTCTCCGCGCAGACGAGCGGCCAGGTCGAGCGGTTCGTTCCGGCGGAAGGGCTCCGGATCGAGCGTGGCGACGTGGTAGCCGTGATAGACACTACCCAGCTCTCGTTCGAGCGCGCGCAGCTCGTGGCGCAGCGCGCCGCGGCGAACGCCCGCCGCACGGAAGTGGGCGAGCAGCTCCGGGTGCTCCAGGTGCAGCGCGACATCGCGCAGCGCGCCTGGGAGCGCGTCCGGAGATTGTACGCGCGGAAGGCCGCCACTACGCAGCAGCTCGACCAGGCGGAGCGCGACTACAAGACACTCGTCGCCCAGATGGGTGCGCTCGAGGCACAGCGCAGGAGCGTCGCTCTGGACGTGGCCTCGAATCAGGCGCGCGTGGAGCAGGTAGCCGACCGGATAGGGAGGAGCAGCGTGGTGAACCCCGCCACCGGATCCGTGCTCGCGGTGTACGCCCGCGAGGGCGAAGTGGTGCAGTCGGGGCAGCCGCTGTACAAGATCGCCGACCTCGACACTCTCGACCTGCGCGCCTACATCACCGGCGATCAGCTCGCGTCGGTGCGGCTCGGCGAGCGGGCGGAGGTGCACGTGGACCGTGGCGGCGGAGAGCTCGCGAGCATCCCCGGCACGGTCACGTGGATCGCTTCCAGCGCGGAATTCACCCCCACGCCGGTCCAGACGCGCGACGAGCGCACGGATCTGGTGTACGCGGTCAAGATACGCGTTCCGAATCCGGATGGCGCGCTGAAGATCGGGATGCCGGCCGACGTCGCCTTCGGCGCCGCTCCCGCGCGCCCGCCGGCGCCGCATCCGGAAGGGAGCCGGCCGTGAGCGACGCGCCGCTGGTCGTGCAAGGCGTGACCAAGCGCTTCGGAGCCGCCGTCGCGCTCGACGACGTCTCGCTGGAGCTCGAGCGCGCGGAACTGTTCGGCCTCGTGGGGCCCGATGGCGGCGGAAAGACGACGCTCTTTCGCATACTCGCGACGCTGCTCCTGCCGGATGCCGGGAGCGCCTCGGTACTGGGCCTCGATGTCGTGCGCGACATGTGGACCATACGGCGGCGCGTGGGCTACATGCCCGGCCGCTTCTCGCTCTACCCCGACCTGAGCGTGCGGGAGAATCTCGAGTTCTTCGCGTCGGTATTCGGTACCACTATCGACGAGGGCTACCAGCTCATCGAGCCGATCTACCGGCAGATCGAGCCCTTCGGCGACCGGCGCGCCGGCGCCCTTTCCGGCGGGATGAAGCAGAAACTCGCCCTCTCGTGCGCGCTCGTTCACCGGCCCGAGATCCTCTTCCTGGACGAACCCACCACGGGCGTGGATGCCGTGTCGCGGCGCGAGTTCTGGGACCTGCTGGATTCGCTGCGCGACTCGGGACTCCCGATGATGGTCTCCACACCCTACATGGATGAAGCGAGCCGCTGCGACCGGGTCGCCCTCGTGCAGCGGGGACGCATACTGGCCGTCGATGCGCCCGACGCGATCGGCGAGCGCTTCCCCTACCCGCTCTTCGCCGTGCGCGGGCGCGACCGATACGGAATGCTCGGTGCACTGCGCTCCCACCCGCACGCGACTTCGGCTTTCCCCTTCGGCGAGGAGCTGCATTACGGCGATTCGCGTACCGGGAGCGACCCGGCCGCGATCGAGGAGGATGTGCGGAGCTATCTCCGCTCGAAGGGCTTCGCCGATGCCTACGTCGCACCGATACGTCCGGGGATCGAGGACACGTTCATGGCGCTCATGGGCGCGCCGGAGGCGGCCGCCGCATGACGCCAGCCATCGACGTGCACGATCTCACCAGGCGATTCGGAAACTTCACGGCCGTGGATGCGATCACCTTCCACGTGGAAGAGGGCGAGGTGTTCGGCTTCCTCGGCGCCAACGGGGCGGGGAAGACCACGGCCATCAAGATGCTCATCGGACTGCTCGCCCCCACATCGGGAAGCGCGAGCGTGGCGAGCCACGACGTGCTCTCGGAAGCGGACGAGGTGCGGCGCCGCATCGGCTACATGAGTCAGCGCTTCTCGCTCTACGAGGACCTCACCGTCCGCGAGAACATCACTCTGTACGGCGGCATTTACGGGCTCGACGACACGGCTATCCGCGAGCGCGGCGGCGCCCTCATCGCCGAGCTGCGGCTCGAGAACGCGGCCGACGAGCGCGTCGCGGCTCTCCCGCTCGGCTGGAAGCAGAAACTCGCCTTCTCCGTCGCGCTCCTGCACCAGCCGGCGGTGGTCTTCCTGGACGAGCCGACCGGCGGAGTGGATCCGATAACGCGGCGCCAGTTCTGGGAGATGATCTACCGGGCGGCCGCGCGTGGCACCACGGTGTTCGTCACCACCCACTATCTCGATGAGGCCGAGTATTGCGACCGTGTCTCCATCATGGTGGACGGACGGATCGCCGCGATGGGTACTCCCGATGAACTGAAGCGCGAGAACCGGGTCGACACGCTCGACGAACTGTTCGTGCGGATCGCGCGGCCGGCCGGTGCCGCCGAGAGCGCGCCCACGCGTCCCGCCGAGCGGGACCGGAACGGGGAGTAGCCGACCGTGAAGCGCTCACGCTCCGCGCTCGCCGCGTTCATGGCGAAGGAAGTCAGGCACATACTCCGCGATCGCCAGACTCTGGTGATCCTGCTCGTCCTCCCGCTGGCGATGGTGGTGCTCTTCGGCTTCGCGTTGCGCAACGACGTGAAAGACATCCGCCTGGTGATAGTGGACCCGGCACCCGACTACGCGACCGCCGCCTTGCGCAGCCGCTTCCTCGGCAACGGCCGCTTCGATCTCGTGGCCGTATCGCGCAACATCGCGGCCGTCGAGCCGCTCTTCCGGCGTGGAAGAGCTGACGTCGCCGTGGTGTTCGAGTCCGGCTTCGCCGACCGACTCGCCGCGGGAACCCCGGCCCGGATCCAGGTCGTGAGCGACGCTTCCGATCCGAATACGGGGAGCCGGATGCAGGCGTACGCCACCGCCGTCATAGCGCGCTACCAGGCGGAGTCGGGCGCCGGAGCGCAGGGTGTCGCTATCGTGCCCCGGACGCGGATGCGCTTCAATCCGTCGCTCGAGAGCGTCAATCTCTTCGTGCCGGGGCTGATCGCGCTGGTGCTCACGATGGTGACGGCGCTGATGACCGCGATCTCGCTCTCGCGCGAGAAGGAGCGCGGCACCATGGAGATACTGCTCGTCTCGCCGCTGCGTCCCTGGCAGATAATCGTGGGCAAGGTGCTTCCCTACCTGGGACTCGCCTTCGCCAACGTGCTCACCGCGCTCGTCGCGGCGTGGATCATATTCGACGTGCCCTTCCGCGGGAGCGTCGCGCTGCTCCTCTTCGCCTCGACGCTCTATGCCATGGTGGGGCTCGCACTAGGCGTGTTGATCGCGGCGCGAACCGGCTCGCAGCGCGCCGCCATGCTCGGCGCGATGGCGGGCACGATGCTGCCCACCACCCTCCTCTCGGGGATGATCTTCCCCATCGCGAGCCTCCCCGGATGGCTGCAGCCGGTAACCCTGGTCATCCCCGCCCGCTGGTTCATAGTCATCGCGCGCGGGATCATGCTCAAGGGCGTGGGCGTGGAATACCTCTGGCAGCCGCTGGCGGTGCTCGGCCTGATGCTCCTCGTGTTGATGCTGGTGGCAATCCGGAGCTTCGAGCCGAGGCTGGCCTGATCGTGCGCGCGCTCCGCTTTCTCCTCCGCAAGGAGTTCCTGCAGATCTTCCGCGACCGCACCATAGTCACGATGCTCTTCGTGATGCCGCTGGCGCAGATGCTGGTACTGGCCAACGCGGCCACGTTCGAGGTGAAGAGCGCGCGGCTGTACGTGGTGGACATGGACCACACGCCGATGTCGCGCGGAGTCGTCGATCGGCTGGCGGCATCGCGCCGCTTCGTTCCCACGCACGCGTCGCAGTCGGTGGCACGTGCGAACGACGCGCTGCTCGCGCGCGATGCGGATGCGATACTCGTGATACCGCACGGTTTCGAGCGCGACATCGTACGACTCCGGCGCGCGCCCGTGCAGCTCGTGCTCGATGCGGAAGATGGCGCCGCGGCGGCGGTCACCCGGTCGTACGCCGCCAGCATCCTGGCCCGCTACTCGGCGGAGCTCGGTGCGCGCGTGAGCCCCGCTCTCGCATCGGTCGGGGCGTTCGCCGAGGCGCCGCCGAGTCGGGGGCGGGGTACCGTGGATGTCCGACAGCGCGGCTGGTACAACGCGGATCTCGAGTACACCTCGTTCATGGTGCCGGGGATACTGGTGGTGCTGGTGACGATGGTGGGAACGCTGCTGACAGCCATGAACATCGTGCGCGAGAAGGAATCGGGCACGCTCGACCAGCTCAACGTGACGCCCGTGAAGCGCTCGAGCTTCATAGCGGCCAAGTTGATCCCGCTCTGGAGCCTCGCGCTCCTCGACCTCGCCATCGGGCTCGTGCTCGCATGGCTCGTGTTCGATGTGCCGATGCGCGGCAGCCTGCTGGTCGTATTCTTCGCCGCTGGCGTGTATCTGGTGGCCGCGCTGGGAATCGGTCTCTGGGTCTCTACCGTGGCCGAGACGCAGCAGCAGGCGATGTTCGTGAACTTCGCGATAATGCTGGTCTACATCCTGATGAGCGGGATCTTCACGCCTGTCAGCGGTATGCCGCGCTGGGCACAGTGGATAGCGGAGGCGAGCCCGATAACGCACTTCGTTCGGTTGATGCGCGAGGTCCTGCTCAAGGGGGCGAGTCTGGGCGACGTGGCGGATCAGATCGGGATACTCGCGGCCACCGGCGTAGTCGTACTCACGCTCGCCGTACGCCAGTATCGGAAGCGCTCGGCGTGATCCGGCGCGCCTGCAACGGATGGACGGGGGCCGGACTCCGGGTCCCGTGGTTCGACGGGGTAAGCTTCCTTCGAGAGGGTCTGACCCCGCTCGGCGACCTCGTGGAACGGCTCCTTCAGAGCCGCGCGCCCGGTCTCAGCTCCCCGTCCGTCTCGCGCCCGATCCGCGCCACGATCTCCGGCAGCGCTTCGACGTCGGCGAGTGTGGTGTTGAAGTTCACGATACAGGCGCGCAGCACGTAGCGATCGCGGATCACCGCGTTCGAGACGAATGCCTCGCCGGATAGCTGGATGCGCTCCAGGAGCTCCTCGTTGAGTGAATCCAGATAGCGCTCGACGCGCTCGTGGCCGAGCCGCCCGCGCAGGTCGCGAGGCACGTAGCGGAAGGTCGAGATGCTGAGCGCGAGCGTGAACGGCTCCAGGTCGGCGTGCGCGGCCACTGCCGCGTGCAGCATCTCCGCGAGCCGGACGTCATCGCCGATCATCCGAACGTAGCCCTCGCGTCCCACCTGCCGCAGCGCCAGCCACACCTTCAGCGCGCGGAATCCGCGGGAGTTCTGCGGACCGAGGTCGACGAAGTTCGTGGCCTCCTGCCCGAAGTGGTAATACGGCGGGTGGTACGAGAACGCCCTGCGCAGGCGCTCGGCGTCGCGCACTAGTACGCATCCCGTCTCCAGCGGAGCGTACAGCCACTTGTGCGGGTCCATCGCTACCGAATCGGCGAGCGACAGCGCGCGCAATTCCGCCGGCGCATCGGGAAGAGCGGCGGCGAACGCACCGTAGGCGCCGTCCACGTGAAACCAGATCTTCTCGCGCCGGCACAGCTCGGCTATCGCCGTGAGGGGATCCACGGCGCCCGTGCTCACCGAGCCCGCGGTTCCCACCACCATCATGGGCAGCTCGCCCGCCGCCCGATCGCGCTCGATCGCGGCGCGCAGCTCGCCCACGTCCATGCGCAGATCGTCGTCGGTCGCCATCCAGCGTACGGAGTCGGTGCCGAGTCCGGCGAGATCGGACGCCTTCTGCAGCCAGGTGTGCGTTTCCTTCGACGCGTAGACGCGGAGCGGCCGGGCGTCGGCGGCAGCCACTCCGTGCGCGCGCACGTCCCACTCCGCGGCGGCCGCACGCGCGGCGAAGAGTCCGACCATGTTCGCCATGTTGCCGCCGCTCACGAGGAGGCCGCCGCAGGAGGTGGGGTAGCCCACCAGCTCGGCGATCCAGCGAACCGTCTGCGCCTCGATCTCGGTGGCCATCGGCGAGAGCCGCCACGCACCCACGTTGGGGTTCACCGCCGCGGCGAGTAGATCGGCGAGCATCCCGATCGGGGCCGGGGAAGATGTGATGTAGCCGAAGAAACGCGGGTGCCCGTTGAGCAGCGAATGCTCGGACAGGAGATGAACCGCGTCCTGGAAGAGCGCGGCCGCGTCGCTTCCGGTATCGGGGAGTTGCGCCGTGGAATCGAGCGCGTCGCGGATCTCATCGGGCGACTCCCCGCGGGTGACCGGTCGCTCCGGTATCGACTCGAGAAAGGCTGCCAGCGAATCGATCAACGCGTGGCCCGCGCGGCGGAACTCCTCCGCACCCATGTGAAGGGGTGTCTCGCGAGGCGCCTCGGTGCCGGGAGCATCGTGCTCCCGAGTGGTCGACTGATTCGTGGCAGAGCTCATGTTCGATCCTCCTCGCGATCAATGTAGTCGCGTTGGGGGCGCTCCAGTTCGCGAATCCCTGCTCCGGTTTTGCCTTCCCGCTGGCTCGCTCGGATCCATCGCTGCCCGGCTCGGCATCATGGCCCCCATTCCCCCCTTGCGTCTGTAGTTAGCAGTCGCTAACCATACCTGCATGGCCGCGTCTTCTCCGTTCTATGTTCGTCCGGACGATCCGCCCGCGAAGCGGGAAATCCTTCGTGCCGCGCTGGCGCTCTTCAGCGAGCGCGGGCTGGCGGCCACCAGCATCCGCGACATCGCCGAAGAGAGCGGTTACACCAACCCGGCGCTGTACAAGCACTTCGCGGGGAAGGATGATCTCGCGCTCTACCTGTTCGAGCTCTGTCACGCCCGCGTATGGACGGCTTGCGAGGCGGCGCTCTCCACCGCGGACTCGTTCGACGAGAAGCTCGAGGCTTACATCGAACGCTGGCTCCGGTTCCTCGACGAGGAGCCCGAGGTGATCGCGTTCCTGTCGGACAGCGCCCGCGTGCTCTGGCCCAGGGCGAAGCGTTCGGTACGTCGCAGAACGATGATCGGGCTCGCCAGGTCGCTCGTATCGGAGTCGCCGAAGGTGCGGAAGGGAGAGGGGGCGGGGGCGGGGGCGGGGGCCGACGGTATCGACCCCGATGTGGCGGCGGCCAGCGTCGAAGGCACGCTGGCCGAGTTGGGAAGGATGATCCAGGTGGGCGCGATCCCGGGGCCCGCGCGGCGGCTGCACGGCGATGTGGTTGCCCTGCTGCGGCGACTCATCGTGTGATTTTCTTGCGGGTGAGGTTAGCGAATGCTAACCCATCCGCGCACCTCATCCTGTCGGGGTATCGATGTTTGCAATGGATCACGCCGCGACCGCGCTGGTGATCAAGCGCCGTTTCCCGGCCGTTCACATCGCGCCGATTCTCATCGCCGTCCAGGCGATGGAGCTGGCCTGGGTCGCGTTCAATTTCATGGGCATCGAGCGCACGACCACGGCGGCGACGGTCAGAAGCGTGGCCGATATCCACCTCGCGTACATGCCCTACTCGCATTCGGTGGGCGTGCCGCTCGGCGCCGCGCTGCTCGCGTGGCTCGTCATCGAGTTCGGATTCGGGCGCCAGGCGCTCGGCCGCGCCGTGGGGCTGGGCATCGCGTCGCACCTGGCGCTCGACCTTCTCACGCACGGCCACGATATCGTGCTCCTGCCGGGGATCTCGTCGCCGAAGTTGGGGACCGGGTTGTACGACGCCGCGCCTTTCGCCGCGTTCCTCGTCGAGATGGCGTACGGAATCGCGTGCTGGCGGATCTGGCGGGGCGGGGGCGGCATGCTCGCCCTGATAGTGCTCGGCAACTTCGCGAATCTTTCCCTGCTGTCCGTGAAGATCCCCGGTCCCGAGATCTATCTGGCCGGCCGCCCGCTTCTCGTGGTGAGCCTCGTCTTCGTGCAGATCATCGTGACGCTGCTGCTGGTGGGCGTGCTGTCGCGTCGTTCCGTGCAGGCCGTCGCGAGTCGCTGAGCTTCGTCCAGAACCGCGTCACGGCTCGAAGCATCTGTGCATCCTTGCCGTGCCGGTGAGCCACAGCCGATATTGCTACCTGACTCGGCAGTGGTCGCGGCTTTCGCGCGGGCATTCCGAGTGTCGCACCGTCGACCATCCCCTCGTACGTCAGCCAAGATGGAGCCCCGCATGTCACTGCGCGCAGGCCGCCCGCCCGGTCATATCTCATCCTACCGCTATCGGTTTCGCGTTCACGTCTTCGCGATTCTGGCCGCCTGCTTCGCGGCATCTGCTCCCGCGTGGGCGCAGTCCTCGAAGATCACCACCGCCGACTACGACCGCGCCGTCCGCTTCCTCCGGCAGAACGTGGACCCGCTGGTAGTCGGCGGCCAGGTGACGGCGCACTGGCTTCCGGACGGACGTTTCTGGTACCGGAACGAAGTGGCGAATGGTCACGAGTTCATCGTCGTGAACCCGTCGAAGAAGAGCCGCGCGCGCGCCTTCGACCACTCCGCTATCGCGGCCGCGATGTCGCGCGCGATGGACAGCAGTTTCTCCGAAACGAAGCTTCCGTTCGAGAGCTTCGATCTCGCGAAGGACGGGCGGAGCATCGAGTTCGATGCCGGCAGCAACCATTGGAGCTGCGTGCTCGCCAACGCATCGTGCACGAAGCTCGGTGCGCGGCGCGAACCGGTGAGGCGGACGCGCTTCGGCCCTGTCGAGGACGACGGTGGAGTGCGCTCGCCGGATGGCAAGAAGCTCGCATTCATCCGCGACTGGAATCTCTGGGTGCGCGATCTCGCCAGCGGCCGGGAGAAGCGGCTCACCGCCGACGGCGTCGAGAACTTCGGCTACGCCACCGACAACGCGGGTTGGACGCACAGCGATCGCGCCATCCTGCTCTGGTCGCCGGACTCCAGAAAGATCGCCACCCAGCAGCAGGACGAGCGCAACGTCGGCGAGATGTACCTGGTGCACACCAGCGAGAAGGGACACCCGGTGCTGCAGCAGTGGAAGTACCCGCTCCCGGGCGACAGCGTGGTGGCCATGCTCGAGCGCGTGGTGATCGATGTGGAGAGCGGCAGGATCACGCGTCTGAGGATGCCGCGCGACTACCACCGCGCCACGCTCGGCGACAACATCTCGATGCGCGACTACGAATTCAGCCCCGACGGCTCGAAGCTCGCCCTCGTCTCCACGTCGCGCGATCACAAGTCGGCGACTTTCCGGATCGCCGACACCGAGACCGGCGAGGTCCGCACCGTGTTCGATGAGACGGTTCCCACGCAGTTCGAGTCGCGCACCGGCTGGGACGTGCTCTGGGGAACGAACGAGCTGATCTGGTATTCGCAGCGCGACGACTGGGGCCAGCTCTACCTCTACGACCTGAACACTGGGAAGCTGAAGAACAAGATCACCGACGGTGAAGGCCCCGTGTCGCAGATCGTGAAGGTGGATGAGAAGGCGCGCACCATCTGGTACGTAGCGCTGGGACGCGAGCCGGGGCAGGACCCGTACTTCCGGCACCTTTACCGCATCGGCCTCGATGGAAAGCGTGTCGCGTCGCTCACTCCGGAAGTCGGCGACCACACCATCCAGCTTTCACCCGATTCGCGCTGGATCGTGGACAGCTACTCGCAGCCGGACGTACCGCCGGTGGTGGTGCTGCGCGACGCGAAGGGGAAGGTGCGGATGCAGCTCGAGAAGACGGACATCTCGCGCCTCCTCGCCACGGGCTGGAAGCCGCCGATCCCCGTCACGATGAAGGGCCCCGATGGAAAGACCGACATCTACGGGCAGATGTTCGTCCCCACGAACCTCGACAGCACGAAGAAGTATCCGATCATCAACAACCCGTACCCCGGTCCGCAAAGCGGCAGCGTGGGCTCGCGCTCCTTCGTCGCCGCGCGCGGCGACCGCCAGGCGCTGGCGGAGCTCGGGTTCGTGGTGGTCACCATCGACGGGATGGGGACGCCGAACCGGTCGAAGTCGTTCCACGACTACTACTACGGGAAGATGGGTCGCGACAACACGCTTCCCAGCCAGGTGACCGGGATGAAGCAGCTCGCCGAGCGCTATCCGTTCATCGACATCGATCGCGTGGGGATCTACGGCCACTCCGGCGGCGGCTTCGCCACGGCCGACGCCATGTTCCGCTATCCGGACTTCTTCGACGTCGGAATATCGGAGTCCGGGAACCACGACCAGCGTCAGTACGAGGACGACTGGGGTGAGCGCTATCAGGGCCTGCTCGTCCGCAATCCCGATGGCAGCGACAACTACGAGCCGGAGGCCAACCAGTACCTGGCGAAAAATCTGAAAGGCCACCTCCTGCTCGCGCACGGAGGCGTGGACGACAACGTGCCGCCGTACAACACCTATCTGGTGGTCGATGCGTTGATCAAGGCGAACAAGGACTTCGATCTCCTCATTCTCCCGAATCAGCGCCACGGCTACGGCGTGGATTCCAACTACATGATGCGCCGGCGCTGGGACTACTTCGTGAGGTGGCTGCTGAACACCGAGCCGCCGAAGGAGTACGACATCGCGCAGTAAGCGACGGGGTCGGGTAATCGATGTAGAGGGCTGGTGAGCAAAGCGGACGCGCCCGCGAACACCCGTACCCCCCCCCCGGGCGTTCGGGGCGTACATGGGGGTG